>DASRFK010000076.1:0-57433 GCA_035651635.1 Verrucomicrobiia bacterium | reverse complement strand
GGCGGGCGTCACCGACCTGGCGGTCGCCGACTGGGATGGGGATGGCACACCAGAGGTTTTTCTGCTCAGCTCAGATGAGAAGCAAGTAGGCTGGACCCGCTTTGACGAAAATCAGCGGTTGCCCTTCCCGAGGCTCATTCCGATGGAAGGCGCGCCACTCGTGCTGGCGGTCGGCAAGCTTTCCGCCGATGGCAAGCCGACACTGGCGGTGATCGTCGACCGCGATGGAAAACGGTCGTTGGTCACCCGAACCGCCGACGGTCAGGTGAAATCTCAGAAACTAAGCGAAGGTTTCACCTCCAATCCCACTACCCTGGTCTTCCACGACGCCGACCAGGACGGCCATCCCGACCTGGTCGCGTTGACGCCCTATGAAAAGGTAAAAATCCTGCGCCAGGTTCCCGGCCATGATTTCGATGAAATCGACGTCGCGCCACCGGGCGGAGAGATCCAGCAGCCCTGGCTGAGCGCGGCCGATATCGACGGGGACGGCAAACCCGAATTGCTGCTGACGCAACGTAATTTTCTGCGGGCCGTGGTGCTGAAAAAGGAGCAAGTCTCGCCCAGCACAACCAACTGGGTGTTCAGCGTAAAAGAACAAATCAACGGCGCTTCGAGCACCTCGCGCCTGGTTGGCGCGGCCCCTGTCCCCAACTGCACCAACAGCCTTTCGTCCTTGTTCCTGCTCGATGCGGAACAAAAGGCGCTGACGCTGTGCGAGCGTGACAGCTCAGGCGTGTTCCAGGTCGTACGGAGTATTTCGTTGCCGGTGTCTGAATTCAACAGTCTGCAACCTATTTCACTGGGCGGGTCCAATGGCAAGGCGATCGCGCTGCTGGGACTCAATACCACCGCCTGGTTGCCCTTGCAGGGCGATGCCTGGGAACTCACTGAATTGGATGGTTACGAAACCCCAATCCGGGACGGACATCTCAATGATGTGGTCTCCGGCGATCTCGACAATGACGGCCGCAAAGACCTGGTCTTTTTGGAGACCGCGCGCAACTATTTGGACCTGGTAATCTTCGACGCAAACCACAAGCTCATTCCCGCCAACCGCTGGCAGGTCTTCGAGGAACGCACCTTCCGCGGACGCCGCAGCGATCTGCCGGAGCCGCGCGAAGCGGTGGTCGCCGATCTAACCGGCCACGGAAAGAACGACCTCGCGGTGCTGGTTCACGACCGGATTCTGCTTTATCCCCAGGAATAGCGGCGGGATGAAACTGCACGTAACCCCTCTCGCATTCGTTCCGCCCGCTAAACGCGGGCGGGGACATCGCAGCGCGATGTCCCCACCTCTCGTCAAGTAAGTCGGCGAAAGTAAGTGCCCACCGTGACAATCAACTCTTCGGTGCTGCCCTTACGCAGGTACTGATCGGCTCCCTGATCGAGCATAGCCCGCACGGTCGAGTCGTCATGGTCCATCCCGGTGAAGAGCAGAATCGGCACGTCAGGATGATTGTGCCGCAGATACTTCATGAAAGTCAGCCCGCTCTCACCCGCCAGGTTCAAATCGAGAATAATCAGCCCGAGATTCAGTTCCTGGCCTTTCTCCATCGCTTCCGTGGCGTCCTGGGCAGTCACAACATGGTACCCTGCCGACTGCAAGACTTCGGACGCGATTTCGCGCCAGCCAGGGTCGTCGTCAATGAAAAGTACCTTCGTTTCCATCCGCCGGACCCATGGTGGGGACCGGCGGCTCTAAATCAAGCGTTTTCCGACCGGAGCGCGGAGGGAACGCCTCCGTCCATTTCTTGCTCCTCAAAAGCCAGAAGAAGGTGAATATTCGTCTGTGCGATGAGTCTAACTTTCCTGGAACCATCAGGTTGTGACCCGGACGCGGTTCAGCTCATGAGGCGGCGCCGCGCCCGGTCGTAAGCTCAAGCATGCGATTTTCACGGGCATTGCATTCGCCCGCTCAGAAGCTAATTCCGCCTGGCAGCGTGCGGAGCGCTGCTGGGATTGTGTTTGTGGCGGCGGCGTTGTGCGCTGGTTCTTGGCCGGCTGCAGCCTCGGCGCCCGAGAAGGTCCAGACCCTTATCGGCACCCATTGTGCCGAATGCCACGATGCGGATTCCAAGAAGGGCGGTCTGGATCTGACCAGCCTCCAGTACGACTTGGCCGATGCGCAAAACTTCTCCCATTGGGTGGCGGTCGAGGATCGAGTTAGCAAAGGTGAAATGCCGCCCAAGAAAAAGGCTCGTCCTCCGCTGGCTGAACTCAAAGGGTTCACGAATTCCCTCGGGTCCGCCTTGCTTAAAGCCGACCTGGCTCGCATCGCCACACAAGGTCGGGCGACCGAGCGGCGCCTGAATCGCTACGAATACGAAAACACTCTGCGCGATTTGCTTTCGCTCCCTTTCCTCGAAGTGAAATCATTCCTGCCGGAGGACAGCGAGGCATATGGCTTCAATAAAGTCGGTCAAGCCCTCGATGTCTCGCACGTGCAAATGGCGCGCTACCTTTCCGCGGCGGACTTCGCGCTTCGCCAGGCCCTGGCTCCGCAGGCGAGCCGGCCGCAACTCCGGACGAATCGGTATTACACCTGGGACCAAGGGGAATTTTTCGGCGCCATAAAACTGGAAGGCCCCGAAAACCGGCGAACCTTTCCTCTGGTGGGTTTGGAGTTGCAGACGAATTTGATGGCGATGGCCCATCCGAAACGCCCCGAAGGCCGGGATAGGGCACGCAAAGACACGGAAGCCATGGCGGTGGTCGTTAGCACGTACGAACCGACCGAAATCCGCTTCGGCCGCTTTCATGCCCCGGTCACGGGCCGATACCGGCTGCGCTTTTGCGCTTACAGCATTTGGATGGGCCCCAAATACCACGACGTGTCCGCCGGGCACCGTTCCGAACCGGTAACAATTTACTCCGATACTCCACCGCGCTTGCTCCGAAGATTAGGAAGCTTCGACGTGAATCCCGAACCGACCGTGCGCGAGATGGAAGTCTGGCTTTTGGCCGGCGAGACCATCCGGCCCGATGCCGCCCGATTCTTCCGCTCGCGCCCGCCGGACCACAAAAATCCGCTCGCCGGGCCCGATGGCATGCCAGGCCTGGCGTTTGCCTGGATGGATGTAGAAGGCCCGCTGCTCGACCAATGGCCGCCTGCGGGCCATCAGCTCATGTTTGGTGATTTGCCCTTCGAACCTGCAACGGTTCAAGAACACGGCGACAAATCGTCCGCTGCGGTTGAGGTCGTTTCCAAAAACCCCGACGCCGATGCCCCTCGACTGTTGCGCCATTTCCTCGATCAGGCCTACCGTCGGTCGGTGACCGACGCCGAGGTTGCGCGATTCCTGCCGATCGTCCGCTCCGCTCTTAAGGCCGGCTACAATTTCACTGACGCGATGATCGCCGGCTATACGGGCGTGCTTTGTTCCCCTGGCTTTCTGTACCTGGAAGAAAAGCCCGGGCAACTGGACGAATTGGCGCTAGCCAGCCGGCTTTCCTATTTTTTGTGGAATTCTCCGCCGGACCCGCAACTGCGGCAATTGGCCGATAAGGGACAACTGCACCGGCCCAAGGTGTTGCGGTCGCAAACCGATCGCCTGCTGAACGATCCTAAATCGCGCCGCTTCATTAACGCGTTTCTTAATTACTGGCTGGACTTGCGCTTAATCGAGGGCACCGCTCCGGACGTGGAGTTATATCCGGACTATCAACTGGATGATCTCCTGGTCGAATCGATGATCGGAGAGACGCAGGAATTCTTTGGTGAACTGATTAAGCGCAACCTCGGTGTCACGAATCTTGTGGCATCCGATTTCGCGATGCTCAATGAGCGCCTGGCAACTCATTACGGAATTCCGGACGTCGAAGGCGTCTCATTGCGCCGGGTCTGCCTGCCACCGGGCTGCGTTCGAGGCGGGTTGTTGACCGAGGCGAGCGTGCTGAAAGTCACCTCCAACGGAACGACCACCTCACCAGTCAAACGCGGCGCCTGGGTGATGACCCGGTTGCTGGGCAAACCACCACCGCCGCCCCCGCCGAATGTACCGGCGCTCGAGCCCGATATCCGCGGTGCCACCACCATTCGCGAGCAATTGGCTCAGCATCGCAGCCAGGAAAGCTGTGCCGCCTGCCACCGCAACATTGATCCGGCCGGGTTTGCCCTGGAAAGTTTCGACGTGATGGGCGGCTGGCGCGAGCGTTACCGCAGCTTTGGCAATGGTGAACCCGTAAAGGGCATCGGCCACAATGGACTTAAATACCATTTCTGCCTTGGCCCCGCGGTCGATCCGAGCGGTGAGCTGCCGGATGGACGCCAATTCCAGAATGTCCGCGCGCTCAAACAACTACTGCTTAAGGACGATGAACAGCTCGCCCGCAACCTAGCCCGGCAATTGGTGGTTTACGCCACCGGCGCCCCTATTCAATTCTCGGACCGGCCGCAAATCGCCAAAATCCTGGCCCATACCCGTTCGAACGGTTATGGTGTGCGGTCCCTCATTCACGAGATTGTGCAAAGCGATCTGTTTCTGAATAAATGACAAAACAGGATCACGCATTATGATTGAGAAGATGCGCAAGAGACCGCACGACGCACAATCCGCGGAGCCCGGAATCAACCACGGATAACACCCGATGAACACTGATAAAGCAGCCGCCTGCGTTTAATTCCATGAAGAACCGGCCAAGCTCCTTGCCTGCCCCAGCCTTTGTCGCCAGCCGTTGCAGCATGTCTCGCCGCTCCTTCTTGCGCGGCGCCGGCATCGCCCTGGCCCTGCCCTTGCTCGAGGCGATGGTGCCCGCCTTTGCCTCGGGCACGGAGGATTGCTGCGCGCCCACCAGTGCCGGCGCCAAACCGCGCCGAATGCTGGCCATTTGCAATAATCTAGGGTTGCTGCCCGACCAGTTTTTTCCCAAAGACCCCGGTCGAAACTATGCTTTGTCGCCCTACCTCGAGCTCCTTAAGGAACATCGGGATCAGTTTACCGTGTTCAGCGGCGTCTCGCATCCGGACGTCGACGGCGGACATCCCGCCGACAATTGTTTTCTCACGGCGGCGCCGCATCCCGGGCGCGGCGGATTTCGCAACAGCATTTCGCTCGACCAGTTCATCGCCGAGCGCGTCGGGCATTTGACACGGTTCCCTTCGCTCAACTTGGGTGTGAATGTCGAGCAAGGCCAGCGCAGTCTGTCCTGGACCAGCTCCGGCGTGCTCATCCCTTGCGAGGAAAAGGCTTCCGACGTATTTCGCCGCATGTTCATCCAGGGGACCAGGGACGAAATGGACAACCAGGTGCGGCGGCTTGAGCTGGGCCAAAGCATCCTCGACGTGGTCGCCGATCAGGCCAAGGACCTTCAACGCACTGTGGGGGCCCGCGATCGCGACCGGCTCGACCAATACTTCACCAGCGTGCGTGAACTCGAGAAGCGCATGGCCATGTCTCGCGAGTGGGAGCATAAACCCAAACCGGTGGTCAAGGCCGCCTGCCCGCTGGATCCGGCCAGCCCACGCGAGTACATGGAAAAGGTGAAACTCATGTATGACATGGCACGCCTCGCCTTCGAAACCGATTCCACCCGTTCCGTGGCTTTGCTTCTCGACAGTGTCAATTCCCCAGCCATCGAGATTGAGGGGATCAAGATCACCGACGGCTATCACAATCTTTCACATCACGGCCGGTCCGAAGCCAAGCTCGCGCAGCTCAAGGCGATTGATGAATGGCATATGAAGCTGCTGGCGAATTTGTTCAGTGACCTCAAAGCTGTGCGCGAAGATGACGACACGCTCCTGGATCGCACCATGATTCTTTACGGCACGAACCTGGGCAATGCCAATACGCACGTGACCACAAACTTGCCTACGTTGTTTGCGGGCGGCGGCTTCAAACACGGCCAACACCTTGCCTTCGATCAAGAACGTAACTATCCCCTCCCCAATCTCTTTGTCTCGATGCTCCAGCGCATGGGTCTCGAGGTTGACAAATTCGCCTCCGCCACCGGTTCCATGCGTGGCCTGGACCTGGTCTGAGCTGGCGAATCGCCAAATAGCCGGCGCCCCTCACCGAGATCCGATTCCATCAGTCCTCTCGGTCCTATTTGTCCCAGAGGGATCCCTCTGGAAAAAACCGCCGGGACCAGGTACAGAACCGACGTGAAAGGTATCGAATCCAGACGAGCACTCGGTGCAGCTTTGATGATCGGATTGTTGACATGTTTCTGGTCCGCCCGCACCGAGGCCGAAGAACCACGGGGGGCCACCTCTTCCGCAGTTGGAGCCGGCGCTCAAGCGAATGCAGCCGGCTTAAGATTATACGACGGTTTTGAAGGCAACACGGTCGCCGGGTTCTGGCTGCCCGGCAATTATGGCAGCGGGCTGTATGTGCCCGGGGCTATCAAGCTGACCACGAATTATGCACGCAGCGGCCGGCAAGCCGTGCAAATAACGGTCAAAGAGGGCAACGTCGACGCCGCCGGCGATGCGGGGACAAGAGTGGAACGCTCTGAACTCGACTCAGGCCACTTCAACTTGCTTGGTGAGGAAGCCTGGTATGCTTTCTCGGTTCTAGTCCCAAAAGATTTTCCAATCGTCGACAACCGGCTGGTGATTTCCTCGTGCAAACAATCCGACGTGAGCCGCCCGTTAACGGCGCAACGGTTCCGCAACGGAAAGCATACCTTGACGGTAGAATCCCAGGGCCGAAAACGAGAATTCAGATTACCCAAACTGCCACTGGGGAAATGGGTAGACTTCGTTTGCCATGCCCGTTACTCACCCTCAGAGGATGGCTTATTTGAGCTGTGGATGGACGGGCGGCGAGTCGCCTCGTACACCGGCCCTTTGGCGGACCCTGTCAACAAAAACGCCTTTTATCACAAAATCGGGCTGTACCGCGACCGGTGGAAAGATCCCATGACGATCTACTTCGACAACTACGCGATGGGCAACAGCTACGAATCAGTGGACCCGGCGCGATTTGAGACGAATCAGAAGGCTGCCCAATAAAGGCCCGCACTTTGTCAGAGAATTCCCCGAAGAATTCGCGCATTGAACCCCTGAACCTCGAAAACATGCAAGTGCTTAGTAATCAACGAGCCAATTTTAAGGTTCATGGGGAGGATAACTAGGTTGCCCTCGTTACCTGGGAGGCGACGCTTATCGTTTGTCCCTGCTCTCTGTCAGTCCGGGAGCAAGGTAAAGAAACTGAAGGCCACTGACGGAGCTGCGGGCCGAGCTAATCGCCGTGCCGCCATTTGAGTTGAATTATCTGAGACACTCCCAAATCTCACGAACAGGCGCATTGGAATAATGCGGTCAGGCTAAACTCCCAGCGACTCGCGGCGTTGTGGGACAAAATCGACACGGTTTGGCCGCGCTAGCGAAAGAGATCGATCAGTCCGCCCGCAAGCAGCGAGATTCCTTGGTGCCGGTTGAGGCTCGATTCCTCGTCCGCGCAATTCGAACTCCAAGCCGCTGCGGTTTGGGCAGCGCTGAGCCGGCGTTCGCGCTCCTTGAGGTCGGACAGCTCGCGGGTCCGGGCTTCATCCAGTCCGCCGCCCCGAATGAATTCAATCACCCGCCTTAGCTCATCCCGATCAAACCACGTGCCGTGTTCCTTGCACACGTCGACAACCACATTGGAATAATGCGCGAAATTCACGCGATTCATCAGCTTCCGGCAGACCGGACAGGGAAGGTATTGGATTCTGTCCTCGAGAGCACCGCCGGAACCAATCGCCGGGCTAGCCAGACCCAGCACGGCGGCTTGCCGTTCCCTTTCTGCGCAGATGCGCTCGAGCGTGGCGGTATCCACCCAGAGCCCGGCGCATTTCGGGCATTCGCGCACGGTGGTACTGCCGAGCACGGTCGCGGTCATTCCCACCCCACAGCGCGGACACGGCTCGGATTTTGCCTCTTCAATTTCCGCGCGCTCAACCCGCGCGCCGCAATGGGAGCAAAACTTTGCCCCTTGAAAGATCATCCCGAAACATGAAGGGCACGCAACGGTGGCTAGCCGCGCCCCGCAGTGTTCACAGGATGGGGCGTCCGACGACATCGGAGCGCCACACATCGGACAATTGAGAGTTTCAGCGGGCATTGTAAGGCCGATTCTAAGTGGCGATTGGAAGAGATCAACCTCACACTGGCTAGCAGATTATCACCACACCAAGCCGGACCGGTGAAGGCCAGATCGCTTCCGTTGAGCGGGCGGAAGTCCCGGCTTAGCGGCGACGGCGCAGATACAGGCGTCCGACAACTGCGCCAACCCCGAGCAAGGCCAGAGTGCTGGGCTCGGGAACGGCAGCAGCCAGTTGCAGGCTGCCAGGGGTGCCAGCTATGGCGTTCCCAAAGCGAAACGTGTCAACCTGGTCAGAAGTAATCGTCGTTGTGGGCGGAACCGAGTTCGGATCCGGAAAGGTCCAACCCGAGGCGGTAAAAAGTCCGTACTCCGTCACGGAGCCGGAAAGGTTGGTTTCTGTAATCCACAGGTAAATCGAGTGGGGAAAAAAGGAGGGATCGTTTTGACTTGAAACGCCCGCAAATCGGCCCGGCTCGCCAGTAGGCGTAGGGAGGTGCTTGATGACAGTCTCTCCATAAAGATGCCACGCCGATTGAAGCGCTGTGTAATCGCTGGCGTTGCCGACGACATCGAACCCGGTGGTGAAATATCCGATGGCAACTATATTGCCGTCGGGGACAGGATTTCCCGAACTATCGACGATGTTGCGTTCGCCTGGGGCCGCATCGTAGTTGACGGTCGTCGTCTGAGCGACGGCGGTAAACTCGAGGAGAGCTACCGTAGCCAGTGAGATGCACAGGTGTCGGAGCAACATAATATAGCTTGGCTCAAAGCCTTCCACCTTTTGCGGTCGGCTGTCAAGGCGTTTTTTTGGGGGAACCTTTCAGAAGAGCGCACCCGTTGGAGGAAATGAGACCGGCTTGGCACGGTGACGCGTTCAGAGGCACATGCCGTTCCATTATCTCCACACCTTTGCGTCAGTTTGCTTCCAAGCGGACTTTCATCTCGTCCAAAAGGCGTTGCTCCTCGGGGGATAAGCGCACCCCCTGCGCCAATTCGAGATATGGCGCCGCCCGGCGCCCCTGCCCCGCGTTCGCAAGCAACACCCCGTAGTACAAGGCGATTTGGGGCTGCCGCAGTTGGGGCTCGCTGAAGCGGGCCATAATCGCCACGCCCTCAGGCGACCTTCCCTGCAAATGCAGGGAATAGGCGTAGGTCGAAGCGATGATTACATCCTCGGGATGCTCGCGGTGGAGCTTCCGGGCGATCTCGTGTGCCTGAGCGAGGTTGATCCCGAGCAGCAGCGACGTGCAGGCGAAATCATTGCGGTTCGTCGCATCTGAACCGGTGCCGTTCTCCTCGATCAACCTGGCGTAGACTTTGTTCAGTCCCACCGTATTGCCGGTCGAGATATAAAGTCGTTCCAACCCGCGAAGTGCCCATTCCTCGCGCGGGAAGCGGCGGCTGATTTGCCAAAGGACTTCTTCCGGGTCTCGCCGCCAATCCTCCGCGAGGCCCAGGAGCAAGGTCAGGCAACCCAGGTGGTCGCCCGCCGCGCGCACGGCCCCCCGCCAACGAGTGTCGCCCATTCCGGTTTGGCCCTGTTCCCACGACGCTCGGGCCAGCAAGGACAGCCGCATGAATTCCAGATCGGTCCATTTCTCGGCGGAAAGAAACCGGTCCAACGCAAGCCAATCTGCTATCGCCAGGTACAGATTTGCGCGCGCCAGCCGCAGAGGTTCGGCCTTGCGCTGGCGTTCATCCAATCCCGCCAGCCATTCCAATCCATCCTGCGCCAGTCCATGGCTTGCCATCCACTCGCAAAGTCCGAAAGCGCCGACCGTATTGGTCCTGGCGCTACGCTGGGCGGTCATTAGTCGCGAGCTGAATTCCGCGTTAATTTCCGAGCCGCCCAGTTCAGTGGTTGCCAAACGCCGCAAAATTGTCAATCGTTGCAACTGATCCTCAAACGTAGCCTCAGGCAATCTCAATAACCGCTTCGAGTGGCGCTCAGCCTCGCTTAGCTGATTCCGCCGCAAATCGTCAGTCGCCAGGGCGCGGAGAGAAAAAGCGTCGACCACCCCGTTGGAGCTTAGCTGCTCCAATGCACGCCGAGCCTGGCTGGTGATGGACGCGTCCGTCGATTGCAGTTCAACCACCGCCAGGTTGAGCTGATGCAATGGATTGTCCGGCTGCAGCCGCGCGGCCGTCCGGAAGTGTTCGCCTGCTTCATCCAGCCGATTCAACTTCAAAGCAAGTTCGGCTGAAAGGACCTGGAACGACGGAAGGGCGTCGGCGGCCGGTTCAAGCTGTCGGAGGAGTTCCGCGGCCAAGGAGTAAGGCGGCCGGCCCCATCGTAACGCAGCCGCAACCAACGCCAGGCGGTTGGTGATGGTCGGCTCCAGCTCCAAGAGGCGAGCGCGCCAATCGATTACCGCCGGCGATCGGGCCAATTCAGATAACCGAGCCATTAACCGGCAGGCCTCAAGGTTGCGGTCATTGATTTGCAGCGCCTGTCGCGCACTCAATGAAGCGTTGGCCAGGTCACCTTCCGCCAGGAAGCCTCGAGCCCGGTTCAAATCTCGCTCCTGCTTATATGCCTGGTACGCCGGCCATCTCCACCAGAGACAGAGCAAGGCCAGCGATCCTAATGCGATTGCCAACAGGAGCTTCAGCCTCTTCATCGTTTCCGCCGGGCGCATTAGAGTGAAATGCGTCTAAACCGTCAACCTTTAAGGGAACATTATGAAGAACCGCCCCAGGTAGGCTCTACCAATTCAGGCTGCCGCACGGCAGTCTTCTCATCCCGACGAGCCATCCGGGCGGCTTGGTGGCGCGCTGGCGGCCAGCGCGGCAGCGTGGCGATTGAATCTCTCGTCCAGCCAGCACTGGCGAACATCGTCCAGCAATCGCACGAGATCGTCGAACCCGTGAGGCTTCACGCGGTAATCATAGACCCCAAGTTGCCGCGATTTATCCACGTCCGCCTGCAACTTGGATGAAGTGAGCACCACCACCGGCATAGTATCGAACTCGGAATGCTCGCGCAGCCACTTGAGCACATCAAACCCGTCCATCCATGGCATTTTCAGGTCCAGCAACATCAGGCCGGGCAACGGGTTTTTGGCGCGTTCGGCAAACTCGCCCGCCCCGCCAAGGTAATCAATCGCCTCCTGCCCATTATGCACCACCCGGAGCGGGTTCGGGATGCCCGCCCGCTCAAACGCCCGCCCCATCAGGTAAATATCGTTTTCGTCATCCTCCGCCAGTAAGATCGGCACATCGTTCAGCATGAGTGTGTATTCGCGCCCAATTCCCGCGATTTGATTTTGTCGAATATCGCATATTAGCGACGGTAAAACAAACGCGGTCCGAAGAGTTTTTAGCGAGGGAAAACCTGAAACCCGCAGCAACGCGGACCAAGCGGTTGCCTAGCACGTGTTTTTAAAAATACCGACTTGGGCGTGGGCGTAGGGGGGTTTGGAGTCCCGCCTTTAGGCGCCTTTAGGCGGCCCGGCGCCAAAACCGCCTAAAGGCGGGACTCCAAACCGGATTCTAAAATACGCTCTTAGTGCGTTGTGGGAGGCTGGCTTGAGCCCCAGGGAAGCATGAGCGTTGGCCATTGGGATGGTGGGAAGTATTGGCCAGGCAGCGAGTCGGCCCCCAGTCTGTCGGTCCAGACCTCGATAAGCTGGCGAACCCGATCGAGGTCCAGGCCCTCAAACCGGCTTGGAAACGACGCCAGACTTTTTCGTGAAAGGTTAAGCAGCGCCAACGCGGGTTGCCGCCGATCCTTCTGCACGTGAACGAACGCGCCCGCAAGCTGGATTAGGCCTTTGTAGAACAAATCCCTGGGCTGGCCCCGTTCACCCAGCCAGAGTTCCTCGAGAACTTCATGGGCCTCGAAGAAGAGTTGGCGATTGAAGCAGTCGAAATAACCCAGGTAATGCGGGTCGAATGGTCCAGCGTCTACAGAACCGATTAGACTGGCAACTCTCTGGCTTTTGCGGCTCATGTGGGGGGACGATAGGCCAGACTGAAACTTCCCGCTACGGGATTTTACCTTGCCTCGCTTGAGCTAAAGCGATTCTCTATCGCCACAGCGCAAGCACCTATGAAAAACCTCAACGTCGGACTCATCGGCTACGGCTTTATGGGCCGGACTCATTCAAATGCCTTTCGCAAAGTCGCCAACTTTTTCGACTTGGAATATCGACCTGTTTTGAAAGCCGTTTGCGCTCGCGACCCCGCCAAGGTCAAAGCGTTTGCCTCCAAATGGGGCTATGAATCGCACGAGACCGACTGGCGCAAGCTGCTGGCCCGCGACGATATTGACCTGGTCGATATCGCCTGTCCCAACGATATGCACCGCGAAATCGCCATTGCCGCGGCCAAGGCGGGCAAAATGATCCTGTGCGAGAAACCTCTTTCGATGAACGGGCCCGAAGGTCTCAAGATGGTTCAGGCAGTCGAGAAAGCCGGCGTCCCAAATATGGTCTGGTACAACTACCGCCGGGTTCCAGCGGTCGCCCTGGCTAAACAGCTTATCGATCAGGGAAAACTAGGCCGGATTTTCCATTACCGTGCCAAATTTCTTCAGGATTGGACCATCTCCAAGGATTTGCCGCAGGGCGGCGCGGGACTCTGGCGCCTGGACCTGAAGGTTGCCGGCAGCGGCGTCACCGGAGATCTTCTCGCCCATTGCATCGACACGGCCATCTGGCTTAATGGCGGCTTTAAGACAGTCAACGCGATGACCGAAACGTTTGTAAAGGAGCGCAAACACAACCTGACCGGCAAAGTCGAGCGTGTCGGTATCGACGACGCCTGCGCTTTTCTCGCACGATTCCAGAATGGGTCTCTGGCAACATTCGAGTCCACGCGTTACGCTCGCGGCCACAAAGCCCTTTACACCTTCGAGATCAACGGCGAACACGCCTCCATTTTCTGGGACCTGCATGACCTCCACCGCTTGCAGTATTTCGAACACCGGGACGAAGGCCGCCTGCGCGGATGGCGCAGCATCCACGTCACCGACGGAGATCACCCGTACATGGGCCAATGGTGGGTGCCCGGATTGCAGATCGGTTACGAGCACAGCTTCGTCCACCAGGTAGCCGACTTTCTCGACGGCGTGGCCAAGGGCAAAGCCGCCAGCCCAACTTTCCGCGATGCTTTGGAAACCCAATACGTCTGCGATGCCGTCCTCAAGTCGGCCAAAACCGGCAGGTGGGAGAAGGTCAACCACGCTGTTTCTTAGAGCGTGTTTTAAAAAACCGGCCAAGCCGTGGGCGCCTGGGTTAGGAGTCCCGCCTTTAGGCGGTTCGGCGCCGGACTGCAGTTCAACCATGGATGGACTCGGATGAACACTGATAAAATCAGCGGATTGGCATCAACTCGGCTGCCTGAGCTCGCATCATTTTAGGTGAACGGAGCAGACTTCCGTGAGATAGCTTCTGCCCTGCCTTATTCGTGCGAATCGGTGTTCATCCGTGGTTTTCAACTGCCCTCAGCAACCCCAGGAAATGCGGACTCGCGGAAGCTCGTCGCTGTGACAGCAGGCTAATTCTGGCGGGACTCCATCATTGCTGGCACTCTTTTCCCATGATTAGCAGCCGCCACACGGGTCCAGTCCATTTTGATCATTTCCCGATCATAGGTCATTAGGCCGTTGACCTCGACTTCGACGTCGGTAGTTTGGGTATAGATGGCGGCCGAAAGTCCCTTTTCATCAATCAACGGGAACAGTTTGGAAACCAGATCCTCGTAGGCTGTCGTGAGCGCGGCAGCATCGGTGTAGCTCCGATAGCCCCAATTCTTTTCGGATTGCCAGGTATGACCGTGCACCGGCAAGCCAAGCCCGCCGAACTCACCCAGCACAATCGCCCGCTTCTGCTCGGGCTCCGGCGCGCCCGGCCCGGGATATTTGTGCATGTCGTTGACGCTGCCTACGCCGCGGTCCGCCCAGCCGCTCGTGTCATCGACGAGCCGGGATGGATCCTGCTTTTTGATTAGATCCACAATCCGGGCCGTGTCCCATTGTCCCCAGCCTTCGTTGTAGGGCACCCACATCACAATGCAGGGATGCGCGCCCCGGCCTGCGATCAGCGCCGCCAGCTCATCTTCAAATTCCGCGCCGGACTCGGGACTGCGCTGGATATCCGGGTCTTTCGGGCCAATATACTTGTCGCCGCTGGGCATATCCTGCCACACGAGCAGGCCGAGCTTATCGCACCAGTAGTACCAGCGGTCGGGTTCAACTTTGACGTGCTTGCGGGCCAGGTTGAATCCGAGCTTTTTGGTCGTCTCGATATCGTAACGCAAGGCCGCATCGGTCGGGGCGGTGTAGATTCCGTCCGGCCAAAAGCCCTGGTCCAGCGGACCAAATTGAAAATAGGGCTGATTGTTGAGCAGGATGCGGGTGAATCCTTTCGCATCTTTGCCAAGCGATATTTTGCGCATGCCTAGGTAGCTTTCGACGTTGTCCATCGTGCGTCGGCCCAGCTTCAAAGTGACCGTCATGCTGTAGAGATAAGGGCTTTCTGGCGACCAAAGGTGTAATTTCTTGATTGGAACAATTACCTTTTCACCAAGGGGTCCGGAGGCGCTCCAATGCTCGCCCCGGTCGCCGCGCACCGAAACTTCGACTGTAAATCGGCCCAGCGGCGCAGTCGTGCGCGGGGCAATTGCCACCTCGCTTTTATCAATGTCAGGAGTAATTTCCAGCCCGGTTATGCGGGCCGCGCCGACGGGCTCCAACCAGACGGTTTGCCAGATCCCGCTGGTGGACGTATACCAAATTCCGTTTGGCTTACGCACTTGCTTGCCGCGCGGCTGGGTGCCGCTATCGGTCGGGTCCCACACCGAGACAACCAATTCGTTTTCTCCCAACGGTGAGAGGCTGTCGGTGATATCAAAGCTAAAGCCGTCGTAGCCGCCGCGATGCCGGCCCACATTCTTCCCATTGACGAACACCGTCGTTTCGAAATCCACCGCGCCGAAATTCAACATGATGCGCCGGCCGATCCAACCGCGGGGAATATCAAACGTGCGGCGATACCACAATCGCGTGTGTTCATCAACGTGCTTCATCACACCCGATAAGGCGGACTCGACCGGAAAAGGCACGAGGATTTCGTCGGGAAAAACCGTGGGCTGTGCATTGGAGGACGTCATCTCAAAGCCCCACACCCCGTTTAAATTGAGCCACTCCTTTCGCGCCAGCTGGGGCCGGGGATACTCCGGGTGATCATTCTGAGGTGAGACTTCCTGGGTCCAGCGGGTTTGGAGGGGTCCCTGCGCGGCCTGCCAGGCGCAAAGGGTCCACGCGGAGCCCGAATAAATAACGGCTACCACGATGCTTGCTGTGATGTTCTTCATAAAAATATTCACGGACCGGACCCAATCACGGGGAACGAGCTGATTCGCAGCCGGGCCGCGCCCATTGGAATGAGCGTTACGGTCTCGACCGGTTCGTCCGACTTGACCGGACTGGGTTGCAGCTTGCCGACCATGCCAAACGAGTCGAGCTTCCAGCCCGCAATCTTTCGCGCCCGCGCGCGCAGCTCGATGGGGGCGGTTGCCGGCGTGAACGGTTGCGCGGGTAGAGGCCCGCTATGGTGGATCACCTTGAAGGATTTCGCTGGATTCGCCGGGTCGAGGACCAGGCCGTAGTTCCAGGCAGTTGTGGGAAACACCTCGTACTCAGGCCAGCGCGGATCCTTCTGGTTGTAAGCTTGCCAGCGTTCGCCGATCTTAAGTGAAAAAGTCAGCGGCCCATAATCTACCGAAACAGCATTATTGTTCATTTTCCAAGTCCGCACGGACACTTGCATCGGAAGGCGCAGTTGGACGCGGTCGCCGTCTTTCCAAGTCCGATCCAAAACGACGTATTCGAGAGAGCCGGCCTTCAGGTGGGCCGCCTTGCCATTGAGCTTCACCTGCGCCTCAGAACACCACCGGGGGAGGCGCAAATAGAGCGGAAACTTCACGGATTGCCCGGTCGTAATCCTGAAGTTGATGGTTTCGGCAAAAGGATAGTCGGAATCTTCAGTGATTTGAATTTGCGAACCGCCCCCCACCTTGGCGCTGACCTGGCTGGAACAATAAAGTGAAGCGCAAAGGCCCTGGTCGGAAGTGCCCAACCACAGTTCCTCCGCGTAGTACGGCCAGCCATGGGAAACGTTATGCTGGCAGCAGCGATACACCTCGAACGGACTATAGGCAAACATGTTGCCCCCGTTGTCGATCTCGGGCGCTTTGCTTTTCGTGTCGAGCTGCACTTGATTGGCGCAGGTCAGGTAATGCAATCCCTTTAAATCCGGCGTCGAGGCCGCAGGCAGCGAGTTGAAGGCCAATTCCTCACAACGATCGGCCCAGACCGGGTCGCCCGAAATCTTCAACAGCATCTCGAAACTGTGCATGAACTCGACGATGCCGCAGGTCTCAAAACCCTGACGCGGATCGGTATAACCAGGCCGGCAATTTTCGTCTCCGGCAAATCCGCCGCCGGGAAATTGCCCGAACTTATCCATGACCGTTTCGTAATTTCGCTCCGCGTCTTGCAGGTATTTCTCGTCACGAGCCTGCTGGTAGTACACACCCGGCTCACGAAACCCCTGGGCGATATTCACGTTGTGCCAATTGATCACTCCGGAATCCCAGCGCGCCATGTTGTCATGAATCTTCTTGGCCAAATCCAGCAGCCAGGGCTCGCCGGTACGGTCGTACACCCAATAGATCGTTTCGATATTGTCGCCAAAACGGACCTTCGGCCAGTAACCCGCGCCGAAATTGGATCCCGGCTGCGTGTTAAGCCACCGAAAATACCGCGTCAGGAAAGGAACGACTCGCGGATCGCCGCTGTATTCGTAGAACGATTGGAGCACATTGCACAAGACCATGTGCGGCCAAAGGTCGGGCTTGCCTTCGAGGCCGGTCTTGAGACTGCGCGGGCCAAACCAGCCGTCGGTCTCCTGGCTCGCCAGCACGGCATCAATCCACCGGCGCGCATGCTGAATGACCTGCTCGTCTTGCAAAACGTAGCCCAGGTCGGCATAGCCCTTAAGCCAATACGGCAGCTCTTCCCAACCGCTGTGACCCAGGCCGTCCGGACTGGCCCAGGCGTTGCCTTCGAATTTGCACCATTTGGAAATCTCTTCGAGATGTCCCGTCATTCCGTCGCGCTCCAGTTCGAGTTGATGGCGCAGCCAGCCGCCGGGCCTAATGCTCCCGATCGGAAGTTTGACCAACGGGCTCGGCTCCAGCGGCTCGCGATTGGAAGTGTACAGGGCAGTGCGGGAATTCTGGGGTGGAGTGTGAACCACCGCAAAGCCATCAGGGGCAGCCGCCGCAGGCGCGCAGAACACAGCGGTGATGCAAGCCGCCGCGATTGACCGCACCGCGGTGAGAGACACGGCTTGGATGTGCATGCAATGGGTATTCATTTCGTCCCGGCCGACGCGATCGCACCGGCAGCGGAGATATTTAAGAGGCGCGGTCGACCGCAAGTCAAGCTGCGCCCGCAGCCTGCGGGAGCGGGAAGGTTACAGGTTACAGGTTACAGGTTACAGGTTACAGGTTACAGGTTACAGGTTGACCCGCGCAATTCGGGGACCTCTGCGGACGGTGAAGTCCAACGCCACTAGATTTGCTGATTTTCGACGCCAAGGGGCGTCCATCATACCAGCCTGGGGCGCTAGCCAGGGCGCTAGCCCCAGCACGCACCACCAAAGTGTCATCCCGCAAGCGCCAAAGGCGCGGGCGCGGAGTCAATTCCCACGTCCTGGAGCACTTTTAACCGGGGCCATGAGGCGGGCCATTGGCCCGCTCGCATACAAGGTCTGCCGATTGTCCCAGGCTTGCGGCCTGGGCTGGTATGAATAACGCCTTTGGCGTTGCGGCAGGAAAGTCCGCCCCATCCTTGAAAACCTAGTGGCATTGGGCTGGAAAGTCCGCGCGCCGGTGGTGCTTCCGGAACGCCGCATTTATGCGGCAGCGGATCCAAAATGAGCTTTTGCTGGTTAGTGCGTTAGCGCTGGTCTTCAACTTGCAACCTGTAACCTACTGGGGCGGAACGAGGATTACGCGAAACCCGATATTCGGTCCTTTGGAGGAGGCCTTTTCGCGGGCTCTGGCGCCGATGGTTTTTTGGCTGAAGTTCAGATAGCTGCCACCAGCGCAGACGTTCTCTCGTCCAACCGGAACAGCGAGCCATTCCCAAACATTGCCAGCCACGTCATATAATCCGTATCGATTCGCTTGCTGAGTGCTGGCCACAGCTTCCGGGTGGGTTCTCGGTGCATTGGCGGCCGCGGCCGTCGGGATCCTGGTCATGCGCTGCAGTGGCAAACTGTCATCCATGGACGCGCTCACCCGGCCTTCACTCGTGACGCGGGCAATCCGATCCGCGTCGGCGGCGAACGCAACGAACTGCTCGTCGGTTGGAAGCGCATAGCGCCAACCCCTTCGGGACGCCGTATCAGCCGTGGACAACCACTGGCAAAAGCTCAGGGCCTGTTCGTACGTGACGTTCTCCACTGGAAAATTATCGCCCCCACCCTGATAAAGGCTTGGATTTGTACGTTCCATCTTTTTGTACTCTCCCTGAGTCACCTCGGAGATGCCAACCCAGGCCCCCGGTTCGGTTTGTCCGAGCCACTGCCCGCCGCCCGGCAGATTTGGCACCCACGCAAACCACATGCCCAGGCTGTTCTTCCATGACTTCTCCGCGGCGGGAATGAGCAGGTAATTCATGCCCGGATTAATATTGGTCTCGAGCGTCAGACCGGTCCCTGAATTTCGCAGCGCGTACACATGCCGGCCGGGCCTTTGGTACACCGCTTTGTCGACAGCCGCGCCGATTTTTGCTTCACCCTCGTACAACACCCAATCGGGCGGCAGGTTCGACAGGCTCAGAATACCGTAATCAAATTTGAAACGAACGGCCGCTCCTCGAACGGAAGTCGAATCGACGCGGCTGGTAAGAGCGCCAAAGCTGCTGAGTCTGGCAATAATGTTGCCTGAGCTTGAAGTAACATCGTAAAGCGAAGGATTGGATTTATTGTGCTCAAGCGGCTCGCCAGTTTCTCGAAAGAATTGCGCGCCGGGCGGGTCACTCACCAGCGCGACCGAAAAGACCAGCGGCGTCAATTGCGCGATGATACTCCGGCGCTCGCCATTGGTCAGAACGACGGTGTTAGTGGCGCCCTGATACCCGGCGGCGACAAGGATATATTCCGTGGGAACGTCCGGCTTCTGAATAAAGCTGGCAGGCGTAACCCGTGAATTGCCGCCCGCCGAAATTGTCACGGGCACGGTCGGACTGGTCCAGTCGACCGTGCCATAGTTAAACTGGAATGTGTACTGGCTTGTGCCAGCCGGATCGATTCGCACCGTCTGAATGGCGTCGTCCAAACCGGGAACGCGCGCCGACAAAGATTGAGTGCCGGCCGGCAGTGTCAATTTAAGCGAGGCATTTGGGGAGATATGTCCGAGTTCGTGCCCGGCCGAGTCAACCACCGTGGCGGCCAGGGAATCGGTGCGCAATTCGATCATTCCTGGACCGGCATCAGCCACGGGAACAATGCGCGGGGGCTTAGTCTCTGGCACAATGGCAACCTGGGACGTCGCGGGGCTAGCAGCAATCGGCGCAGGGGCCACCTTTTGGTAATTGCTGGCAGCAACGAAGGACCGGTCGGCCTCGGTTTGAGCCGTTTGTGCCGGAGGAGCGACTTTGCGGTTGGGATGGAGCAGCCATAGAACCACTGCCAGTACAAACACGAATCCGCTTGCGCCGATTATCACCCAATTTGGCGTCTTCCTTGGCTTCGGTTTGAGCTCTTCCAGCCGATTGACCAACTGTTCCAGTGTGAATTGGCCCGGGGTGAGATGCGGGTCCAAAAGTCGATTGCACAGCGCCAACCAATCGCTGGCGTCACTGCCGAAGATGCGCGTCCACTCCGGCGAGGGAGGGATTGGCAGCATGACCGCCACATCATCGGGGCTGAGCACTCGTTGCCGGACCAGTTGAAGCAAAATCAAACCAATGGCGTGGAGGTCGCTCCGCTCGTAAGCGTCGGCTTTTTCAAGATCGTCTGGCAGGGGATCGCACAGCACCACCTCGACTTCGGCGAGTTTCTCCCCTTTGCCCACCTGGACGTTGGTGGGGCGGATGTCTCCGTGAGACCGGCCGCAGACCCGTCGCAGGTCCCAAGCGCCCTGCGCAATCGAGCGAATAATATGTTCGAGCGACGCGCGCGGCAGCGCCACTTTGCCCGTCATGAGCCTATTGACTGAACGTGGATAAAACCGCGTGGCATACCAGAGGCCGCGCGAGTCATTGCCTTTTTCGAAAATGGGAGCGACAAACCGTGATTGGGCGGCGGCCTGTTCCTGCACCTCGATGCTGCTCTGCCGGGCTCGTTCGAGTTCAGCTCGCCCGCCGGCGCCGGGAGCAACTTCAGCCTCCAACCCGGGCTCCGGCAGCCAGAATACCTTTACCGCGTAATCGGACCCGGATTGGCCTTCCTTTCCCGCGGTGTAAACCGCGTACACCAAATCGGAATACACCTCCTTCTGAGTTTGAAAGGAGCCAAATGAGGCCATCAAAAAAGAATGCTTGTTTTCAGATCCGCTCGCGTGGGCCCGTCGCTTTGAACAGCTGCACCATCCAGGCTCCAAAGGTATAATTCAGTCGGACCGGATCGATTGTCAACCGTTCGTAGCGCCGACTTTCCAGTCTGCTGTATCGCCGACTTTTAGTCGGCCCGGCACACCTCAAACTACAAGTGCCGCCGGCTGCTCCATTCCCGCCTCAGCAGGTCTGCAAGACCTGCAAACACCAGCACCAATGCCCGCGTCATGGCAACGCAGCATCTCGGCTTTCATTTGGCAGAGCGAATATAATCGCCGATAACTTCTTCCAATACGCTCAAAGGAACCGTGCCCGCCCGCAGCACTGTGTTGTGAAATTCTTTGAGCGAAAACTTCGAGCCCAGCTCTCTTTTCGCTTTTGCGCGCAGCTCCAGGATTTTCAACATCCCTATCTTGTACGAGCAGGCCTGGCCCGGCCAAACCACGTACCGCTCCACCTCGGACGGTTTGATGCCGTAATCGATGGCCTGCTGTCGTGTCCAGTGTTCCGCGTGAAGCCCCGTATCGACCACCAGGCGCCGAGCACGGAACAGCTCGGCGTCCAATTGCCCTAAATGCCCTTTGACATCCCCTTCGTACCAGCCACTTTCGGCCGCCAACTGTTCGGCATACAAAGCCCAACCCTCGCCGTGCGCTGAGATAAATCCAAAAAGCCGATCCCGGCGAAACCGCGGCAAATCCGGCATCTCATTTTGCAATTCGATCTGGAAATGATGGCCGGGAACCGCTTCATGATAAACCAGCGTGCGCATCTCCACGATTGGGAACTTCGGACCGGGTAACGGCGCCCAAAATATTCCCGGCCGCGAACCGTCTCGGGCGGGGACCGTGTAATGGGCCGCGGCACTCTTCTCGGTGAAGGGCGGCTCGCGTCGGACTTCCACCGGCGCCTTGGGACGCAAATCAAACATCAGAGCAGCCCGTTGCTCCGCATCGCGCAAAATGTGCTCGTACTGCGCAATGAGTGCAGGGCGCGGATCGGGCTCGGCTGGCGGCTGCGAGTCGTTCTCCAGCTTCTCCATCCGATCTTTGACCGTGCCGTCGCGATAACCCAATTGACGAAGCAACAGATCCATTTCCTTTTCTATTCGGTCCACTTCCTTGAGTCCAAGTTGGTGAATATCGCTCGCCGACAACTCCGTCGTCGTGCTCCGGCGCAAAGCGTCGGCGTAGGCTTCCGAGCCGCCGGAGAAACGGCAAAGCCCGGCTTCCGGTTTGGCTAACGCAAGCTGGTCCTGGAGCAAGCTCCGAGCCCGGCCAAACGCTGGAATAATCGATTCGCCGACGGTCTTTTCCGCGATACCCTCGAACTTTGCTTTATCCTCCGAGCTGAGCGAGGGCAGCCTGCCCGCACGTTCCACCAGCGTCGCGACCAGCACGTTCTCCCGCGGCGTGCCGGAAAGGAACTGATCGAACTGGGCCAACGTCGACTTGATAATAAAGTCTGGAGCTATAAACCCGTGCTGCGCCCGTTCCTTGGCTTGAGCGATGCCTTCGTCGATTTGTCCGGCCACCAACTCCAGTCGGGCCAAATAATTTTGAATGTCACGTCGGTTGCGAATGGGGTGGGTCTGCGTCAGAAAATTTACCAGTTGCACCTGCAACCCGCTGAACTGCTGAAAGACCAGGCGGTATTCCTCAAATTTCTCCGAACGCTTAACCTCGTTCAGTTGCCACGCCATCATTGCCGCGGAGATCTTTTGCGCCTCACTCAGCTCAGCTCGACCGTATCTCGCCAGTTCCGTCAACCCGCGCGAGGCCAGCGCGATTCTCGCGGAGCGAAATTCCCTGGTGATCGGCGTCAACTCCCGGTTCAGGGCGTCCTGATCGGCACCATCGAAATATTGAGTCAAGGTGGCCAGGTTCGGGTCCCCTTGCACCCACTCAGTTGAAAAAGCGTCGAGCCAGGCGTCAAAAGATAATTCGGCGGCGGAAATTGTGCCGGGCAGCCAGGCCAGTGCCAGCACGTTGACGGACGCGAATAACAGAAACGCACGGAGCACTCGGATCGAGAGCGTGTAAGGTTGAGGTTTCATGGTTCCCGGGAAGGTTGCCTTGGGCGCTATCGCAAAGCAAACGAAACCCAAACCGACCGCGGACACCTTCTCCACACAACATCCACGGGTCCCCAGACGCTTCCCTCATCGCCGGATCCAATTCGGACATCTCTGCGGACTGGGAAGTCCACTGCCACTAGAGTCCTTGAACTGCAAAACAAATTCTCTCAGCTATCTTTGTGGTAAGCCTTCACTCCCTTGTGCACGTCTTCCAGCGCTCTTTTCTCCCCGCATTGGCCAAGCACCTTGAATTTCTTTCCCGCGAGCTTGTTGTAGGCTTTAAAGAAGAATTCGATCTCCGCTTGCACTTTCTTGTCAAATCGGACCGACTCAAGCGAAGTGGGAGACTCTTTTGGGAGCGCAAGGCCAATTAGCCGGTCATTCCGTGCTTTCGCGCCGTCCTCGTCAGTTTGCTCAGCTTCGATCAGTCCAATGAGCCGCGTCTTAACCAAGCAGCCACATACCAAGGCTTCCTCGTTCAAAATCAAAATGTCCAAAGGGTCGCCATCCTCCGCAATCGTGCCCGGGATGAAGCCGAAATTGAATGGAAACATCATCCCTTCGGGCAGGGCCCGTTTTAATAAGAACAAGCCCGATTTGGGCTCGTATGCATACTTCACCCGGCTTCCCTTTGGCGTTTCGACGACAACATTGATGCACTTTTTATCTTTATCGAACGCATCTAGCCGCTTAATCAGGTTCTTCATCCCTTTAGCACAGGCCTCAAATTGTGCACAAAACGCACCGCTCAGCGATAGGGTGCTTTGCTAATGGTCGCCACCAAGTACTATCCGGCCAAAGCGCCATCAGTGGAACAGTTCGCACCTCGCCGGGCGCTGCCCAGGCGGGTCCAGGCTGGGAGGATGGAACCATTTTTATGCTGATCCGGATCAAAGCCAATGATGACTGGAATTACTCTCAAGCCAAGTCCATCAAGTCGTCTCTGCTCGAGGCCAAAACTTACTCGGCAGAACTAGTCAAGGTTGAGCCTCGAAAATCAGACCTCGACAAAAAGAATGAATATGTCCGCGCGCCAGAAGCACAGGAACTTTTTGCCAGCTGGTTTGTTCAAGGATAAGATGACGGAATGGATTTGGAAACACTAGTCGGCTCGGCGGCTGCCAACGGAGCCAGTGATTTACACCTGGAGTCGGGATTGCCGGCTGCCATCCGGGTCCGGGGTACGCTGCGAACAGTGGGGGAGCCGATTCCGGCCAAGAATCTTTACGAAATGGCGCAAACCGCCATCGGCGAGGATCAATGGCCGCAATTTCTCGAGCGCCGCTCTTTCGACTTCTCGAGGACCATTCAGGGCGTTCGTTGCCGATTCAATGTGTTCCAGACCTCGCGCGGAATTGGTTTTGCCATCCGGCTTCTATCCTCTTTTCAGGCGACCATCGAAAAGCTCAACCTGCATCCCGATCTCAAGAAATTCGTAAATGCGACGCACGGGTTAATCCTGGTGAGCGGCGCCACCGGCAGTGGCAAATCCTCGACGCTCGCCGCCTTGATTCAAGAGATCAATCTAACCGATACGCGGCACATTGTGACGATCGAGAGCCCGATCGAATACACTTTCAGACCGCGCCGCGCTTACATACGGCAACGCGAAGTGGGACGCGACACACCGAGCTTCGAGCAAGCATTGCTCGACGCGTTGCGGGAAGATCCCGACGTTCTGATGGTCGGAGAAATGCGCGATCCCGAGACCATGCGCCTGACCCTCAGCGCGTCGGAGACCGGGCATCTGGTGCTGGCGACGGTCCATTCCTCGACGTGCGCCGAAGCGTTGCAGCGGGTGGTTTCGGCGTTTCCCGCCGAAATACAGAGCAGCGTAGCGGCGCAAGTGGCCGATTGCCTCGTCGCGGTGATTTCTCAGCGCTTGCGCTTTCGCCAGGACCTCAATATCCGCGTGCCCGAATGCGAGATTCTCATGGCCACGCACGCCGTGAAGAATTTCATTCGCAACCGGGACTTTTTCAAAATCGCCAACTCGTTGGAAACGGGAGCCGAACACGGGATGTACACGTTTCAACGATATCGCAGTTGGTTGGATAATCGCACGAACTGGGCTCTGCCCAGCCAGGCGGCGGAAGCGCCGGACACCGAAGCGGCCGAGACTCGCCCCAGCACTCCCGTATTGCCTGCGTTTTTGGCGAGTCCACAGGCTCGGCCAGAAAAAACCACCCAGCCCTCGCGGCCGGCCGCCGGCAAACCCTCCGCCACGCGCATTGAGATCGAGCCGACCGAAAGCGAATTTGGCAAAATCCTCAAACGACCCGGGGAATAGCGGGAGGGAACCTTGGTGATGAAGGAGAAGGGCTCAAGGGCGGCGGTGCGAGCAAAGCGCTTAGGATGTTGCTTGTGCTTTGCCGCCTTATTGGCGGGTTGCGTTTCGAAAAGCACAGCCGAAGCGCGCGCCCGCGCTGCCTTCCTGGCTGGCCAGCAACAAGCCACCATGATGGCCCGCCAGGCCCAAATCCAAGGCCCGACTGTCACTGTCGTGGGCGAGGTGCGCAACCCGCTGGTTCCCTGGACGACGGAGTTGACGTTGGCAAAAGCGGTCATTGCCGCCGACTATTACGGCCAGGTTGATCCAACCGAAATTGACGTCCAAAGGAATGGACAGGAAATCAAATATGATCCCAAGACGCTTCTGGGGGGCGTCGATGTGCAGCTTGAGCCCAGTGACGTCATTGTGATCAAGCACTGACCAGGGGATGGAGTTATCCGGTTGTTACGTTATCAAGTGCCAGGTTATCAAGCGCGACCCATACGCCAACCTGACCATGTGACCGTGTGAGGTTCGGATAAGTTTTATTTTGCGCGAGTGCCGAGAGCGGTTCTAAGCTCACCCGGTGATCGAACCGCAAACGCTGCAACAGGTCGACCGCACGTACGTTCGATGGGCGGGACGAGAATTCAGTTATTTCTCCGGGTGCGACTATTTCCGGCTTTCCAGCCATGCCGAAGTAAAGAGTGCGTTAATCCGTGGACTCAAATGCCACGGCCTGAATGTGGCCGCTTCGCGCATGACGACCGGAAATCATCCGGCGTACGGCACGCTGGAAAAAGAGTTGGCGCGTTTCTTCAAAACCGAAGCGGCACTGCTGGTGCCGAGCGGTTACGTGACCAACCTGGTCGCAGCCCAAACGTTGTCCGGCCAATTCTCGCATGCGCTCATCGACGAATTGGCGCACCCGTCGCTGCACGACGCAGCAAACATCTTGCAATGCCCGGTTCTGACATTCGGACATCGATCGGTACCCGAACTGACCACCGCCATCGCCCGGTGCGGGCCGGGCGCAAAACTGATATTGCTGACCGACGGCATGTTCGCGCGGGACGGTTCGGTTGCACCGCTGCGCGAGTATCAAAAGGCGCTGCCGGGTGACGGGGTGATCTTGGTTGATGATGCGCATGGAGCAGGAGTCCTGGGCGCCAACGGCCGGGGCGCTTTGGAGCATGCCCGCGCCAATAGCCGGCACGTGATTCACACAATTACCCTTAGCAAAGCTTTTGGTGTCTACGGTGGAGTAATCCTCTGCTCGACCCCGCTCCGGAAGAGGATCCTCGAACGAAGTCGTCTGTTTATCGGAAGCACTCCCCTGCCCTTGCCCCTGGTGGAAGCCGGCCGGCAGGCGCTTAAAATTATCCGGGAAGGGAAATCGTTGCGACGACGTTTGAACCAGCACACCCGTTTCGTCCGAGAGGCACTGACCAAGGCCGGCGTCAGTATTCCAGAAACACCCGGGCCGATCATCGCATTCCAGCCTGGAAATAACCGAGCCGCCCAGGCGCTCCAGCGAGCCTTGCGCAAGGCCCGAATCTATCCACCGTTGGTTTATTACCCCGGAGGACCTGCCGCCGGCTATTTCAGGTTTGTGATTTCCAGTGAACACACCCGCACACAACTCGACAATCTCGTTGCCGTGCTCACCTCGATGGCAGGCCAGCTTCGACCGCTGGTTTGAGACTAATTTGGGAACCCGAGATCTTCGCCCTCGTGGAAAGCCACGCCAATTTGTTCCACGTTCCCGCGCCGGCCGTTGTACCAAAGCAGCCATTTGCTTCCGTCGAAAAGAGCGAATGGTTTGTAACACGCATCGGCGTCCCATTGATTGGCAGTCGGCTGAATGATCGGATTAGCCGGATGCCGCTGCCAGGCAGTGCGGCCATCGCGAGACCGGGCCAGGCCGATTTGCGCGTGATCAATGTCGCGGAAACCGATGTAAAACATGACGTACCAATCGCCGAGTCGTTGAACCTGCACTGCGGTGACTTTGGCTTGGTCCCAGCTCTGGGCGGTGTTGGGCCGGAAAACCGGGTTGGATTTATCCTTGTGCCAGACTACTCCATCCGCACTGGTGGCATACCCGATCGCGTCGGGCTCATATTGTTCACCCGCCGAATACCACATGGCATACAGCCGCGCCCGATCATCCCACAAAACGTGCGGGCACATGACTGCCGCCTTTTCCCACGCGGCATCCGGACTCAGAACCGGCTGCGTCTGCGCGCGATTCCAAACCCGTCCGTCGCGGCTGCTTGCGTACCCAATCGCTGAATGTCCATGTGCCTGACCTGTGTACCACATGTGGTACGTCCCTTCACGTTTCAGCACCACCGGACGGTTAACCTCGTCTTCCCACCCGCTCTGTTCTCGCGGTCCAAGCACGATTTCCGGAGGTTCTGTCCAGTGAATCCCGTCCGTGCTCTCGACCATGGCTATGCTCTTCTTCGGCCGCCATGAAAGCCACATGCGATATCCTGGACCATCGCGTAAAACCGCCACGTCAAAGCAGGTCCCGTACGTGCCGCCGATTATCGGGTTCCCGCTATATTTGGTCCAGCCTGCTTCGGCGCAATGCGCCGAAAGGCCGGCTAGGCTGGCCGAGAAGGTAAGAACCAGAAAACTTGCCGCGCGCATCGGAAGCGATGGTCTCAGATCCGAAAACCTTTTGTAAAGAGCACAGCGCAGCTGCATCATTCGGCGCTCGGGCATTCCTGCCCGCAGCAGCGGCCGAGCACCTGCCGTTCAGGCGCCTTTAGGCGGCCTGGCGCCGATCCGCCTGAAGGCGGGACTCCAAACCACCTGACGCCCGACGTTTCCTTGAATCTGCTTCGGTTCGTGCATCTCTGCGGACTGAAAGTCCGCTCGCCGGCTGTGTCGGCCGTGGATGCAGTGGCTGAAGGCTTGCTGCTGCAGGACGGATGGGCTAGCTTGCCGCCAATATGGAAGAAAACGCGCCGCCGCCCATCAATACGCCGCCGCCGGCCCCGCCACCGCCGCCTCCGCCATTGATCCCCCCTGTCCCGGCCGGTCGCCCTCGCCGCGGTGGCAGTGGCTGGATGGTTGTCGCCCTCGTGCTGTTCCTGCTGCTCGTTTTGAGCATGCTTTACAATCTGGGCAATCTAACCAGCAATGTTCTGCACGGCAAAGGCGTGAAGTACACCCGCACCGCCGGACCGCGGCTCGAAGAGGTTATCTACGAGGACAATGACGCCGGCAACAAAATCGCTATTATTGAAGTGGACGGCATCATTAGTGACCGGTCACTCGATCAAAGCGGCTTCACGCTCGTGGACCTCATCAAAGCGCAACTGCGCCACGCCGAAGAGGATGACCGCGTTAAAGCAGTCTTGTTGAAGGTGGATTCCCCCGGGGGCGAGGTGCTGGCGTCCGACGACATTTATCGCGCAATCAAAGATTTCCAGGCCCGCAGCCGCAAGCCGGTGATCGCCTCGATGGGGAGTCTGGCT
Source organism: Verrucomicrobiia bacterium (assembly GCA_035651635.1). Classification (GTDB taxonomy): domain Bacteria; phylum Verrucomicrobiota; class Verrucomicrobiia; order Limisphaerales; family UBA8199; genus JANXQE01. Next base: position 28,986 of record DASRFK010000076.1, on the reverse strand, counting down.
GCTTCCGGCGGCTATTACATCTCTTCACCGTGCCGTTGGATTGTCGCCAACGAAATGACGCTTACCGGAAGCATTGGCGTAATTATGAGCTCGTGGAATTACCGCGGCTTGATGGACAAGGTCGGCGTGCTGCCCCAAACCTTTAAAAGCGGCAAATATAAGGACATGCTTAGCGGCTCGCGCGAACCGGACTCCATTTCGCCCGAGGAAAAAGCCATGGTTCAGGCACTGGTCGATGAAACCTTTTCCCGGTTCAAAAGCGTGGTGCAGGAAGGCCGCGGCCAGGCCTACGATAAAAACAAGGACGCCAAAGATAAAGGCCACCCGCTCAGCGACGACTGGCAAAATTATGCCGACGGGCGAGTGCTCTCCGGTTCGGAAGCCCTCAAGCTGGGTTTTGTCGACCAACTGGGAAGCTTTGAGGACGCGGTGGACCGGGCCAAGAACATCGCGGGAATTTCGCGAGCCAATTTGATCCTGTACCAGCAACACTTTGATCTGTCCGACATGTTCCGACTCTTCGGCAAGAGCGACTCCCAAGCCAGCATCAAAGTGGACCTGGGAATGGATGCGCCCAAGCTGCAGGCCGGGAAGTTGTATTTTCTCTCGCCCACTTTCCTACACTAAGCGGCAACCCGGGCGAAAATCCCGATCCCGAACGGATTATGTCATCCACCATGGGTTGCGAGGGCTTTCGGCGCAACCCTGGGTAAAAAAGCACCGGGAAAGAATACTCCGCCAAGCTCTCTCACGGCCAGATCATGTCAGCCCCTGGGTATAGGCTCCCCGCCGTCGTTGGTGAGGCGTCCGTCGAAAGATTGTTGACATGTAAACAGTTTTAAGGTAGACAATCGGCGTGGACCGCAAGATCTCCACGCCTCCGCCTTCGAGCCCGCGTTATGATGCGCTGTTGCGCCTCCTCCGCACGGCCAATGCGATTTGGGATGTCAGCCGCGTTTTCTTCGAGCAATGGGGGCTCAGTCCCAGCCAGTTCAATGTGCTGAACCTGCTCCAATCCCATGCCGAGGGCCTGTCCCAAACCGAACTGGGCCGGCAACTGCTCACCCATCGCTCAAATGTCACCGGCCTGGTGGACCGCCTTGAAAAGCGCGGGCTGGTGCGGCGAAAGAGCGTTTCGGGCGACCGACGCGCGTACCGGGTGGTGCCAACGAAATCGGGCGTTAACCTGCTCAAAAAAATCCTGCCGCATTACCATCAGGAAGCGGAAGATGTCTGGGACGGGGTTTCGGACGAAGGGATTTCGGAGCTGCTGGACGCGCTGCAACATGTGACGCGCAACGCGGCCAGAGTTATTCCCGCACGGAGTCAAGGAACCAACAGAAAGCGTCGCCTATGACTGGTGTCCTGGAGGCGAGCAAACCTTTACCGGCGATTTCAGCGCCAGCAGCGGTTTTCTCAAAGCCGAACCTCCTTTGCTGGATTGCCGCTGCGGCCACAAGTTTCCACGCTGCCTATTCTTCGTGGTCATCGGCGTGGTTGATGTTGTTTTACCTGTACGCCCTGCTGCAGCTAACCCGTGTCGGAAGCACGCGCGCGGCATTCTATGCAGGATTCGCGGCAGGGATGTTGATCGCCGCCTTGCAGTTAGCTTTTTTTTGGAGAATTTTCTCAGCCGCAGCGGTTACGTTATGGGCTGTCTACGCGTTTTGGATTGGTTTGTTTGTTGCCTTGGCGCGGGGCTGCCTGGTGCGAGGTGCGACAAGCTGGACGCTCTGGCTGCTGCCATTTCTCTGGTGTGGTCTGGAGTACTTCCGAAGCGAGCTCTACTATCAGCGGTTTTCATGGTTGAGCCCTGGATACGCCTTTGGGTTGGCGCCTTGGTGCGCGCCATTCAGTGTTCTGGGGACCTACGGAGTCGGGTTCTTGCTTATGTTGATTGCCTGTGCTGCTCTGTCAGCGACCCAGCGCTTGGGGACGAAGGCTCTCTGGCTGCTTTTGGTCGTTACGACCGCCCTTCTGGCGGCCGGGTGGCTGGCACGGCCGGGAATCGAGCATCCCGGCTCGCGACAGCTTCGTGTGGCGGGCCTGCAACTGGAGTTTCCCACCGAAAAAGAAGTAATGGTTTGGCTCAATGAACTGGCTCGGCAACACCCGGAAGCCGAATTGCTGGTTCTGAGCGAATACACCCTAGCGGGTGGACCGCCGGTTTCCTTAAAGGATTGGTGTCGCACCCATCATCGACACGTGATTGTCGGCGGAAAGAAGCCGGTCTCAGCAACTGAGTTCGATAATACCGCTTTCGTGATATCTCCCGATGGGCAGATCGTGTTTCAGCAAGTCAAATGCGTTCCGATCCAATTCTTCAGGGACGGTCGACCGGCTACGGAGCAGAAGGTCTGGAACTCGCCCTGGGGCAAACTGGGGATCTGCATCTGCTACGACCTAAGCTACGCTCGGGTGACTGACCCGCTGATCGAAATGGGAGCCGAGGCGCTTATCGTTCCGACCATGGATGTGGCCGACTGGGGAAAACATCAGCATGAGCTTCATGCGCGGGTGGGTCCCGTCCGCGCCGCGGAGTACCGCCTCCCGATTTTTCGGCTGGCAAGCTCGGGCATTTCCCAAGCCATCAGCGCCCTCGGCGAGGTGACCGCCAGCGCGCCGTGCTCCGGCGACGCGGCAATGGTTACCGCGACATTATCGCTTGGTAATCCAGGGCGCCGGCCACTCGACAGGTGGTTAGCTCCGTTCTCCACCCTCGTGGCTGGCGGGACTATTCTTTGGTGCGTCATTCCGCAACGATGGCTCAAGCGCAAAACCTCGGGCGCATGCTGATTTTTCTCATCCGCTGTCTTTTGCGCGTGTTGTACAGGTTTCGGGCTCACAACACCGAGGTGCTTCGGACCGAAGGACCCGTGCTGTTGCTGGCCAACCATGTGTCCTGGTGGGATTGGCTTTTCCTTGGAGTCTGCTTGGAGGAAGACTGGCGGTTTGTCACCTCGAGCACCACGGCGGACCTGAGCTGGGTGCACAAACAAATCATGGTCAACCGGCGCACTTTCGCGGTCGACATGAATTCGCCTTACGCGGTGAAACACATGGCCGCTTATCTCCACGCCGGCGGACGGCTGGTGCTCTTTCCCGAGGGGCGGATGTCCACCACCGGCTCGCTCATGAAGCTCTTCGAAGGCACGGGCTTCCTCACCTCGAGGACGCATGCCAAGGTGATTACCGCATACCTCCGGGGCGCGGCTCGCCTGCCGCTGTCGCCCAATCCCAACCGCAAGCAATGGTTCCCGCGCGTGTCAGTCCACTTCAGTTCGGTGCTCGAGCCTCCGCGCGCGGGACATATCCCTTCGAGCGAAGCGCGCGCGACGTTCACCACCTGGCTGAGCGACGTGATGCACCGCCAGCAATTCGAAACCGAGATGGCCTGGGGCCCCGCGACCATTCCTGCGGCCATCTTCCAAACCGCACGCCAAATGCGGCGCACCCCCATCCTGGAGGACACGACGACTAAACAGTTGACCTACGGCAAACTCGTGCTCGGAGCCACCGTGCTGGCTTCGGAGTGGCCCACTCTGCTGGGGACTGAGCCAGGAAAACGGGTTGGCCTGTTGCTGCCTAACGTCAATACAGTCCCAGTGGTCCTGCTCAGCCTCTGGCTGAAAAACCAGGTCCCGGCGATTTTGAATTACAGTGCCGGGCCGGCCATGCTGGCGGGTTGCGCGCGGCTGGCGGGGCTGAAAGAGGTAATCACCTCAAGACGATTCCTGGAGCGCGCTGATCTTGACGTCGGCCCGTTGCAAGCTCAAGGAATTCGGATCGTTTACCTGGAGGACGTCCGCGCCGGAATTTCCGTTTGGGCGCGTCTCAAGGGTGCGTTCCACGCCTGGTTCCAAAGTGGACACGCCGCGCTCCCCCTTAATCCGGACGATACGGCTTTGATCTTGTTTACGAGCGGATCCGAGGGTGACCCAAAAGGGGTTGATTTAAGCCACCGGAACATCCTGGCCAATATCCGGCAAATGTTATCCGTCGTCGACCTGATGGACACGGACCGGTTCTTCAATGCGTTGCCGCTTTTTCACAGCTTTGGATTAACCATCGGTTTACTTCTGCCATTGGTGCAGGGCACCTTCGTTTTTCTTTACATATCGCCGCTTCATTATCGCATCATTCCGGCGGCCTTTTACGCGCTGGATTGCACGGTCCTGTTTGGGACCAACACGTTCCTGAGCGCGTACGGCCGAAAGGCGCATCCTTACGATTTTCGCACCCTCCGATACGTGTTCGCGGGCGCCGAGCGCCTGCACCCCACCACCCTTACCGAATGGATGCACAAATTCGGGGTGCGAATTCTCGAAGGATATGGCGCCACCGAGTGCAGCCCTTGCGTGACTGTCAACGTGCCGATGCATTCGCGACCGGCTTCGGCTGGCCGCTTTCTTCCAGCAATCGAGCACCGTATTGAGCATGTCGAAGGAATTGAGGACCATCAGGAAGGCCCCCATTCTCACCCTACCGACCCCGCCGATCATTCGGCTTTTCGCGCTTCGCATTCGGCGCTTCACTGCGGTCGCCTCTTTGTCCGCGGGCCAAACGTCATGCGTGGATATCTCAATGACCAGGCGAACCGGCAATTCCAGGCGCTGAACGGATGGTATGACACCGGCGACATCGCGGGGATTGACGGCGATGGGTTTTTGTTCATTCTCGGGCGGCTCAAGCGCTTTGCCAAAATAGGTGGGGAAATGGTTAGCCTGGTAGCCATTGAAGAAGCATTAGCCAGCGCCTTTCCGCAGTTTGGCCCGGACTTCAGTATAGCTGTGATAGGGCAGCCGGACTCGACACGTGGCGAGCGCCTGGTGGCAATCACTAATCAGCCAAATCTGTCCTTGGCGCAACTCCGGGACGCCGCTCAGGCGTGCGGTCTAAGCAACCTTTCGGTCCCGGCAAGCATTCACGTATTGCCGGAATTGCCTCACTTGGCTACCGGCAAGATCAACCACCGGGAGTTGGAAAAACTCGTAGCCTCTTCAGAAGATGGCTGACACAGCGCAATCGGATTCTGACGGAATCCAGGTCAGGGTTCATGGTTCCCTGGTATCCGGCACGCACCTGGTTGCAGAAGAACTGCGCAACTCTGCAGGACCATCGGATTATTTGGCAGGCCGACCACAATGTGTTGGGCACTGCGCCAAAACTGGCGGCCGCGCAGGTCCTGGAATGGATCACTAAACCGCCAGCGATTGATCCGACCCGTAGGCGGGAATCGACCTGACGTCCGTTAACTTCGAAGTGGCTGGTCGGTGCTCCTCTTTCGTGCCTGGACCCGGACACTGAATATCTCCGGGCAAAATCTCCCCGCGATCCAAACGGGTAAGCAGGTCGCGTGCTTCGTTGAGCACATTCCCTGCACGCCGCAAAATTTGCCGACGCACCTCTGGACAAGGCAACCCACCTTCTGAATACTCGTGTCTAGTCATAGAAATTCTTATATCACTATTCTTATTGATTAGTTCTGGGGCGTGCACCCTACTCGGCCCCATGGGTCGAAAGGATTTTCCGGGCCGCGCGTTTTACCGCTTCAGCCAGTTCCTTCGGTTGGACAACCACCGCATTGCCGCCCCAATTTAAGACCCACCGTTCCACCTCCAGCAAACTGGAGAGGCGCATCTTAAGCTCTACTCCGCCGGCTGGCAAATCCAATAATCGTTGCGAGTCGTGCCATTTTTTTTCCCGGACATAGTCCGCCACCTGCTCCGTAAACCGGAGCACTACGTCGAAGGTCCCAGCCCCGGAGTGGACTCCGAAACTGTTGCGCAACCTGGCCTCCAACGAAAAAGCTTTACGTGCCACAAAATGCGCCCCGGTCGGGCGCACGGTTTTGATCCGTGCCGGCACGAAGGTCCGGATATCCTTCCGCAGATGATCGAAAGCAAAGAGAAACCATTCGCCGTTAATATTGGCCAGGTGATAGGGGTCGACCACACGTTGCTCGACCTGCTGCACGCCCGGTTTGCGATAGGTTAGCTCGAGTTGTTTGCGCGCCGCGGTCGCCTTGGCCAACGCATCGAAGATCTTCAGATCCACGAGCGCTTCGGCACGCGTGCGAAACGAAATCGTCCGTTCAACCTCCGCCAGATCCAGCGAAATGGTCTCCGGCAAAGATTGCTCCATTTTCTTAATCGCGCTCAGCAAGGGCTTTTCAAAGCTGGTGCCGCGGTATTGTTGCAGCGCCTTCTCGGCCACGATTAAAGCAAACAGCTCGCCTTCGGTAATCTGCACCGTCGGAAATGCGCTGACCTCCTCGGTGTAATGATAACCAAAACGCGCGCGGTCAAATTCGAGCGGCAACTCCAACCGGTCACGCATGAATTCCAAGTCCCGATGGACGGACTTAGTGCTGACTTCCAGCTCGGCGGCCAGGTCAGTTGCAGTTGGGAACCGCCCGGCCTGGATCACCTGGTGAATCCGGAGCATGCGTTCCAGCGGCGGACGCGAGCCAGGCATGCGTGGCGGTTGTTTGGGTGACTTCAAGGGCGCGGTCACGTGGGTGCGTTAAAACGTCGAAACGTTAAAACGGAACAAAAGCGCGTTTTCAACGTTTCCACGCTTCAAACGGTTTGCGTCCGGGCCGGCCAAGGCGCTGCCTTAGCTGCAAATCAGACCATCAGCTTGGCGAGCAACTCTTCGTTGGTCTTGTGCTTCTTGAGCGCAGCGACCAGTGTTTCCATCGCTTCGACTGGGTTCAAGTCCACCATCATGCGACGAAGCTTGCGCACTGCCTCAATCTGGTTCTTCGGAAAGAGTTTTTCTTCTTTGCGGGTGCCGCTCTTGGGAATGTCGATGGCCGGGAACAAGCGTCGGTCGGAAAGCTTGCGATCCAGGATCAACTCCATATTGCCGGTACCCTTGAATTCCTGGAAGATCAATTCATCCATGCGCGAGCCGGTGTCCACCAGCGCGGTGGCCAGGATCGTCAGCGATCCGCCTTCTTCGATTTTGCGGGCGGAAGCAAACATCTTGCGGGGGATTTCCAGCGCGCGAGCATCGACACCGCCGGTCATGGTGCGGCCGCTGCCGCCGTGCACGCTGTTATAAGCGCGAGCTACGCGCGTGATTGAGTCCAGCAGAACGAACACGTCCTTGCCGGCTTCCACCATGCGGCGGCAACGCTCGATCATAAAACGGGACAAGCGCACGTGGGTCTCGAGATCCTGGTCGTTTGACGAGGCGACGACTTCGGCTTTAACCGAGCGCTGGAAATCGGTGACTTCCTCGGGACGCTCGTCGATCAGCAACACCAGCACGTGCACCTCGGGATGATTGGCAGTGATGGCATTGGCGATTTGTTTGAGGATCGTGGTCTTGCCCGTGCGCGGCGGCGCGACAATCAAGCCACGCGTGCCCTTGCCCAGCGGCGTGACCATGTCAATCACCCTGGTTTCGATCAGGTCCGGACTGGTCTCAAGCCTGAACTTTTCGATGGGATCAATGGTCGTGAGATTCTCGAAGCGCAGCGACTTAGTGTAATCCTCGAAAAGCATGCCATTGACACGATCGACCGCTTTGAGTTGGGGGCTGTTCCCCCGATGCGGAGGCTGAGTGGGACCCTCCACCAGGCTGCCTTCGCGCAGGAAACTGCGCTTGATCGTGTCGGGGGTGACGAAAATGTCGGTGGGTTTAGGGTGAAAATGATTCTCGGCCGTGCGAAGGAACCCGAACCCCTTTTCGGAGATTTCAAGGTATCCGGAGCCGGAATGGGCTGCACCCGCATTATTGCTATTCTCGTTTCTGGTTGCTGTACTCATTGCTGTGTTGTGTGTGTGTGCGTCGAAGGGTTTGAGAACCCATCCCCGAAAACCATTTAGAACTTTGAATTTGGGAAGCTGCTGCGTTGGTTGACAAGACGCTGACTACTCCAGCGCAGCTTCAGACCTTCGATACACCTACTACATACGAGCAAATCCCGGGCCGCGCAACTCTTTTTTTCGTAAATTTCTGAGGCGGTTGCAGAAGCCCGTTCCCTTCCCGCCGTTCTGCTCACCCTGTGAGCCGCCCAGCGCCCAAAACAATGCTGTTGAAGAACCCCGATTCACACGGAAGAACCTCCGCCTGGAGGTGAAACTCCAAACTCGCCAGTTACTCGGCGACAGCCAGATCCATGTCGTGGCTGTAATATAGGATGCGGCCGCAATTCGTACAGGTGACCAACTCTTGTTGGGCCTGACATGAAACCAAAATCTGCGCCGGCAAACGCATATGACATCCACCGCAAACGCCGTGCTGAACGCCCACCACCACGCTCTCGCCCTTGTTTCGGACCAGCCGTTCGTATCGGGCGCGCGCGGACTCATCCACGGCGGTTGCCATTTCCTGCCGGTTGGCGGTTAGTTCAGCCAGCTCTTTCTTGAGGTTCTGTTCGCGAGCGTTCAGCTGACTCAGCTGTTCTTCCATGAGTTTGCGCGCTTCAGCGGCCGCCACCGTCGCGCGCGCCACCTCTTTTTGCGCACTTTCGGCTTGCTCCATCAGCTCGATTTCCCGGTTTTCGATCTTAAAAATCTCTTCTTTGCACATCTCAATTTCGTGCGTCAGTGCCCGGTACTCCTCGTTCTTGCGCGTTTGAAGTTGTTGATTGGCGTATTTCGCAATCAGCTGCTTTTTAGCTTCGACTTCCAGTTCGAGGTTTTTGCGGTCGGACTCGATCTGTTTTGCGCGCGTTTTGGCTGCCTCCAGACCCGCTTGCGCCCCGGAAGTACGGCTTTGAAACATCTGCCGTTCGGGTTCCATATGGGCCAGCTCACCATTGAGACGGCGGATACGCCGGTCTCGATCTTGTAAAACCAGCAGTTTTTCGATGGTTTCCTGCATGTAAATCCAATCTTAAGCGTCGACAGAGTATCGACTGTCCTCTTGCAAGTCAACCGACAGGATTTACTCTGATCGCATGACGAGAATCAGATGGACCTTTCTGGCGATGCTCTGGGCCGCCATGTTGGCAACTTTTTGTCCCGCAGGTGCACAAACCTCTGCCGGCGCCCCCAGTAATCTTGACGTCATTCGCCAGCTCGACCGGGCTTTTGTCGACGTCGCCAGCCGGGTTTCCCCCAGCGTTGTGGTCATCAGCGTCGAGCAGAAGGAGCTGCCGGCCAGCATCGACGATAACGAAGAGGATCCCTCCGATCCAAGACCGCCGGGGTTCTGGCGAAAATTTCACGAACAATTCAAGCATCCGCCAATCGAGAAGAGTATCGGCCAGGGTTCGGGCATTATCGTACGGCCGGATGGTTACATTCTCACCAACGGTCATGTCATCGAAGACGCGGAAACAGTTCGGGTTCGGCTCCAAAATGGCAAACAGTACAAAGCCACGATCCGCGGGGTGGATCCACAATCGGACGTTGCGATCATCAAGATTGATGCGCAGGACCTGCCGGCAGCCGTATTGGCCGATTCCAGCCAAACGCAAGTCGGCGAGTTTGCCATCGCCATCGGCGCGCCCTTCGGGTTCGATTACAGCGTGACCTTTGGCCACGTCAGTGCCAAGGGACGCTCCGTGATTGACACGCTCGAAGGAATGACCATGGACCAGGATTTCATTCAAACCGATGCGCTGATCAACCCGGGCAACAGCGGAGGGCCGTTGGTCAACATCGAAGGCCAGGTCATCGGCATCAATACTCTCATTCAGGGCCTGCACAGCGGCATCGGTTTCGCCATCCCCAGCAGCCTGGCGAAAGAGATTTCCGACCAGATTATCGAGCACGGCAAGTTCACGCGCCCTTACCTGGGAATTGGGATGCGCGCCGTTCGCGATGAAACGGACCTGCGCGAACTCATCCCCGGGATCCAGGACGGAGTGGTCGTGCGTACGATTGTGCCGGAGGGCCCGGCAGCGAAATCCGAGCTCAGGCCCAGCGACATCATTACCGCCGTGGATGGTCAAGTGGTCACGACGCCTCAACAATTGCGCGGCAGCATCAGGGGCAAGAAAATTGGAACGCCTCTCGTGCTCGAAGTCTTCCGGCAGGGCAAAACAATTTCGGTAAAAGTCAGTCCGAGTGAGTGGCCGGAACCCAAGCCGGTTTTAACCAGCGCAAAACCGGCCGCCTCGCCGAAGGCCGTGGCCGTGGAACTGGGGATTACCGTTAAGCCAATCACGCCCGCTCTCGCTTACCAATTGGGCATCAGCTCGCAGGAAGGCATGCTGGTCGCCACCGTCGAGAAGAACTCACCGGCCGCGCGCAGCCAGATCAAACCAGGCGATATAATTACTTTTATCGATCAACAGCCGATTACGAATCGCAAACAATTCCAGAGCGCGATCGAGAAAATGGATCTCAAGAAGGGCGCCATTATCAACCTGGTCAGCGGCAACACGGCCCGTTTTGAAATCGTCAAGGCCGCGCCCTGAGCCTTTGAGTTGCAGTTTGCGGGTGCCTGGGCTACTTAACGCCCATGCGATTCATCGGTAGTGTTATTGAAAAGCTGCAGCGCCATCCCAAGCGCATCGTCTTCCCGGAAGGCACCGAGCCGCGCGTGCTCCAGGCCGCCCGCCAGTTTCATTCGTTGCGTTTGGGCGCGCCAATTCTCCTGGGGGACCGTTCGCGAGTCAAAGAAATCGCCGCGGCCTTGAGCATTTCCCTCGAGGGCATTCGCATTATCAATCCAGCGGAGAGCGAAGATCTGGACAACTTCGCGCGTCGTTTCGAGATCCTCAGGCGCTACAAAGGCATGAAGAGCCTGGAAGCGCGCGAAGCCCTGCTCCAACCGAATTATTTCGGAGCCATGATGGTGGCCATGCACCAGGCCGATGGTTTTGTTTCCGGCACCAATCAACATGTCGGCAGCGTCCTTCGGCCCTTGTTTCAAATCATCAAAGTAGCGCCGCAAACTACGACCGCTTCGAGTTGCCAGATTATGGAGGTGGAAGACTCCAGTTACGGCGAGAAGGGCGTGCTGTTCATGGCCGACTGCGGCGTGATTCCCGAACCGACCGTCGAACAACTGGCCGACATTGCCGTGTCGACGGCGCAACTCGCCCGGCATCTTCTGGGCGTCAGGCCGCGGGTAGCCCTGTTGTCTTTTTCCACCAAAGGCAGTTCGAATCATCCCTCTCTTGGCCGCATCCAAGCCGCGACTGCGCTCGCGGAAAAAAAAGCGCTGGCGCGCGAAATCGATGCCGAATTCGACGGCGAACTGCAGGTCGATACCGCCCTGGTGCCGGAAATTGCCGCGCGCAAATCGCCGCAGGGCAAGATTGTCGGCAATGCCAATGTGCTGATCTTTCCCGACTTAAACTCCGGCAACATCGCCAGCAAACTCGTCAGGCACATCGCTCGCGCTAATGCGTACGGCCAAATACTTTTGGGGCTGGACCGCCCCGCGGCCGATGTCTCGCGCGGCTCCAACGCCCACGATGTCCTCGGCGTCGCGGCGATCGTCGGAGTCCAGGCGATCGATTATCAACTGCTCTATCCCGGAGCGGGAGAGAGACTACCCGGAGAAGCCGAGAAACCACCGAATTCTTAATTTTTAATTCTTAATTTTTGATTTCGGCCGGACTGAGGATTCGGATTGTTGCTGTCCGGTTGAGCATCAGTTAATCAGCAGCTGTGGAACCCTAATGAAACCCAACATCATCAAGGATAAGAGTTATTCCTTTGCGCTTCGCATTGTTAACGTCGCACGCTGGCTCAGGAGCCGAAAAGAGTTTGATTTGGGCAGCCAAGTCCTCCGGGCCGGGACGGGAATTGGTTCGAATGTCGAAGAAGCCATCGCCGCAGTGAGCCGACGCGATTTCGTTGCCAAAATGGGCATTGCGTCTAAAGAGGCGCGCGAATCTTACTACTGGCTGCGATTGCTGCGAGATTCTGGGATCGTACCGCCAGCCCGAATAACACCGTTAGTAAACGATTGTTTGGAATTGGTTAGGATTCTAACGGCGATCCTCAAGACAACCCAGCTCGGTGGTTCCCGTGCCCAGATCCTCTCAATTAAGAATTGAGAATTAAGAATTAAGAATTAAAAAACTGCAAAGTGAACCCTGTCCTCAAAACCCTTCCCATCTACCAGCCGGGCCGGCCCATCGCTGAAGTCGCGCGCGACATTGGGCTCGCACCCGAGTCGATCATCAAGCTCGCCTCGAACGAAAATGCGCTGGGACCGTCGCGCCTGGCTTTGGCCGCCATGCGCAGAGCCTTGGGTCAAGTGAACCTCTACCCGGATGGCAGCGCCTTTTATCTGAAGCAAAAATTGGCCGATAAGCTGGGGGTGACTCCCGCCCATCTGGTGTTGGGGAACGGTTCGAATGAGATTCTCGAACTGCTCGGACACGCGCTTCTGTCGCCGGACACCGAAGTGGTCGTGTCGCAGTATTGCTTCGCCGTTTATCCGATCGTCACTGCCCTGTTCGGGGCCCGGCTCGTCGTGGTTCCGGCGCGCCATTTTGGCCATGACCTGGAGGCGATGTTGTCGGCGATCACACCCAAAACGGCCATCGTGTTCGTAGCCAATCCCAATAATCCGACCGGGACCGCCGTTTCACCCGAAGCGCTGGCCGACTTCCTGGGGCGCGTGCCCTCCCAAGTGCTGGTCGCCTTGGATGAGGCCTACGTGGAATTTCTCGACCGTCCGCTGGACCTTATTCCGGGCATTGCCGACGGCACCCGCCAGAACCTCATCCTGATGCGCACTTTTTCCAAAATTTACGGCCTGGCCGGGGTGCGGCTGGGCTACGGTATCGGGCGGCCGAAGTTTATTGCGGAGCTGGAAAAGATCCGGCAGCCGTTCAATGTGAATTCCATCGCCCAGGCGGCCGCTTTGGGGGCATTGGACGATCAGGCGCATGCGGACCGGACCAAACGCATCACCTCGCGCGGCCTAAGGCTCTATGCGCGTGCTTTCAAGAAAATGGGATTGGAATTCGTTCCTTCCAGCGCGAACTTTATTTTGGTCCGGGTCGGCGAAGGCCAGCAGGTTTTCCAGGACCTGCAAAGACAAGGGGTGATCGTGCGGCCGATGGGAAGCTACGACTTGCCTGAATGGATTCGGATCTCCATGGGCACACCCAAGCAAAACCAACGCTGCCTGGAAGCGTTGCAGAAGGTTTTAAAACCAAGTGAAACTAACTGACCTGCGCGGCATCCTGCAGTACATCCCGCAATTCCGGGAGAAGACTTTCGTCATCAGCGTAGACGGTGCGATCGTCACGCACGAGAGCTTCGGCAACATCCTGGCGGACGTCGCGGTGCTGCGCTCGCTCAACATCCGAGTGGTGCTGGTGCACGGGGCCTCGGCCCAAATCCAGGCTTTGGCCCTCGAGCAAGGCGTGACTCCCAGCGACCTGGACGGCAGCGGCCTGACCGATGAAGCGACACTTAAGCTGGCCCTCACAGCCGCCAACCGTTTAAGCCATGAAATGCTGGAAGGCATTTCCGCTTACGACCTGCGGGCCGCTTGCACCAATGCCATTACCGCGCACCCGCTCGGCATCCGCCACGGTGTGGATCACCTGTTCACCGGCAAAGTCGAGAAAGTCGACGTCGAGTTGTGCCAAAAGCTCTTGGATAACGGGATTATCCCGGTGTTGCCGCCACTCGGGTTCGATGGCGACGGCAAAACCTACCGGGTCAATTCCGATAGCATCGCCGTGGCCGTAGCCGAGTCGCTCAAAGCGACCAAGCTGATGTTTATCACGGCCCAGGACGGCATTCTGGTGGGAGATCATGTAATCCGTCAGATGGCCGTGGCGGATTTGGAATCGGTCCTGGCGCTGCAGAAAAGCGAGATCCATCCGAACACGCTTTCCAAAGCGATCCACGCGGTGGCCGCCTGCAAAGCCGGGGTCCCTCGCGTGCATGTAATCAGCGGTTTGCTCGAAGAAGGTTTGCTGGCGGAAGTTTTCACCAACGAAGGCGTCGGTACCCTCATTTACGCCAATGAGTTTCAGCAAATCCGGCGCGCGATGAAAAAGGACATCCGCAGTATCCTGAACCTGACCAAGTCATCGGTAGCGAGCGAGGAATTGGTCAAGCGCAGCCGTTCGAGCATCGAAAAGCAGCTCACCGATTATTACATATTCGAAATCGATAAGAACCCGGTGGCTTGCGTCGCTTTGCACACCTATCCGGAACAAAGCAAAGCTGAACTCGCTTTTCTATACGTGAGCCCGGCTCATGAAAACCAGGGCATCGGGCGCAAACTGATCCAATTCGTCGAAAACAAAACACGAGAATTGGGGTTCAGCGAGCTCATCACCCTTTCCACCCAGGCTTTCACCTACTTCCAATCCAAAGGCGGATTTGCCGAGGGCACTCCGGATGACCTCCCGCCGGCGCGCCGGGAAAAGTACGATCAGAGCGGCCGCAACTCCAAGGTGCTGGTCAAAAAATTGAAGTGAACGAGACGTGCCGGCCCACGTCGCCACTGCCGCAGCTTCAAGAATCTTGTCGCGAAGCAAGCTGTTTCTGACGGCGAGCAGAACTTCCGGCGTCCTATGTCACTTAAAGCCTGCCAGGGTTGACTTTAAATGACGCCAATACACGGTGACAAAAAGCCAAAACAGGACAGGCCCTGCCGGTTCGAATAAGCATTCTTTAATACCTATATGAGCGACGAAGAAGTCTCAATCGCCTTGGTTCGCCACTCAACCAGACGAATTCAGAAGAGCGCGGAGGGAGAAATGGGGATTGTTCGAGGCCACAAGTTCCGCAGTCTGGCAGTGCGGAAAAAGGATGGATCCTGGCGCGACGCCCATGGACGATTGCTCAAGGTCGTTGAGGTAATCGTAAAATTCTAATTCTTTTCACCGGTTCAAACCATTCAAAAGACGTCGCACGCACCTACGATTTAGGAGCTAACTCATTCATTTTAAAACCCTGCTCGTTGGAAACCTTGTACTTCGTGATTAAGGAAGTGGTCGACTTCTGGCTGAACTGCTGCCGCCTGCCTACTACGCAAGCCTGGTAAGGCGCGCCCCCATCGAAAAGTGTCCGGCGCCCAGCGCGGCGTTCTGAACCCAAGGAAGTGGTTCGCAAGTCCATTAAACGCGGCGAAGCCTTCTTCAGTCCCCGTCTACAGTGTCCTTTTGTGGGAACTGGATAAGGTGATTACCCCAATGTGACGATTTCAAGTGTCTACTAAGATGCCTGGGCTCATCGGCGCTCTCGATTGGTGATTGGTGGAACCCCACTCGAGAGAGTTTGCCCCCATATTCTATTGCCAAAGCTCAACAATTTCTTTTGCTCGATTGCTGGCTCCCTTGCATACTGAGTCGTCTCGCAACCTCCACGGCCATAAGGGGTACCAGTTAAGCCACCCACCGGCTGCGGAGCAGGGCGATAACCGTATGACAGGCAGGATCGACTCGAGAATCTCCTGGACCTTGGTCCGTTATGCTTTGGCCCCCGGTGCGGTCGCACTGGGCTGGCTGGCGCGCTACGCCATCAACGGAGTCGTCGGCCCGGAGCGGTTGCCCTATATTTTTTTCTTTCCCGCGGTCGCTTTCGCGGCGTGGTTTGGCGGCCTGGGCCCGGGGTTGTTGGCGGCTTTGCTAGGCAGCTTAGTGGCGGACTGGAATTACCTTGGCGAAGCCCATCGACTTGGACTCCACAGCGCTGCTGAAACCGCTTCGATGGGGGGCTACCTTCTCTCGTGCGCGTTTATTATCGGCGCCATTGAAAGCATGCATCGCTCGCAACGGCGGCTGCTGGTCGAAGTCGCCCAGCGACAAAGCGCCGAAGCCAAACTCAAGGAGGAAAAGGAGGTCCTGGCAACCACGCTTGCTAGCATCGGCGATGCGGTGATTGCTACGGACCCTGAGGGCCGCATTACTTTTTTCAACGCTGAGGCCGAGCGTCTGACCGGCTGGCCAGCGCGGGCGGCCGCCGGCCAACCGCTCCCCACTGTCTTTCGGATCATCAACGAATTCACCCGCCAATCGGTGGAAAACCCCGTCGCTAAAGTCCTGCGCAGCGGCAAAGTGATCGGGCTGGCCAATCACACCATTCTGGTCGCCAAAGATGGCCAAGAAACACCCATCGATGACAGCGCCGCGCCCATTGGGAGGTCCGACGGTACCCTGGGTGGGGTGATTCTGGTGTTTCGGGACTTCAGCGAGAAGCAGGCGGCTTTGCGAACCAGCGCGCGGTTGGCAGCCATCGTCGAGTCTTCCGGTGAAGTCATCATTGCCAAAGATCTCAACGGCGTGGTGCAAAGCTGGAATGCCGCCGCCGAACGGCTGTTCGGTTATCGCGCCCAGGAAATTATCGGCAAGCCGGTCACCGTGCTCTTTCCGCCGGAGCGCCTTAGCGAAGAAGACCAAATCCTGGGGCGGCTCCGGGAAGGCAAGCTCATTGAGCGGCTGGAGACCGTTCGGCTGGCTAAAGACGGACGCAGAATCCCGGTGGCAGTGAGCGTCTCGCCGGTCAAAGATAAGGAGGGGCGAATCATCGGCGCCTCCAAGATCATCCAGGACATCAGCGACCTGGTGGCCGCCCGGGAAGCTCTGGTCCGGGAAAAGGAATTGCTGGCGACAACGCTGACCAGCATTGGTGACGCCGTCGTGCTGACCGATCCCGAGGGACGGGTCAACTTCATCAACGCCGAAGCCGAGCGGCTGACAGGATGGAGCAAGGCGGAGGCATCCGGGCGGCCGCTGGCGGAGATCTTCCGGATAATCAATGAAGCTACCAGGCAACCGGTCGAGGATCCGGTGGCCAAAGTTATGCGCCTGGGCACTGTGGTCGGACTGGCTAATCATACTGTGCTCATTGCGCGGGATGGAAAAGAAACCGCCATTGACGACACCGCGGCGCCGATCCGCCGCCCGGGCGGGCCTCTCTTCGGGATCGTACTGGTGTTTCGAGATTTCTCCGAACAGAGGCGCTCGCAACAGCAGCAGCAAAATCTCTATGGTGTCGTGCAGGCCGTAAACCAGGCACGCCCATTGCCAGAAATCTACGAGGCAGCCCTGCACGCGCTCACCCGTTCGGTGCTGGCCGATCGCAGCGCCATCCTGTTTCTGGACGCCGACGGAGTGATGCGCTTTAAGGCCTGGCATGCTCTCTCGGAGGAATATCGGCGGCAGGTCGAGGGACACTCACCCTGGGCCCCCGATCAATTCGATGCGCAACCGGTTTGCGTCCAGCAAACAGGCCAGCTCGAACCCAGCGTGAGGGAAGCCTTGGACCGGGAAGGCATCCGGTCACTGGCCTTCATACCGATTAGCTATGAAGGCAGGCTGCTGGGCAAATTCATGATTTACTACAACCAGCCGCACGCGTTTACGGACGAAGAACTGCGGCTGGCGATTACCATCGCCAGCCAGGTCGCGCTGGCCGTGCAACGGCGCCGCTCGGAGGAGCAGCTTGAAAGACTAGTGCGCGAGCGCACCGCGAAGCTGCAGGAAATGATGACGGAGTTACAACACGTCTCTTACGCGATCACTCATGACATGCGCGCGCCGCTGCGCGCGATGAGCACCTTCGCCGGGATTATCCTTGAGGAGTTGGGGTCGGCCCCCGGCTCCTCGCCGGAGTTGGTGGACGCCTGCCGGCGCATCATCGCCAGCGCCAGCCGCCTGGACCAGCTGATCCAGGACGCGCTCAATTATACCAAGGCGGTTTTGCAGGAACTGCCGCTGCACTCGGTGGACCTGGCACGGCTGATTCCCAGCCTGCTCGAGTCATACCCGAACCTCCAGGGCGACAAAGCCGATATTCATATTCTTGACCCGTTGCCAACCGTCCTGGGCGAGGAAAGCCTCTTAACTCAATGTTTCTCGAACCTGCTGGGCAACGCGGTGAAATTCGTCAAACCCGGCACACGGCCCCGGATCAACCTCCGAGTGCACCGCCTGGACAGCCTGGTGCGCATCAGCCTCGAGGATAATGGGATTGGGATCCCCATCGAGGCCCAGCGCAGACTTTTTGGTATGTTCGAGCGCCTCACCACAGGCTACGAGGGCACCGGCATCGGCCTGGCTATTGTTCGCAAAGTCGTCGAGCGGATGGGCGGCCGGGTGTGGGTCGAATCCAAACCAGGCGAGGGCAGCACCTTCTGGGTCGAACTACGCAGCGCGTCGGCGGCTCACGTGGCACGCTAGGTTGCCTATGTCCGTGCCTCCGAGCGCAAACACCGGAATCATTCTGCTGGCCGAGGACGAAGAGACCGACGTCGTCATGTTCCGGTTGGCGCTGAAACGGGCGGAGATGCTTTTTCCGCTGCAAGTGGCCAACGACGGCCAGGAGGCGGTGGACTATTTGTCCGGGCACGATCCTTACGATAACCGGACGAGGTACCCTTTGCCGGCTTTGATCATTTTGGATTTGAAGATGCCTCGCATGAGCGGCTTTGATGTTCTAGCCTGGCTGAGCGGGCGTCCCGATTTGCGGCAAATCCCGGCGGTCGTGCTCTCCTCCTCCTCCTATGCGCAAGATATCCAACGAGCTACGGAATTAGGGGCGCGTGAATATTACGTCAAGCCCCATTCGGTCGACGCGCTCTCTAAATTGCTGCAAAGTGCCACCGGCAAGTGGCTCCAGCTTTAGAGCGCGTTTTAAAATTACCGACTTGGGCGTATGGAGTTCGGAGTTCGTCGGTTTGGACTCCGCCTTTAGGCGGCCCGGCGACAAAACCGCCTGAAGGCAGCCTTAGCAAACTCTAGCCCAGCGCCAATTTTGGCTAGAATTGGGTTTGGAGTCCCGCCTTTAGGCGGTTCGGCGCCGAACCGCCTAAAGGCGGGACTCCAAACTCTAAAACAGCTCTTAGCCCAAACAATGCAGCTAACTAAAAACCACCGATGAACACCGATCGCACGGATCAGACAGGGGCAGAAGCTATCTCGGGCAAGGCTGCTCCGTTCACCTAAAGGTGATGCGAGCTCAGGCAGCCGCGTTGATGGCAATCCGCTCATTTTATCAGTGTTCATCCGTGTCCATCCGTGGTTGAACTGCATCGTTACGGCTTAGAGTGGTCCTGGAAATAAATCCATCTGTGTCCCTGACTGCTTACGGGCACTGCGATACTTCCGGGAAGGTGAATCCCCCATTTGCCCTGCGGCCTCTTACCAGAGACGTTTGTTCGTTCGAGTGCATTTATGATTGAGCGCGGTATCATTCTTTTGGCGGAGGATTCTCAGGACGATGTGCTCTTGATAAAACGGGCCTTCTCCAGGGGAGGAGTCCAAAACCCGCTCTACGTGGTGCACAATGGCGAGGAAGTCATTTTGTACCTCAAAGGAGAGGGGAAGTTCTCCAATCGAGTGGAGTATCCGTTGCCGGATTTACTCCTGCTGGATCTGAAAATGCCAATCGTGGACGGGTTTGGCGTGCTGCGCTGGGTTCGTCAGCAACCGAACCTAGCCGGCTTGCGCGTTCTCGTGTTAACCTCGTCAGACTCGCTGCGCGACGTCAATCTCGCCTATAAACTTGGCGCAAATTCCTTCTTGGTAAAGCCGTTCGAATTTGAGAATTGCGTCCAATTGGGGAAATTAATCCAGGATTATTGGCTCGAATACAATCAGCCCGGCGAGGTCTCGCGACCCTTCTCATTTCCCCCGCCAGAGCGCGCAACCAAGCCCGACCCTGATAGCAAACTCTAGCCAAGCGCCAATTTGGCTAGAATTCGGTTTGGAGTCCCGCCGGTTTGAAGTCCCGCCTTTAGGCGGCCCGGCGCCGAACCGCCTAAAGGCCGGACTCCTAACCCCGCTGGGATCGGCGCCATCGGGATTCCCCTATACGAACAAGACCCCATTTGAGCGACGGATTTGGCGGTGGAGGTTTTCTGTAGCGCGTCGGCATAGAACGTAGAATGCCGCGCAATGCGAAAGGAGAAGCGATGAAATTCCAACTGATCACGTTGAGCGCGTTAGTCTTCGCGGCAGACCCGCTCGTCCAAAGCCAAACCGCGCCCGTTGCGGCCCCGGCACCCAGTGCAGCCGCGGCCCCCAGTGCCGGCGTACCGACACCCGCGACAGCTGCCAGCACTCTTCCGACTCCGACCTTGCCTTCGGGCCAGCCTCAACGGCAGGGCCTGGCGCCAAATCAGTTACCAAATCCCGCAACCCAAACGTCGAACCCAGGCGGGACCGTGCAAGACACGGCGATTACGCCCGCGGACCAGGCGCTTCTGGGACAACTGCAGCAAACGGTCGTCGCCCGCGTGCAAGGTTCGGGCTCATGGGCCCCGCTGCATTTTCAAGTGCAAAACGGAGTGGTGACGGTTTTGGGAGCAGTTCCGAGCGTAGCGCAGCAGCAGCAGGTCGAGGCTGCCGTTCAGCAAACGCCGGGCGTCGTAGCGGTGATCAATAAGCTGACCGCCAGCCCGGCCCAGCAAGCCGGCATTGCCGGACCCCAGGACCAGGCACTGCTGATGCGGGTGCGGCAATCGGTTGTTCCCCAGATCCAGGTGGCAGGAACTCCGGTCCCCGTCGATTTTAGCGTGCAGCAGGGTGTGGTCACCGTTACCGGGATCGTTCCGACCATCGAGCAGAAGCGTCAAATCAGTGCCTTGGTGCAGCAAGTTCCCGGTGTAATTCAGATCCGAGACATGATGAACGTCCCCGGAATGGCCGGCACGGTTCAAAACCTCAACTCGAGGACGCCCGCAACCAGTGCCGGTGTTCAAATCGGCGGCGCCGGCGCAAACAGCGCGGCCGGCACGCAGACGGGCTCAACCACCAGCCCGAATGTCACGCCCACGGGTCGAACCAACAGCACAGCGTTGCCAGCCGGACTGGGCACGCGCACCGATTTGCCCCCGGGACTGAATCGCGGCACGGAGTTGACTCCAGCGCCTCGCACTAATTCCTTCCAGTAGGTAATCGCCAGCGTGCGGGGATTGCCTCAACCCGCAAGGGTTCACAGACAGTGCCGGGGGTCGCAAGACCCCCGGAACGATATCCCCATTTACATGTGGGCAGCCCGGAGGGTCGGAATTGCGCGAGCTCGGAAATGCAGGTCGCGATCAATATTCGGCGCCGGAAGGAAATCGGATCGCGGTTGCCTAAAAAAACTTCGTCGGGGTCCGAGCGAATTCGTGGCAATTCTGGCGCTCCTTAACAGGGATCCCTGAATTTTAAGCCCGCCGCTGACGCTAACGCCAAGCTAAGCGGGCGCCTTTCAGCAGGCATGGTGAACACCCCAAAACACCGTGCCGGCACAAAAAGCGCGCCTAGCCTAGCAATCGCTGCTGTTCCTATTCGGACACAGCGACCCAGCGCCAGGGCGGGACATTCTTCGGGGCTCACTCCCTAACCCGTGCCGCTTCCCTTGAGTTCCCAACGCACGCAGCACGACCCCCAAGCATATATTCACTCCTAGATCGGAAGCGCCCATTCTTGTATGGGGTATAAACCCGAGCCGGCTAAAGGGAGGAAAGTACCTCTGTTTCATCCGCGGCGGACCGAGCGTATTTTACGCGACAGAGAAATCAAAATTTGATGCATCGACTCTTAAAATTGTCGCTGGTGTGGGTAATTTTAGCGGGCATTCGCCAAATGTCCGCAGGCGCTTCACCCATGACCAACGCCCCCCCCGCAGCCGCGACCAACGCCGTTCCCATCGCCACTACCGAAATCGCCGCCCAATCGGAATCGACGCTTTCAAGCATTCGAGCCATCGAGGCCGAATCGACTTCGGACCCGGGCATCACGGCTATCGAACAACAACTGCCCGTGGTCACTGAAGAAATCGGCGCGCGGTCGGAAGAAAACGCGCGCATTTTGGCGCACAGCACTTCGCTGGAGCTTTTCGGCCGCCTGGAGAACAGCTGGCGCGGCCTCAGCGAGGAGCTGGCCGAAGGGAACCGCAGCCTAACCCGTCACGCCAAACAACTTCAGGGCAATGCCCAGCATTTGGATCAGATCGCCCGTTCGTGGGAACAGACACGCAAAGCCCTCACCCCCGCCGACGCTCCACCGGAACTGCTCCAGCGCGTCGACTCCGTTTTGGAGGAAATCAAAAAAGCCCACGAACAAGTCAATCAGCAGTTGACCCAGGCGCTCCGGTTGCAAAGCCGGGTGACTGAGGAGCAAACCCGGGTGCAGGAATCGATCAACGCCATCGACCAGGCGCGCAACCAAATCATGCGCCATTTGTTTGTGCGTGACAGCCCGCCTTTGTGGAGCGGTGAACTTCGCCACGACGCTCCGCAGACGCTCACGACCCAAGGCCAGCACTCGCTCGACCGACAGTCGAAGGAACTGCGTTCCTACATTGCGCGCCGGGGCGAGAGAATGCTCTTGCAGCTGCTCCTGTTCGTAGCGCTGGCAGTGGTGCTGGCGCGCGCGCATCGCAAACTGAGCATTCTGAGCCTGACCAATGAGACGTTGGAACCGACGGCCCGGAGCCTTGGCGCGCCAGTGGCCAGCGCGCTGCTGATCGCGTTGCTCGCCAGTCCGTGGATCTATTCGGAGGCACCTCGTCTGCTTTGGTCGATTTTGGGCGCCCTGGCGGTAATCCCGGCCTTGATGGTGCTGCGCCGGTTACTGGCCCCGAGCCTGTTTGGAACCCTGAATGTGCTGGCTTGTCTGTACCTGATCGACCAATTGCGCACGGTGGCCGCTTCGCAGCCGGCCATGTGGCGGCTGCTCTTCCTGCCCGAGACACTGGCTGGGTTCATTTATTGCCTCGTGCTCCTGGGCCGGCGCCGCGCGGGGCAATTCCTCAATACTTCGGCGCTTTCGCGCAAGATCCTTTTGGCCAGTCTTCGGCTCGCTGCCGCGCTCCTGGGGGGAGTTCTGTTGTGCAACCTGGTGGGATATGGCCGGCTCAGCAGCCTGGTGGGGAACGTGACCTTCTCCGCCGCTTACCTGGCGTTGGTCCTGTACGCGGCCATCAGGGTCGGTGAAGCCCTGGTGACGGTGCTACTGACAGTGTCGCCGCTGGCGCGGCTGGGCATGGTCCGCAGCCATACCGCGTTGCTGACCGCCTGGGTGGGCCGCGTCTTGCAATGGGTCGCCGTGGCTGCGTGGACCTTTTACGTGCTGGAGAAACTGGCTTTGAGGCAGTCGCTGGCAAACGCGCTGCGGACGGCCGTGGGCGCCCGGATCGTCATCGGGACTCTCAATTTCACCGTCGGCCACGTGTTGTTATTTGCGGCCGTTCTCTGGGGTGCATTCCTTGTGTCGCGTCTGCTGCGTTTTGTGCTGGAAGAAGAGGTTTACCCGCATGTGCGCATGGCGCCCGGGCTGCATTACTCGATCTCCAAGACGCTTCACTACGTCATTCTGTTGGTCGGATTTCTCATCGCCCTGGCCATGCTCGGATTTAACCTCACCAAGTTAACGATCCTGGCGGGCGCTTTCGGAGTCGGCCTCGGGTTTGGGATGCAGAACATCGTCAACAATTTCGTCTCCGGCATCATTTTGCTTTTCGAACGGCCGGTCAAAGTGGGCGATGTCATCCAGCTGGACAATACCGAAGGGGTGGTTAAACGGATCGGGATCCGGGCCAGCATCGTGCGCACGTCCAACGGTTCGGAGATTATCGTCCCCAATGCCAAACTGATTTCCGACCCGGTCACCAATTGGACTTTTTCCCAGCGCCGACGCCTAATCAGCATGCCGGTCGCGGTCGCTTCGGAAATTGAACCGCGCAGGGTGATGGATGTGTTGCGGCGCGTCGCTGGAGGTCATCCGCTGGTGGCCAAGGATGGCCCCGTTCAAACGCTGCTGACCAATCTGAACAACGGCACCGCCAGTTACGAACTGCGGGCCTGGACGGATCAATCAGAGAACTGGGAGCAGGTGCGCAGCGATCTTTTTATCCTGGTGAAGGCCTCGCTGGCAACCGAAGGCATACCGATGCGTTAATCGAACGACTTCCGCAGCTTGCGCACGAACCAGACGCTGCCGGCAAAACCGCTTGCCAATGCCGCCAGGTTCCAACGGACCGGGTTGGCCTTAACGCGGATGCTCGCGGCGCGCAAGTAACGCGTTGGACTCAGGCGTCCGGCCAGCGCTTCCAGGTGTTTGCCCAGGCGCTCCTCGGTGGCCACGATTTCGGACTCGATTTGCTTCGCGGCCCGTCGCGAGCCACCCGGCTGACCCGTCGCCGCTCTGGATTGCGCCTGAAGTCCTTTGAAGTGTGGGAGCGTATCCAACGTTTTCTCCGGGACGACTGAGGTGCGCGACAGAGCACTTATTCCCTTCAACAAGACCAGGCTGCCGACGATTATCACCAATATTCCCACACTGCCAAAACCCGCGGTCCGGGCCGGCATCGAGTCCAGGCCAAGAGTTTGAAACAAAAACGACGCCAGCCAGCCAAGCCCGGTCAAGAGCACGATGACCGCGCCATAGAGGATGAAAGCACCCGCGCCGGCTCGCGCCATTGCCTCACGGTAACGGATCGCCTTTTCGGAGAATTCGGCCTTAGCCAACTCAATCTCCTCGTGAATGAATGTTTGGGTGGACCGGCGTGCCTCGCTGAACAGGCCGGCGATGGATGGGTCTTTGACATTGGCCATTTCAGAGTCTCCCTTGCGCAGATCATCGCACTGGCCGCCCCGCTTGGCAACGGGGCAGGAACTGGAGCCCGCTGGGGTTAAATCCTTAGCTCGGAGCGGTTGCGCGGCGTGGCGGAATCTGGCGAATCCGATTAAGTTCACACGGAAGGAGGACGGTCATGCGCATTAAAAGTCTCTGGAGCATTTTAAAAGACACGTTCAATGAGTTCGGCGAGGACCGGGCGCTTCGCTTAAGCGCGGCGCTGGCGTACTACGCCATTTTCTCAATTGGTCCTTTGCTGGCGATTGTAGTCGGATTGGCCGGCCTGGCTTTCGGTGTCGACTCGGTGCGCCATCAAATCGAGCAGCAGTTGCGCGCCATGCTTGGGGAAGGCGCGGCCGGAATGGTCGAATCCATGATGTCTGCGCAACGAAAAGGAACCAGTCTCGTGACGACCATCATCGGGCTTGTGGCCTTGCTGTTCGGCGCTGCCGGTGTGTTTGGGCAGCTGCAGGATTCTTTGAACACCATCTGGAAGGTAAAAACCAAGCCGGGCGTCAGCATCTGGAACCAGATCCGCACCCGGTTTTTATCTTTCTCGATGGTTTTGGGCATCGGTTTCCTGTTGCTGGTGTCGATGGCGATTTCCACTGCGCTGGCCGCCTTCACCTCCCATCTGGGCAATAGCCTTCCGCTCGCCGGCTGGCTGGCGCACATCCTGGATTTTGTGGTCTCGTTCAGCGTAGTCACGGTGCTCTTTGCCATGATCTTCAAGTACCTGCCCGATGTCCATGTCCCCTGGAGCAAGGTTTGGATCGGCGCCATGCTCACGACCCTGCTTTTCAGCATCGGCAAAATTCTGCTGGGCCTGTACCTGGGACGCCAAAGCACCAGTTCAGCCTACGGCGCCGCCGGTTCGGTGATTGTGATTCTTATGTGGGTTTACTATGCCTCGGTAATTTTATTTTTTGGCGCCGAATTCACGCAAGTTTATGCCAGACGCACCGGTGCGGTCGTTCGACCCAGTGACTATGCTGTCCCCGTGACGACGAACGAACGCGCGGAGCAGGGCCTGGCTATACCCAGTACCAGCCGGAATGGGCCCAAGTCGGCGCCGGTCCGTTCTCCCGGCGACGTTTTAGCCAGAGACGCCCTTGGGGTGATGTCGCTGATGCTCACGGCCGGGTTCGTTGCCGGAACTCTGCTGCAATTCAAAACCGTGCGCAAAGGTTTGAAACTGTACCGCCGGATGGCCGAGCATACCCTCGTGCAAAAATAGCTAAGCCTCACACCCGCAGTCGCGAGTGACGGTGGCCAGGTAACCATACATTCGTGGTGCCACGGGAGCGTCGAGCCATTTATGATGGTCTTTGGTGCTGAACACCAGATGTAGGATGACCAAACTCAATGATTGTGGCATAAGGCATCCTTTGTTTAACAACGTTTGTATATGAGGCTGGCCGTCGGCCCGCAAGCGGAAATTCCGCGGCGTTCCTAGGCCGCCGGCCTAGGCTGGTATGAGCGACGCCGTTGGCGTCGTGTCGCGCGGGAACGTACGACCGGTCGGCAACCCTGGTCCCTCGCCTTGGCGCCAACGGCGCCCTTCATACCAGCCTAGGGCGCCAGCCCTAGGACCGCCACCGAAACCAAATCCCCCAAGCGCCAAAGGCGCGCTTCCTATCCCCCAAACGGCTGCGCTTTCGACACGCGCAACTCTTGTTGGCGGCGTAACAGTACTAAACGTTCCTCCTCACTGATCCCGGGTTGATGCAATTGCTGGAGCAAGCCCGTCATTTGACGTGTAATGAATTGGTTCCGCAGGCGCAGAGCGACGTCTTTAAGTTGCTGTGCGGGATTGGGCACCGGTCGTTCGGCGGCCGTCGCTTCCGTGATGAGGGCTTGCATTTCGGGGCTGGGGCAGTGCGCCAGGAATGTCGCCAGATTTTGCCAGGTCTGATTTCGCTCCGCTTCCAGCCTCAGCAGGACCACTTGTTTAACCAAAGGATGCTCGATCCAGTTCGGCTCCAAGTGTGCCGCCGCCCAGCCCGCCAGGTCTTCCTGCGTCAGCAGCAACTTCAGTAAGTGTGATTCGACCGGCCCTGGCCGTGCCGCCGCCTCTTCCTGCGCGCCAGTCGCTTCCTCATCGGGCTCAGGCCCGGTATTCCGGGGCGCCGATGCCTTCTTGAATTCCAGTCGCACGGCGTCGGGCGTGACGCCCAAACGCAAGGCGGTCTTTTGGGCGTACTTATCGATCAGGACGACGTTGCCGCTCTTTAGCACGGCAACCGACATCTCGCGCAGCACCGTAAGCCGGCCACGGTCGCTGCTCACATCGTTTTCACGGCACAGGCGGTCCAGGTAAAAATCGTAAAACCCGGCGGCCTCATCGATGAGCTTCTTAAACGCAGCGCCCCCATGCGCCTTAATAAAGCTGTCCGGATCATCCGGCGATGGAATCACCGCCACTCGCACCGCGAGGCCGGAAGCCAGCAAATGGTCCAGCGAGCGCACGGCCGCGTTTTGACCGGCCTGGTCCGAATCGAAACACAGCACCACTTCCTCGGCGTAACGCTTAAGAATGCGCGCATGTTCGCCGGTGAAGGCGGTGCCCTGCGGCGCCACGACATTTTGCACGCCGGACATGAAACACGCGATCAGGTCCAGTTGGCCTTCGCACACCACCGCGGATTGAGCTTCGAGCACGGCCCGTTTGGATTTATCGAGGCCAAAGAAAACTTTGCTCTTGGTGAAGATCGGCGTTTCAGGTGAATTCACATACTTGGCGGACTTTTCGTCCCCTGCCAGGACTCGCCCGCTGAAACCAATTACCCGGCCCTGCTCGTCGCAAATCGGGAACATCAGCCGTCCCCGGAACCGATCGTAATAGCGGTCGCTTTCCTGCTTGTGCAGGATCAGCCCGGCTCGCTCCATCATCGCCGGTTCGTAACCTTTGCCGCGGCTCCAATTGACCGTGTCGTCCCACGCGTCGGGCGCGTATCCGAGGCGGAACAACTCGATTGCCTCGGCCGATACGCCGCGCCGTGCAAGGTACTCGCGCGCCACCTGTCCCGCGGCGTCATTGGCGAGAGCCGTTTGCCACCGTTGCGTGATTTGCTCGTGAATCTCCAGCAACTTCTCCTTAAGTCCGCGCAACCGCTGGTCCCCTCCGCCTTGCTGATACTCAAGGGGGATGCGCGCCCGTTCCGCCAGCCGACGCACTGCCTCCGGAAAGTCCACCGACTCGAACTCTTTGACAAAGCTGAACACGTCGCCGCCTTTGTGACAGCCAAAGCAATGAAAGATCTGCAGATGCGGGTTGACGTTGAAACTGGGCGATTTCTCCCGGTGAAACGGGCACAGCGCAACGAAATTGGCCCCCGCGCGTTTGAGCGGAATGTACGAGCCGATGACTTCAACGATGTCGCTGGCGGCTCGGATTTGTTCGAGGGTGGTTTGGGAAAAAAAGCCGGCCATAACTACAAAAGGTCGCCGGCTAGGCTTTCAGGAAAGGTTCAGAAGATCAAGAAGACCCCTTCGCACGCTTGGGAGGGTCGATCATCGAAAGCCTCCACGATAGCCAGATCCTGCATTGGGACCATGAACCCGCCACAGGAGGGCGCGTCAGCGTCTTGGAGTGCGGCGCTCTGCGCCGCTTTCGGAGGTGGTGCTATCCCGAAAAGCGCCGCACAGCGTGCGCACTCCAAAACCTTCGGGTTGCCGCACGGTTCATGGAAAGGCCCGCTCATCTTCCGCGGAGGAGAGGCAGACGGCGATGCTTGCAGTGGCTGCAATCGGCGCGCAATGCGCGTCCAAATTTGGACCTCGGGCTCTCTCTCCAAGATCAATTAGGGCAGACTCGCTTCTTTTTGGTGGAACTGCTTATCCTCGGGTTGCGTTGGTTTGATCAGGAGAAATCCTAAATGGGCTTTAATCCATTGACCTGACAATGATTTCTCAAAAACAACTTCCTGGGCGGTGTGCCAGGTTGGGAAATAATTGCTCCCGTAAACATCGTTCTGAAAGGCTTCCATGGCCCTAACTTCCATCGGACTGAAATAGCGTGCATTGAGCAAAGCCAAGAACGCCAGCAACATGCAAGAAAGCCGTACCACCCCGGAACCCATGCCCAAATAATATTCGGCCCGTCCAAAAATGTCGCTCCCAATCAGCTTGCCGCCCATTCGCGACCTGCAAAACGCAAAAACCGACAGGATGAACAGGGCCGCAGCGATATACACCATGATGAAGGAAGCCAGGAGACTAAATGGGCTCGTACTTGCAAACCATTGACCAGCAGGTTCATACACGAATGCACACCCCACCACCACGGCCAGCCATGTCACCAGCCCAATCAGCTCTTCAGACATGCCCTGTTTCCGTCCCCGCATCAGGCCAATGACCAATACTACGATGACAATGCAGTCAAAGGCGTTTACTGGCAGCTTATCGAGGCTCATAGGTCCAGAACTCAGTTGTTCCCAAGTTTGCGAAGGTCATAGAGAGCCAGTTCCGTGCCATGGTCGACCGCTGAACCGACACCTTCCATCTGCGGCCGCCCCGAATCTGTG
>DASRFK010000075.1:0-3363 GCA_035651635.1 Verrucomicrobiia bacterium | reverse complement strand
CTCTCGCGCGCAGCATGGAACAGCTCGAAAACCCGATCCCACTCTGCCGGTGCCATTGAATTCGTCAGCCAAGTGCTTTGGGACGCACCTGTCCTTTTAACCAAGCCCGGGCCGCGACCCAATCGCGTTTAACAGTTACCGCGGAGACGTTAAGAACTTCCGCCGTTTCTTCAACCGACAGCCCGCCAAAATACCGAAGTTCCACGACTTGGCGCTGCCGCGAATTCATCCCTTCCAGCCGGTCGAGCGCTGTGTTCAAAATAATCAGTTCTTCCGCTTGCTCATAGGAAAAACCGGCGTACTCTTCGGCATCCCCGGTGATCAGTTCTGCTCCGCCACGTTTCAGCGCTTGCTTGCGGCGCGCGTGATCGATAAGAATTCGCCTCATGACAGAGACGGCCACCCCAATGAAGTGAGCACGACCTTGCCAATCGCGTGCCTGGTCGCTCACCAGCCGCAAGTACGCCTCGTTCACAAGCGCCGTAGGCTGTAACGTATGCCCAGGCCGCTCGCTCCTCAGTTGTAGCCGTGCGAGGCTCCGCAGCTCCTCTACTACAAGGGGAATCAACTCGCTGACGGCGTCGGAATCGCCAGCGCTCACTCGCTGCAGAAGGATCGTGACTTCGCCCCCGATGGGTGCTTCCATGCCCAGCCCGTTCGCTATCCAGAGAGAATAACACCAAAAAAGTTGCGAGTTGGTGATCCATTGTTTGCCATGCCTGCGCTTTATTAGAGAGAGTGCGGCGCCGTCATTCGTTCCATTGAGCCATAGCAATTTCTCCACTCTTACGTGATCCCTCCAGCGGTTTCTTTACGCTTTACAAATTGAAGAAACTCCGCTCGACCGCGGAGATGGCTTCAATTTACCGGGAGATGGCTTACATGTCGTTGCGTACGAGACCGTTGTTCCAAATTCCACAGACGATTAAACTGTGTTCCCATGTAGGCATACTGCTCGCCACCTTTTGGAGTGCGTCTTGCATAGCCTACGCGCAAACCTCGAATGCGTCGACCGACCCCGACTTCAGCAACGTCAACGACATTCTTGAGGGGCGCCGAACTCTTCTCAGTATTAACGACATCGTCGTCGGCGGCTTGGTCATGAAGACCAGCGACGGTACTAAGGTAAATCCATCGGATATGTATCAGCTGCCGGGCTTCAACCCGCAAGGGGCCGGCCCGGAAACACTGGCTCGCATGTTTGAAACCGCAACTGACACCCTCGTGTACACCAACGGACAGACAATCTATGCTGTCGACCCGGTATCACAACAGGCCGTATCGCTGCAATTGAATGGTGTCGGCGTCAATGAGTTCAATGGCGCCGACATGGCAACCGGCGACTTCAGCGGTAACGGACTCGGTGAGGTGGTGATTGCTTCCGCAAGCGGCGTGAGACTTGTCGCGCCGAATGGCACAAATCTTTCCCAGGGCCTCAAGGTTGGTCCGGCTTGGAAACCCGCCGATTACAAAGGCGGCAACTCCGATCTCGGTCTTGCGGTGGGAGACTTTCTGGGAGACGGGCGGCGTGAAATCGCCGTAACGTGGGGCAATACGGCTTTGAATCAGACCTGGCTGAACATCTTGACAGTTGATCCGAACACGCTCGCCCTTACCTCACATTCGCAGTACCTTCTGGTATTTCACGGCGCAAATTTTCAAATTGGGATTAGCTTGGCCGCGGGACATTTTGGCAGCACCACCCATGACCAATTGGCGGTTGCAGTCTACGCTTTCAAAAACCCCGGAATTCCGCGGTTCGTTCACATGAGAACCCTCGAAATCGATAGCGATCTTCAGCCAATCCAGCAACAGGACTATATGACAAAGCTTCCGTCCGGCGGCGAAGTGGTCATAAGAACCGGCCGTTTCAATCCCCTTTCGCCTTACGATCAGGTCGCGTTCAAGTACAATCCAAGCCCGGGAAACGTACAGCTTGGCATTGTTAGTTTTGACACCACGCTGAAGGTCAATTTCCCGAAAACCCTGTTCAAGGCGGCCGGCATCAACTGCAGCCAGGGCCTGTCCGTCGGCAACTTCGCGCGGACCGAGCCCGTTCCGACAAACCCGTCGCAGACGCAAACCAGTCTGAAGCTGCAACTGGCATTCACCTCCTCGGACTGCAGCAGCAAAATTGCAGTGGAAGTGTACAACGTGGACCCGTCTCAAACCGCGGGCGCAGACTTTACCATCAGCCAGATCCTCGGGGGCCAGCTTGCAGGCCAGGATCAATATTTCGGTCTTCCACTGGTTGCCGGCGACATACAAGGCCGCTCTTTGCTCCTCGGGGATCCGACTAAGGTCGTCATTGCGGATACTGCTCAACCCTCTGTAATCCAGGCCATGCCGCCCATGCACGTTGACTTTATTCCTCCAGCGGGCGGCAGCCAGCCCGAGGTGCTGAACGTCAGCGCCATCCCGAGTGGGTTCTACACCGTGTATGAAAAGACATCCTCGGAGGAGAAGGAATCGTCCACCACAAACACCACCAGTTGGGGATTCGGCGCTATGCAGAGCGCAGAAGCTAGCGTGGAAATCGGCAGTGTCGGGAATGGACTCGGCGCAAGAGCCGGAGCGGCTTTCCGTGCGGCACAAAACCTCAATCAGGTTATCGAGACGGAAATTGGGAGTTACCAGGGGAAGAGTTTCACGGCCACCTCGCAAACCACCTCGGCTGACCACGTCTGGTTTTCGGAAAACAGGTTCAATATCTATATCTATCCCGTCATTGGACAGACGGTTTGCCCGGCCGCAACGCCCAACTGCGCCGATAGCGAGAAGGTCCCTCTGACGATTCAATTCTCAGGTCCTGACAACACCGTTTACAGGGATGAGCCGGCGGATATTCTTCCCTGGTATCAACCTCCTTGGGAGCCCTTTAACGTGTTCTCTTACCCGGCCACCTATGCGCAATTGCAGGCGATGGTCCCCGCCGGTCTCCAGAAGCTCTCGCAGGACAACACCTGGAGCACAACTGGAAGTGTTCGCACGCAAGAAACCACCTGGACGCAAGGAGCCACGAACGGATCGAGCGTCAGCTTTGATCAAAACTACTCCTTCGAGACTGAGCTTTCGGTGGCCGGCGCATGTTGTGGCGGAATCGTGAACGGCTCTTTTTCGGCGCAGTTGAACCTGAGCGGCAGTACCGGCTTCAACGACCTGAACAAAGCTGTCGCCCGTATCGGAAAGTCCACTGGTATTGGAATCAACATACCCGGAACGTTCCTGACGCCGATAACTTACAATTATCCGGTCACGCCTTACATCTTTGGGGAGTTGCCGCCGCCCGGCAAGGGAGACAACACACCGCTCCAAGGAGATATTCAAACCTCAGGCATCCTCCGAACCGCCTTCGTCGCCGAT
>DASRFK010000074.1:0-9393 GCA_035651635.1 Verrucomicrobiia bacterium | reverse complement strand
TCACCCGGCACGCCAATGGGCACCAGGCGCAAAACCGAGTCGAGCAGGTAAACTTGCTCATTAGCGAGCGGGCGTCCAATCGTGGCTGGCTGAGCGGGTCGGCGCACCCCGCCGGTGGAGTAGGTGGTGGTCTCAGTTGGTCCGTAGAGGTCGAAGACTTTGGCAACCGAAGTTTCGCGATAAATTTGATCGACCAACTCCGTACTGAGAGGTTCACCCGCCAGATTAATGACCTGCACGGTTTTGGGAACCGCGCGCAGGCGGAGCAGTTCACGAATTGCGGACGGCACCGTGTTGATCAGGCGCACCTCCTCGGCCGCGGGCAAGGAAGACAAGCTAAGGGCATTATCGGCCAAAATTACCCGGCCGCCCCAACACAGCGGAACGAATAGCTCGAAAACCGAAAGATCAAAACAGATGCTGGTGGAAAATAAGACTCCGGATAGCTCTTGGGCGGAGAAAGTTTCTTTGGCCCAGCAAACCATTTCCACGGCATTGCGGTGCTCCAAGGCGACGCCCTTTGGCCGACCGGTCGAGCCGGAAGTGTAAATCACATAAGCCAAGTCGGCGGGTCCTGGCGAGGCCCAGGCGAGGTCCAGGTTCGCCGCCACGGGTGTCTGGTCGAGAGCATCGAGGCACAGAATCTCCGAATCGAAACCTGGAACCAGGTCGAGGAGTTTGGTTTGGGTGATCAGGACTTTGACCTTCGCATCCTCAAGAGTGAACCCAAGCCGATCCTGCGGGTATTTGGGATCCAAGGGAACGTAAGCGCCTCCACCCAGGAGCGTACCCAGGATCGCCACTACCATTTCAGCCGAGCGTTCCAGGCAGATCCCGACCAATGATTCCTTCTCTACCCCCAGTTCGCGCAAACGGCCTGCCACTCGCGCGGCCTGTTGCCACAGTTCTGAGTAGCTCAGGCGCGCGTGACCGCAAACCAGAGCTTCAGCGTCCGGCGTCCGCAAGACCTGCTCACGCAACAAATGAACGAGGGTCTTATCGCGCGGATATTCGAGCTGAGTCGCAGTCCAATCTACCAGCAAGGTTCGCGATTCTTCCGGCGACAGGAGGTTCACCTTGGACAGCGGGCAGTCGGGTTTTTCGGTGGCGCACCTCAACACGGACTCCAAGTGCCCAACCATCCGCGTGATTCGGGACGGATCAAAAAGCGCCGTGCTGTATTTGATCCAACCCGATACCCCACCATCCGTGCTGGCCAGCCGCAGGCTTAAGTCATAGCGCGAGGTATGGGTATCGATTTCGAAGGGGACGAACCGCAGGCCAGCGGCGGAGGTCTCGGGAAAGCCTTCATAATCCAGATTGAGAAAGACCTGAAAAATGGGCGTATAGCTCGGACTGGCCTGAGGCCGGAGGGCGGCCACGATTTTTTTGAAGGGGACAGCAGCGTGTGCCAGGGCCTGTTCTCGAGTCGCGGATAAACGCGAAAGCAATTGGCGGAAGGTGGGATTGCCCGAGAGATCGCAGCGCAGCGCAATTCGATTTTCAAAGGGGCCCACCACGTCGCGGGTGGCCGGAGTGCGCAAGGAGGCCAGCGAGCCGATCACCAGATTGTCCGTGCGGGAGTAGCGCTGCAGCACGGCAGCCAACGCCGCCAGGAACACGACGAACGTTTCGCAGCCCTGTTCTTTGGCGAGTTTCGCCACCGCCTGAGAAAGGGACGCCGGCAAAGCCAAAGGACAGCGCGCGCCCGCATAATCGGCCTGGGCTGGACGCGGGTGGTCCGAAGGCAAATCGAGCAGCTCAGGAACACCCTGAAGTTGAGATCTCCAATAATCGAGGTGGAGAGCTTCTTCCGGTTCACTCAGCCGCGGGATGGAGGTAACCAATTGAGCATAGTCTGCTGCCGGGGCCGGCAAGCGAGGCGGCTGCTGAGAAGCGGCCGCAGCATAAAGTTCTGGCAATTCGTGCAAGACCAACTGGACGGAGTTTTCATCCGCTACGATGTCATTCAGAATCAAAACCAACCAGTGTTCGTTTTCGCCCAACTGGATTAGCAAAGCCCGGAAGATCGGCTCGGAACGCATATGCGGCCGGGCGGCGGCCTGGGCCGCCAATTCCAACGCCTGCTCTTTGCGCTGCGCCTCGGGGACGCTCCGGAAGTCGGCGGTTTGCAGGGAAACTTCGAGGGCATCGATGAGGACCTGTTTGGGCTGCCCATTAGCGGCTGGGAACACGGCACGCAAAGCGTCCTGGCGGCCGGCCAGCTGTGCCAGACCGTCCCGGAGTGCTTGCAGGTTGAGTTGGCCGGAAAGCTTCACACCCACCGCGCGGTTGTAAGCGGTTCGCTTTGCATCCAGTTGATCCAGAAACCAAATCCGCTCCTGCAAAGGAGACAAAGGCAGGTGAAGACCATCCGCCACGCCATTGGGCGTCGAGGGCATGCCAATGCGGTTGGTTAGATACTCGGCAAGGGCATGCACAGTTGGCCGCTCGAAGAATTCCGCCAGGGTCAAGCCCAGGCCAAGCCGCTCCTGGATCCGGGCCAGGAGCTTTGTGGCCAATAATGAATGGCCGCCCAATTCGATAAAGCCATCGTGGATGCCAACCGTTGAGAGAGCCAACACCTCGGCCCAGATTTGGGCTAACTGTTTCTCCAGCGGAGTTGCGGGTGAAACGAAAGGATGCTCCAGTTCTGGCCGGTCATTTCCGGGGGCGGGCAGCGCCTGGCGATCCAGTTTGCCCGCGGGTGTCAGAGGCAACTTCGTGAGTGGCACCAGGACCGAGGGGATCATGTACTGCGGGAGTTTACGCGCCAGCCACGCCAGTAAATCGCTGATCCGGCTCCATCCTGGCTCGCGCGGAACGAAATATCCCACCAGGCGTCGCTCGCCGGAGGCTGCCTCAAGCACAGTCACAGCCGCTTCTTTAACCGCGGGGTGCGAGCGCACCGCAACCTCAACTTCCGGTAACTCGATCCGATAGCCGCGAATCTTGACCTGCTCATCCCGGCGCCCAACGAACTCCAAGCCGCCATCCGCGAGCACGCGCACGAGATCACCGGTTTTATAAAGCCGATCCGATGGAATGGAAGCAAGCGGGTTGGGAATGAAGACCGTTGCGGTAATTTCCGGCCGATTGAAGTATCCGCGAGCCAGCCCGGCGCCACCCAGGTACAACTCTCCAGTGCCCCCGGTGGCAACAGGCTGCAAGTGCTCGTCCAAGACCGCCACGTACGTGTGGGCGATCGGCTGACCCAGGCTAAGTTTTTCGTCGCCCGCTTTGGCTTCATACAAGGTGGAGGTAATTGTGGCTTCGGTCGCGCCGTAACCGTTGACCAGCCGGACTCCGGCCGGAGCGCAGCGTTGCCACCGTTGAAAAGCCTGGTCCGATGGCTTTTCGCCTCCAATCACCACCAGGCGAACCGATGAAGGGAGTTTAGCTCCCCGCTCATGCATGAACTCGACCAACTCATGCCAGTATGCGGTAGGCAAATTAAGAACGGTAATCCGTTCCAAAGCGATAAAGCGCAGGAAATGTTCGACCGAGGAGACAATATCGTCATTGCGCAGGACCAGCGTGCCGCCCTTCAGCCACGTCGGGAGGATTTCTTCGATGGATATATCGAAACCCAAAGCCGTGAATTGAAGCACGCGGTCGTTGGGTCCGAGCTCAAAGGCTTCGCCAATCGCCAGGTTGTGATTACAGAGAGCTCGATGGGTGACAGCAACTGCTTTGGGGACGCCGGTCGAGCCTGAAGTGTAGATCACATAAGCGAGATTGTCCGATTTGAGACCTGTTTCCGGCAGGTCTGCCGGCAACTCACTGAGGGCGGCCCGGAGCTGCGCATCGTCCAGGCAGACCGTTTCAATCGTCCCGCGTGGCAGATGCGGGAGTAGCTCAGAGTGGCTCAGCAGCAGGAGGGGTTCAGAGTCCTGCAACATAAAACTCAGCCGCTCCCTTGGATAAGCCGGGTCCAGCGGCAAGTAAGCTCCCCCGGCCTTGAGCACCGCCAATAACGCGATGCCCAGATCGAGCGACCGATGCATCGTTATTCCCACCAGCTTTTCCGGTCCCACACCTTTGCCGCGAAGGAAGTGGGCCAATTGGTTGGAGCGCTTCTCCAGTTCGCTATACGTCAATTCCCGGTCACCAAAGCGAATGGCGATCGATTGACCTCCTACAGCGCGGCGCCCAAGCAAGCGGGGATAAGTCTGTTCCGAAAGCGCATTCTCCCCGGCAGGCCGGGGCGAAGGTGGAGCAGCACCCCGCACCGGATCACTCAACCCATGATCCTGCTGGATAAGTTGGTTGTCTGTTTGAACCGGCTGTTGGTGTGCCTCGTTCAATGCCCGCGCCAACTGGTCAGCCAAAGATTTCACCCAAGGTTCCTCCAGTATTTTTTCATGCGCGCCGCTGACCGTCCGGAGGTGAACACCGCCTTTGGCCATTTCACCCCAACCATAGTCTTCCTCAAACGAGCACCAGAGCGGGTGCCCGGGACTTCGGAATAGGTGAACGCTGCCCGCATAAGGCCGTGGACGGAATTGCATCAGGGCGCGAATGTGTGTTTCCCAGACTTTCTTTTGCTCTTCGGTGTACGACGAAAGGTCAACCAGATCGCCTGGCTCAACCTTCGAGAGCTCTCCATTTGGAGCCGGCATTCGCCGGAGCCGTTTCTTGAGGAGCTTCAACTTCCATCTGAAAAATTCCCGGCGCTGCGTCGGACTCCAGCGGCCAAAGTAATTTGCCCAATAGAGGAGATTCCGAGCGAAGCGCAGCCACCATCGGGGAGTCCAGGGAATCCGGCTATAGCTGGAATGCGGCGGGGCGCAGTTGAGCAACGCCAGAAGGGCGACTTTCTCCCCCTGGTCGCTCAGCTGGCAAGCCATCTCGTAGGCGACGTTCCCGCCAAAGCAGTACCCACCAAGGAAGTAGGGTCCGCGCGGCTGGAACTTGCGCATGTCGGTCAGGTAATGCGCAGCCAAGCCCTGAATGGTGGGGAACTCCTCATGGCCGTCCAGGCCGCGGGATTTGAAGCCATAAACGGGTTGGTCCGTTCCCAGACACCGCGCCAGATTGACGTATCCCCAAAACATTCCCCCGCCCGCCCCATGCACCAGAAAAAAGGGTGGTCGCGACCCAGCCGTCTGGATCTCGACCAGCGATGTTCCGTTGCCGACTGCGGTTTCTTTGACTTCCTCTCGGAGCACGCCGGCCAAACGTTCGATCGTCGGCGCCTGAAAAATTGTCGCCAATCTCAATTTGCGCCCGAAAACTTTCTCAATTTCCGCGATGACCCGCACCGCCAGCATCGAGTGCCCACCCAACTCGAAGAACTTGTCCTGGATCCCAATCGGGCGTACGCCAAGCACCCTCTCCCAGATGTTGACTAACTGGGACTCGGTCTCGTTGCGAGGCGCAAGGTATTGCCGGTCGAGCTTGGGACGGCCCTGGTCCGGCGCCGGCAAAGCCTTGCGATCCACCTTTCCATTCGGCGTGAGCGGCATGGAATCAATCCGAACGAAAGCCGACGGGACCATGTAGTCAGGCAGTTGGTTGGCCAAAAAGGAGCGCAACTCGCTGGCATTAGGTGCCGGTTCCGAGGCGGCGGCGACATAGGCCACCAGGCGCTTTTCGGTGGCGGTGTTCCCGTATACGGTCACGACGCATTCCCGCACGCCGGGATGTTTGCCCAAGAGCGTTTCAATCTCGCCCAGCTCGATTCGGAAGCCTCTGATTTTAACTTGATCGTCGATTCGGCCCAGGAATTCGATTGCGCCATCGGGCAGAAAACGCGCCCGATCACCGGTTTTGTAAAGCCAGCTCGAACGGTCGGGATCAAATGGATTGGGAACGAATTTTTCGGCGGTCAACTCGGGCCGTCGCCAGTAACCGCGGGCCAGCCCGTCTCCTCCGGTATAGAGCTCGCCGGGAATGCCAATCGGAACCGGATTGAGATGCCGATCGAGAATATAGGCCGTCGTGTTGCTGATCGGCTTGCCGATGGGCACATTGAAAGACGCTTCCGGCAAGTCGCTTATAGTATGACAGCAAGTAAAGGTTGTGTTTTCGGTGGGGCCGTACCCGTTAAGCAGTCTTTGCGGAGGACGGTCCTTGAGCACGGAACGCACCCACTTCGGGTCCAAGGCTTCGCCGCCGGCAATCACTGTTCTCAAGGTCTGGAACGCGCCGGGCGATTCGCTGGCGACCTGGTTAAACAGCGCCGCAGTGAGGAACATGGCAGTGATTCCCTGTTCACGCAGTTCGGCGGCGAAGTCTTTTGGGGAAAGGGCCACGTCGCGGGTAATGCCGACCAGTTGCGCGCCGTTAAGCAAGGCACCCCAGATTTCAAACGTGGCGGCGTCAAACGAGATGTTCGACACCTGAGCAATCCGGTCGGTGGGGTCCAGTTGGATAAAGTCGTTATTAATCACCAGGCGATTGACTGCCCGATGCGGCACCGCGACGCCTTTGGGCCGGCCAGTCGACCCGGAAGTGTACATGACGTACGCCAGGTTGCGGGCGTTGGCCAGACTGGCCGTGTTCTCACGCTGTTCTCGCGCAATCAATTCCCAATCCGCGTCCAGGCAGATGATTTTGGCTCCGTCGCTCGGAACGCGACCCAAAAGCCGCTGCTGGGTTAGAACGACCGGCGCACCGCAATCTTGCAGCATGAAAGTCAATCGCTCCCGGGGATAATTGGCATCCAGTGGAACGTACGCTCCGCCGGCTTTAAGAATGCCGAGCATGCCCACCAGCATTTCCGGCGAACGGGCCAGGCAGAGTCCGACTGGCACGTCCGGTTTGATGTCAAACTGTCTTAGGAAACGGGCTAGTTGGTTGGCGCGTGAGTTGAGCTCGCCGTAGCTCATCCGGTGGTTGCCCCACAAAACAGCCGCAGCTTCAGGCGTGCGCACCGCTTGCGCTTCAAAGAGCTCGTGGATGCAATGGTCCCGGGGAAAGGGTTTGAAGGTCGCGTTCCAATCGGCCAGCACCCGTTTCCGCTCGCCTGGGCCAAGCAAGGGCAATTCCGACAACCGCCGCTCTGGCGCCGTAACGATCCCTCGCAATAAGACTTCAAAATGCTCCAACAACCGGCCGATACTCTGCTCTTCGAACAGGTCCCGATTGAATTCCACACTCGCGGCCAGTCCCTGGCTTGTTTCGCGCAGAACCAGGGTCAGGTCGAACTTTGCCCAATCGGGTTCCACCTCCACAAAGCGCAGGCGCGCCCCCGGCAACTCCAATTGTTCCATCGCACCGGCCTGAAAACTGAACATCAGTTTGGTGAAGGGCAGATGAGTGAGGGTTCGCTCCGGCTGCAGCTGCTCGACCAATTGCTCGAAGGGCAGATCCTGGTGGGCCAGGGCGCCAAGCGTTACCTGACGAACTCGGGTCAATAAATCGGTGAAGGGGGGATCCCCGCCCAGGTTCGTACGCAGGGCGAGCGTGTTGACGAAAAACCCGATCAGGTTCTCCGTTTCAATCCGGTTCCGGCCGGCAACGGGGGAGCAGATGATCAAGTCTTCCTGCTGGGTGTAGCGGCAAACCAGCGCTTTGAAAGCAGCCAGCAGGACCATGAACAGCGTGGCGTCGTGGCTTTTGCCCAAGCTCCTGAGCTGCTCAGTCAGCTCCATTCCCAGCTGACGGCTCAGTGTTTTGCCCCTGAAGCTCGGCACTGAACCGCGCGGATGATCGGCCGGCAACTCGGTCACGGGCGGGTACCCGCTGAGTTGCGACTTCCAGTAATCAAGTTGCTCGCGTAAACGTTCCCCTTGGAGCCATTCCCGCTGCCAGCCCGCGTAATCACTGTACTGAATGGATAATTCCGGCAATGCCGCGGGTTGCCCCGTCAGATAGCCGCTGTACAGCAACTTCAGCTCGTGGAACAGGACTCGCAGTGACCACTCGTCCGCCACGATATGGTGCAAGGTAATAACCAGGGTGTATTCGGCCGGGCCGAGCTGAACCAGGGTGACTCGCAGCGGGTGCTCGGAGTTCAGATCGAAGGGCCGGTTGAGCTCGGCTTGGACCAATCGCTGAGCCTCGGGTTGACGTGCTGTCTCCGTGGATTGGCGCAGGTCGACCCGTTTCAATTCGAAAGAACCTGGCGGGTCAATGATTTGAATCGGGGCACCATCCGGGCAGCCAAAGCGGGTACGGAGCGTCCCATGTCGAGCGATAATCGCCGCGAAAGCCTGCTCCAGTTTGCCACTATCGATTACTCCTTCGATGCGGGCAACCGCGCCAATGTTGTACAACGGCAGGTTGGGCTCGAGCTGGTCGAGAAACCACAGGCGCTGCTGAGCAAATGAAAGCGGGCTTTGTCGTGGCTGAGAGGCGGTTTTTTGCAAACGAGCGGCTAAGGCCGCGCGCTTTTTGGCAATCCCGGTCTCCGCGCTGCTGGTTGTGGCGCCGCTGATCATAAAAAGCTCTGCAATTCCGGGTCGCGAAGCAGTTCTTCCAGTTCCGCCTCGCTAAACTCATCCAGGCGCGCCAACAGTTCCGTCGCCCGGCTCGAGACCGAGGGTGCCAGCCGGGGAACGCTCAGAGCAGGCGCTTGACCCTGCGCACGCTCGATGGCAGCTGCGAGCTTCGCCACTGTGGGTGCTTCGAAAATGACGGCTACGGGCAATTCCACTTTGCATTGCCTGGCGACGCGGGAAATCACTTGCATGGCCAGCAGTGAGTGGCCACCGAGTTGGAAAAAATCGTCGTGAACCCCGATGGAGTCGCGGCCAAGCAGGTCACGCCAAATGTTCGCCACGAACGACTCAGTCGCGGTCCGCGGCGCCGGCGCTGGTTCCGCAATTTCAGGCGGCGAACGCCGCGGCGGCGGCAAGGCGCGCCGATCGATCTTTCCATTCCGGGTAAGAGGCAGACTGGGCAGCATGACAAAGTGCGCGGGCACCAAATAAGACGGCAGCCTGGCTTCAAGAAATCGACGCCATTCGCCTTCGCCGGCATCGCGGCCATCCCGCGAAACGACATAGGCCACCAAATGTTTCCCCACGAATGAATCTTCCCCCACGACCACCACTGCCGATTCGACCGACGGATGCCCTGCCAGAACATTCTCCACCTCGCCTGGCTCGACTCGGTGACCACGAATTTTGACCTGTTCGTCGCAGCGGCCGAGAAATTCCAAATTCCCGTCGGGCCGCCACCGGACGATGTCTCCAGTCCGATATAAGCAGGCGGACTCTTCCCGATTAAAAGGATTTCGAACGAATCGGGCCGCGCTTAGTGAGGGTTGGTTAAGGTATTCCAAAGCCAGGCCGTCACCCCCGGCATAGAGCTCGCCGGTAACGCCGACCGGCACCGGCTCCATATTCTTGTCCAGCACGTACACGCTGGTGTTCGCGATGGGACGACCAATCGGCACCGCTCGATCCGCCGGCCAAGGATTTGGAATGCGGTAACAGCAAGTGA
>DASRFK010000073.1:0-12784 GCA_035651635.1 Verrucomicrobiia bacterium | reverse complement strand
GTGGTTGGCGGAACAACCTTGACGCTCAGCTCGACGGGAGAATGGTCGTCGGAAACCTCTTGGCTCACGCCAGCCGCGAACGATCCTCTTTTTGGTGCAACACCCGAGGAAGCGTCCGGCGGAGGAATCAGCCTCGTTTATGGCATCCCGAGCTGGCAGCAAGGCATCAGCATGACGGCCAACCAGGGCTCCACCACGATGCGCAACGTGCCGGATGTGGCCATGGTAGCCGACAATATAAATGTCGTTTGGGGGACCGATTTTATCGGACAATCCTCTGATTTCCCGGAGGCAGGCACCAGCCTGGCTGCTCCCCTCTGGGCCGGACTGCTGGCGCTGGCCAACCAGCAAGCCGCCGCCAAGGGCCAGCCGCCAGTGGGTTTTGTCAATCCGGCTCTTTACGCGATTGGGAAAAGCGCCCTCTACGCGTCCTGCTTTCACGACATTACTACCGGCAGCAACACCAACAGCTCCAGTCCAACGAAATACCAGGCCGTTGCCGGCTATGATCTCTGCACGGGCTGGGGCACCCCGAACGGCGATAATCTCATCCCGGCGCTTTTGTCGCCGCCTTTGGACAATCTGCGCATCACCCCTCCGTTGGGCTTCACGTCGCAGGGCCGAAATGGCGGGCCGTTCAGCGTCAGCACCGAAACTTACACGCTGACCAACACCGGTTCGACGCCGCTGACCTGGAGCCTGGCCGGTGGTTCGAGCTGGCTGAATGTTTCAGCCACCGGCGGCACGTTGAATCCGGGCGGTCCCAGCGCTACTGTGACTGTAAGCCTCAACGCGAATGCGAATCGCCTTTTGATCACCCATGCCAGTGGCAACGTCCTGTTCCAAAATCTCACCGCCGGCACGACGCAAAACCGGCAGTTTGACCTGTACGTGGGCAACGGCGGTTTTGAAACCGGCGACCTCACTGACTGGACTTATGTTGGGGACACAACGCTCACTTTTGCCCTCGCCGGCGATGATGCGGATGTTGCGGGACAAGAGGCGCTCCCAGGCCAACCGGATGAGCTGTTTGTGCACTCCGGGATCTATGGGGGTTACCTTGGCCAATGGCCCGATAACGGGACGTTGTCGCAAACCGTTCCGACGATTGCGGGCCAAAAATTGTTGATTTCATTCTGGTTGACCAGCATTTCCGACGACCAGGGCCACACAGCCCCGAACGGTTTCGCCGCTATCTGGAACGGTTCGACACTTTTTACGGCCACGAACCTGCCTGCGTTTGGCTGGACAAACCTGCAATACATGGTTTCCTCGGCGGGCACCAGCGGGACATTGGAATTTGATTTCAATAACACGCCCGGGGCATTTGGCCTCGATGACGTGACGGTGCAGGCCCTTCCCGCACCACTTCTAAGCTCCGCCATGATCTCCGGCGGCAATTTCTCCCTTAGCTGGAGCGCAGTCATGAATGTCTCCTATCAAATTCAATCCAGCGCCGATCTCTTCCGGTTCGGCTGGACTAACGTCGGCAACCCGTTCCTGGCTACCAGCAATCTCGTGCAGGTTTCCCTGCCGATTGAAACCACTTCGAATCAGTTTTATCGAGTTGTTATGGTCCAATGACAAGTGCCCGGTGCGGCAATTCTCATCGCCGGCTCAGATCCAGACAGATCAACCGATCCTCGCTCCGCAAATAGAGTTTCTTATTCGCAAGCACCGGCGCCGCCCAGCAGGGATAGTGCAGCTGCGGCAGTTGCCAGGAACAAAGCT
Source organism: Verrucomicrobiia bacterium (assembly GCA_035651635.1). Classification (GTDB taxonomy): domain Bacteria; phylum Verrucomicrobiota; class Verrucomicrobiia; order Limisphaerales; family UBA8199; genus JANXQE01. Next base: position 11,053 of record DASRFK010000073.1, on the reverse strand, counting down.
CCTCTGCTTGCGGGTTAAGCGCGAACAGCCCGAGTTTGCCGCCTTCGCCTAGGATCCAAAGCTTTCCATCCGCCAGGATCGCGGAGCCGCGCCCATAAACGGACGGCTGCGCAGTGCTATGCGGACGCCACTGCTCGGAACGGCTCCACATCAGCTTGCCGGTCTCGAACTCGACGCACCGGAACGAGGCATCCGGCTCATTGCGCCCGCTGAAAGCGTACAGGAACCCACCCGTCAGCACCGGCGTGTTCCAATGAATTTCCAGGACCGGTGCTGGTGCTCCGCCGCCCACTGTTTCATGGCTGCGTTCCGGGCTGCGCCAAACTTCCTCGAACGAATCCCCATCCGGACCCACGCGCAATAACACGGCTCCGATATGATAGTAGGCAGCTGAGATGAGCACCAGGTCGTCGTGCACCACCGGACACATCGCGTTCACGGATTCGTTTACCTGCGATTCAAACCAGCGGCTGAAATAAACCGAGCCGTTCGTCGGGTTCAAAGACATCAGCCCCTGCCGGGTGAAGCAAAGCACGTGTCGTCTCCCATGAATCGTCGCGGCCACGGGGGAAGAGTAGCTGGCCATTTTTTCGAACCCCGACCAGTGATACGGGGCCTCGCCGCGCCAGCCGAGCGTGCGCACGCCATTCCAGTTGGTGCTGCCACCGTTTTCCCAAAGCACCTTGCCAGTAGCGGCCTCGAACGACACAACCGCCGAGTTGGGCTGACCGCCGACCATCACGATTAACTGATCCCCTTCGAGCAATGGCGTGCTGCCGACCCCGAAAAATGGCTCAGGCACGTTCCATTCTTTGGCGGTATCGCGCTGCCAAACCGGTTTGCCGTTGTTGAAATCCAGGCAGACCAATTTGCCTTCCGCTCCGAAGCAGTAGCAACGATTCGAAGTCAGTGTCGGTGTGCATCGCGGGCCGCTGTTATAGCCAAACGGATCCGTGAAGGTCGTCGGGTAGGCGTAGCGCCATACGAATTCGCCGGTGTCTGCCTTGAAACATTCGATAATTTCTTCGTCTTGGAGGCGATGGTGCAATACCAGCCTTCCGCCAAGCACAGAAGGCGCGCTGTAACCCGAGCCGACTTGCTTCTGCCAAACGATGGGCAGGCCGTTGGTCGACCATTTCTCGACCAAACCAGTTTCGCGCGAGGTGTTGTTGCCCTCCGGTCCAAGGAACCGTGGCCAGTCGGCGGCGGTGACGATGTTCCCAAAAGAGCAGACTTGGGCCGCCGCCAGCGCACCGGCTAAACGGACAAAACAATCCACGCACTTCGCAATGAAAACGCTTCCGGGCACGCCTCCGGAATATCAGACATAGGCTGCCCGAGGGAAAGCCTCCGTTTGCTGAACCAGAGAAAACAGATCTGAATTCGGCGGTCTGCTCGTTGCCCCCGCCCCGCTTACGCATTGCCACGCTACGGCGCTACTGACAAAATCCCATCATGCAAAAACGCCTGGTGTGGATTGTTCTCGCCTGCGTCATATTAGCAGCCGTCCTTGCCTTTTTTCTCCGGCCCCGGCAACCGGACACCTTCGAGCATTGGATGGCAGTTGGCGCGGGCTATCTCGAGAAAGGTGAAGCCACGAACGCGATCAACGCTTATACCAAGGCCGTTAGACTCGCTCCGGAAAGCATCGCCGCGCACTTGAACCTGGCCAATGCCGATTTGCTTGCCGAAAGCAACCAGGACGTGCTCGCGCAAGCTCAGCAGGCGCTCAACCTCGATCGCAACAACGCCGCCGCCTATTACCTGATAGGCTGTGCCTATTTGCACTTGAACCAGGCGACCAACGCGGTTGAAGCGTTCCAACAATCGCAAAAGATCGATCCCGCCGTCACCGCTCTAAACTTTCAATTGGGCCTGGCTCAGGAACGACTGGGCAACCTGGACGATGCGATCCATGAATTTGAAACCGTTGTTCAGTTCGATCCCGAGCATCCCTCGGCGCACTATCAACTCAGCCGGCTTTACCAGCGAGCCGGGCGCGACGCGGATGCCGCGCAGGAGTTGGCCAAACATCAACAGATCCAGGGCAAGAGCGCCAGCCCGCCTCCGGGTGGCGCTGCGGCCTTTGAGAAATGCAAATATACTCAGCCGATTGTATCGTTCGCCCTGGAACAACCCGACCGTCACGGTATTCCGGTCCACTTCGTCGCCGCCACCGCGGATGCGTTTGGCCCGGAGGCAGGTTCTTACCACGGCCCGGTGGGGGTCGTGGATTATAATCACGATGGCCGGAACAGCCTGTTCGTAATTCAAAGCAACAGCTTCCGCCTGCTTGACAACAGCAAGGGCAAGTTCACTCCGGTAGGCGGGCCAGTGCCAGGGGCAACCAATGGGGCTTATCACACGTGTTTGGTCGGCGATCTGAACAACGATCGTTTTGAAGACATCGTCCTCCTTGGCGAGCAGAACTCACAGGTATTCCGTTTTGCCACCAACGGGCAATTCCGCGAAGTTACCGCCGCCTCCGGCCTCAAAGGCGTCAAAGCCAGTGATGGCCTGCTGGCCGATTTAGATTTCACCGGCAAGCTCGACTTATTGGTGGTCCTGCCCCAGGGCCAGGGCCTGCGCGTTTATCGCAACCTGGGCAACGGGTATTTCATGGACGCCACCACCAACTCCGGGTTGCCATCAGACTTTCCCGGTGCGCAGCACGTGGCGGTTGAGGATTGGAATAACGAGGACATTCCAGGTGTCTTTGTCACCCGCAGCGGCAAGGCGCCGGTGTTTTTCGCCAAGCAACGCGCCGGCGGCTTTGTTGAAACCAACAGCACCACAGAGTGGCCGGCCGGGGATGTATTAGCGGCCGGCGACTTGAACAACGACTTGTTGCTTGATGCGGTAACTGGAGACGAAAACGGGCTCAACGTGATCTTTTCCGGGATCAAACAGCCCCAAAGACTCGAAGCAAAAGGCCTGCAACCCAAAGGCATTCTCCTGGTGGATTACGACAATGACGGCTGGCTGGACATTTTAGCCTACGGCAATGGCGTTCGAGTGTGGCGCAACCTCGGCAAAGCGGGTTTTCAAGATACGACCTCCGCCTTGGGACTGAGCGCCATTGGAACCGTAGATTCGGTTGTTTCGGCCGATTTCGACAATGACGGCGACACCGATCTCATATTCAGTTCCAGCGCTGGCCTGCAGTACTGGCGCAATGACGGCGGCAACGCCAATCACCAACTCAAGCTGCTTTTGGTCGGCAACCGCTCGAACCCGAGCGCGCTCGGGGTGCGCGTCGAACTTCTGGCGGAAGGCTGGCGAGCCATCCGTACCCTCGAACGGCTGCCGTTCGAGATTGGCGTTGGCAAGCACGATAAAATCGATGTCCTCAAAACGCGTTGGTTTGACCTGACCACAACTCTGGTCGACCTGCCGGTTCAACCACAACCCGTGACCCTGGCGGAACTCGCGCTGCCGACCGGTTCCTGCCCATATCTTTATGCCTGGGACGGACAACACTTTCGGTTCGTCACGGATATTCTTGGCTCTTCTCCGCTGGGGTTGCCGGTTTCGTATAACCGGTATGTGGAAGCCGATCCCGAGGAGTTTTTGGCACTCGGCGATGAACAACAGTTTCGCCCCAGAGATCGCCACTACGAGGTTCGTATCACTGAAGAACTGCGCGAGGTGCTGTACCTCGACCACGCCAAACTGGTTGTCGTGGATCATCCTGAAGGGACGCTTGTGCATTCCACCAGCAAGATGGTTCCCGGCAAGCCCTTTCCGCCGCACGAGCTTTGGTCTCTTCGTCCGGTTGCTTCGCTCAAACAGGCGCTGCGCAGTGACGGACTTGACGTGACCAAGTCGCTCGTGGCGGTGGATGGGAAGCGGGTTGCTCCCGTGCGCTTGCGGGAACCGCAACTGCGCGGCCTGGCCGAACCGTTTTCGGTTATTATGGACTTCGGCGAGTTACCGCTGGACAAGCCGCTCGTGCTGGTCCTCAACGGATGGCTGCGCTTCGGCGGGGGTATGGCCAATATCGCCGCTTCGCTCGATTCCAATCTTCCGTTTCCGTTTCCCACCTTGGAAGCAGAGATCGCGGACGGCACCTGGAAAACAGTTCCGGTCACCGTGGGCGTCCCGGCCGGCAAAACCAAAACGATCCTGGTGGACCTCGAAAACAAACTACCCAAAGGCACACGCCGGCTGCGTCTGACTACCGCGTTTGAACTTTACTGGGATTTTGCGTCGTTATGCGAAAAGGCGTCCGCTGAAATGAATCGCGTCACCACGCTGCTGCCCGATCAAAGTGACCTCCACTGGCGTGGATTCAGTCCGCTGAACGCCGCCTGCGATACCGATCCGCTGGCTCCCGAATATGATAAAGTCGTTGTCTCTCCGCCGTGGCGGCGCACCCCGTCGGGTTGGTGCACGCGGTACGGAGCGGTGGATGAACTGGTCAAAGATAAGGACAATTCCCTGGTCCTGCTCAATGGCGGTGATGAACTGTCGCTCAGCTTCCAGGCGGCTCAACTTCCGCCAAAACCCGATAAGTTTGTGCGCGAGTTTTTCCTGTACGTCGTTGGCTGGGATAAGGACGCCGATTTCCACGTCGGCCAAGGTTGGCGCGTCGAGCCTTTGCCGTTCATCGGCATGGATGATCAAGCCTACGGACGTGAAGCACGCCCCGTCGGACTCGATGATTCCTGGACTCGCAAATACAACACACGCTGGATTGGCCCAATGGTCCTGACTCGAAGCTCTCCCAAGAACCAAATCCGATAAACATGCGCGAGTTGCTGAGGCGCTGGGTGGTGGCAAGTTACAAGTTACAGGTTACAGGTTCAAAGCCGCGCACAGGAAAATCGCGCGACCTTCGGGTACTTTTGAAGGACCGCGTTGTAAAGAAGTTACCTTGCGTTCTCTGCGCTCTTTTGCGGCTACTTTTAGGCTTTCGGCCTTCGGGATTCGGATTTCGGGTTTAATCAATCTCCCAGCCGCAAAGAGAGTAACAGCTCACTGGCCTGGCTGCGCTGTAGCTGGCACAACCCCGTGTTGTGCCTCCCAGGGTTGAAAATTTCCATCCGCTGCTTTGTGAATCTCCGAATGGCCATCGGCAAAGCTATAACTTCGGACCCAGCCGCCATCGGTCGTTTGCGAGGCATTCTTCTCGCGAATGACGATGAGGCTTGGGGGATTGGTCACCTCGTTAAGGGACCCGGTGTACATAATCTCGAATTGCTCTGGCGCCAGGCTGGTCTGGTTGGTCACCCCTTCAGGTGCAAAGGAAATCGCCGATTCGAAATTGGTCGGCATTTGACCGCCATGCTGCTGGGCATAAAGAAGAAAGGCGAGCGTCCAATCTTTCGTATAGTTCATCTTCGCAATTGCCAATTCCTTGAAACTTTCCGCTTCCTGCGTCTGCCGCTCTTGGGTTGCCTGACGGTTAGCTTGCACCTTGCTTTGTGCCTGCGCGGCGGCCAAGTCGCGCTTTAAAGCGCCCACCTCCCCGCGGAGCTTTAGTAATTCCCGTTCCTGCTCGCTTCCGCTCGACGGCTTTTGAGCCGCCGTAGCGAGCTGGTTGGATAGTTGTAGACTGTCAGCCGAGAGCTGTTCGATTTGCTGCCGCAGCGCGCGGTTTTCCTCGGCTTCGCGCAGCAGGCTTTGATGCTGGAGCCACAACGAAATTGCCGCGGCGCCGAGCACAGCGACGGCGCAAGCTGATGCTTGGATTTTAGTCATAGCCATGATTTTGATGGTTATCAATAGATATTGCCACACCTTGCCCGCGCCATAAACTGGTTAGAATCGATGAATTCCAGAGCGAATCGCGGACGCCATTCCAGCCAATCGCAGGCCACGAGCCGGCGGCACGCTTCTGTCGCTCAAGCCAGGAGATTCAACGGCAAGTGGTTGCTGGTGGTTTTGGCAGCGTTTGTCGCGATTGCGGCAGTGTGCTGGCTGGCCGGACTCGGCAGAAATCCGAGCAACGCCAACGCAACGAGAAAAGCTGCCAGCGAACAGGCTCCAACTTCCGGGCCCAAGACGCGGGCGGAACGCAAGGCGCAACGGGACGAAGCTTTCAATACTCGCATCAACCGCGGAACGGCCTTGCTCGCGGAGGCCAAGCCCGAGCAGGCGCTTCAGGTCTTTTCCGAGGCCCTCCAGATGAATCCAGGCGATGAGGATGTCCATTACGACATGGGGCTGACGCTGAGCCGCCTCGGACGGACCAATGAAGCCGTCCAACAGTACCAGCAGGCGTTGCAGATCTTCCCCGAGTATGTCGAAGCTCACAACAATCTGGGCAATTTGCTGATGCGCGCCGGACAGAACGATGAGGCGATTGAACATTTCGAAAAGGCGCTGCAGATCATGCCCGAGTTCGCTTCCGCGCATAATAATCTGGGCACAGCGCTGGAACACGCCGGGCGCACCAACGACGCCCTGGTTCATTTCGAACGGGCGGTCAAAATCGATCCGGATTATTGGCAAGCCCGGTTCAATGTCGCCCTCAGTTGCGTTGCCCAAGGACGTTTGGCCGAGGCAACCAATCAATTGGAAGCCGTGCTGCGACTGAAACCTGATTTTGCCCCCGCCAAAGAGGCGTTGGCCGAACTCGAGGGCCGAGCCAGGTAAACACGAGGGATTTAGGATTTACGATTTACGAATTTGAGGTCCCTACAAAACTCAGAATGCCAGAGGCCTCGGGCGAGTGTCGAAGTGGGCGAGCAAACCGGGGCTTTTTGTTCGCTCCCGTCCACTTGAAAAGCTGACAAGGAGATGACTCTTTAGTCCGGTGCGGAGGTGCGGAGCGCGGGCGCGTTTCACACTGGCCAGCGACGCGCTGTTCGGGTAGGTTCGCCACGATGATGAATTCTCTGCCGAGGCCGGAAGTGATCCTGACCCATGAAAGCGATTTGGACGGATTGCTCGCCGGAGTATTGTTGCAGCGGCTGGCCCGGAAGCTTTTTAACACGGAGATCCGGATAGAAGCGTGCAATTACAATTATTGGAGACAGCGAGAGTTGCGCGAACGCGCGGCCTGGGTAACGGACTTAAGCTTTGAACCGCGGCTGGATCGGCCCAACTGGGTGGTCATCGATCACCACGTGACGGACACTCCAGCGAAGAACGCCTACCTCGTTCATGATCTGAACAAATCAGCGGGGTTGTTGTGCTATGAGATTTGCCGCCGGCACGACCTGGGTTCTCCCGAGTTGGATCGGCTGGTTCATCTGAGCAACGTGGCGGATCTCTTTCTGGAAGAGGACCCTGATTTCGTGCTGGCCAGCGACTACGCCAACCTGGTGAAGATCTACCAATTCTGGAACCTGCACACACTGATTGGGGGCCAAATTGAAAAGCTGCTGGATCATCCACTTCTCGAAGTCATGGCCGTCAAGCGGCGCGTGGAAGATCCGCTTGGGCTGGCTTGGAGCAAAGCCAATGTGACTGAACTTAGCCCAACGGTTGGGTTTGTTGACACGGTCGTAGGCAACAATAATCTGATCGTGCACCAGTTGCTCGAGCAGCACGCGACCGGGTTCCCGGTGCTGCTCACACTGTTCCGGCGAGCTAACGGCGCAATCATCGCAAGTTTGCGCAGCCGCAACGGGGAAGCTCTTAAAGTCGCGGAAAAATTGCAGGGGGGCGGCCATGCCAACGCCAGCGGCGCCACCCTGCCGCGATCGGTAAAAAGCATCAGTGACGCCGTCAGTTATTTGCGCCAGGTGCTCAATCCGAAGAAGGACGCCGAACTGAACAGCCTCGAAAGTGTGTTTGCCGCGGTCGAGGCGGAGCAAAAGTAGCCCGAGAGCAGAACAAGGGAACCGATGATGACTCCAACCGAGAATACCCCGGCGGCGGCGGCTCGCCGCGCGGATGGCCGAGCCGAAGACCAATTACGGCCGGTCCGGTTTCAAAACCAGATCGCCCCGCATGCCACCGGTTCGACTTTGATCGAATGGGGCAGCACCCGGGTGATTTGCGGCGTGACCCTCGAAGAAGTTGTGCCGCGTTGGATGAAGGAGCAGAACGTGACCGGCGGTTGGATCACCGCTGAATACTCGATGCTGCCGTACTCGACCCTGCAACGCAAACAACGCGACAGCACCAAGGGCAAAATCGACGGCCGCTCCCAGGAAATTCAGCGATTGATCGGCCGGGCCATGCGGGCGTCGATTGACCTGGAAATGCTGGGATCACGGACGATTTGGGTGGATTGTGACGTGCTCCAGGCCGACGGCGGCACGCGCACGGCCGCCATTACGGGGGCGTACGTGGCGCTGCGACTGGCGCTACGAAAGCTCCTGGACAGCGGCAAGCTCGCGCAGGACCCGATGTTGCCGGCGGTGGCCGCGGTTAGTGTGGGGATGGTCGAGGGACGCGCCTTGCTGGACCTGTGTTATACGGAAGATGCCGCCGCGGCAGTGGATTTGAACGTGGTGATGAATGCCGCCGGCGAGTTTATCGAGCTTCAAGGCACCGGCGAAGAGGCAACGTTTACCGAAGACCAGCTTGGCGGGTTGTTGGCTTTGGGGAAGAAGGGCATTCACGAACTGCTCGCGGCCCAGCAACGAGCTTTGGCGAGCTAATGCTTCACGACAGCGATCTTACCTGGTGGAGCTGGTGAACCCATCGTCCACCCCTTCCATTCTCGACGCCCCCCCGGCGGCGGAGTCGCTCCAATCCGTAGCCCCGGCCGACGCGGCTGTTAGCTGGCCCACGACACTGTGGCTGATCCGCCACGCCGAGGTTGAGGAACGCTACCAAAATGTCTTTGGCGGCCGAATCGACATGGACCTTTCCAGACGCGGCCACGCGCAGGCGGAGGCGTTAGGCCGGTATCTGAAAAGCCAGAAAGTCGATGCGCTTTACGCCAGCCCGATGAAGCGCGTGCACCAGACCCTGGCGCCGTGGCTGGCCGACGGCTCGATCGAGCCCATCGTGCGGCCTGAGTTCAGGGAGGTTGATTTTGGCGACTGGACAGGTTTGCACTGGACGGAGGTGCAGGCGAAGTACGGGATTAGCGCTCTGGCCTGGCTGGACCAGCTCGAATGTGGCGGCATTCCCAATGCCGAAGACGCTCGCGGCTTCCGGGCGCGAGTCGAGCCTGCTCTGCGCGAGCTGCTGAACAAGCAGGCGGGCCGTCACCTGGCGGTCGCCTGCCATGGGGGAGTCATTCGGATGTTGCTATCCATTATGCTCGAACTGCCGCTAGCGAAAATGGCGGTCTTCGAAATTGATTACGCCAGCGTGACGCAGGTGCTTTGGACACCGCCCCTGACCCGGTTGCAGCTGGTGAACTTCGTTCCCTGGCAGGAGCCCAGCTCGTGAGGGAGCAGGAGCTCTGGCGCGTTTCAGTGACAATGCCCGTCCCGTTGGGCGAAGAAACGGTTGCCGAGCTGCTGGCCGACTGGTTCGGTCAACCGGCCTGTTCTTACACCGACCTGGCGCGCGGGCGAACCACGGTTTGCGTTTATCTCCAATCCAGGCCTGACTGGTCGACCGCCGCCCGAGGTGCGTTAAGCAAAGCGCTCAAGCAGATCCATCCCAAAGAGCTGTCTGCACCCTCGCTGACGAAGCTCCGGCGCGAAGACTGGGCTGAGTCCTGGAAGAAGCACTTTAAGCCGATCACCATCGGGGGGCGGCTGTTAATTCTGCCCAGCTGGAGCCATAAACGCCCCCGCGCGGGCCAGCTCACGGTCGTGCTGGATCCTGGAATGAGCTTCGGCACCGGGCAGCATCCTACCACGAGTTTTTGTCTGGCTGAATTGGTCCGGAACCGCCGGCCTGGCCAACCTCAATCCTTTCTCGACGTCGGCACCGGTTCGGGCATTTTGGCCGTATGCGCCGCCAAGCTCGGCTATGAGCCCATCCGCGCGCTGGATCTTGACAGTACGGCGGTGGCGAACGCCCGCGACAACGCTCGCGCCAATGGGGTGGCGGATAAAATCACATTCCAACGCCGCGACCTGGCGTCGCTGCCCGCGGCGGGTTCAAAAAAATACTCGGTGGTTTGCGCCAACCTGCTGGCTGACCTGCTCTTGCTGCATCGGGACCGATTGGCAGCCCTGGTTCAGGGGGGCGGTACGCTGGCGGTGGCTGGTGTGTTAAAAACGGAATTCGAAGTCGTACTCGAGGCCTACCAGGGGGCCGGCTTGCGCCTGCTGCGCAGCGGAAGCCGGGGGGAATGGCGTTCCGGGTCTTTCCGCAAGTAAGAGTACGGACAATTTTGGGATTGAAATTAACCCGCAATGATCGTATGGTACAGGTGCTTGAAGCAGCCGATGCCATTTATCAAGCATGGCAGGCCTGAGCAAGGAAAGGCCAGTGGCACTCTTCTCCCCTGGCCTCGCAACGCGAACAAAGGATACCAAACTATGACCAAATCGTTAGAAGTCATCAGTGAAACTATTCGTGATCCTAAGCACCCCTTCCGAAAAGTGGATAATCAGCCCAAAAAGCCACTGAAGCACCGTTACGAACGCCGGAAGATCAAAAGCTACCTGCATTTGGGTGAGTGGATGGTTGGCCAGGCGACTTAGAACGATTGAATCCTACAACAATATAGCAATGAAAAAGCCGCGTCAGTGACGCGGCTTTTTCGTTTGAAAACCAACCCGCCCCAGCCGGTCAGGTTACTTCATCAGTAGCATTTGGCGCGCGCGCTTGATCGCCTGGTTGAGCCGGCGCTGGTAGTGCGCCGGCAGTCCGGTGTATTTGCGCGGGAGGATGCGGCCCTGATCGGTCACGAACTGCTTGAGCAGGTTCGTGTTTTTGAAATCCAGCGCGTCGACCGTAAAATCGATTTTCGGCTTGGGTCGCGGGGTGCGGACTTCGGAAAAAGAGCTGCGGCCACGGCCGCCGCGCTTATCGGGCTTCTCCGGACGTGTTTTGCGAGGCATAGGCGGTGATTACTTAATTTCGCGATGCAGCGTATGGCGCCGCAACGCGGGGTTATACTTCTTGAGTTCGAGTTTTTCCGTTTTAAGCTTTTTGTTGCGCGTGGTGGTGTAGCGCGAAGGCGATTTACCTTCTTTTCTGGCTTCAGTGCACTCGATGGTCACGATTTCGCGGGGCATAAGAG
>DASRFK010000072.1:0-100597 GCA_035651635.1 Verrucomicrobiia bacterium | reverse complement strand
GAAGCCGAAAAAAGCGGCAGAGGGCTGCCGCAGTCCAAAACGCAAGCGCGACACGGGCGCGGGCCTCGAGAACCGAAGGTTTTGGAGTGCGGCAGCCCTCTGCCGCTTTTCTGCCACTCAACACAGAATGACCGACAGATTCAATCACACCCTGAGTTTTGGGCGTGCTTGACCTGGATCAGACGCTCCGCTACGTTGCGACACAGAGAATAAAGTTTTATAAGCGTTATGGATAATTTTTTAGTGCCAATGGTGGTGGAACAGACGGGGCGCGGCGAGCGGGGCTACGACATTTACTCTCGTCTGTTGGTGGATCGCATCGTCTTCCTGGGAACCCCGGTGGATGACATGGTGGCCAACGTCATCATTGCTCAATTGCTCTTTCTCCAGATGACCGATCCGAAGAAAGACATTCACCTGTACATCAATTCGCCCGGAGGAAGCGTGACCGCCGGCCTGGCGATTTACGACACAATGCAATTCCTGACCTGCGATGTGAATACCTACTGCATTGGCCAGGCCGCCAGCATGGGCGCGGTTTTGCTTTGCGGCGGCACCAAAGGAAAGCGCTACGCTCTGCCTAACTCCAATATCATGATCCACCAGGTGCTCGGCGGAGCCGAAGGCGCCGCCAGTGACGTTGAAATTCGCGTCCGGTACATGCTCAAGCTGAAACAGCGGCTCAACTCGATCATCTCCAAGCACACGGGCCGCTCGATCGACCAGGTCGAGAAAGATTGCGACCGCGATAACTTTATGAGCGCCGATGAGGCAAAGACTTACGGCCTGGTGGATGAGGTGGTTCAGTCCCGCAAAGAAATTCCCGGACTGGACGAACACCCCACCAGTCTGGCCGATAAGAAAGCATAGCCTCGATGGCGCGACCGACCAATCTGACTCTGTGCAGTTTTTGCGGCAAGTCCCACGCCGAGGTCAAAAAGCTCATTGCGGGGCCTGGAGTGTACATCTGCGACAACTGCGTCGTGCTGTGCAAGCAAGTCCTGGATAAAGAACTGGCCTCACAAGCCAGGAAACAAAAGCCCAAGATCAGTGTTCCCAAACCCGCCGAAATCAAGCGGCAGTTAGACTTAAGCTGCGTGGGCCAGGATCATGCCAAAAAGACGCTGGCCGTGGCCGTTCACAACCATTACAAACGCGTCCTGCAGGAACGCGGAGCCCCTGGCGAAGAGGAAGTTCCCCAGACCGATCCGCATGCCGGTGTCGAAATAGAAAAAAGTAATATTCTCATGATCGGCCCCACCGGTTCGGGTAAGACGTTACTCGCCCGGACTCTGGCGCAGATTCTGGACGTTCCGTTTGCCATGGCTGATGCGACTACGCTCACGGAAGCGGGTTACGTGGGAGAGGACGTCGAGAATATCATACTGCGCCTGCTGCAAAATGCGGATTACGACGTCAAACGGGCCCAGCGCGGCATTGTTTATATCGACGAAATCGACAAGATTGCGCGCAAAACCGAGAACGTTTCCATCACCCGCGACGTGTCCGGTGAAGGCGTGCAACAGGCGCTCTTGAAAATCCTCGAAGGGACGGTTTGCAATGTGCCGCCGCAGGGTGGCAGAAAGCATCCGCAGCAGGAATACATTCGCGTGGACACGATGGACATCCTGTTCATCTGCGGAGGTGCCTTTGTAGGCTTGGAGCGCATTGTCCAACGCCGCCTGGGCAAACACGTTATGGGTTTTCGCGCCGCGGAGGACGGCTTGAAGACCGCCAACATCGACCGCCAGCAGGTTCTGCAGCACACCGAGCCGGAAGATCTGCTTTCATTCGGCTTTATCCCTGAGTTTATTGGACGCTTGCCGATGGTCACCATGCTGGGAGAATTGACCGAGGAACAGTTGGTCTCCATCCTGACCGACACCAAAAACGCGCTGACCAAGCAGTATGCCAAACTCATGGCCATGGAAGGCGTCGAACTCGAGTTCTCGGCTGAAGCCCTGAAGGAACTCGCCGCCCAGGCCATCCGCAAAGGCACCGGCGCCCGAGCGTTGCGCAGCCTCCTGGAGCGCCTGATGCTCGATATCATGTACGACGTGCCCAGCAGCGATGATATTATCCAGGTGAACATCACGCAGCCGGTCGTGACCGGCGAGTCCAAGCCGTTGGTGCGGCGCAAACACGGTCGGGCCGCCGCCTGATACTTAGAGCAAACTAACCGGGAGCTCTTCCAAACTGCTTTCTGTCTGTTCGGACCTTTGTTTTTGCGCCGGCGCCTTGGCGGTCCGACTTCGCCTGCCCAAAGTCACTTTCTCCGCCGACGCCGAGATGCCAGCTCCATTCAACAAAAGGTGGTGAACTTTTCGGAGCACTGAAAGCGCCGTGTGGAGCTCGCTTTCGGACGTCCCCGCGGCGATTTCTGATAGCAAACGTTGGTGATTAGGCTGGGTTTCGCTCAGCCAGGCTCTGCCGAGGTCCGTCAACTGAACCAGGCCCGAGCGCCGGTGGGCCGGGTTTTGGATAATCGCAACACGTCCTCGCGACGCCAGCCGATCGATCAATAACTGAATATTCTGACGCGAGGTTGAACGTTCGCGCGCGATCTGGGGAACGGTAAGCGCCGTCGTGCCGGCCAGTATTTCCAATACGGCGTGCTCGGCTATCCCCAAGTCGCGCAAATGCGCTCCCGACTTTTTGGTCCGAGCGCGAAGACGACTCGCCACGGTGTTGAGTTGTGACAGAAGCTCAGAAACCAAGGCATCGGGCTCCAAGTGAGGTGCCGGTTCTGAGGCGACTGAGGAAGAGTTCACAGAGCGAAGGTTGTCGAGTTGACAAGCGCTTGTCAACTCGCCTCGCCCTGGCAACCCGATTGGAGAACCGGTTTGAACGCTCGGATCGGGTTTCTTTCGGCCTTCGGCCTTCGGCGCTCGGATTTAGTAATCGTGCCGGTGTTCAGTCTTGCAACAGTCTTTAAAGCCCCTCCGCCACTAAATCTCCCACCTGCGAGGTATTGTACCCCATCTTACCTGCCGCCAGACTCTTGATCTTTTCGCGCACCGTTTTAATTACCGAAGTCTCGATGGCATTGGCTGCCTGAGTTTCACCGAGGAAATCCAGCATCATTTGACCGGCGCAAATGGCGGCTAAGGGATTGATGACACCCTGGCCGGTGTATTTTGGAGCACTGCCACCAATGGGCTCGAACATGCTGGTGCCTTTCGGATTGATGTTGCCCCCGGCGGCAATGCCCATCCCTCCCTGCACCATAGCGCCCAGGTCAGTGATAATGTCTCCGAACATATTGTCGGTCACGATCACATCGAACCATTCCGGATTCTTGACGAACCACATGGTCGTCGCATCCACATGCGCATAGTCGCGTTTGATGTCGCTGAAATCCTTCTCACCGATTTCATTGAAGGCCCGTTCCCACAAATCGAAGGCAAAGGTCAGCACGTTGGTCTTGCCGCAAAGCGTCAGTTTTTTGTCTTTGTTGCGCTTGCGAGCGTACTCGAAAGCGAAACGCAGGCATCGCTCGACGCCGCGGCGGGTGTTGACACTTTCCTGAAGCGCGACTTCGTTGGCGGTGCCTTTGAAAACGAAACCGCCGGCCCCGGTATAAAGGCCTTCGTTATTCTCGCGCACCACGATGAAGTCGATGTCAGAAGGCTTTTTGTCCTTAAGCGGGCAAAAGCGCTCATCGTACAGTTTGACCGGACGCAGGTTGATATATTGCTCGAGCTCGAATCGGGCGCGCAGGAGAATGCCTTTTTCGAGAATGCCCGGTTTGACATTGGGATGGCCTATGGCTCCGAGGAGAATGGCGGGAAATTTCCGCAACTCTTCCAGGACGCTATCCGGCAGAATCTCGCCGGTGCGCAAATAGCGTTCGCCCCCGATGTCGTACTTGGCATAATTGAGCTTGAGATGGAATTTCTTCGCCGCGGCGTCCAGGACCTTGACCGCTTCGTGAACGACTTCCGGTCCGGTGCCATCGCCACCAATCACTGCAATATCGTAACTTTTCATGTAAATAGCTTGTCCCCGCTCCCGCGCAGGGAGGGCTGATGCTAAGGGTTCCACCGCGTGTGGCAATGGAATTTTGCCTCAGATGAAATTACCAGCTGACAACGTTGGCCACACCAAGGTAGATTGTGATCAGTGAGTGCGACGGAAATTATCAACGAATTGCCAAAGTTAACCGAAGCCGAGTTGCGGCTAGTGCGCCAGCGCTTGCTCGAACTGGCCGCTCAAAATCAGGATAGTGACCTCTGCAATCAAGCAGCCCTCGATGGCGCGAGAATGCTCGATCGGATGGAGGACGACGATGCCCATCCTCAATCCCGGTGAAGTCTGGATGATCGATTTTGGCATGGCCGCCAAGGTTCGGCCCGCTCTGCTGCTGACCGGCACTCCGGAGGATGACGAGTTGGACATCGTCACGGTGCTGCTTCACACAACCGCGCTGCGGGGCAACCGGTGGGAGCTCTCCATCCCTAAGCCGTTTCTGAAACCGGGCGCTTTTCACCTGCCACAGGTCCAAACCATTTCGACCGTGAAACTGGAGCGCAAGCTCGGTGCACTCAGCGCTGAGGAGATGAAGCACGTACGAGGCGCGCTCGTCCAACGGCTGTCGCTTTAGAGATTTGGGACAACGGCTCTACTGGCCTGCATCATCGCCTTCTTGGCGATGCTCTTAGGCGCCGGCATCCGGTTGTCCGCATCGATGTAACCGTCTGAGTATGCGCTCGCAGTCGAACGCCTGCATGCGCGCAATTTCGGCGGCAGGATTGCTCTGGAATGCGGTGGGCCAGATTGGCGGGCGCACACACGAAAAATGAAAACCATTCTTCTGCTAACGCTAGCGTTGCTAAACCCCGGCTGGGTTTTGGCGGAAAACTGGCCGCAATGGCGGGGACCTTTCTTCAACGGCTCGACCACGGAAACCAATTTGCCCGAGCAATGGAGCAAGACGGAAAACGTGGTCTGGGTTGCCCCCCTTCCCGGCTACGGCGGCGCTACGCCGGTGGTGTGGCAAGACTCGGTTTTTGTTTCCAGTCCAGATGAACAGAAGAATCTACTGTTGTTGTGCGTGGATCGCGCAAATGGCCGGGTACGCTGGCAACAGAAAGTCGCCACGGGAGATTTTGAGAAAGGCCGCAACAACTCGGCTTCGCCTTCACCAGTCACCGACGGCGCCCGGGTGTTCATCATGTTTGCCACGGGCGATGTGGCGGCGTTTGATTTTGGCGGGAAAGAGCTTTGGCACCGGAACCTGGCGCAGGATTATGGCCGATTCGCCATCAATTGGATCTACGGTTCGAGCCCGATGTTATATCGCGACAAGCTGTACGTGCAAGTGCTGCAGGCCAAAGCGCCTGGACAGTACGGTCACGCCCAGGACGGAAAAGCCGAGCGCGATTCGTACTTGCTTTGCCTGGACGCAGCGACGGGCAAAAATCTCTGGCGCCATGTCCGGCCCACAGACGCTTTCAGCGAAGCGCAGGAAGCCTATACCACACCCATTCCTGTCGAGAACGGGGACCGCTCGGAAATCATCGTTGTGGGCGGCAATTACGTCACGGCTCACAGCGCGGAGGATGGGTCCGAGTTGTGGCGCTGCGCGGGATTGAACGACAAACATGAACCGTTCTGGCGCATCGTTCCCTCACCGGTTGCGGGGGAAGGTTTCATTTATGCCTGCGGACCGAAGCGCGACCCGGTCCTGGCGATCAAAGATGGCGGCCACGGGTTGGTCACCACGACAAACCTGGCCTGGAAATTCAGTGAATTCCCTTCCGACTGCGTCACGCCGCTTTTTTACAAGGACCGGCTGTATGTTTTGGATGGTGACCGCCAGGTCATGACCTGCCTGGAGCCGAAAACCGGCCGAAAGATTTCCCAAGGTCAACTCGGCGTACACGAAATTTTCCGCGCGTCGCCGACGGGAGCGGACGGGAAAATCTACTGCCTCAGCGAGAATGGCACGGCGGTGGTGCTCGCCGCCGGGGATGAGTTTAAGGTACTCAGCACGATTCAGATGGGAGAGTCGCCGGTTCGCGCTTCGATTGCCGCGGCGCAGGGCGAGTTATTTATCCGGACGGCGAAAAACCTGTACTGCGTCGGCAAGCCATGAGCGGGCGGGGACTGCCGGCATCTCGCCTGATGCAACGAGAATGGCCTCTCACCCTGACCCTCTCCCCAGGGACCCTAGGGAGAGGGAACAGCCAAGGGGCCGGCCTCGAACACCGCGGGCCCAAGTCTTGTCGACCGACGGGGCACAATCCTCCCTCTCTGGGGGTCCTTGGGGAGAGGGCGGACTCCTTCTCACCCTTGGCAGCAAATCCTGACATTGGGCGTCTCGCCGGCCAGCTGTTCCGGCGTTTCTCGCTTGGCGGACGCCGGCGCCCGAGCCAGGAGCTGTTGAAATGAACATGGGCTATAAAATCTCGACGCTGTTGTATTGCTTCGACCAGGCTGATCGAGTGTTGTTGATGGAGCGCGCGCAGGAGCCGAACCTGGGTCTGTGGAGCCCGTGCGGCGGCAAGCTTCGCACGGAGCTGGGTGAATCGCCGTATGCCTGCGCCCGCCGAGAAGCGGCGGAGGAGTTACAGTTGGAAATCCCGCTTTCAGCGTTTCATCTGGCAGGCATGGTCAGCGAACATGGGTATGAAGGAAAAAATCATTGGCTGATGTTCCTGTTTGAAGTCAAAACGCGGTTGAAGGTTTTGCCACCACCCCACCGCGAAGGGAAATTCCAATTTTTTACGCGAAACGAAGTAGTCCAGCTTGCGCTGCCCCAAACGGACCGGGAGCGCCTTTGGCCTTGGTTCTGGGAGCACCGCGGCGGTTTTTTTGCCGCTCACTGCCATTGCCACGCGACCGGATTGAACGAATGGCTTCTTGAAGAAAGCTGGACGGCCGGCTCAGTGACCCAACCTGCCTAATGCCTGACGAACCTGTTATCGATCTCCAGAGCGATCACTATTTCATGGGTGAAGCCTTGCGCCAGGCCGTCAGGGCCTATGCGGCCGAGGAGGTCCCCGTGGGCGCGGTGGTGGTCCGCGAAGGACGCATTATTGCCCGTTCCTTTAACCAGGTCGAACTACTCAAGGACGCCACGGCGCACGCGGAAATGCTGGCCTTAACGCAAGCCGAAGAGGCTGTGGGTGACTGGCGCTTGAGCGATGGCACGCTGTACGTCACGAAGGAGCCCTGCCCAATGTGTGCCGGGGCGGTGGTCCATGTGCGGCTGGCACGGGTGGTTTTCGGCGCCAGCGATCCAAAAGCAGGCGCCGCCGGGAGCGCTCTGAATCTGTTACAATTTCCCACCTTGAATCATCGCTGCGCGATCACCGGCGGGGTGCGCGAGCCTGAATGCCGCGCTCTGTTGCAGCGCTTTTTCGCCGAACAGCGCTTGCGCGCCAAAGGCGACCCAAACACTTAACCTGGATTCTCGATGCAGCCCCAGGCCGGGGCAATCTCGCGGAGCATGAAAAGTCGATTGCGCGCGCTTTAGGCTCACCCTACTGTGTGGCATAGCCAGCAGATGACGACCGAGTCCAAGTACATCGAAAAAAAGGGTTACCTTTCGCGCTATGCTCACGAACGGACGGTGGCGTTGAGAGAATCGGCCGCTAAATCCGCCGCGGCATCGGGGGCGGAGGCCGAATGGTTGCGGGCAGTGCAGGAGGATTTGCCGAGGTTCATTCCGTTTTTAACCCGGAAATGCAAATTGCAATTTTCCGGGCGCATCCTGGAGATCGGCGCCGGGGGAGCCTGGCTCAGCGCAGAGCTTTCCAAACTGCCCAAGGTGGTCGAGGTGATCACCACCGATTTTTCACCGATGCTGCTCAAAGAACAGGCGCCCAAGGTGTTCCTGCTGCGCAAGGCCAATACCGCCAAGATTACGCGGATGCCAGGCGATTTCCACAAACTCGATTTCCCGAACAACTACTTCGATTTTGTGGTCTGTTCGGCCGTGCTGCACGATTCGGCCAACATCGTCCAGGTTCTGCGCGAGGTGAAACGGCTGCTGAAACCGGGCGGACAATTCGTCGCCATCCGAGAACCTGTCTGGCCGCTGGTGAAAATCAAATCGCGCGCCAAGATGATGGCCAAACTGCTGAACACGGGGGTGAACGAGCGTTTTTATACCTTGGCTGATTACAAAGAATTCTTCCGGCAGGCGGCGCTGCCGCTGGAAGTCAAGCGGGTTAACATCTCGAGCGGGTTCAAGTATTACCTCAACGCCGTGGTCAACGGATTGACTCACGCCCGTTATGCTTTTATTGGGACCAAACGCGGCCGAGGTTAACAGATTTCCACTGGCTGGCAGACGCATACCGCGCCCATCCCTCACTCGGCACTCCGGGCTCTCTAGCGCCGCTTGCAGGCGCCCGCCTGGTCTGGTATGGCAATGGCAGTGATGCATCAACCCGGCGCCGGCTCTACTTGAATCATGTCAGTTGCGGCTTCTTCGCGGTCGCGCGTGAGCGTGGCCGGCAAATCCTTTCGGCTCGGCGATAGCAAATACTTCGCGCAGGGCCTGGCGTACGGACCTTTCGCACCCGACCCGTCCGGATCCACATTTGCTTCGCCGGAACAAACCGCGCGTGACCTGTCCGAAATCCGAGGTTTAGGTGCCAACCTGATTCGAATCTATCATGTGCCTCCAGCCTGGTTCATGGACTTGGCGGCGGAGAACGGGCTCAAGCTCATGGTTGATATTCCCTGGAACAAGCACCTCTGCTTTCTGGACTCGGCGGCGCGCCGGACCGAAGCGCGGGTGGCGGTGCAGCAAGGAGTCCTGGCCTGCGCGCGTCATCCCGCGATCTTTGCTTTCAGTGTAGCCAACGAGATTCCGGCGGACATTGTGCGCTGGAGCGGCTCACGCCCGACGGCGGATTTCATCGACGAACTGGTGCAGGTGGCCAAGGAAGCTGACCCGGATTGCCTGTGTACCTTCACCAATTTTCCTCCGACCGAGTTTCTGCAGCCGAAGTGCCTGGATTTTATTTGTTTTAACGTGTACCTGCACCAGCGCAAGGCGTTCCGAAGTTACCTGGCCAGACTGCAGACGATTGCTGAATCAAAACCCTTGTTGCTCGGCGAAGTGGGCGTCGATTCGCTGCGCGAGGGTGAGCCGGCTAAAGCCGAGATGCTCCGGTGGCAAATTGAGGAGGCCTTTCGCGCCGGGTTGGGAGGGGCCATTGTGTTTAGCTTCACCGACGATTGGTGGCGCGAAGGTCATCCAGTGGAGGGCTGGGCCATGGGGATAACCACGCGTGAACGGCAGCCAAAAGCTTCCGCCGCCGCCGTGCGCGGAGCCTTTGAGGCGGCCCCGCATTTCCCGCTCGCCCGATATCCCAAGGTTTCGGTGATCGTTTGCAGCTATAACGCCGACCGCACGCTGACGGCGTGTCTTGATTCGCTGCGGGGACTCAATTATCCCGACTACGAGGTGGTGCTGGTCGACGACGGCTCAACCGACCGGACAACGCAGATCGCTTCCGAACACAAGTGGGTGCGCTGCGTTCGCCACCCCACTAACCTCGGTTTGTCGGCTGCCCGCAATACCGGTTTGGCTGCGGCTCAAGGCGAAATCGTTGCGTTTACCGATGCGGACTGCCGTGCCGACCCGGATTGGCTGTACTACCTCATCTCGGACCTGCTGTCGGGCGAGTTCGCCGGCACCGGCGGCCCCAACCTCCTTCCCCCGGAGGATTCACCGGTGGCGGCAGCGGTCATGGTATCGCCGGGCGGACCCGCGCCGGTGTTGCTAACCGATCGACAGGCCGAACACATACCCGGCTGCAACATGGCTTTTTTTAAATCGATCCTCGAGCAAATCGGCGGGTTCGATCCGATCTTTCGCGCTGCCGGCGATGACGTCGACCTGTGCTGGCGCGTGCAGCAAGCCGGCCACAGAATTGGGTTCAGCCCGGCGGCGTTCGTCTGGCATTACCGGCGCTCGACGGTGGGAGAATATCTCAAGCAACAACTTGGCTATGGACAGGCTGAGGCGTTGCTGGTGAGGAAACATCCGGAATACTTTAATTCGTTTGGCGGCAGCCTCTGGCGTGGTCGAATTTATACCGCTGCCAGCCTGGCGGTGCGCCTGCGGCCGCCGATTATTTATCGCGGCTTGTTTGGCAGCGCAGGATTCCAATCGCTTTACGCGGCCGAACCCGCGGCCACGTTAATGCTCTGCACCACGCTGGAATATCACGTCCTGGTGACGCTGCCGTTGTGGGTGCTCACCGGGATCTCTCAATACGCCCTGCCGTTGGCCGTGACCAGCACCGCCTTGCCCGTGGCCGTTTGCGCCATGGCGGGGTCTCAGGCCACCCTGCCCAAGTCGAAATTGCGCCCGTGGTCACGCCCGCTGGTGGCCCTGCTATTTTTTCTGCAACCAATTGTTCGGGGTTGGGCTCGGTACCAAGGCCGTCTCCAGCCGCGTACGGCCCCGTTGGCCGCCCGTCAAACGCTGGACTCGGTCGCTTTGCACGAAAGCCGTCGCAGCCTCACCTACGCCGACTACTGGAGTTCTGTTCCGCTGGACCGGTTGGCGTACGTGCGGCACCTGCTGCAGCGACTCGAACAGCAGGGTTGGCTGTTCAAATCCGATATTGGCTGGAGCGACTACGACGTCGAGATCTACGGCGGCCGGTGGAATCAACTCCAACTTGCCACCGCCGCAGAAGACCACGCCCAGGGCCGGCACCTGCTGCGTTGCCGCTTGCGGGTCCTTTGGTCGCTTCAATCCAAAGTCACTTTTTGGGCACTGGCCGCATTGGAAGTGCTTGTCCTTGGATTATTCGCGGGGCAATCCCGGTGGCTCCTCCTCATTCTTGCGGTGCTGCCCGCGTTTGCCTGGTTTGTGCAGAGGCAAGGCCGCACGCTGCAGAGCATGCTGGTCGTGTTTCTGGACCAACTCGCCAAAGATCTGAACCTGACCAGCCTCTCAATCTCCTGACAATCTGTGTGTCGCCTCCGCAGCCTGGTCTGGTGAACATCCAAAAAGGGCCGCGACTGGCACCTGCAAAGCGCGGGCAAGCTTTTCCACGTTGCGCAAGGTTGGATTGCGTTGCCCAGTTTCTATGCCGGCGACATAGCTACGATTCAGCCGCGCCCGCTTACCCAGTGCTTCTTGCGAAATGCCGCGGCGCAGGCGTAGCGTTCGTACCGCCGCGCCGATTTGCAGAGCAACCGTCTGGCTCGGGGGCCGCCTGGCGGAGCTCCCGGGTTCTCCAAACAGCTCCGCTATCGAGGCCTGTAAAGCATCGGCCAGCGCAAGGAGGGCTTTGGCAGTCAAATTACGGCGTCCGGCTTCCACCGCGCTTAAATATGTCCGATGACACCTTGCCCGGTCGGCGACCTTTTGTTGGGTGTAACCACGGGCTACGCGCAACGTACGCAATGCCCTGCCCACTCGCCTCTTTAACTCACCCTCGCCGTCTGGCACCTGTTCCTCCTTTAACCTCTTCACCGCCCATCTATGCCTTTAGCGGACGGCGGCGCCCCGCGGCATGGGGTCTTATGCCCCGGGTTGGGCGGTTGGTGGTCAGGAGTACATACCAGAACGGCGGAGTGTCACATTCGCCCACATTCAGCCGAATCGACCGGCACGCCCGGCAAATCTCGCTTGACGCGGTGTGAGGCGCCGTGTTCTATCCGTCCGCAAACCATCTAATGTTCCAAATTAAAAAATCATCTTTCCTATGAAATCGCTTATCCCGCTCGCAGTTCTGCTTGCCTTCGCGTGGACCGCCACCGCGGACGACGTCACGGCAAAAATCAGCGACGTGCACCTGTGCTGCAAAGGGTGTGTTAACGGCGTCCAAAAAGCCGTCGGCGAAGTCCCAGGCGCCAAGGCAGACGTCGACGCGGACAATGGCACCGTCACGCTCAGCGGTCCGGATGCCGGAACTGTTCAGAAAGCAGCCGACAGCCTTGTGAAGGCGGGTTACTTCGGCAAAACCGAGGGCGCGATCAAGCTCGACGACAATGCCGGAGCGGGCGACAAAAAAGTCCAGTCCCTGCGCATCGAGGGAGCACACCTGTGCTGCGGAAAGTGCGTGAAGGCGGTGGATCGAGCGGTGAAAGCGGTTCCGGGCGCCAAAGAACATACGGCGGTAAAGGGCGCCAAATCTTTCGAAGTGACCGGTGATTTCAATGACAAGGAGTTTGTCACTGCTCTGCAGAAAGAAGGGCTCACCGGGAAAATCGCCAAATGACAAGACCAGCACCTTATAGTGGCTTGCGCTTGCGGTTGACTCTTAAGATTTTGCGCCGATGGGGAGAAAGCCAACCGCGCTGGGTCAGCGTTCGTGGCGGATTTTTTTAGTGCTTTGCCAGAAGTTTTTGGACGGACCGCGAAAGATCCGCTGCATTCCAGAAATCCAGGGGTTTGACCAGAAACGAGTCAGCCCCGAGTTTGTACGCCAGGTTCACGTCACGGATCTCGTCTGAAGAAGTCAGCATCACGACGCAAAGCCTGGCGAACTGTGGTTGGGCACGAATCCAACGCAGGACGTCAAAGCCGTCGGCCCCGATCATCTTGAGGTCCAACAGCACCAGACCGGGAAGCGGATATTTGGCGCGGTCGCCATAGGGGGCTTCACCCTTGAGATAGCCGATGCACTCAGCGCCGCTCGAAACGGTTTGGATTCGCTGCTGGATGCCAGCTCGTTCGAACGCTCTGACAATGAGCATCAGGTCGTCGCGATTATCATCGACGAGCAGGATGAGCGGCAGCCGTGCGGTTAGATCAAACAAAACAAGGAAGCCTACGTTTCATTCGCACTTCCGCAAATGGGCAAAACACCTACTTTCGCCGAGTTCCCGAACGCATGAAATCGAGCGATTTGCTTCCGAATGAGTTCTCGCCATAATGCCGTCAATGAAAGTGACGCAAGTGGCGATCTGCCCGAGTGACGCCTCAAAGAGAGCCGGCCGGCCGGCGCTCACTCCGGAGCTTCTGGCCGCCAGCGGCGCCCGGTATTCGCGAAATAATGAGGGCCTCGAATCGATTCTGGCCAAAATCGATCCCGCGAACCTCGAAAAATCCGTCGAATCGATTTTTCGGATGGTTGACTATGGACACCAGTCGATCGCCGATATGGTCCCGGTCGCTATGTTCATGGATGGCATTTCGATCTGGCTTGCCTACTACATTTGGACGCTCTGCCCGACGGCGGGGGGGCAGGAATCGTCCACTCGCTACTTAAAACTTTCGGAGGAGGGCTTGGTTTCGCCGGAAGTGCTTGGGATTCCCTCTGAGCATATTCAGCCGTGGCGGGAGCTGATGCGGAATTGCTTTGAAGCTTATCAATCCGCCGTTGCCTGCTGGGAGAAACTCGCTAGAGAAAATCCGGCGCTCCTGGGCATTCCCCGATCGCTGCTCAATGACTCCTCCGAGGCAGCACAAAAGAAAGTGGCGCGGATGAGGCGTAATTACGCGTTCGACCGGGCACGCTATCTTCTGCCGGTAAGCGCCGCCACCAACGTCATGATGATTATGTCGGCCCGCGGCTGGGTGAATCTGTGCCAGTACTTGCTGTCGCAAAGACTGCCTGAACCCCGCCAACTCGGAGAGTTGATTCGAGCCGAGCTGGAGATCGCCGCCCCGAGGATGCTGAAGTACGCCCGGGCTACCGAACCGAATCAGCAGGTTTTAGCTGATGAATTTGCCAGCCTCGTTCAGCGGGCGAGTTTACGGCCCAGCGAGCCGGAGAACCCGTTTGGGCAAGGGGCGGTCTCTGCCAAGCCGTTCCTGGCGGTGATGCCGCCCGAAGGCTGCTCCCACGCCGAAATATCCAATGGTCTTGGTCACCACTCCAACCGCTATGCGCCGTTCGGCAGTTGGCTGCAACGGACGGCGGTGCGATTTGGCTGGTCGTCCATTGGATTCGCTGAAATCCGCGATTTGAACCGCCACCGCACGGGGACCAAACATTGTCCACAGGTGCCCAGCGGTTTTTATTGCGCTCTGGACCAATTGACAGGCGAGGCAACCAGCTACCAGGCTCCGTTGCTCAAACTAACTGAAAGCGGCAGCCTGGCATCGAGCCAAGCTTTGGAAATCCTCAAGAAATCCGAGCCTACTTATATTTACTGGTCCGTGCTCGGGACTGAATACCCGTTCGAACACACCACAACCGCCGATAAATTCATCTACGAAGCCGAGTTGCGCACTGGTCTGGGGGCGCATTTCCGGTATGCCAGACATTTGCGCGACGTCCTCGAGTTGTGGTACGCCGAATTCCCCACAACCAAAGGCCTGATCCTCGAAGGCAGCGCGGAGCCGGAGTAAGGGACCGCGAAGAATTCTAACCGCGAATGGACGCCAATGAATGCAAAACTTTAGTCGTGCGGTCCCAAACTCTGGCCGTTGAGGGGGATTTGCGTCCACTCGCGTCTATTCGCGGTTAAACCTCAGCTCACTGCTTCCTCGCATCGGCGGTTTCGATGAATTGCAGCAGGTCGGCCAAGCCCTGCGGATCGAGGCCGGTCTCGAGGCCTTCCGGCATAAGCGATTGGCCCTGGCTGCGCATCCGACGAATGTGAGAGCGGGAGACGACGTCGTCTTTGCCGTAAGGTTGCCGTACAGTTACAGAAGTTGAGGTCTCGTTGGCCAGGAGGCCAACCAGGCTCTCCCCGTCGTCGGTTTCGACGATGTAGCTGACATAGTCCGGCCTGACCTCGCGGTTCGGATCCAGGATATTGACCAGAAGCTTCTCTTTGCCTGTGTTCTTGACCGTGACCAGGTCGGGACCGACGGCGTGGCCTTCACCGCCGAGACGATGGCAAGAGATGCATCGCTCCTCGTAGACCTTGTGGCCGCGGGCGGCGTCGCCGCTCAGATTTAACGCCGGGAGATAAGCATCGATGACCGCCTGGCGTTGACCCGAAGCATGCGAGCCGAGCACCGCCCCGGCGAGCTCGCTGACGACCCGGTCACGATGATTCCGGAGGAAATTAGCTTGCGCTGTGGTCAAGGTGGAGGCCTGGAGGTCGCCGGACTGAACGGCTTTAAGCAAGGCAACGGCGCGGTCGGTGCGCGCCAGCAGCGCAGCGATGGCCTCGCTGCGGACGCGCGGGCTGAACGTTGGCCAGCGCTTGAGCAATTCAGGCCCTACCTGTGG
Organism: Verrucomicrobiia bacterium; assembly: GCA_035651635.1. Classification (GTDB taxonomy): domain Bacteria; phylum Verrucomicrobiota; class Verrucomicrobiia; order Limisphaerales; family UBA8199; genus JANXQE01. The sequence goes on along the minus strand of DASRFK010000072.1, from coordinate 85,487 downwards.
GTCGTCGAAGCGATTCAGGGCGGAGACCGCGCAAATCTGGATCGCTTCCGGCTGGGGCTGGTCCAAAAGCGAAAATAACAACGGGCCGGAATCTGCAAAGCGGCTCAGTCGCAGCAATTGAATGGCCTCGATGCGGGTGTGTTCATCGGCGCTGAGGTCCTGGGCTTCGGCCCTTGCGGACGCGAACGCACTTTGGAAAGGAGTTGCCAGGGCGCTGGTCGAAGTACCGCCGCGCTTGAGTCCATCGCCGAGAGCGCGCATCAAACCAAAGCGGTTGGCCGCCGTGGCAGACCTTCCGATAAACTCCAGCGCGCCGGCAATCTCCTGCCGATCATTGCGCGTCCCAACCAGAGCCACGAGTTCACTCAAAAAGCCCTTCGCCGTGCCGGAGCTGTAGAAAGCGGCGTCTGCGCTTAACTGTGCAAAGAGCTCACCGGCTCCTTCGGCCAGCGAAGATAAAACGGCCGCTCGCATCCAGGAGTCCTGTGCGTCTTGTTTGGCAATGACCGCCAGGGGCTCGGTTTTGGATCGCACGGGCAATCCACCGAGCGTGAAGGCCAACTGATAACGGACGAGAATCGCGGGGTCATGAGCCAGGTTCTGAAGTTTGGCGACAAGGTCCGTTTCGGCTGCGGAAGTGTTAATTAACCGCTCAGCCAGTTTAATCGCGTGCTGTCGAACCGCCTCGTCGTGATCGGCCAGGCCTCTCTCGATGAGGCGTTCGGTCAGCGCATTCAGACCGTCGAGAGCGTGCAGGGCGTGGATCCGGGCGAGGCCAAAGTCGGAGCTCTCAAAGAGTTTGACTAACAGGGGAACGGCGGCTGGATCCTGCCGCTGATAAAGCAATCGGGCGGCCGTGTCGCGGTGCCAGCCATTGTGGTTGGCCAGCGTGGCCACGAGTTCGGCCGTGGAGGCCTGCCCTAAATGGGGAGGCGCAGGTTGCTTGAAACCATCGGGAGCGATTCGGTAAATTCGGCCGCGATCTTGGCCGCTGTTGAGATCGACGAGTTTCTTGATGCTGGCCGGCAAGGACCAGGGATGCTCGATGATCTCTCGGTACATGTCGATGACGTATAACGTGCCATCTGGCGCGTTGGCAAACTGCACGGGCCGGAACCACGTGTCCCGGGAGGCAACAAACTCGACGTTCTGCTCGTCCTCCGCTCGCTGGGCTTTGAGCCCAACCCCGTCCGGCACCAGCACCTTGCGATGAATCAGGTTCCCGCCACAATCGGCCACGAAGGCATTGCCTCGGAATTCCGGCGGGTAAGCGTTGCCGCGATAGATCGTGGTGCCCGTCGCGCCTGTAAAGTAGCCCGAAGCGCGTCCACCCCCTTCGATGGGCCCCGGCACCAGGCCCGCCACGCGCCACCGCGTGCGGATCACGCGCCAGGGTTCTTCAGGGCTGATGCGATAAACCTCCGCTGCCGGGCCGTCCACCGCAATGCTAGCCAAGGGCGGCGGCATCTCTACAAATGGGTTTCGCGCCGCATATACATCGTCATACATGAACAGCCGGATATGGTCGCTGTTATTGCAGGCGAATCTGCGCCCGAAGTCGTCGAAACTTAGTCCGTGTTGCCCGCCACCGGCTTCTGAAGATATGGTCAAGGTCCGTGGGTCGATTACAAAGTCCCGGCCATGCAAATCGAGCCGTGGGCTATCGGGGTGGCGCAAGGATTTTATCAAACCGCCATTGCCGCTGGTCGCGCCGTGGATCCGGTTATCCAGCCCCCAGATAAAGCTGTTAAGCATGGCTTGGACATTGATCCGGTCCATGCCTTCGGCAAATCCGCTGAAAACCGTCTCGCGCACGTCGGCTTTGCCATCGCCGTCGGTGTCCTTCAAATAAAGAATATCCGGGGTGGCCGCGACGAACACCCCGCCGTCGTAGCAGAACACCGCGGTCGGCCAGGGCAAATTCGTGGCGAAGATCGTGCTCTTTTCGTACACGCCATCTCCGTCCAAATCCTCGAGCAACCGGATGCGCCCCAAGTGCGGCGTTTCCTCGCGTCTTTCTGAGTAATCAACCATTTCTACGACGAACATTCGCCCGTTTTCATCGAAGCTCAGAGCCACCGGACTGACGACGTTGGGTTCGGCTGCGACAAGCTCGAGGTGAAAGCCCTTCTTAACTTCGAATGTCTTGAGCGCGGCGACGGGTGGGACCGGCGGAAAATGTGGAAGCTCCTTTGGGCTCAAGGCCGGCTCAGCGGTTCGCGCAATCAGGCTTATAGAAAGCAAAACAACGACGCCAGCGCGAGTCACAGCACTCATATTGGAAGACTTGAGTTTCCGGCAGAAACCCCCGGCCATTCAAGCTTTTTGAACGAGTCCGAAAATGAAGCATGAACCCGATTACTCCCTCCGGCTCCTCTTCTTCATCTGTGGTCGCCCCGAATCTGCGGGACTTTTCTAAACGTATCTGTGGTGAACTGCGGGGCCTGTCAACCACCCAAACCTGCAACTTTTAATTCTGACCCGGTTTGGGTATGCTCCAATCTCAGCAGCCATTCAATGACTAATACTCTCAAGAACCAATGGGATTCGGTGGACGGACCCGGGTTTTCGGATAATCCAAAATCACGCCGCGCGTTTTTGCGGAATGCCACGCTGATGGTCGCCGCGACGACTCTTCCTGGTTGCAGAACCTTCCGACCTTCCACGGAGGCGGTGGTCGATATTCATCAGCACCTGGGTTATTCCGGCAGGTCTGACGAGGTGCTGTTAACCCACCAAACGGCGATGGGCATCCGCCGAACCGTGCTGCTGCCAGCCGGCCGCCCGATGAACTCTCCCTCGACCCACGAAGGCGCCTCGAATGGCCTGGAAGCGAAATGTTTCGGCAACGAGGAGTGCTACCGCTTCGCTCGGGCACATCCGCAAGCTTACACTTTCGGCGCCAACGACGTGCCGGACGCTCCGGGGGCGCTCAAAGAAATCGAAAAGTATCTTAAGCTCGGGGCGGTCCTAATCGCGGAACAAAAGTTCGGGATCGAGTGCGACGCTCCCGCAATGCAGCGCATCTACCAATTAGCTGCCGATTACGATGTGCCCGTGCTGATGCACTGGCAGTATCAGAGGTATAATTACGGTTTTGAGCGCTTCCACAAGATGCTGGCTCGGTATCCGCGCACCAAATTCATCGGCCACGCCCAAACCTGGTGGGCGCACATCGACAAGAGTTACCAGGACGACACGGCAAATCTCTATCCAAAAGGACCGGTCACGCCGGGCGGGATGACCGACCGTTATCTCAGTGACTTCCCGAATATGTTTGGCGATCTCTCCGCCGGGTCCGGCTTGAACGCTTTCACTCGCGATGAGGATCACGCCCGGGAATTTCTGAACCGGCACCAGGACAAACTTCTGTACGGCAGCGATTGCAACGACCTGACCGGGTTGGGTGCCCAATGCCAGGGCGCTCAGACACTCGAGGTAGTGCGGCGCCTGGTCGCCACCCCAAAGATCCAACGCAAGCTGCTTTGCCAAAACGCCTGTCGCTTGCTAAAAATTAACGTGGCATAGTCCGCCTAGCCTGATGAGCCAGGAAAATGAAGCTCGCTTACTCGACCGCTGCCGCAAGGGTGATTCGGCGGCCTGGGATGAGTTATTTGACCGGCACTACGCGGCGACGGCCCGGTTCGTCTTTCAATTGGGCCGGGATTTCACTCACGAAGATGTAGAAGAGATCTGCCAGGAGACATTTCTGTCAGTGATCAAGAACATCACTTCTTTTCAGGCTGGTTGCCGGTTCCAAACCTGGGTATTCAGGATTGCGTCCAATAAAGCCGGTGATTTTCGCCAACGCCGGCAGGCGGCCAAGCGCGGCGGAGGCAACGCGCCGCTCTCCTTGCAAGCCGAAGACCCAAACACTGGCCTGACGCTGGACCCGCCGAGTTCTTTACCCGGCCCAGACCTGCTGCTGATGAACGCCGAACAAGCCGTCCTGGTCCATCAGGCCCTCGACGAATTGGGCCAGCCTTGCCGCGAAATCATCGAGTTGCGCTATTTTGGCGATTTAAGCTACGAAGAACTGAGTGACGCCCTCCAACTCAATGCCAAAACCGTCAGCTCGCGGCTTAGCAAATGCCTGGATCGGCTTGAATCCATTGTCCGGAAGAGTTTTGTCGGGGAGAATTCACCCTTTTCCCCGTCTAATACCTAGTGGATATGCCATCGGAACCTGAAAGGCCAATCGAGAAGCTGCTGCGCGGTTGTTCCAAAGCCCGGCGCGAGCGCGCCGGTGAATCCTGGAAGATTCCCCCCGCCACGCGACGCTTGTGGCAACGCGAGGTCGAACGACAATTTGGTCAACCACCGGCCGCCGAACCCTCCTGGTTACGACGTTGGATATCTTGGCGTTGGCTGCAGCCAGCCGGCGCTTTAGCCGGTTTCGCCCTGGTCATCATTCTTTCCTGGGCCCTGGTGTCACGGCCTTCACCCCGAAGAAACCAGCCGGTGGTCGCGTTGAATCGGGCGCCCGCCGGGTTGGCGGAGCCACACCCCGCCCAAATGACGGCCGCGGACCAGTCACTACAAATAGCACTGAAAAAAGAAGATTTCGAGAGGGACACGAAGCAACTGGTGGCGCAAAACACCCTCACGTCTACCGAACGGGAGTTGGTCAAAAACCGTCAACCAGGTGCCGAAAAGGACCAGAACGGCACCTTCTTACGTGAGACCTTGCAGGACCAGGCATCCTCGGCAGGAGCTCCGGTTGAACTCGCGGAGTCGAAGCCAGCCTCGGATTCTTCTCCAGGGACTCGCCTGGCCCTTGACGCGGAGAAATCCACAGCGTTCCAACAGCGATACGGCCTAGCTGCCGGCGCCCAAATGGGGGGAAATGTCACGGCGCCCCGCACGGAAGCAAAGACAACGAGGGCCTCGCCTGCGAGCCTGGGCGTGGCAGCAAACGAACCGGCACCCCCTGGCGCGCCGGGCGCGGCGGCTACATCCGCCGTAACCACTGCATGGACCAATACGATGCAGTATGGGTTTTTTGCTGCGTCCCAGACCGCCGACACGCCCAGCCGGGAGATCGCTCTCCTCAATCGGCGTGCTTCGCCCGCACTTGCCACTTCGTCGCTCCGGACGCAAGGTCAACCCCAAATCCTGGTCTCGTTTCAAGTGGAGCAAGCCGGCAGACAATTGCGCGTCATCGATAGCGATGGCTCCGTGTACGCCGGGCCGCTCCTGGACAACAATGATCGCTACGGCACTGTAACCTCCGTTTCAGCCAGTGCGGTCGCGCCTGAAGTCAGCGGTGTTAAAGTGGACGCGCTTGCTGCGCCGGCTGTGGTTACTGGAACCGAATCTTACTTCCAAGTGGTCGGAACTAATTTGACTTCCAACCAGCGGGTCGTCTTTACCGGCACCCTCTCCGGCGGTTCGAATGTCCTTGCCACCGGCGGGATCGTGACCGTTCAGGCTGACCGCGGTCTCAAAGGGAGAATGTCTGGGGCGCCGATGAACCAGAATTCGCGGAATTACCATTTAAGCGGCACCGTGCTGATTGACGGAACACAACAAGTTCACCTGGAAGCCGCGCCGGCTCCCCGGCCATCACCGTAACTGACTGCGGAGCGGGGGAAATCATCGCCGTTGGGCTCCATTACCGTACAAAAAAAACCGGGCAGCGGGGCCCGGAGTGCCCTAATCCCGTCGCTCCAGTTTCCCCACCACCCAAATTTCGTAACAGACACGGCAGACCCGCGGCTGCTATCAGGCTCATTCTACACTAACGAGGGGTCGAAGAGCTCTGGGGGGTTGTACTCCCGGAAGAGCTGCTGGAACCTGAGTTGTCTGAGCTCGAACCGGTGCTGCCCGAGGTGCCGGTACTGCTGCTGTTGAGGTCCGAACCGGAGGAACCCGTGCTGCTGCCGCCAGGAGTGAAGGCGCCACCCGTTGCGGAATTGGCGCCTGAGAGGCCGAAGTACGAGAATACGCTCTGGCGCCAGCTGGGCTGGCTCAGGTCGGTATTGGCATCGAAGTTCGGAGCGGATTGCAATTTGCTGGTATCACCGGAGAAGACAAACGTCGGCTGTTGCGAGCTGGAGCTTGAGCTGGTCCCAAGAGCTGACGAAGTGCTGCCGGATGAGGAGGAGCGTAAGAGCATCCAGGGCACAGCGACTTGTTTGCCGCTGGCTGTAGTGCTGGATGAGCTTGAAGAGCTAATGCCCGTGCTGCTGCTGCCCGAGTTCCCGCTCAAGGAAATCACGGCACACTCCAACCTGCCCGAATGCGGGTTGACAATGAAATCGCTGATCGTCCCGATCTCACTTCCCGATGAGCTCGTTACTTGCGCTCCCGTTAGTTGGCTGCCGCGCAAGGCTTCATGCGCCATTCGCCCAGTGGCGCTCAAATGCCTGCCGCTCCAGCCTGATTGACTGCTGGATGAACTGCCGTAGGCTCCAGAGGAATTCGGACTAGTCGAGCTCGAACTGGAACTCGGATAAGTGCTGGAAGTGCCACTACTGCTGCTGGACGGATCGGTCGAGGACCCCCCAGATGAACTTGATGAACTTTGCGCTTGTGCCCCGAGGGCCAAGCCCGCGGCACACGCCACGATTGTCTTGAGTAGTTGTTGTTTCATAACCTGCCTTTCTTGTTGAACAAACTGAAGGGCAACCCGATGCTGGAATCGCCTTCAATTCAGTAACGAAACCTAAGCCGCCCCGATCCGGCCTCAATGGGGACAAGACAGTAGGAGTGTGGAAGCGGTAGTGCGCAATGCGGAATGAGGGGATGCGAAGGGCCCCGTGCTATTTCTCAACGTGCAGCGCGGCCAGGGCGTCTCGGAAATCGGCGGGCCGAGGCGCTTCGAAATTCAAGCGTTTGCCCGTGCGCGGATGAATAAACGCGAGGCGAAAGGCGTGCAGCATTTGGCGGGGCGCCTGGTAATGGGTGAGTTCCGCTAGCCGTTGGTTTTGACGATGGCCGTAAGTGACATCGCCGACCAGCGGATAGCCTAGGAATTTGAAATGAACGCGAATTTGATGCGTTCGACCGCTGTGCAGAAGGGCCTCCGCCAGTGTCGCGTCTCGCAACCGTTCCAGGACGCGATAGCTGGTATGGGCGGCCCGGCCGAATTCCTCGTCTACCGTCATGCATTTGCGATGAGAAGAGTGGCGTGCGATCGCAGCCCGGATTTCGCCTCGGTCGCGCGCTATTTCTCCGCAAACAATGGCGTGGTAGACCTTTTCGACCTTGCGACTGGCGAATTGAGCCGAGAGGGCCAGGTGCGTCGCGTCGTTTTTAGCTACCACCATGCAACCGCTGGTATCCTTGTCCAGCCGATGCACGATGCCGGGCCGGGCCACGCCCCCGATACCGCTGAGCTGTCCTCGGCAATGGTGCAGCAACGCATTTACCAGGGTTTGCGTTTCATGTCCTGAAGCCGGGTGCACGACGAGGCCTGGTGACTTGTTCAATACCAGCAAAACTTCATCTTCATACAAAATATCCAGCGGCATCGCCTCCGGTTGTGCCTCGGCCGGCCGGGCTTCGGGAATCTCGACTTCGACTTGCTGGCCCGCCCGGGGGGTATGCGTCGATTTGACGGCCTTGCCGTTGACGCGGACATGGCCTTGCTCGATGAGCCGTTGAATGGCCCCACGCGACAGTCCGGGCAGTTTATGGCGGAGCCACGTGTCCAGCCGTTCGCCCGGCAACGAACGCTCGATCACCAGTTGATGAACAGGCAGAGGCATGGAGTGGCCTCAGGCTTCTCCGGGTGATCCACGCCGGGCGATCGCCGGCCCAGTTCCTCGCCAAGCACAAATCTCCAGCCGAAGGCGCGTTCGTGAATCATCAGGTACGCTCCCTAGTGCAGCGCTACTCAAGGTTGGGCTGGAGCGGGTTGTCGTTCATTGCGCCACGTGATGATGAAGATCAAACCGACTCCGGTGCAGATGGCGCTGTCAGCTACGTTAAACGCGGGAAAGCCAATTTCTCCGCCACGGTGTTGGATGTAAAAATACAAAAAATCGATGACATGTCCCCGCAGCAATCGGTCGATCAGGTTCCCCACGATGCCGCCAAAAATCAGGCCGAAGGCAATTTGCCCCAACCAGGTGCGCGAGTCGAAATGATGGCGGCTGAAAAACAGCACGACCAGCGCCACCAGGGCCACGAAGGCCAGCACGTTGTTGTTGCCGCGAAACAAGCTCCAGGCGGCGCCGGTATTGGCCCAGTGCACCAGCTTGAAGAAGCCATCAATGATCACTTCTTCCTGGGCGTATCCCAGGAATTTCAGGACCAGCAGTTTGGTTAGCTGGTCCAGCCCCACAACCGCGAGCGCGACTAAGCCGATGCGGCGATTGGGCGCACGCAGCAGGGCATTCGATAAGCCCGTTTCCACGTTCGGCGCAGATTTAATCGCATGCTCCACAAAAAACAATGTATTTCCCGCCCCCCACCACCCAAGTTTGCATTGGCAAAGTCTATTGCGATCTGAGATATCAAATTCCGCAAGTCCGTCCAGGCGCCGTGGCCCAAAGCGTCCAATGAACCGTTCCCCGCATTCTTCAGGATGATCTTCGCGACAGTTGTGCTAGCTTGCTTTAGGGAAAGACCCTACCAAAGGCCGCTGCAAGAACCATCAACTGGCTAAATCAAAATGAATACCTTGCTCGTCGTGGCAGACCTCGGAGGCTTTAAAGCGTTTAAAATCGAAAACAGCGAAAATCCATCGAAACTCCACAAGCCACACCTGGAATTGCTGGAGCAATACGACAACCCGCAGGCGCACGATCGGCTGGTGGATAAAGTTTCGGACTCATCCGGCCGATTCCCACGCCGGACCGGCGCGCGGGCTGCCGGCGCCATGTCCGACGGCGAACGGCACAACATCAATCTGGAAGCTCGCAAACGCTTTATCCGCGATTTGGCCAACCGGCTTAATCAACTGGCGCGCAAGCCGGATTTCGATCGGTGTTTCCTCGCTGCCAGCAAGGAGATCAACCATCCTCTGTTCGAGGAACTCGATCCACGGGTTCGCGCTAAAATCGCCAAAAATATCCCCGCCGACCTGACCAAATTCGGTCGCGCTGAGATTTTAAGCCGGTTTTGAGGCCGCTGTGGGCAGCCCGGGACGCCGCTTTCAGGCTGCCTGAAGGCGGTTGCGTAACGACTGCTGAGTCCATGAACGGTCGCCGCCGTGTAACGTTGGCGTTCCGGCACACCGACCCTAGGCAATCACGCTGAACCAAGCCTGACTAGTCATCGTTGCCTTTGAGCGCCGTTACCCTATCGTTTTGCTGATGAGGAAAACGGAAAAGGGCCCCTCTGACCCGGAGCTACGGCGCAGAGTCGAGGAGCTAATCGCGTATAAAGGTGGCGGCTACAACGAACAGAGTGTTGCCGATATCGTTGAAAACGCGCTGAAGTTGCTCACCGACGTTCGCCACAGCGGCGATGTGCGGGTGATCCAGACGGCTTTGCGCGAGATGCGCTACGCTTTCAAGCTGTTCGCGCCGTATTCTCACATCCGCAAAGTCACCATTTTCGGCTCGGCGCGGACACAACCGACCCGCATGGAATATCAGCAAGCCCTCGAGTTCGGGCGCAAAATCGCCGCCGCTGGTTTCATGGTCATCACCGGCGCCGGTGGGGGGATCATGCAGGCTGGCCACGAAGGCGCTGGACCGGAAAAAAGTTTTGGCGCCAATATCCGGCTGCCTTGGGAGCAAGCGGCCAACCCCGTGATTCGCGAAGATAAAAAACTCGTCACCTTTAAGTATTTTTTCACCCGCAAACTTATTTTCATCCGGCATTCCGATGCCATTGCGCTGTTCCCGGGTGGTTTTGGCACCATGGACGAAGGCTACGAAGCCCTCACGCTGATGCAAACCGGCAAAAGCCAGCTCATGCCGCTGGTGTTGATCGATCGGCCGGGCGGCACTTACTGGAAAACCTGGGACAAACACGTGCGCGAGCACCTCCTGCGCGACCAACTCATCTCGCCGGATGACTTGAACCTGTACCAGATCACGGACGACACTGACCAGGCGGTGAAGATGATTACCCGATTCTACCGCAACTTCCATTCGAGCCGGTTCGTAAAAGAACTCTTTGTCATCCGCTTAAAACACGCGCCCACCTCCTCGGCACTGCAGGCGCTCAACGAAGATTTCGCCGACCTCATTGTCGGCTCGCCCATCCAAACCATCGAGCCAACCCCAGAAGAAATCGCCGATGAAGATCACACAGAGCTGCCCCGCATCGCCTTCGGCTTCAATCGCCGCGATTATGGCCGACTCCGCCAACTCATCGACGTGTTGAACGGCCTGTAAGGCTGCCGGCGCGCGGGCATCCTTGCCCGCAGCAACGCCAGGCAACCACCGAATGCCCGACGTTCTCCTTGCGCCGGTTCGGTTGTGGATCTCGGCGGACTGGGAAGTCCGCGCGCGCCCGGTGTGTCCAGAGATAATCCTTGTCTTCAATGCCTGCTCCGTTAGCGTTTCTGCTTATGAAAGTTGAATTCTACGGTCACGTGCGCCAGTACCACAATTTGAAGTCGGAAATTGATCGGAATATCCAAACCGTGCTGGAAAGCGGCCAGTACGTCATGGGGCCAATGCTCAAAAAATTCGAAGCCGAACTGGCCGCCTACCACGGGGCCCAGTTTGCCATCGGCACCGGCAACGGCACCGATTCCATCTGGCTGGCCTTGATGGCTCTGGGGATCGGACCGGGCGACGAGGTCATCACGCACCCCAATACTTTCTTCGCCACTGCCGAGGCCATCTGGATCGCCGGCGCCACCGCCGTCTTTGTGGATTGCTGTCCGAAAACCAAATGCATTGACCCGGAAAAGATCGAGGCAGCGATCACCTCCAAAACCAAGGCGATCATTCCCGTCCACCTGTACGGCCAGTGCGCGGATATGCCGGCGATCAGAAAAATCGCGGACCGGCACAAATTGCGTGTGATCGAGGATAACGCGCAGGGAATCGGCGCCAGCGGCGCCGGTTTCAAAATCGGCCAACTAAGCGACGCGATTTCCACCAGCTTTATCATCCAAAAGAACCTGGGCACGTTTGGCGATAGCGGGGCACTGATGACCAACAATGCCGAGATTGACGCCAAGGTGCGCAAATTGCGCAATCACGGGTCCAATGCCCGTAACGTTCACAGTTTCGGCTTCAACAGCCGCCTGGACGATCTCCATGCCGGCATTCTCAGCGCCAAGCTCAAGCATATCGATGCGCTTAACGATCAACGGCGCAAATGGGCCGCTCGTTACACCGCCGGCCTGAAAGACTGCAAATCGTTTGATTTGCCGGTCGAGCTGCCCGGCTACCGGCACGTCTTTCATTTGTACGCGATTGAAACCCGCAAAAACGAATGGCGCGATCGCCTGGTCGATTTTCTCGTCCAAAACAATATCGACGCCAAAACGCATTACTCGATCGCTATCCATCAGCAGGCCGGTTATCCGTGGGGCAAAGGCGCGCGGATCGTCGGCAGCCTCGCCAACGCTGAGGCCAATGCCGCCCGCTGCGTCAGCTTGCCTATGTTCCCCGAGTTAACTGCCGATGAAGTGGACTACGTCATCGCCAAAGTGAAAGAATGGGACGCGCACCACGCTGGGAAATAAACCAATGACCCTGATTGGTAGGGACATCATGGTAGGGACATCGCGCTGCGATGTCCCCGCCCGCGTCCAGCGGGCGGAAACGAACCCGACACCCGATAACCTGATAACTTGACAACCCCCTCCAAGTACTCCGTTCTCGTCGTGGGCATGGGCAAGCGCGGCATGCACCATGCTACGGCGTTCAACGCAAATCCCCGGTTCCAAGTGGCGGGGATTTGTGATATTGATGCCAAACGATTGCAAGAAGCCGCCCCCAAGCTGGGCAATCCCCAGACCGGCACTGACGCCGCCGCGCTGGCCAAAACCATTCACCCGGATGTCTTCTGTTTCTGCACCATGCCCCACCTGCGCACGCCTTTCATTCAGGCCGGCATTGATGGCGGCGCAAAATTAATAGCTTTCGAAAAACCGTTGGCGCTCACCAGTTCCGAATTCTTCGTCATCCGGGATCTCCTCGAAAAATCGGGAGTCAAAGCCGTCGTAAGCCACCAGCATCGCTACGGGCCGCACTACCAGAAAGTGAAGGATATTGTCGCCAGTGGAGCGCTTGGCCGCGTCCATACTATGTACGGCACTGCTACGGGTTGGATGACCCACATGCTCTCACATTTGATCGATTACACCTGCTGGTTCAACGACTACACCCCCGCGCAATGGGCCATGGCGCAAGCCGCCGGCGCCGTCAAGTTCGCCGATAACCATCCGTCTCCCGATTATATCGGCGGCTTTGTGCAATTCGCCAATGGGGTTCGCGGCATTTATGAATGTGGCGCCGGCGCCCCCGACCAACCCGAAGTCGGCAAATGGTGGGGCAAAAACCGGGTTGGCGCACAGGGTAGCGAAGGGTTTGTGGAAGTCCTGACTAATGGCGGTTGGCGAGCGGTCACCAAATCAGGCGGATACCAAACCGGCGAAGGCGTCATGAACTACGAGCGGGACATGCCGCCGTACATTCAGGAGATGGCCGATTGGCTGGACGGCAAGCGGGTCCATCAATGCAATTTCGAACACGCCGCGCTCGGAGCGGAAATCATGTTCGCCCTTCAACGCAGCGCCGCCCTAGGGGGACAGGTAGCCCTGCCGCTCACCTCAGGAATGGATGAGCAGTCGCTCCTGAAATCCAAAGTGGCGGCTCACCCCGTGTTGGTCTCCTGCGACCAGAACCGGGCGGAATTTGGGCTCACGGGGTGAGTGGAAACCGTGGAATCGTTACAACGTGAAAACGTTAAAAACGTTGAAACGAATCCCAACGGGATTCTGCCGCAAAGCCCAGGGTTGCACCGGCGCAGCCGGGGCTACCCTGGGTGATTTAGCCCCGAGGAGTAACAACTCCGAAGGAGTTGCGACCCTGACACTCGGGCGCAACCCGTTCGGGGTTGAACGGGATCTCCTCCGGACCGACCCAGGGTGGCGCGTGCCGCGCGACCCTGGGCTGGAGGACAAAATCCCTTTGGGATTGTGCTGCCGCGCGCCAGGGCTGAAATCGAGTGTTCCGCATTCCAATGTCAAAACGCAAACGACCCCTGCCCGTTTTAACGTTTTAACGTTTTAAGGCTTCAACGCCTCACCCCCCCGTGGAAGTCATCATCCAGCCAAACAAAGAAGCGGCGGCCGGGTTGGTTGCCCGGATCATCGCACACGATTTGCGGTCCAACCCCCACCTGGTTCTGGGCCTGGCCACCGGCGTCACTATGGAACGCGTGTACCGGCAACTCGTCTCTTTGCATAAAGAGCAGCGTTTGGATTTTTCACTGTGCAGCACTTTCAACCTGGATGAATACGTTGGGCTCTTTCCCTCCGACCCCGGGTCGTACCGCCACTACATGGACGAGCACCTCTTCAGGCATGTCAATATCGACCCGCGCAATACCCATCTGCCCAATGGCATGGCTGAGGACCTGGATGCGGAATGTCGCAAGTACGAAGCGCTTATTCATCGCTTTGGCGGGATTGACCTCCAATTGGTCGGCCTGGGCAAAGCCGGTCACATTGGATTTAACGAACCTTTGTCGGCCCTACGCTCTCGCACGCGAGTCAAGGCGCTGACGCCCACTACCATTAAACAGAACGCGCCCTTGTTCGGCGGCGAAGAGCGTGTGCCCCGCCGCGCGATCACCATGGGGGTAGGCACGATTATCGAAGCCCGCCGCTGCATCCTGCTGGCTACCGGCGACACCAAAGCCGCCATGGTCGCCAAGGCTGTCGAAGGCCCCATTACCAGCATGGTTACTGCTTCAGCGCTCCAGTTGCATCCGCGCTGTACCGTCGTAGTGGACGAAGAAGCCGCGGCACAGCTCAGCGAGCAGGATTATTACCGCTGGATCTTCGCCAATGAACCCGAGTGGCAGGAGTATCGCTAATACTAAGCCACCACCGGTGGGTTGTGTTTCACCATCAGCGGAATGCTCGCCTGCGACCGGCCGTCCAGCGAGATGTCAATCGAGTAGAGCCCCGGATTGTCGAACTTCAACTGCTGAATGTTCACGATGAAATTTCGGGTGCCAAAGTGCATATCTTCCGGCAATAGCACGTCCACCGGGATCGGCGGGAAGTCGGGCATGATCGATTTGCCGTCTGCATCGACAAAATTGAAACGCAACTCGCGTTTGCCTTCTTCCCCGTTAAAAAACGTGATCCGGAGCGCCACCGAACATTGGGGATGGATTGCCGGAAGTTGCGGCGTGTAGATGGTGTCAAAGGCGCCGAGCAGGTTCAACTTGCCGTTGTCATCCGTTGCTGCGTCGCAGAGTACTGCCACTTGGATATTCATGTTTCGCCAGGGAACCCTTTTCGACGGCAAAAGTGTAACCCAAAGTCCTCGCCCGGCAAGTTGCATCGGACCGGCCGGACGGGACCCCGGAATGCCGCATTCATGCGGTCGCGAACAACCAGAACGCGCACCACTCCACTGCGGTACACCTATTGGCGCCTGTTTTAAACATACCGACTCGGTCGCGGGCGTATGGGTTCGGAGTCCCGCCTTCAGGCGGCCCGGCGCAAAACCGCCTGAAGGCGGGACTCCAAACCAAATTCTAAAACACTCTTTTAGAGGTTAGAGGCTGCCGCATAAATGCGGCGTTCCGCGCGTTCCATTTACCAGCGCACCCTAAGTCGCAACTTCTGGGGTCTCTTCCCGCGGCACGGGAGTAACTTACCCGCTTGAGACTCCGGGGCCGTGGCAGAGGTTTAGTTCATGTTAAAGCGTGCTGCCAATTGCGTTGTCGTCGCGCTCATTGCTGCGATTTTCGGTTTCACCGGTGTCCTCCACTGGACGGCGCCCATTGCTCAATCCGTTTTCTTCGTCTGTATCGCTGTGGCTGTTTTGTCTTTGTTGTTCAGCTTGTTTGAAGAACCTGCCGCGCCTCGCGCTCGCAAGATTCGCATCCAAACCACGCCCCCGAGGTAGACACGACCCGAGGTAGACACGAAGTTCACTTCGTGATCATTGGCGCAATTGGTGTCGACACGAATTTCACGAATTCCCACCAACGCGGAAATCGCGTTCCGGTTCGTGATAACCGGCGCATTTTCGTGTCCGTAGAGAGACAGAAGTTCACGAATTTTCACCAAATTGGAAGCCCCCTAACGTAGCCACACCCTCCTCTTTCGTGGAAATTGGTGAAATTCGTATCTGTTCTCTTCCCGCTTGTCTCCGCTCGCCTTAGCCTTCATTCTGGTGGGGCAGGATTTCGACGGTTGAACTCCCAGGACCACGTGACATGTCAACGATTGAACCAGCCATTACGCCGGAGCTAGTCCGCAAGCATAACCTGACGCCCGAAGAGTACGAAAAACTGAAGGGCATTTTGGGGCGCGAACCCTCGTATACGGAGCTGGGGATTTTTTCCGTCATGTGGAGCGAGCATTGTTCGTACAAGAACAGCCGGCCATTGCTGCGGACTTTCCCGACGAAATCGCCCAAGATCCTGGTGGGGGCCGGAGAAGAAAACGCCGGGATCATTGATATTGGCGACGGCCTGGCCATTGCCTTTAAAATCGAATCCCACAACCATCCGAGCGCAGTTGAGCCGTTTCAGGGCGCGGCGACCGGCGTGGGGGGAATCATTCGGGACATCTTTACCATGGGCGCCCGCCCGGTTTGCTCGATCAACTCGCTCCGCTTCGGTCCTATCTCGAATGGAACGGCGCAAGGCGTCGACGAGCAATCATCCCTTGCGAACAATCGACGTTTATTCAGCGGGGTGGTGGCCGGCATTGCCCATTATGGCAATTGTTTCGGCATCCCGACCATTGCCGGCGAAGTATATTTCGACAAGTCGTACGAAGGCAACCCGCTGGTCAACGCGTTTTGTCTCGGCGTGCTGCGCCACGACCAAATCGTGCGGGGCGCTGCCCGCGGCGTCGGCAATCCAGTCTTCTACGTCGGTCCAGCCACCGGGCGGGATGGCCT
Organism: Verrucomicrobiia bacterium; assembly: GCA_035651635.1. GTDB lineage: Bacteria > Verrucomicrobiota > Verrucomicrobiia > Limisphaerales > UBA8199 > JANXQE01. The sequence continues at coordinate 69,474 of DASRFK010000072.1, read as the reverse complement.
GGCCGGAGCGGCATTCGCATCGCAAGACCTAACTGAGGAATCCGCCGAACAGCAACGCGGTGCGGTGCAGGTGGGCGACCCGTTCATGGAAAAACTGGTGTGCGAAGCGTGCCTGGAGTTGCTCGCCACCGGGGCGGTGGCCGGCATCCAGGACATGGGCGCGGCCGGGTTGACCTGTTCTACTTGCGAAACCGCCGCCCGCGCCGGCACGGGGATCGAAATCGACCTTTCCAAGGTGCCCCAACGGGCCCCCAACATGACGCCCTACGAGATCATGCTGAGTGAATCCCAGGAGCGCATGCTCATCATCGTCCAAAAAGGACGCGAATCTGAGGTAAAACGCATTTTCGACAAATGGGATCTGCCTTGGGCTGAGATTGGACATGTCACCGATACCGGGCGCATGGTGGTACGCAACCACGGCCAGATCTGCGCCGATATTCCGGCAAAAAAACTCGCCGATGAGGCGCCCGTTTACCAGCGGGAAGGGGTCGAACCTGAGTACCTCAAATCTGTTCGCGCCTTCAGGCTCGGGCAGATTCCCGACCTCACCGACCCCGTGCCGGTCCTCAAATCTTTGCTCGCCAGCCCAACCATTGCGTCCAAGAACTGGGTTTACCGCCAATACGATTACACGGTGCGCGCCGGCACGGCGGTTTGCCCTGGTTCGGACGCCGCCGTCCTGCGAATCAAGCCGGATTCGCTTCCCGCGATCAAACCTGGCAGCGGGGAACAGAACGAGCCGTTCGAAAAGTATGTTGCGCTGTCCGTAGACTGTAATGCCGTCTACGTTTACCTCGATCCATACGAAGGCAGCAAAATCGCCGTGGCTGAGGCGGCGCGAAATCTCGCGTGCACCGGCGCCGTGCCTTTGGGCGTGACGGACAATCTGAACTTTGGCAATCCGCTCAAGCCGGAGATTTTCTGGCAATTACGGGAATCAGTGCGCGGGCTGGCGGAGGCTTGCCGCGCTTTCAATACCCCAGTGACGGGGGGCAACGTCAGCCTGTACAATCAGAGTCCGAACGGCCCAATTGATCCCACACCCACCGTGGCGATGGCGGGCCTGATCGAGGCGCCCGAGCACATCACCACTCAATGGTTTAAGGACGAAGGTGACTCGATCATTCTCCTCGGGGCGGTAGTGGATCCGGCCGATCCGCTCCAGGGGCTCGGCGGTTCCGCCTATTTGCAATTGACGCATCACCTCAAAACCGGCACGCCGCCGCGATGCCACTTGGACGAGGAGCGCGACCTGCACCTGGCCCTGCGGGCCTTGATTCATTCGGGCGTGGTCAAAAGCGCTCATGATTGCAGCGAAGGCGGGCTTGGGGTGGCCCTGGCCGAGAGTTGTGTAAGCCAGCAAATCGCCCGCGAAACCCCCCGTTTAATCGGCGCTCACCTTGACCTTTCGGCATTCGGGAGGGACGCCAACGGTTCAGGCGAGAGCCGCACTCGACTGGACGCTTTGCTTTTTGGGGAGACCCAAAGCCGCATCGTCATCTCCACCGATGCCCTGGATTCTGTCAAAGTCATCGAGCGGGCAAAGTTGCTTGGCATCGCCGCAGTCCGAATTGGCACTGTGGGCGGGCAAAATCTGACCGTTACCACAGCCCAGGGCGAGTTTACCTGGCCGGTGGCTGAACTCTACGACCTGTGGTGGAATTCCATCGCCCGAGTGATGCGTTAAAACCAGCGGTTTGACTCACTCCCCGCTGGATCTGGGATGTGGCTCGTGGGATAATGTGCGCGCATTCGATGCAGTGCTATCCAAAACATTATTGCGGTGTCTTCGGCGTTTATGGACATCCCAACGCGGCCGAATTGACGTACTACGGCCTGTACGCGTTGCAACATCGAGGCCAGGAAAGCGCCGGCATCGTCACCTCCGATGGCAAGCTCTTTCACGCGCACAAGGGGATGGGCCTGGTTTCGCAAGTGTTCAAAGGAGATGTCCTGCATGACATGGTCGGCAAAATCGCCATCGGCCACACTCGCTACTCGACCACCGGCTCGTCCCATCTGAAAAATGCGCAACCCCTGATCGTGGATTGCGCCCGGGGACAGATTGCGATCGCCCACAACGGGAATCTGACCAACGCGGGCAGGTTGCGCGATGAACTCGAGGCTAAAGGGTCCATTTTCTCAACCACCGTCGACAGCGAGATCATCCTGCATTTGATGGCGCAGCCGCCAAAAAACGGCAACAAAAGCAGCCTGGTCGACACCATTCGCCGAATCGAAGGCGCGTATTCGCTGGTGATCATGACCGAAAACGAGCTGATCGGCGTGCGCGATCCGCATGGGTTCCGCCCGCTTTGTCTCGGCCGTATTGACGAAGGCTGGGTGCTGGCCAGCGAAACTTGCGCGCTGGATCTTATTCATGCCAAATTTGTGCGCGACGTGCAGCCCGGCGAGATCGTCGCCATCAACGATAAAGGCGTGACCAGTTTGCAGGCCTTTCCGGAACAGCAGCGCCGCGCCTTCTGTATTTTCGAGTACGTCTATTTCGCGCGTCCCGATAGCTCGATTGCCAACCGCAACGTGTACAAGGTCCGCGTGGAAATGGGAAAAGAACTCGCGCTCGAATTTCCAATTGCCGCCGACATTGTGGTGCCGGTTCCGGACAGCGGCAACTGCGCGGCGCTGGGTTACTCGATGGAATCGGGTATTCCTTTCGAGATGGCTTTCGTCCGCAACCATTATGTCGGGCGCAGCTTTTTGCAGCCGTCCCAGCTCATCCGTGACTTCGATGTGCGGGTCAAACTGAACTTGATCCAGGAGTTGGTGAAAGGGAAACGGGTCATCGTGGTGGATGATTCGATTGTGCGCGGCACCACCTGCAAGGCGCGCGTCAACAATCTCAAAGAAGCCGGCGCCACGGAGGTCCATGTGCTGGTCAGCTGTCCACCGCACATGAACCCGTGCGTTTACGGAATCGATTTTCCCGACCGCAGCAAGCTCATGGCAGCTAATCATTCTCTCGAGGAAATCCGAAAGTATCTGAATGCCGACTCGTTGCACTACTTGTCGCAGGAGGGGATGGTGCGCGCGACCGGGCTGCCGGCCAGCTCATTTTGCATGGCTTGCTACGATGGAAATTACCCCGTCCCTTTCGAGGCAGGCGTGGATAAACACGCCATCGAACGGCGCAACGGGCGGCCGCATTCGCTTTCGGACTCGCTGGCCGAGGAGCGAGCCCAAATCAAACTGCTCTAACCCCCTTCGGATTTCGACCTTCGGATTTCGGATTTTGGGCCCGGCCGCAGGTTTAGCCAAAAGCCTCGAAAAAGGCCCCCACCCAGCCACTCTTACCCTGGGGTTGACGGGCAGAGGCCGATGTCAGGCCGGGTGAGGGGGAAGCTCGTCGGCGTTCTGAGTGTGTGATGCATAAGTCCGCGCTTTGGTTCCCCGAGCAACGGTGGAATCGGGCGCGCCAGCCATTCAATTGTCGATCATGAAACGGTAGCCGACGCCGGGTTCGGTGCTGATCAGACGGGGCTTGGAAGGATCCGCTTCGAGCTTCTCCCGCAAATGAGCGATGTACACCCGCAGATAGTGAGTTTGCTCCACATATCCGGGGCCCCATACTTCCTTGAGAATCTGCCGATGCGTCAGAACTTTCCCCGCGTGCTGCACGAACAAACGCAGCAGTGAATACTCGGTCGCGGTCAATTTCACATCCTTGCCTCGCAGCTTGACGGTCCGCGCCGTGAGGTCGACTTCGAGATCGGCCGAACGGAATATGGGGCTTTCGCCTGCCGGTAGCGCGTGCCGTTGCGCCACCCTTAGCCGCGCCAACAGTTCGGCGGTTCCGAACGGTTTGGTCACGAAATCGTCGGCGCCATTGTCCAATGCGGCCACTTTATCTTCTTCACGGTCACGCACCGAAAGGACCAGGACCGGCACGCGGCTCCACTCACGCAACCGCTTAAGCACGGCCACTCCGTCCATATCGGGCAAGCCCAAGTCCAGCACTATGACGTCGGGCGGATGCTGTGCTGCCTGGGCAAGGCCTTCCTGGCCAGTGGTCGCTTCCAGGACGCGGTAACCGTTGCTCTCGAGGCAGACGCGCAACAGCCGGCGAATCTGGAGTTCGTCGTCGACGATTAGCGCGGTAGGTTTGAGCGTGGACGTTTCACTCATATGGCTGATTCGACCGACACCGAAGGTGGTTTTACCAAAGGCAGCCGCAGGGTGAACACAGCCCCGCCACTGGCCTGATTTCCGGCCTCAACCTGCCCACCCTGGGCTTCGGCAAATCCTTTGACGATGGCCAGGCCCAGGCCTGTGCCCCCGGCCGGCGCGGCTGGAGCGCGGTAAAATTTGTCGAAGATAAAGGGCAACGCCTCCGGCGGCAGGCCCGGGCCGTTGTCACTCACGCTCAAGACCAGGTTACCGTCCTGCGCGAATGCGCGCACGGTGACATGTGTTTTGGGCGGCGTATGTACGACGGCATTGATTAAGAGATTGGTCAGGACCTGTTGCGTCAGCACAAAATCCATTCGCACCAGCGGCAACCCGGGGGCGATGTCCACGGTCACCTTATGCCGTGCCAGGTCGCCTTCGATTTCCTTCAAGGTAACCTGGATTAAGTCCGGCACGTCGCACCAGTCAAGTTTCGGTTTCACATGGCCGGACTCCAAACGCGTCATGTTGAGCAAATTTCCGACCAGCCGGTTCAGCCGGTGCGTGGCCTCGTGAATCTCGTCGACCATGGTCCAGGGAATATTATTGTCCTCGGAATTCCTGGCGGCGCTTAAGTTGGCGGCGGCGCTGCTGATGGCCGCAATAGGCGTGCGGATTTCGTGCGAGATGGAATTCAATAGGGTACGGCTCAGCCGCTCGGATTCCTCGACCATTTTGGCCCGCTGATCCGCGTCGCGCAATCGCTGGCGGTCCACCACGAGGGCAATCTGACGCACAAACGCTTCGAGCAAATCGCGCTGATTGGCCGAAAGGCTGCCATTCTCTTTGAAGCGCACGCTGAGCACGCCGACGGCTCGCTCGCCTGCCAGCAACGGCAGGTGCATGCCCTCAGAGGACGGCAGCGTATCTGTGCCGCGTCCGGCGGGCTGGCGGCGGCGAAAGGCCCAGGTAGCGACGCTTTGTTCCTTTTCACTCATCAGCCACGTGCTGGCGAAATAGGGAGTTATGGCTAAATCCGTTCCTTCTTCGGGCAAAGAAAGTGCCACGTCGGCGCGAGCGGCTTTGCCCACCTCCCGGATGATGATGGCCAGCAGATCGGCGAAGTCAGTAGCTTGCGCCAATTCGCGTGTAAGCAAAAACAGGGCGGTGGCGTGCTGTTCCCGGCGGCGCTCGGCCGCTTCCTGGGCTCGCAACCGGGCAGCCAGGTGACCCATGGCGAGCGCGACAGCGAAGTAGGTGAAGAACAGCATCAAATCCGTCGTGCCCGAGATGCGGAACGTGAAGACGGGCGGAACGAACAAGAAATTCCACAGGAGCGCGGTCAGTGTGGCCGCCAACAGCGTTGGGCCACGGGCGACGAACATGGCCAGAACCACGACCGTGAAGAGGTAGATCAGCGCCAGCGACTGGTACCCCAACCAATGCCGCAGAATGGCGTTCAGTCCGGTGGTCAATAACACCACCGCCGAGGAAATGCCGTAGCCACGCGCCGCTGCGGGCGTAATCCGCCCCAGCGGGGGCCGGCGCAGCAGCGGTGTCTCGCCTTCGGCACGAACGGCGTGGACATCGATGTGGCCGCTGTATCGAATCAGCCGATTGAGCAGCGATCCACCGCGCAGCAGGTCTACTGCGCGCCAACCGGCGGGTTTGCCAACGACAATTTGAGTGACGTTTTGCTCGCGGGCCACGCGCAGGATGCCACGGACAACATCGGCGTCACTGGTTGTGATAATCTGCGAGCCCAGTTCGCGCGCGAGCGCCAGGTGAGTTGCGAGGCGTGCCTGCTCCTGTTCGTTGAGCGCCTGTGGGACTTCAACGTAAACCGCCAGCCAGGGCGCCTGGAGTTCACTCGCCAAACGTCGCGTCCAGCGCACCAGCGACGCCGAGGTGGGGCTGGCACTCACCGCCACGAGCAGCCGCTGGCCCGATTTCCAGGGATCGGAAACTCCTTGTGCCTGACGGTAGGCCAGCACGTCCTGCCCGACATGTTCGGCGGCGAACCGCAAGGCCAGCTCACGCAAAGCCGAGAGATTGCCAGGGCGGAAGAAGTGATCCTTGGCGGCCTGCGCCGATTCGGGAATGTAGATTTTGCCCGCAGCCAGGCGCGCCCGCAGTTCCTCCGGCGGCAGATCGACCAACTCGAACTCCGCCCCGTCCAGCGCGGTGTCCGGGACCGTTTCACGAATGGTCACGCCGGTGATTTGGCGCACCGCCTCGGCCCGGCTTTCGACGTGCTGCACGTTGAGCGTGGTGAAAACGTCGATCCCGGCATCCAGCAATTCGTTGACGTCCTGGTGCCGTTTGGGGTGCCGCGCGCCGGGAGCGTTGGTATGGGCGAATTCGTCGACCAACGCCAGTTGCGGACGCCGCGACAGCACCGCGTCCAGGTCCATTTCGGTCAGCGTCACTCCCCGATACTCGACGTTGATGCGCGGAATGGCCGGTATGCCTTCCGTCAGGGCGTCGGTGTCCTTCCGGCGATGGGTTTCGACGTAGCCAATGACCACATCCTTTCCGCTCGCCATTTCCCGGCGAGCCGCTTCGAGCATGGCGTAAGTCTTGCCGACGCCGGGGGCCATGCCGAAGAACACCTTCAGCTTGCCGCGCTTCTTCTGGTCTTCCTCTTTCTTGAGGGCGGCCAGCAGTGCATCGGGATTGGGGCGCTCCGGCTCGGGCATTGCGTCAATCATAGATCCGGGCACGTCCCCTGGCACATTAAAAAGGTATAAAGAAATACGAACTTATCCCTCGTAACCGCGGACACACTTTGTAACCGCGAATGGACGCGAATGGACGCGAATGGGGACAACAAAAAGCGAAAGATGGAGAGATGGGAAGGAAGCAGGACGCCGGCCAGGACTGCGGCGGTGAAAGGGATGGGCAACGTGAGGGCCTGGCTTACTCAACGAGGCCCGAAATGCTGGCGAAGAATGAAGAAAAGAATGGCAGTGATTCCAAGCAGCACGGGCAGGAGCATGCAGGCCGCGAGAACCATGGGCCGCTGAAGCAAACTGGGCTTCCATTCGGTCGGCTGCTGGAGTCGGTTGGCCAGGCCCGTAACGCGCACATGTGCCAAGGAGTCCAGTTCGGCCTTCATCGCCGCGGCGCTGGCGTAACGGTCGGCTGGATCGCGTTGCAATGCGCGCAAGACAATTTCCTCGGCTTGCGCCGAGAGCTCGTGATTGATTTTGCGCGGCGCCGCCGGGTCGCCGGTCACGCGCGCATTGAGGGCGGCCCACGGATTATCGTCCTGGAACGGAATAGCGCCCGTGAGCATTTCGTAGAAGAGAGCGCCCAGGTTATAAATGTCGGTGCGTTTGTCGGCGCGTTTGCCTTTGACCTGCTCGGGAGCCATGTAATCCGGCGTGCCCATCGAGCCGGTATTGCCAACATGGGTAATGCGCCGGGACACGGTGTCACGGGCGAGGCCGAAATCCATGAGGCGGATGGTGCCGTCGCAGCAGATCATCACGTTTTGGGGCTTGAGGTCGCGATGGATGACGCCGTGATCGTGCAGGTGTTGCAGCGCTTCACAAAGCAAGCTGGCGATTTTGACGGCGTCCTTTTCCGGTAGGGGCCGCATCGCTTGCAGCAGGTGCGCGAGCGTGCATCCCTTGAGATACTCCGTCACGAGGTAAGGTCTGCTCTTGTTCTCGACAGGAATGAACCGGAGGACAAACGGATGATTGAGTTCGAGGCCGATTCGTTCTTCTCGCTGGAAACGGGAAAAGAAATTGGGATCGCTCTCGTACTCGAGGTGCGGCACTTTGATGGCCACCAGGTGGTTGGCATTCTGCTGGTCTTCGGCTTTGAAAATTGTGCCCATGCCACTGCGGCTGAGGACTTCAGTTATGCGAAACCGGCCGTCCAGGATGTGGCCAGGCTGGAAGGGCGCGTCACCGGAATCCACCGGATCGTGGTGCTCCGCCACGTGGCGGCAGCTTGCGACCTGTTCCAGCGGACAAGGCTCTTTTGTTTGCATGGCTCAACCTTGGACCGCGTCGGCGCGCAGGGATAATTAAATGCGCGGCACCGCGCATTAAAAAAGTATTAAGACCGGTCCGAAATGTCCCACAGGAGAGGGTAGAAGTCCGACACTCACGCCAAGGGTGCTCAGCGCTGGCTTTCAGAGTTAGGGCTTTTGACGTGCGGCATCGAGGGGCGTACGCACCGTCGGCCCGGATGGAGCCTTCGGTTTGCCCACGCGAGAAAGAACAGCCGCCAGAAGTGGGGGAAGGCAGAGCAACAGGGCTATCAGCGATACCAGGTAAATCAAAGACACATTTTGCATGCGAGCAAAGTGCGCTCCGGCGGGACGACGGCATAGTTAAAACCTATCTCCGGAACGTTAATAGCGCGTCAATACGATTCATCGACTGCCAAACTGGATCACAAGCCCGCCGACAATAATAAGAAGCAGTCCGAGCCAGGTTGATGCGGGAATGCTCTCTTGAAAAATGAAGCGCCCGAAAAGCACACTCAAAGCCGCAAAAAATGCCACGTAAACACCAAGCAGTTTCGAAAAATCCCATTTGACGGAATTCACCGTCAGCCCATAGCAGGCCAGGGTGATGCAGCCCAAAAGGACGTACGCGAGGCTGCGTCCCCGCAGACCTCGCCGAATAATGGCGTCGCCGCCTGCTTCGAGCAACGCGGCGGCGACGAATACCAGCCAAACGGCGAATTTCACCTGAGCGCCTGGGCGACCGCTACCGATTTGTGAGCGGCCGATTGCTCATCCAGCGCCACATTGAGCAGCAGCACGTTCACCCGGGCCTGGCCGAGAAACCCCCACTGCGGAGTTTCAGTGAACCGGTCGACGAGCGCCTTGAGATTGTCTTCGGGAATACCGCGCGCCGCGGCGACGCGAGCGATCTGAAGTCGAGCTGACTCTGGGCTGATATGAGGATCGAGCCCGCTAGCGGAGGCGAAGATCATATCGACGGGAACAACGGCGTTGGTGGGGAGATTGTTCCCGCTGATAAACGCGGCAATGTTATTTTGAACATTGGTCTGCAGAGTGCCGCTAGTGGGCCCGAGATTGCTGCCGCTCGAAGCCACAAGGCCCGAGGCGCTGCAACCGTATCCGCAGGCCGAAGGGCGCGGCCAGAAATAGTTTGTTCCTTGGAATTGCTGAGCCAGCAACGCTGACCCGACCACTTTGCCATCGCGGTTTACAAGGCTTCCGTTGGCCTTGTCTTTGAAGGCCACCTGGGCAATCGCGGTGATAAATATCGGATAAGCGATACCGGTCACGATGGTCCAGAGCAAGGTTTGGCGAATCGATTGGATAACGAGCTTGGTCATAATCGTTTTTCAGTTGATTTTTCGTTTCGTGGAGTGAGCTCAGGGGGCGAGGTGGACGGCCACCAGGATCACGTCAATGAGCTTAATGAAGATGAAGGGTACGATAATGCCGCCGATTCCGTAGATTAGCATGTTGTTGCGGAGGATGACGGCGGCACCCAATGGCCTGTACTTCACCCCGCGCAACGCCAGCGGAATCAGCGCCACAATGATCAGAGCGTTAAAGATTACAGCGCTCAGGATCCCGCTTTGAGGCGAGTGCAGGAACATGATGTTCAGCTTGTCCAAAGGCCCGCGGCCGCCGGCTGTGGTGGCATAAAGCAGCCCGAACATTGCCGGAATGATGGCAAAGTATTTCGAAACATCGTTGGCAATGCTGAAGGTGGTCAGAGCGCCGCGAGTCATGAGCAATTGCTTCCCGATCTCGACCACTTCGATCAGCTTGGTGGGGTTGCTGTCCAGGTCGACCATGTTTCCGGCTTCGCGAGCAGCCTGCGTCCCTGTGTTCATCGCCACGCCCACGTCGGCTTGCGCCAGCGCCGGCGCATCGTTGGTGCCGTCGCCAATCATCGCGATGAGCTTTCCGCCTTCCTGTTCCTTGCGGATGCGCGCCAGTTTGTCTTCGGGCTTGGCTTGAGCAATGTAATCATCCACTCCGGCCTCGGCGGCGATGGCGGCGGCCGTCAGTTGGTTATCGCCGGTAATCATCACCGTGCGCACTCCCATTTTGCGCAGTTGAGCGAAGCGCTCTTTGATGCCGCCCTTGACGATGTCCTTGAGCAGAATGATGCCCAGGACCCGGGACCGGTCGGCAACCAGCAGGGGAGTGGCACCCTGCCGCGCAATTTCGTCCACCTTGTCCATCACGCCACGGTCGACGGTGCCGCGATTGTTGCGGACAAACTCCGCCACGGCATCGGCGGCGCCTTTGCGAATGCGGCGAACCGGCGTACGCGTCTCCTCAACGACGTTTTGCACCCGTGTTTGAGCCGCCATTAGCACCGCACCTCCGTACCCATCTCCCGTTCTGATTTCGGCCTTGTTTCCTTCGGCCTTCGGATTTCGGCCTTCGGCCTTTGAATCATGCTCGTCTCCAAATAAATCGACTCCGCTCATGCGGGTCTGGGCCGTGAACGGGACAAAGGTCGCGTACGTCTCGGCCATGTCCCGGCTGCGGAGACCGTATTTTGTTTTCGCCAGCGCGACAACCGACCGGCCCTCGGGTGTCTCGTCGGCCAGGGAAGCCAGCTGCGCGGCTTCGGCTAATTCCTGAGGTGTGGCTCCCGGGGCGGGGATGAAATCCGTCGCTTCGCGATTTCCGAGAGTGATCGTGCCGGTCTTGTCGAGCAGTAGGACGTCGACGTCGCCTGCCGCTTCGACGGCGCGTCCGCTGGTGGCCAGCACATTGCGCCGCATGAGACGGTCGATGCCCGCGATGCCGATGGCGCTGAGCAGTCCGCCGATGGTCGTCGGGATCAGGCAAACAATTAGCGAAAGCAACACCGGAATGGTTGTCAGAACAACGCCCTTCTGCCCGGCCTGAGCCTCGTTGTAATGGGCGTAAGGAGGCAGAACGAAGACCACGACGATGAACAGCGCGGTCAGGCTGACCAAAACGATATTGAGCGCGATCTCGTTCGGCGTTTTCTGCCGGCGCGCGCCTTCGATCATGTCAATCATCCGGTCGAGAAATGAATGGCCGGCCTCGGCGGTGACCCGCACGACGATCCGGTCACTCAGCACCTTAGTGCCCCCGGTGACCGCGCTGCGGTCGCCGCCGCTCTCGCGCACCACTGGAGCCGATTCGCCGGTTATGGCGGATTCATCCACCGTCGCAATGCCCTCGACGACCTCGCCGTCGGCGGCGATGACTTCCCCGGCTTCACACACGAAATAGTCGCCCAGCTTCAATTCCGTGCTGGAGACGTTGCGTTGCTGGCCGCTGACGAGGACCCGAGCCATGGTGGTCGTGCGCATTTTGCGCAACGCATCGGCGTGGGCTTTGCCCCGCCCTTCCGCCATCGCCTCGGCAAAATTGGCAAACAGGCAGGTAAACCAGAGCCAAAAGCATATTTGGACGTTGAACAGATTAAACTGTCCGGGAAGGAACAGAATGATCGTCGTCCAGATCGAGCCGAGCCAAACCACGAACATGACCAGGTTCTTGACCTCGTCGCGCGGGTGCAGCTTTTTGAAGGAATCGATCACGGCCTGGCGAAACAACGTTTTATAACTGAATTCGACTTTGGTGCTCATAATTTCAGGATCTGCTAAGGTTTAAATGGAAGTTAGAATGCTCGGCCGGCCGCCATCAGCCCATGTTCCACAATCGGACCGAGACAAAGTGCCGGGAAGAACGTCAAGGCCGCCACTACCAGGATGACGCCGGTGAGCGTGAGGCCAAAGGTCCAGCCGTGGGTTGGCAACGTGCCTGAGGAAGCCTCGACGGTCTTCTTGGAGGCCAGGCGACCGACAATGGCCAGCGCCGAGATAATCGGAATGAACCGCCCGATCCAGATGACGATGCCGGCGCCGATATTGTAGAAAGGTGTATTGGCGTTAAGCCCAGCGAACGCGCTTCCGTTGTTATTGGCCGCCTCGCCAAAGCAGTAAAGCACTTCGGTCAGGCCATGGGGCCCGCCATTATTCATGCTGGAAAGTCCTTGCGGGACCATGACAGCAATCGCCGTCGGGATGAGCGCGGCGATATTCGGAATCAGCACTCCGATGACGGCCCAAGTGGCGCACCAGGCGTCGAGTTTCTTTCCCAGGTATTCCGGTGTGCGGCCGATCATCAGTCCGGCAATGAAAACCGTGATGAGCACATGGAATAACATGCAATACATACCGCAACCGATGCCGCCGAACAGCATCTCACCGATGAGGATATTCCAAAGCGGCATCAGGCCGGCCAAAGGCATCCAGCTATCGTGCATCGAATTGACCGAGCCGTTGTCGATGGCGGTGCAGGAGACACCCCAGAGCAAGCTGTTCATAACACCAATCCGTTGCTCTTTGCCCTCCATATTGACGGAGAGACCGCCGGTAACGGGGTTGGGCCGCGTTTCGAAATACCATGCGCCGACGAACGAGAGCACGTATAGGGCGAGCATGACGTTGAACAGGCACCAGGCGTGTTTCTTGTTCCCCACCAGCAGCCCGAACATGTAGACCTGGGCCATCGGCACAACAATGATGGCCAGCATCTCCCAAAAGTTTGTGAAAGGGGTCGGATTCTCGAACGGGTGAGCACTGTTAACGTTGTACCAGCCACCGCCGTTGGTGAAGAGTTGCTTGATGGATTCGAGCGAGGCCACCGGGCCAATGGGAATGACCTGGGTCTCAATCTTTGCGTCCATCATCACGGGCGCATTGGTCATAATGGGCTGTCCCTTGGCATCTACTTGCGGCACATCGACCATGACGGGCGCGCCGTTCGCGACCAGGGGTTTGCCATTGGCATCGAGCTTGGGCGCCTGCGCGACGACCTGGATGTTCGTGGTAACGGGCTGGCCCTTGTCGTCGGTCTTCGGAACCTGCGTAGTGTAAGGCTCCATCAGGTTGGCCGTGTGATAGGGCTTCCAGGTTTGTGGCACGCCCTGCCAAGCCAGCGGAATGGCCCAGAGCACGGAAAGTGGAATTACGAAGTAAAGCAGACCGCGGGTCAGATCCACCCAGAAATTGCCGACCTCGTGAACCGAAGCACGCTTGAGCGCCCGGCCGACCGCGACCAGGACCGCCAGGCCGGAAGCGCCGCTGAGGAACTGGTGGACCATGATGCCGATTACCTGGGAGAAGTAACTCATGGTGGTCTCGCCAGCGTACGACTGCCAATCAGCATTGCAGGTGAAGCTCCAAGCCTGCATGAAAGCCAAGTGCCACGAACAGTTCGGCAGTTTCGCCGGGTTCAACGGCAACCAGGCCTGGGTCATGAAAATGGCCATGAGCGACACGAAACCAACCGTGGCGAAGAGCAGTACTGCCCAAAAATACTGTAACCAGGTCATCTCCTCTTTTGGATCGACACCGGTAAGGCGATAAATCAGGGTCTCAATTGGGGAGAAAATCGTATGCAGAAAGGTTTTCTCGCCCTTGTAGACTTTGGCCATGAACTTGCCCACGACGGGCGTCAGCGCAATGCCCAGTCCAAAGAACAAAAGGATTTGTACTATTTCGATCGTCGTCATAGCTTGGTTGATGTACGGATGAAGATTTTAATGTTGAAAGGATTCAAAGCAGGGCCGATGCCCAATTGCTCGAGGCTTTGGCAAATCCACTTGCCGCAAGCAGTTAGCATCTCAGTCGAGTTTTGTGCGGGATGCCTCTGCCCTTGCTCCAATAAGCAAGGTGGCCAACATTAGCCAGACCGAGCGGTGGGGGCGTTAAAACCGGGTTCAAGAGCGTAAAATTAAGATAAAAAAATTGGAGGATTCCAGCCCCTAATGGCTTCCAATGAGACCTTCCGGTTGCGGAACTGTTAAACCTCCCTCGGAATGGACGGTCGGAGTGAATCACTCGGATCGCCCGGAAAACACGATTCGCAATTACTGGCTGTCCAACAAGCCGCGGTTCGGCTTGCGGCCATTCATCTCTTGGGGATTACACAAATCGCACTGGAGGGCGGGTATCAAGATTTCGTCAAAACTCCTCGGCCCGCCCAATGAATTGAACGGTCAAAAGGAGACACCGATTAGGAGGGCCGGAGAGAGGAGGCCTTTCAAATGCGCATGGACGGCCGTGGGGAGGAGCCGCTCCCCACCCCTTTCTATGGGAGGGAGAATTCGGGTTAAGCTCCGGAGGCAGTGATTCTCGTGCTCGGCATCGTGTCAGAATTCAAACTCGTTCGCCAGGCCAGCTTCTCGACGGCTTGCTGTTCGGAAATCGTCAGGACCGGACATTTGGAGTTTTCGATCACCCGACCGGAGGTGTGTTGACGAAAACCGTTCCAAACAGATTTGCACCGGCGCGTTCCGAGCACCAGCAGATCAAAATCCTCGCTTCGCATGGCAATTTCCTCCCAGGGAAGCCCTTCGGCCAATACGGTGTACGCTTTGGCGCGACCGGACAATGATCTGGATAATTGTTCTATTTTTGCCGAGCCGTCCGCCCAAAGATCATTCATCAGGCTTTCAGCGCTGCCAGATACCAGTGGGCTGAGGACGTCAATCACGTGCAGAACAGTCACATTGGCGCCATATTCTTTGGCGAGGGAAACGGCGACTTCAAGAGCCTTAGCCGAGGCGGGCGAGAAATCCGTGGGGACCAGGATCTTTTTAATGGCGATTTTTCGGCCGAATTGATCGAGCTCGTAATCCTCGAGCCTGGTCGAATTATCCGGGGGACCGGGCGTGAATTGCGCCTTGCGTTCATCCATGCCCTCAAGAACCTCCGGGTGAACTAATGCCGCAGGTTTCTGCTTCATGGTTTAAACATGACCGTCGCCCAGCGACGCGGGTAATAAAAACGCGGCGCAAAGGCGTTAAATGTTTATCAACAATTCATCAGGCAGCTGGGCATTCCGCCTTCAAAAAGAACCTGAGGCTGCCCTTTGCCGGAAAATCTTATTTGCGCGGGGCAGGCGCGCCGTTGCGGCTAGAAAGCTTCTTGTTTGTCAGGAATCGGCCTCGCGAACCGCCAGTTCACCTTTTGCGGCAAGCGCCAGACTATAGCCGAGGTTTCCTTGAGTCCTCAGCAGGACTTCTCCACCGTACGGTCCGAGTTTTTTGCGGATTTGGCAAATGAGAACCCGTAAATCCTGGATTTTCTTGTCCGAACACATCCCCCAAATGGAACGCAAAAGATGGCTGCACGTTACGACTCTGCCGGCATAACGCGCCAACACGTAAAACAATACCTCCTCCTTGCGCGTCAATTTGACGGAGCGGCCGGCGATGGTGACCTGGTGGGTTGCCAGGTTCGCGACCAACTCTCCCTCGACCAGGAACGGTCCGTCGGGGACATTTGGCAATGGCCGCAATAGCACGCGCAAACGGGCGAGCAGTTCAGCCGGGCTAAATGGCTTGGTCACGTAATCGCTGGCACCGGCATCCAATGCTCCCACCTTGGCCGAATCATCCGTCCGCTCCGAAAGGATTAGCACCGGAACCTGGCTCCACTCCCGAAGATTCTGCAGCACCGCCAGGCCGTCCTCGTTGGGCAAGGCGATCTCCAGAATAATCACGTCCGGTTTGGCTCCGACCGCTTTGCGGACGCCGGTCCGCGTGTTTTCAGCCTCCAAAATCCGGTAACCGTAAGGTTCAAGAACGATGCGCAAGAGACGGCGGGAGGCTTTTTCATCATCGATGACCAGGATTCGCGGGTCTGGCTTCAATCGATGAGTTCTACATACGAGGCTGGCTCGCCGTTGAGGTTTAATTCGGCGCTTGCAGAAAGGCAAAAACCATCAACCCAAGGCCGAACAAGCCTGCCCAAAAAATGAGCCGTAGAATCTGTCGGAACGCTCTTCTTTGGCGAGCGCAGTCGCTCATCCAGGAAGCATCCACAACCCACCGCAAGCCGGAGCCGCTCTCGGGCTGGGAAGGGTCAACCCATCGGTAGCGCTCCGGAATGAAGCCTTCGGCGGCCAGATGCCGAATCAAGTAAGACTTCTGACGTGGAGAAATATTGGCGCGGGCAGCGTGGACTACTACACCATCAGGGTGGTTCTCAACGAGAATGTCATTTTCGCGGTTGGAACTCGAAAACTCGAATCGCTTGGGACATTCGGCCAGGGCATGCACAGTAAACCTCCTATTCGCGATCGGTTTGAGCCACCGGACTGGCGGCGGGCGCCGGAGCCAGCGCATCCAAAGCCAGGTTCAGTTCCAACACGTTTACGCCGGGATCGCCCAAGACGTTGAGATCAGCGCGATCGGTGTGCTGCTCAATCAGCGCTCGCACCTTATCTAAGGGCAGCCCGCGAACCTTGGCGACACGTGACGCCTGAAGTTCCGCGTTGGTGGGGCTGATATGCGGGTCCAGGCCGCTGGCCGAAGCGGTGACGGCGTCGGCCGGAACCGGAGCATTGGTTTCGAGCCCGTTTTGAGAACGATAATCGGCAATATTCTGAGCGACAGAATCGTGCAGTTTTTGTGAGGTCGGCCCGAGGTTGCTGCCGCCGGAACTGGTGGCGTCGTAACCGTTGCCGGCGGCCGAAGGGCGCGAGTGGAAATATTTCTCGCCGGTGAACTGCTGACCAAGCAGGCGTGAGCCGCGAACCGTGCCACTGGAATCGGTGATCAGGCTGCCATTGGCCTTGTCGCGGAATAAAAGCTGCCCGAGTCCAAACACGAGCAACGGGTACAAGCCGCAGCAAACCAACGCCAGCATCAGGGTGACCAGGACGGCACTGCGGATTTCAGAGAAAAACGATTTCATAGGAGTTAAACGAGTTTGAGGGCAGTGATGATGACGTCGATGATCTTGATCCCGACGAAGGGAATGATCACGCCGCCCAGTCCATAAATGAGCAGATTACGCTGCAGAATCGCCAGCGCCCCAATGGGTTTGTAGGCCACGCCGCGCAACGCCAGCGGGATAAGGGCGATGATGATCAGAGCGTTAAAAATCACCGCGCTGAGAATCGCGCTGGTAGGACTATGAAGCTGCATAATGTTCAGCGGGGCAATCGCCGGGAAGGTCGCCATCAACATCGCAGGGACGATGGCGAAGTACTTGGCCACGTCGTTGGCGATGCTAAAGGTCGTGAGCGAGCCACGGGTGATGAGCAGTTGTTTGCCGATTTCGACGATCTCGATCAGCTTGGTTGGATTGCTATCCAGGTCCACCATGTTGCCGGCTTCGCGGGCGGCCTGGGTCCCCGTATTCATTGCGACACCGACGTCGGCCTGGGCGAGTGCCGGGGCGTCGTTAGTGCCGTCACCGGTCATGGCGACCAGGTGGCCGTCGGCTTGCTCGGTGCGAATGCGCTTGAGCTTGGCCTCGGGCGTGGCTTGTGCAATGAAATCATCCACGCCGGCTTCGGCCGCAATGGCGGCGGCGGTCTGCGGGTTATCGCCAGTGATCATCACGGTCCGGATGCCCATCTTGCGCAATTGAGCGAAGCGCTCCTTGATGCCGCCTTTAACGACGTCTTTCAGATGGATGACGCCTAGCACATCGATGTTATCCGCCACAACCAGCGGAGTGCCGCCTGAGCGCGAGATTTCCTCAACCTGTTGGGTGACGAGTTGTGGGAAGCGTCCGCCTTTTTTTTCGACATAAATGCGCATGGCTTCGGCGGCGCCTTTGCGAATCGAGCGCGTAACCGTTTGGACCGGGGTAGCAACGATTGCTACTCCGCCACTGCGACCCGCGACGGACGCCTCGCTCTTTTCAGCGCCGTCAAGAAAGTCGACCCCGCTCATACGGGTTTGGGCGGAGAACGGCACAAACCTTGCCTGCGGCTCCGCCACTTCCCGGCCACGTAAATTGAACCGTTGCTTGGCCAGGACCACGACCGAACGGCCTTCGGGCGTTTCGTCTGCCAGCGAAGCCAACTGGGCGGCGTCAGCCAAGCGCTCCGGGCTGACGCCGGGGGCGGGAATAAAGTTGGTGGCCATGCGGTTGCCCAAGGTGATGGTGCCGGTCTTATCGAGCAGGAGCACGTCGACGTCACCGGCTGCCTCGACCGCGCGGCCGCTGGTGGCCATGACGTTGCGCCGGATCAACCGGTCGATCCCGCTAATGCCGATCGCGCTGAGCAGGCCACCGATCGTCGTGGGAATCAAACAAACCAACAGCGCCACCAGCACTGGCACGGAAAAGACCACCCCCGAGTAGATGCCAAAAGGCTTTAGCGTCACGCAGACGAGCAAAAAGATGAATGTCAATGCGGCCAACAAAATCGTCAGCGCGATTTCATTAGGGGTCTTTTGTCGACGCGCGCCTTCGACCATGGCAATCATGCGGTCCAGGAAGGCTTGTCCCTTTTCCTGTGTGACGCGGATGACAATTCGATCGCTGATGACCCGCGTGCCGCCAGTCACGGCGCTGCGATCTCCACCGCTCTCGCGCACGACCGGCGCCGATTCGCCCGTGATGGCTGATTCATCCACGCTCGCGATGCCCTCGACGACGTCGCCATCGGCGGGGATCGTGTCCCCCGCTTCGCAGACAACCAGGTCGCCTTTTTGAAGTTGCGGTGCCGGGATGCGCTCTTCGCGGCCGTCCTTGAGCCGGCGAGCGATGGTATCCTTGCGCGCCTTGCGCAAGCTCTCGGCTTGCGCTTTGCCGCGCCCTTCGGCGACGGCCTCGGCGAAATTGGCGAACAGCACTGTGAACCACAGCCAGACGGCCAGTTGCGTGATGAACCCTTTGTCAGTCGGCGAAGTGAAAATGCCCGCAGTGGTCAACACCGCGCCAACCATGGTGACAAACATCACCGGGTTCTTGACCATGAGCCGGGGATTCAGCTTGCGAAACGAATCGCCGATGGCCGGGCCAACAATGGTCCAATCGAACAGCGAAGGAGCTTTATGGGTCATATCGTAATATCGTAAAAGTGACAAGGGTTGAGAATTTGCCTTAATAGAGCTTCCCTTGGGCCGTGAGGAAGTGCTCGACGATCGGTCCCAAGGTCAAGCCGGGCAGAAAATTCAGGGCGCCGACCAGCAAGACGGTGCCGAGCAGCAAAACCACGAAGGTGCCACCGGCTACCGGGAAGGTTCCGGCACTGGGAGGAGCGATCTTTTTCGCCGCCAGCGAGCCGGCCATGGCCAGGATAGGGACGATCATCAGGAACCGTCCGATGAGCATGGCCAGACCGATGGTGGTGTTATACCAGGGAGTGTTCGCGGTCAGACCCGCAAAGGCGCTCCCGTTGTTACCGTTAGCTGAGCTGTACGCGTACAGCATCTCGCTTAATCCGTGAGGACCCGTGTTATTCAATCCAGCCAGGCCCCATTGGCTGACCGAAGCCCACGCCGCAAAACCCAGAATGGAAACCGCCAGCACCAGCAAAGCGAGCATCGCCATTTTGACCTCGTAAGACTGAATCTTTTTTCCAAGATATTCCGGGGTGCGGCCAACCATCAAACCGGCGATGAACACCGCCAGCACGACAAAAACCAGCATTCCATAGAGGCCGGCACCGACGCCCCCAATGATGATTTCGCCGAGTTGGATGTTGAACAGCGGAACGAACCCGCCCAGCGCGGTAAAGGAATCGTGCATCGAATTGACGGCGCCGCAGGAGGCGTCGGTCGTCACGGTGGCGAACAAAGCGGAATTGAAAATGCCGAAGCGCACTTCTTTGCCTTCCATGTTCCCGCCGGATGCCGCGACGCCAAGTTGCTGATGGATTGGGTTGCCCGCCACTTCCGAGTGCCAGCACAAGAGGACACCGGCCAAAAAGAGAATCATCATCGCCGCCCAAACGGACCATCCATGTCCGGGGCTCTTGACCATCCGGCCCAGGTAGAAAGTCAGGCCGCTGCCGATGGCAAAAATCGAGACCATCTGCAGGAAATTCGAGAGCGGAGTCGGGTTTTCGAACGGATGCGCCGCATTGGCATTCATGTAACCGCCGCCATTGGTTCCAAGCATCTTGATCGCCACCTGCGATGCCACGGGTCCCTGGGCGATGACTTGCTCATCAATTTTCTGGTCGACCATTACTGGCATGTTGGTCATGACCGGCTGGCCTTTTTCATCGAGCTTGGGCACGTCCATCATCACGGGCGCGCCATTGGCCATGACCGGTTTGCCGGCGGCATCCAATTTGGGCGCTTGGACCATGACCGCGCCATTGGTCGTCACCGGCTGGCCTTTTTCATCGGTTTTGGCTACTTGGATGGTATACGGTTCTGTTAGCTTGGCTTTGGTGTACGGCTTGAAATTCTGAATCATGCCTTGAGAAATCAGGACCAGGGCAAACACCGTGCAGATCGGCAGGAGCAAGTAGTACGTGACCCGCACCAGGTCCACCCAGAAATTGCCCAGCGTTTGGGCTGAGTGCCGCGCAATCCCTCTCACGAGCGCCGCGGCAATGGCAATACCGACCGCCGCCGAGGCAAAGTTGTGAATGACCAACGCCACCATCTGCGACAGGTACGACATGGTGGCTTCGCCGGTATAGCTTTGCCAATTGGTGTTGGTGGTGAAACTCGTCGCCGTGTTGAACGACAGGTCTGGTCCAACCGCGCCAAAGGCTTGCGGGTTTAGTGGAAGCAAATGTTGCAGCCGGAGAATCGCGTAGGTGAATAGGCAACTCACCATGCTGAAGAGCAGCATGGCAAACGTATATTCCTTCCAGCTATGCTCCTTGTCCGATCGCACACCCATCAGCCGATAAGTCAAGTGCTCCAAAGGTCGGAGAACCGGGTCGAACCAGGTGTGGCCGTTCGCATCCAAAACCCGAAGCAGGTACAGACCCATCGGTTTGGTGATCAGCGCGACTGCCGCCACAAACAAACCAAGTTGTAACCAATCAATTGAGCGCATAGTAAAGTCTTAAAATTTTTCCGGCCGAATCATGGCCACGAGCAGGTAGATGAACAGCAGCAGTGAAACGCCGCCAACGATGATGTTTTCCATAAGCGAAGCCTTTTACATTTTTTCACACAGCCCGACGTACAGCGCGCTCACGATAAAAAAGAGCACCACCACTCCCACGTAGATTAGGTCAGTCATTACGTTAGCCTTTGTTTATTCTGCCTGGAAGTTGGCATGACCGCCGCAGGTGCGGTAATTAAATCCGGAGCCGTCCTCGTCAAAAATTTGTTAAAGTCCGCCACCCTCCCAACCGACCCGAAATCCGGGCTCTGCCTCTGGTGAGTCCCTTCACTTCCGCGATCCCGCAAATCCAGTTGCCTCCAGCACAACCGAATACGGTACGAACCAGAATGTGGCTCCGGACGGAATCTCAGGAGGCTTTGAGTGACCGCAGGGCTGGATTGGGGATTGCCAAGCAGGCCTTGAAGAGGCTAGAAAAGGCGGGATGTCGACGGTAGCCGAGCAATTACACCAGGCGCGCGAGGCCAAAAAACTAACGGTCGAGCAGGTCGCCGAGATTACCAAAATCCGCGGGGATCACCTTCGGGCGTTGGAGGAGGGGAATTTCAATGTGTTTTCGGCACCGGTGTATATCCGCGGGTTTGTGCGGACCTATTCGACGCTGCTGAAGCTGGATGTGCCGCGGGTGATGGCTGCGCTGGACGGCGAGTTGGGCCAAACACAGAAATTTGCCGAGCCCCCGCCTTTATCAAGCGAGCCGCGCGGGGCAGTCGATTTCCTGATGCTGCAGCTTTCGAAAATCGATTGGCACAAAGGGGTGCTGATTTTAGGCGCGGTAGTGGTCGTGCTGGCCGTCGTCCTGGGCTATGCCGCTTATCATCATTACCGGACAAACGACCCGCTTAAAAACGTCAAACCGGGGCTTTACAAGGCCCCGGCGCATGGATCGGGCGACACGTTACCCGTGCCGCCCGTGAAAAGGTAACCGGCTCAAGGTTGGCGTTGTGTTAACGGCGACGAGGGTCCCCCTTCGGCTTAGCGGCAGTGCTGCTGACAGGATCTTTGCCAGGCACCGTAACGGTCACCGAGCTAGTCGAGCTGTTTCCAGAGGCATCGGTCGATTGAAGATTAATGGTATAGACGCGCGTCATTCCAGACTGACCTTTGGAGGCGGCAAGCCTGGCGGTAAGTCGTCCGGTGATTTGGATATCCTCCCGGTCGACCGGCTGATTGCAGGTGATGGAGACGATCCGCGTCAACGGGCAAGCGTCGCAATTATCAGCAACTTTGACCGAGACGGTGACCGGAACAAGCTGGTGATTGGGCGGGCTGAGCGTGTTGGGAGAGACAGTCGCTGATTGGAAGACCGGCGGGGTGATGTCGTCGATTTCCAAAGGCACGCTTACCTGTGAGCGATTGCCGGAGGCGTCAACGGCTGTGAGCGTGACGGCATAGAACCCATGAGCCAGGACGGCGCCAGCCGCGGGGCTCTGGGTCAGCGCGATTTGATCCGCGGAGCTGCAATTATCGCTTACCAGCACGGCCGACAGAAGATCAGGCACGGAGGCCTGGCAATGGGCATCGGCGCACAGCTTCACGGAACCTGGATGACTTAAGAAGACCGGCGCTGTCATATCCGCCACCTTAAACGGAACGTTGGCGCGAGTGCTGTTTCCGGCCGGATCGGAGACAGTCACCACGACCATCTGGTCGCCCAGGCCCACCGAAGTCCCTGCCTCCGGGCTCTGCGTCGTGACGAGAAGATCGGCGGGCGTGCAGGCATCGGCTGCAACAACTTTCGAGCGGATATCCGGGACGGTAGCCTGGCAGCCGTCCACGGCAGAAAGCGTGAAAGCGGGCGGCAGACTCAGGATGGTGGGAGGGGTGGCGTCGGCAACAGTGAACAAAACCATACAGGTCGAAGTATTGCCTGAGGCATCGGCCACCGTGACGGTGACCGGATGTTGCCCCAAGCCGACAATGGTTCCCGCCGGAGGATTCTGGGTGATGATCAGTGAGCCACTCGGAGTGCAGTTGTCCGTGGCTTTAACCTGTGAAGTGAAATCAGGAACAGTGCCCTGGCAGTTTACATCGGCGGACACAGTCATGCCGGTTGGGCAGGAACCAGCCGGCGGGGTGCGATCGGCGACAATTACCGTCAGGTTGGCTTGTGACGAGCCGCCGCATGGGTCGGTCACTTTCAGGGTGACGACATTGGTGCCCATAGGCAGGGAAACGGTCAAAGAGGAGCTCGTGCCAAGCACATTCCCAGCGGTAGACCACTCAAATGAAAGAGTATCGTTATCTGGATCGCTGGAACCGGAGCCGTCCAGTGTAACCGAGGATTGGCAATCCACAGTCTGGTCAGGGCCGGCCACGGCCACGGGGGGATTATTACCGGTGGCCAAATCAAGAACGAACCATTGCGAGAGCCCATTGTAGTTGCCTACACCCACGACTCGCCCGGCATCATTGATGTAAAGAGCCGTGACCAGTTCCCATCCGGAGTTGTCGGGCAGGAGCGAATTGAGATCGGTGAGCTTGCCCTTCTGCCAAAGAAAGGCATGCTCGTCATCGGAAGCGGTGAAAGATTCGCCCACCACCTGGCCGCGATTGTTGATGGCGTTCGGCTGAGTGTAAGAACCGCCTAAAGTTCCAAGGTCCGTCATATTCACGCCGTCATAAATGAAACCGTGTGTTTCGAGATCGTTGGAAGTGTTGGCCAACCCCGCCACCAGGCCGTTTGAGTTGACCATGTAAGCCCCGGAGTACGTGCCTCCGAAAGTTCCCAAATCGGTCTTGGCTCCTCCGGTGGAAATGAAAGCATGAATCTCGGACGCGTTCAGAGAGGCTTCGCCCACGACCATCCCGCTGTCGTTTACCGCGAACGCCGAACTGTAGGTGCCGCCGAATGTGCCAAGGTCGGACATTATTCCGTTAGACCACGTAAAGGCGTGAACGTCGCCGGGCACGCCCGCCTCGCCGACGACCAGGCCCGCGTTGTTCAGAGCGAAAGGCGCGCTGTAGTTGCGGCCCAGGTTGCCGACGTCAAACCTCGTGCCGTTGGAAATAACGAAACCAGATGTGCCCGCACCCCCGGGCAAATCGGAGACCCCGATGATCGTGCCGGAATCATTAATTGCGGTGGCGGAGCTCGAAGGCCCGCCCAAAGTGCCCAGGTCCTGCAAACCGCCGCCAGCCAGCAGGAAGGCGTGCGATTGCGTATCCCCGGCCAAGGCGGCTTTCCCGACGACCTGCCCGGACTGATTGATCCAATGCGCCTCACTGGTGCTGCCGCCTAGAGTGCCCAGGTCGGTCAACTGTCCGCCGCTGTACTGAAAGGCATGACTCGGATGCTCACCGAATACATAAAAGAAACCCGCCAGGTCACCCGCCGCGTTGAGACTGAAGACCTGGTACCCGGAGCCCGGAATGGCCGGAAGGTTAGTGATGGTCGAGGAGCCGGCATCGCAAGCCCGCGAGTTTTCAGGGTGTAACGGCAAAGTCCCGCTCAGGGAGAGCGCAGCTAATAATGCAAGGCGTTGGTTCATGTTTCCCCTTTGGTTCGAATCGCTCAGTCTATTCTGTTGCCGGTCCCGTATTTCTACGGAATAAGAGAGCACAGGGCTTGCCAAGTACGAGACGATAAGGAACGCTTTATAGACATTCGAAAGTAAGTCACTAACCAACTAACTCCTTACTTAAAAAGTAAATGGGGCGTTCCAGCGGAGGAACGCCCCTTAGGCGGTAATCTATGAAGGACCAGCAAACCCGCCTAAAATTCGCTACGGAATCTCGTTCCAGGAGGTAATGAGATAACGAGGATTGTTCTTATAATTCAAAAGACATTCGTCGAAATGAAAGTGGAAATGGCCGTTCAAAGTCGCCGAATTAACCATGGCGCAACCAATAAAATCGGTAACATTGTTACCACCGCCGTTCAGGGACAGGTCGACGCTGGGCGCAACCAGAATGCCGGTGAAGCCCCCGTTGCCGCTGAGCGAAAAGGACGTCACCGTCGGAGCGCAATACAGGATGAACGAACCCGGGTAGCCGGGCTGATTAATGACCCCGTTTCCGCCAATGGAGCAGGAGGTGCCGCCGGAATAGACCTGCACCCCGGCGCCGGGGGGCGCCAGGGAGGACATGGACGGCACATTTTGGGAAGGCATGATAGTAAAGCTGTCTCCGCCGCTCATGCTCAGGCCATTGGGGAGGGCGAGCACCACGTTATTGCCGACTACGACGGTGTTGCCCGAGAGGGAATTGGCAACATAACAGTTAGTCTGGCTAAGATCGGCGGTGCCCCACAGTATGTGATCGTAACTATTGGTGCGATAAATGACATTGGTGGAATATAGACTGTAAGTATAAGTATATGTTGGGTACGTATACGTGTAAGTGGGGTAGCTAAAGCCGCTGATAAGATTGTAGGTATAACTGTCAATGTTATGGCCGTGCATGTTGGTCACTACGCCACCGATATAGATGCCCGGCGAAGGATAACTGCTCGTGGTGGTCGAGCTGGTGTTCGTGATCGTGCCGGAAGGAGTCGGGATCGGGACCTGGGCCCAGGAACTGACGGTTGCCTGGTTCGAATTGGTTGTGGTGCCGGCGGGGGCGGGGATGGGCACCGCGAGCCAGGAACCGACGGTGACGGGAGTATTGTTGGTGATCAAGCCACCATAGGGCAAGGGATTGGGAATGAATGCCGTATTGGTGGACCAGGAAGTAATCGCGTTGGAAGTGACCACCAGCACGCCCCCGGTGGCGGTCATATAACCGCTGGTGCTGGGAAAAGTGGTGTCGGGAAAAGTGAAATTGGCGTCTTCGAGCACCCAACCGGGTTCGATTCCCTGATGGCCGCTCTGCCAGGAGTGCTCGCCGACGGCGCCATTGGGGCCGAGGGTGACGGTGGCCTGGCCGGAAGTATTCGTTCCGGTATGGGCATGTCCGTAGATGTTGGCATTTCCGCCGCTGATCGAGTCGACCAGCCCGAGATTGCTGGCGATGTCGCCGAGATCGCCGGAATAAAAACCGGGCGCGTACTGGCCATTGACGCTCTTGGTTGGATCGCAGGAGTTGTAGCTGTCGGTGGCAATATTATTTCCGTTTAAATTGATGGTCTTTCTGGCGACCAGGGGCACGCGAAACATGCTGGTCTTGGAACAATTAACCTGGACGGCGCGGGTGACCGTGGCGGGCCCGGTATTCATGCCCGCAGCGGCAAAAAAGCCCGCCGAAACATTTTGAGCCAGACTGATGAAGCTGCTGGAAGAGACAAAAGCCCTGGCCACAATGATGGGCGTGGGCAGGGTATTGGTGATGAAGACAGTGTAACTGTTGCCATCCGGCAGGGAATTGCTGCGGTAATATGTGTTGCCGCCCAGGAAGGTCCAGGGCGCCACGCCCAGGTTGGCGCCGTTGTCGTTAAGGTGTTCGAGACCCTCCTCGACCCCAGCTTCGGTGATGGCAATGGCCATATTCCAGGTTTGGGAGCGGGAGTTGAGATAGTTTTGCTGTTCGATGAGCGATAAATAGTAAACGACGAACAGACTGAAAATCGAACAGATGACCAGGGCGACCAGCAAGGCGCTGGCGGCCTGTTTCAAGCGCCTGGTGATTTTTGTTTTCATAATTAGACCCGTTTTGGCGTTTAAAACCGTTATTGTTGTTTGCGAATGACAATACAAGCGGTCTGGACGTCTTCGCTGTTGATCTGGGCGGTGGGGCAAATGTTCATGGAGGTTTTCCAGGTCAACTGGATGGTCTTGACCTGTTGCTGCCAATTCACGCCGGTATTGAGCGGATACATATCGAAGGAATTGCTGGCGGGGGGCCGTACATACAACCCAAAAGCCACCAGGTTGCAGTTGGTCAGCAATACGGTCGTGTTGCCATCGTTTCGGGTGAATTGCTGCCTGGTGCTATCGAACGCATAGGTGACGTTAGCGCCGGCGCCATTGAGGATGGTCAAGCTGGTGCTGGTGGAATTGCTGGAGAAACTCAGAACTTTTTGCGCCTGGCGGATTTCCGCGGTAACGATGTCCATGGCGTGGCGGTTGCATTTGTCGAGCGTGGCGTAATTGGTCATGGCGGCGAAGCTGCGGATGCAAAACAGAAAAATGGTTGCCAGGGCAATACCGCTGATGGAAAAGATGCCGGTGGCGACCATCAACTCAACCAAAGTCATGCCGCGTTTGTTTGCGGCCGCCGGATTAATAAACATAATTCTGGACCCCGTTCTGGGCCACGTAGGTGCTCAGCGAACGGGTGTGAGTCAAGCCGCCGAGATTGGTCCAAGTGACGCTCACATTGAACTGGCGGATGCTGGCCGCATAGTTCGGTGTCGTGCCAGTGAATGCCGGGAGGCTAACCGACATCGACCCGTAATAGGTAGTGCCCTGGGAACCGCTGGACGCGGTGGGGTCATAAGGGGCGGTGAAAGACGTAGGAACGAAACCCGAATTGGTCACCTGCGACCAGTTATAAAGACGGATGGCCTCAAGCTTCTCCAACAAGACTTGGGTGGCGCGCTGATTTTCGCGGGCGATGCGCATGATGCACAGGCCGTAATCGATGGAACCGATGACGCCGGCGCCGGTAATCGCAATGATACCAGTGGCGATCACCACCTCGACCAGAGTCATGCCACGGGTGAGTTTTTTGGAAAGACGTATTCTCATAGCCGTTTAGAGGAGTTCCCTGGTGGTGCCAAGAGCCAATCGCTGTACAACCCGGTCTTCATTCAAGCCATACTAACAACAACACTGTCACTTCCGCGCGTTTGGTTCCGTCGTGATTCAGAGAGCAAGTGGCTTGCCAAGGGGGTAAATGCTCCGGTTGCAGGGGTTTTTACGGGCCAAAAGGAAACGGAGTGACAGGAGGTTAGACATGATGTCGCAATTCGGGACAGCTGAAAAACGGACGCCTGCGCCCGTAGGATTGCGGAGGGGGGCTCCCTGGCGGCGGGCATCGAGAGACTTGCCCTACCGAGTGCCTTGTCCCTAACCTGTTTGGGATGCGCGAATCGTTGTCCCCCAAGCTGTCGAAATGGCCCTTTTTTTTGGGTGACCTCCTGATGGTCGGAGGCGCGGGGTTGATTTACGCCCGAAGCGCTTTGCCCTTGAGCTTGTGGCAGGAGGCCCTAATCGTCGGAAGCGTTGCCGGGGGAGCTGTGTTGGCCATCTTGCCGTTTTTATTGGAGTACCGGCTACTGGGCCGCCTGGTGGAGGCCGAACGCCTGGTAGACGTAGTGGGCCAAATCAGGAAGATGGAGACCATCGCCGAACAGATCACGGCGGCAACTGCCCGATGGCAAGGGGTCCAGGAAGTGGCTGACCGGGTGGCGGGAACTTCCAAGGCCATCGCGGAGCGGATGAGTGTCGAAGCCAAGGCGTTCACAGAGTTCCTGCAGAAAGCCAACGACAGCGAGAAAGCGAATTTGCGACTGGAGGCGGACAAATTAAGGCGGTCTGAAGCAGACTGGGTTCATGTCATGGTGAGAATGCTGGATCACGTTTACGCGCTCTACGTGGCGGCGGTTCGATCCGGTCAGCCTAATTTAATCGCGCAAATGGACCAGTTCCAGTACGCCTGCCGGGATGCGGCCCGGCGCATCGGGCTAACGCCCTTCGCCGCGGGGGCCTCGGAACAATTCGACGCGCAGCGGCATCAACTATTGGAGGGGCAGCCGCCTCCTGCTGAGGGAGCCAAGATCGCCGAAACAGTGGCCACAGGTTACACTTTCCAAGGACGATTGCTGCGACCCGCATTAGTACGACTTGAAGGCGCTCAAGGAAATGGGCACGGGCAGGAGCAAGGCGAACAGACCGGCACACCGGCCGCCGGCGTATGAGCCGACAGATGTACTAATATAGTTAGACCATGTTGTAAAATTCGGTTTGGAGTCCCGCCTTCAGGTGGCCCGGCGCCAAACCGCCTGAAGGCGGGACTCCAAACCCAGGTGCCCCCGCCCAAGCCGATGTTTTAAACCACCCTCTTAGAGCATGAACACACGGCAGACCAGCCAGTCCTACTTTGGTCATGGTTGTCCCCACAACTGGGTCAATTTGGCGCAAGCGGTCACCGCCAATTCCATGTCCTGCACGGCAACCCATTCGAGCGGGCCGTGGGCATTGTGTTCGCCGCAAAACAGGTTCGGCGTGGGCAAGCCCATTTCGGTCAGTCGCGAACCATCGGTGCCGCCGCGCACGGCGGAGTCGTACGGTTTGAGTCCTACAGCGGCGAACGCGCGCCGGGCGAGTTCCACCGGCCGCATGTCTTTGCGCAACCAATAGGCCATGTTGCGGTATTGCTTGCGGAACTTGCATCGAATGCGCGCGCGCGGTTCGGCGGCCTGCAATCCTGCGCACACCCGTTGGAGGATGGTGCGCTTTTCGGCTAAGCCAGCCAATTCAAAGTCGCGCAGAATGAATTTCACGACCGCCCTCTCAACCCGGCCCTCGACCCGGGTCGGGTGGATAAAACCTTCGCGACCGCCGGTGGTTTCGGGAGCGCAGCGCTCGCGCGGCAAGGCGGCCAACAGTTTCCCGGCCAGATAGGCGGCGTTGACCATGCCTTTGGCTCGTGCTTCCATCGGGTGCGTGGTGATGCCGTCGATGGTCACCTCAGCAGCGTCGGCCGAAAACGTTTCCCAGGAGATTTCTCCGGGGGAGCCGCCGTCCAGCGTATAGGCCACGTCGGCGCCCAAGGTTTTGAGGTCGATTTTATCCACCCCTCGCCCAATCTCTTCGTCGGGCGTGAAACAGATACGTACCAAGCCGTGGGTCAATTTCTTTTTCTTGAGGAGCGTTTGGACCAGGGTCATGAGCACGGCAACTCCGGATTTGTCATCCGAGCCTAGCAGGGTGTTGCCACTGGCGGTCACCAGATCCTTCCCGACGGCGGCGGCAAGTTCCGGAGAGCCGAGTGGATCCAGAAGGAGATGCGGGTTGTCCGGGAATCGGATCGGTTTGCCGTCGTACCGGCGATGGACTCTTGGCTTGACCCCTTTGCCCGAGCAGTCGGGGGAAGTGTCGACGTGTGAGACGAAGGCAACAGTCGGGACGTTCCGCCGTCGGGAATTGGCAGGAATGCTGGCCAGCACGTAGCCGTGCCTGGTCATCTGAACTTCCGAAGCACCCAAGTCGACCAATTCCCGCCTGAGCATTTCCAAGAGCACGCGTTGGCCCGGCGTGCTCGGAAACGTGGTGCTGGTCTCATCGGATTGCGTATCAATTTGCACATAGCGCAGAAAGCGGGACAGCAAGGTATCGCTCATGCGGGAACTTTGCCCACGGCGAAGCAGCGGGTCAAATCCGTTGAACCTTCATTACGGTTTTCCCAATAGCTAAATGAACGGTGTGCGGTGAAAAGACTCCCATTGGCCGGGAGGCGCGATAAAATCGGTCTCAGACACAACGAACACTGCTGAAAATGTCGAAGAACACCGAAAAATCTACCCGACCGTCAAGCGCGGATTACCCGGTCGATCCGGCGGAGCGCAGCAACCAGGAGGCGCGCCTCAGAAAGGCGGCCGCAGCTGGAGCGACCGCGTCAAAATCTCCGATTCCCGGGCTGATGCTGCAGCCATCGCCGGATCTCACGGCAACACAAAAAGCTTCGGAACCACAGACAGAATTGTCAAAAGGCGCGCCGTTGATAGAGAGGGCATCTGGTACTTCCAACGATGCAACCGAGGCGCGCATCATTAACAATGAAATTCTGGTTGAATTGCGCAAGATTTCGGCTTGGGCCGACCTGCAGCGTAAAATTACCAAATGGTCACTAATTCTTTTGGCGGTTTTCGTATCGGGTGCGATTGGCATGTTCATTCTGACGGACCGGCGTCTACAGACTAATGTGGAGAGCAACTTAGCTCCGCATCAGTCGGATTGGTACGATGTGGACCGCAAGGTTCGGCAAGGCAATTTCGAAGGAGCGATCGCCATCGGGGAGGACCTGGTCTTGAAGACCCCGCAGTATCCCGAGGCTCACGAACGACTGGCCAAAGCTTACCTGGCAGCTGGCAATCTCGAAAAAGCAAAGGAGCATTACGCCGAGGCCTATCGTCTGTTTCCATCGGAAGAAAACGAAAAACTGCTCAACGCGGTTGAAAGAAGGACCAGATCGGACAAAGAGTAGTCCTGCCGGCGGTTAATGAGAGGGGGCTCGGGCCATAGCGGCCGACGTTTGAAGGCAGACGGATTCTTGCAAGTAAAGGAAATGGAGCCAGGATTCTGAAACCGGACGCAGGTAGATACGCGACAAGGCCAAGGAGTAGAGTTCAATCTGCGGTTTATAAAGCACGACCCGTTCGGCGAGCTCGCTCGGGCGCAATTGATCGGTTTTGAAGTCGACCAACCAGATTTCATCCGGTCTGATTACGACCAGGTCGGCCACACCTTGAACCAGGACAAATTCGTTAGCTAACCCGCACGGCGTCGACCGGGCCAACAACTGATCGAGCTCGGCCGGCGCAAACCGGACCGTAAATGGGAGCTCGCGCTGAACGGACTTCGATTGCGCACGAATGCGTTTTCCGAGGGCTGACGCCCAAAACCGGGCCAGGCTATCGAAGTCGAGCACGCGCGCCTCGTCTGGGGTGAGCTGCGTCGAACAGACCAGGCGCTCGGCCTCAGCGCGCAAGGCGGCCACGTTTTCGGTTTGCTCAAGCGAGACAAGCTGCAGGAACAGATGGTGGGCGCTGCCAATCTCAGCGGCATTCAGGCCAATCGAACCGGCCCGGCGGAGCGAAAACGGAGACTGCTCCAACCGTGAGAACGGAGCGCTTGCCTCGTCTTGTATTTCGAGGGTGGCCTGCTGGCGCAAGGCTGAAACCGAGGTCTTGGTCGGCTGCTCGGTGGCCGGGCCAAACGGGTATTGCCAGGAGAGGCGGCGCTCGACTTGGCGCCATGATTCGGAGGCAAAGTCCACGGGGCCAGGCCCGTTTTGAGCGGCGTCGGCCGGTTTGACTGGTTGTTGCAATAACCGCGACTGGTTGTGAATGAACCAACAAAGCAACTGCGTCTCGCCGCTCCGTGTATTTAAAGCCGTGGCAGGCACATTTTGAGAAAACCACGAACCAAGCCAATCCGCATAGCACCGGGCGCGCAGGGCAACATCGGGACCCGCCGCCGGCGTGGCCCAAACTTTAGAAAACCTGGACTGCGTGACCGAGCTGGTGAGGATCAAGGTGTCACGGGCGCGAGTGAAGGCGACATAGAGCAAACGCAACTCCTCGCCCAGCAGTTCTTCGAGATGCCTGCGGCGGCCCAGCCAATGGGCGAGGCTCGGATAGCGCTGGCCGGTATGGGGGGGCTTGATCTGGGGGCACAATCCGAACTGTTCATCCAAAATAATCTCGGCATTGAGGTCGGCGAGGTTGAAGCGCTTGCCCAAATCGGCCAGGACGACGACCGGAAACTCGAGGCCTTTGCTCTGATGGATACTCATCAGGCGAACGGCATTCTCAGCCGCAACGGCCGGGACCTCCGGCTCGGCACCGCCCGATTGCCTGGCCTGAATCAGAGAGAGAAAGCGGAACAAGCCCTGGCGCTGGAACTGATCGAATTCCTCGGCCATGGCCAGGAGGCGTTGAACGTTGGCGTAGCGTTGCGCGCCGTTGCGCTGCGTCAACAGCCAGGAATGATAATGCGTTTCGGCGAGTACCGCTTCGAGGCATTGAGACAAGCAAGCCTGGCGGGCGAGGTGCCGCCAGCAGGAGTATCGCTCAAAAAATAGTTCGACCTTCCGGCGGGTCTCCGGGTGGCCGCGTGGTTCGCCACCGGGCTCCTGCGAAAGCTGGAGCTCTGTCGGTTGAGCGGGGGGGGTGGAATGCCAGCGCAGGAGAGCGTTCCAGAAGCGGATTTTGGGTGCCGCCAGGCGGATCTCCGCCAATTCGCGGGCGGTCAACCCGACCAGCGGCGAGTGCAGCACCACCAGCAAAGGCAAATCCTGCAGCGGATTGTCCAGGACTTCTAGAAGACTGACCAGGTCGGAAATCTCAAGGCTTTGATAGAAACCCAGCCGGGCAACGTGTAACGGAATGTCGAGCCGGGCCAGTTCTTTTGCGTAACTCTCCGCTTTATTAGCCGGGGAGCGCAGCAGAATGACTATATCCCGCCATTCGAGGGATCTGAATTGGCCGGATTGTTCGTCCCAAACCGGGTGCCCGGCACTTTGCAATTCCCGCAATCGCAGCCCGACCAGTCGCGCTTCTTTCTCGGCCTCCAGCAATTCGCTGATTTGTATGAGGTGTTCCGAGGCGTCCTCGCTGTCGTCATCGATTTCACCGTCGGTTTTGAGCAGCAAATGCAACTCGACGGCCGGGGTTGGATTGGCGCGGATGCTCAAGGGAACGCGTTTTTCGGGTGCGCCGAACCGCAAGGCGGCTTCCTTGCCATAATCAAGGCCATCCAATTCCGGTGTGGCCAGCTGGCCGAAGACCGAGTTGATAAAATAAAGCAGGCCTTCTCGTGCCCGGAAATTGTCCGCCAGTGAAATGAGTGATCCGCCGCTCTGGGACCAAAGTTGGGCGTAACTTCGAAAGATCTTAGGATTAGCCAAACGAAAGCGGTAAATGCTCTGTTTAATATCGCCAACCAGAAAACGATTGGGATGCCGATGGTCCCGGGCCAGTGCCTGAATGATTTTATCCTGAGCTGCGTTGATATCCTGGTACTCGTCGACAAAAATAAAGCGCAGCTTGTCGCGCCACTGGCGCGCGATGGCGGTTGGTTGATTGGCGGCAGGATCCCATAGCAGCCGCAGCGAATATTGTTCGAGATCCTGGAAGTCCAGAACGCCCAATTCACGCTTGGCATCGCTAAAAGATTGGGAGAACTCGATTGCGAGCTGCAACAACGCAGTCATGTGTTCCCGCACCCAATTCCAATCCTGCTCGAGCGGGTCGTTCGCACCAGTCCCAGGCAGCAAGGAGCCGAGAAATTCCGCCGCCGCAAAAAAATCATCGAGCGGCACGGCCCACAACGCTTTTTTGCCGCGCGGACAATTCTGCGCGACGCGCCGGATGTCCGTGAACAGGTCAGCCAGCTCAGCGGGCGACGGGGCGGTCGGGAGTTTGACCAGGGCCGCCAGGCATTGCTCGGCGAGGCCGTTGGAAGGAGCGTGAAATTGAAGGGGGCTCAGCCATTGCCCGGGGAACTCAGCGGCGGCGCGCTGCCACCACGAGCGCCAGGCTACCGGCTGGAGGGTTGCGAACTGAGCCAATTGCTCGGCGAGCCAGGCGGCCGGGTTCGGAAGGGCTTGAGTAAAGTGATGGAGTTGCAGGACCCGCGCACGGATGGGTTTATCCCAGCCTCCGCCCTGCACTTGAATAAGGCGCTGAACAGCCTGGGAGGAGGCGGTCTCCCCAGCGTAATGTCGTTGCAAAAGCTGGTCCAGCGTTTCGTCCGCCAACAGCCGCGCTTCGTCTTCGGCCAGGACCGACAGTTGGGGGTCCAAAGCCGCCTCATAAAAGTGTTGGCGCACGAGCTGAAAACAAAAACTGTGGAGCGTGCCGATGTGGGCGGTTTCGAACAGAGCCAATTGCTCCTGCCACCGAGGGTTCGTGGGCTGCCGCTGTTTTTCCTGTTCCAAACGTTCGCGAATGCGCTGGCGCATTTCAGCCGCCGCAGCTTCGGTGAAGGTCACCATCAAGATTTCGTCGATGGAAGCCGGAGGCGACTCCTGGAGCAGACAGGACAGGCAGCGCTCAACCAGCGTGCGGGTTTTGCCCGTGCCGGCGCCGGCGCTCACCAGGACATTGCCCCGGGCGGTCACTGCTAATCGTTGGGACGCGGTGAGGTTCATGGACCGTCGGTGGGCTCGGTAGGCAAATCGCCCGGCTTGGCGGAGAGCACACGGAACGAATGGGTCCAGGGATCCATCCGGCAGATGGCCTGGTAGGTGCACTGGTCGCAGGCGGTGACCAGGCCCTTGCGATAGGGGTCAACCTCAACGCGGCCGGAATAAATCTGTTGGCCCATGCGGCGCAAATTCAAGTGCGCGTGCGAGAGCAAAGCCTGGAACTCGGAGCTGGACAGAGCCTCTTTGCAGTTTTTCTGCACCTCGCCTTTGTTGGTGAGTCGATAATTGAACTGGTCGCCTTCAACCGCACCGTCGCGCGCGTCCAATTGTCTCAACGCCGTGGTATCGAAGCGCCCGGTATGGCGGTAGGCCAATCTGCGGGCGCCACTGGGATCGGCCAGGGCGTTCATCCGGTTGCGCTCGCGTTGATACCGTCCACGGAGGTTCACATAGAAGACGCCGGCTGGCCGGATGCGCTCGACCCCGAACGCCGCGCCCGCGTCGGGCCATTGACGGACGACGGTTAAATAAGCCAGCAGCTGCAGTTGAATCCCCTGTTGCACCAGGACCGAATCGAGCTGCTTTTGGCTGGATTTGTAATCGACCACCACACCGAGCGCCTCACGGGAGCCAGGCAGGGGGTAGAGATCGATGCGGTCGATGCGGCCATGGAGTTCAAGGCGCTTTCCATCTCCCAACTCGATCTGCCAGGGGGGCAGGGGACCTTCTTCGCCGAAAGGCATCTCGACCTGAACGGGGTCGAACCGATACTGCTCGCGCATCCAACCCACGAGGATTTCGACAAAATCCTGCAGAGACTGGGTCATGATACGGGCGGTGAACCGAGATTCATGGCTGGCTTGCAAGAGGCCGGACCGGAAGGTGGCGATCAGGCTCTGGCTGAGCTGGGCGATGCGTTCGCGGGCCTGCTCCGGTGTGAGGTCGCGCCAAAGCTTCCCTTCACTGCGCAAGGTCTCATGGAACAAAGCCAGCACGTCGTGTTGGAAGGTGCCCTGTTCTCTCGCATCCAGCTCAAAGAGCTTGCGTTCTTCAGCCCGCAGGCCCGAGTGCACGAAAAATTTGAACGGGCAGGCCGCGAATTGTTCCATGCGGCTGACCGAGGTTTTCAGCACCGGCCCGTATAGCTGCGCGGCCAGATCGGGCGGCAGCCCGGATTCTTTGCCCTGCAATCCAAACCGCGAAATCCGCTCGACCAGCTGCCCAAGCCCGGGAATCGAGGATGTCGACGAGTTGGTTAACTTCTCGAGCAGCTCAGCTCCGTTCGAATCGCCTTGCAACAGCGCCGAAACCAATTCGCTCGAATGTTCCGCTGTGGTCCAGTCGGGGCTTTGCGGAGCCACTTCGACAGGCAAATCCGGGAACAACTCGCGGATACGTGAAATGGCCGAAGATGGATTGAGCGGAGCACCGGCCGCATCCTGCGAAGCCCAGGTCAACAGAAGTTTGCGGTGTGCGCGAGTGCAGGCAATATAGGCCAGGTAATTTTCACGGGCGATCTGATGCCGAACGGTCGGCCCGAGAGAGACGCCGAGATTCTCGAGCTCGACTCGGTCGGAGTCGGTCAGTAACTGGCCGGTTTGAGGGCTGGCAGGAAAAGCACCTTCATTAAGCCCCAAAACCAGCGTGAATTCGACTTCCGGAGTTCGAGAGCGGTCCACAGCTCCGACCAGGACCTGGTCCAGGGCGGGAGGAATAATGCCAATACTAAGATTGGCCAAGCCAGCCTCGAGGATGGGTAGCCATTCGCGTAAAGAAAGCGGCTCGCCGGGGAAAGCTAACTCGGCATTGTCGAGCCATTCGTTCATTTGGCGCCAAACGGTGTCATGAACCGA
Source organism: Verrucomicrobiia bacterium (assembly GCA_035651635.1). GTDB lineage: Bacteria > Verrucomicrobiota > Verrucomicrobiia > Limisphaerales > UBA8199 > JANXQE01. The sequence goes on along the minus strand of DASRFK010000072.1, from coordinate 32,899 downwards.
GCTGGTTCGGTGCACCCCTGACTGAGAAGGCCGGGTAGCCGACCAGATTTCCAGTCGTTGCTGCGCCCCGAGGGTCTGCCATAGGTTGCGCAACGCTTCAGCCAGCTGTGGCCCCGACGGACGATTGCCGGCGGCCGCCAGAGAAGTGGCGAGCTGCTCGAAAGGAGGGACGCAGCGGCGGCGGATGTCTTCCAGGCGGGCTTGGAGAGTCTCCAGGCGTTTGCGGTCCGAATCGTTCCTGGGAGCTTCCCTGAGCTGAAAGGGCTGCAACCAGGTTCGACCTTGCCAGCCACGCTCCAACGCCTCATTTTCCAACAAGTCAATCTCTTCTTCCGGCACCGGCACCAGGCCGCTCTTTAAAACGGCGAACCAATCTTCCTGCAGCCATCCAAACGCAACGACGCGCAGAGCGCCACGGGTTAATTCAGCCAGCGGATGGTGGGTAACCGATTCGCGACGGTCCAGGAAGAAGGGGATGTCGTAACGGGTGAAAATCCTTTGGACCAAACGCTGATGACGTTCGAGCGTGCGCAGCAGCACGGAGGCTTGGCGGAAACGACCACCCGCGCGGACGAAACGGAGAATCTCACGCGCAGCGAGGATTACCTCCGCTTCCTGGTCTGGGCAGGCGACCAAGTGAAGGGCAAAAGGAGATTCCGTGGCCGCGAGGTGCGCATCGGTAACCGGCATTTCGGCGCCGCTCTCACTCGCCGTCTGCGGCGTCACCGAGGGGGTCGCCAACGAGGTGGTCTCGTCGAAGGGCTTCGGTGTATCCCAGAATCGTTCGAGATGTTGCAGCGTCGGCTGTTGCCAGAAACGATTCTGCGGGGCGGCCCGCGGCAACACTTCGCTGGTCAACTCCAGACCTGGCAGGGCAGCGAATCGCTTGCGCACCTTTTCGAAACTTCGCTCGATGGTCGTCCAATGGGAAAGCCAGGATGTCTTTTGGGTCGGAATTCGGTCCAGACAGAACGTGAACGTAGCGGCCTCGCAGGAAGGAGCGATGGACGCCAGAAGTTCCAGCTCGAGTTCGGAAAATTCGGCGAAGCCGTCGACCCAAAGAGCTTCCAAACGAAAGGAGTGAGGATGGCAACGCAAGGCTTCGGCCGCCGTCCGCAACAAGGCCTCCTGGTCCTGAAGGGAATGATCGGATAGCCAAGCCTGGTACGCCTTCAGCAGAACGGCCAGGTCATGGAGCTTGGACTGAACACCCGGAGAATGGCCGAGACGGGCAGCGAGAGCATGCAATTGTTCCAGGTCGAGGGCGGCATGTTGCAATTGCTTAAGGGTCTCGTTGACCTGGGCAGCGAACCCGTTCAATCGGGCGCTGGCGCGAAACAGCTTCAACCCGTCCCGCTGTTTGGCGAGCAAGCTTCGCAACACCATCATACGGCCCTCCTCGCTTAATAGCGGCGGGCAAGGGAGTCCCTGCGAACGCAGAACCAAGCGAGCCAGCGATTCAAATGAAACAATCGATAGCCGGGTGTAGCCGGCAAGCGACGGCGTGGAAAGGAGCTGTTGTTCGAGCTGATAGGTTCCTTGCCGGGGGGCAACCAGCGCCAGGGGCAATCCCTCCGCAGAAGCCGCCAGGGCTCGCCGGGCCTCGCTCAAGCAGCGGTGAGTCTTGCCGCTGCCGGCGGGTCCTAACAAAAAGCGCACTTGCACATCTGATTTTGGCCTAAGGGGAGCGAACGAGGAAAGCTCTTATCGCGATCAGGCTTCAACCGTTCCGCCGGGCGAAGGCTGGAACACGCGAATCTTGGGATGACGCGCCTCAATCTGCTGTTGAAACCACTGACGCGCGTTATGGTCGCCATGGGTTAACAGCACCGCGCGCGGTTCGAGCTCGCCGACGAAGTCCAGAATTGCTTCCCGGTTGGCATGCGCGGTCAGATCAAAATCTTCAATATGACAGCGCCTGGTCACCTGTCCGCCGCTGGCGCTGAAAAGAAAGGTTTCACCGGGCTGGGCGGCCCGGAGACGGCCGCCGGGCGTATCGGGGTCGGTGTAACCCACAAAGAAAATCGAGTGATGCTCCTCACCGATCATTCGGAGGGCGAGGTTATGCGCGGCGGTATTCTCGCTCATCATGCCAGCGGTGATGACGAAAATCCGGCCGCCCGTGAGACGCATTTTCTCAGCCTGCCCTTGCTCGAGCACAATCAGGTTGAGGGCTTCGTGCAGCTGGAGCTCAGGATGCTGGCGATGGGTGCGGTGCGATTCGAGGTCATAAATCTCGGTAAAGACCCGGCCCAATCCGCCGATGTAGATCGGCTGCCGGCGAAGCCGGCCTTGGGCCATGAGCAAGGCCAGCAAGGCCAGGATCTCCTGCGTGCGACCCAGGGCAAAGGTCGGAATCAGAATGGAGCCCTGGCGTTCGAGGGCCCTCTCGATGGCATGAGTGAGGCGATCGATCTCGCCTTCCCGCGTGAAGCCGGGAGGGACCGAGCGATTGCCCCGGGTGGTTTCCATGAGCAGCACGTCGGCTTTGATATCCTTGAAGCGGGCGGCCTTGAGAATGGTTTGGTCATGGAAACAGACGTCGCCAGTATAGAAGAGAGTCTCATTTCGGCCGCGGACCATCAAACCGGCCGACCCCAGGGCGTGTCCGGCGTCAAAGAACTCGAGGGTGGGAGAGAGAAGCCCGGCCCGGCTTTTTTGAAAAGCGGCCCAGTCAATTTCCCGATTGTACTTGAAACCCTGGAAGAGGGGCTCGATGTCATCCACCTGATCATGAGTGAACAAAGGATATTCCTTAATGCCCGCTTCGTCACGCTGGCGCGTCATGACGTTGACCGAGTTATGCAAAACGCGCTCGATCAGGAAATAACTCAGCTCGCTCATCAGGACGTGCGCGCGCGGGAAATAGCGCAAGGCGACCGGCAACGAGCCGACGTGATCATGATGACAATGAGAGATGGCAATCGAGTCGAGTTCCTGGTTCTGAACCAGGCTGTACAGTGGCAGGCTCGCTCGCCCCTCGCGTTTCGGATGAATTCCGGCGTCCATGAGCAGCCGATGGCCCTCCAGCTCAAGAAACCACGCCGAAGCGCCAATATCTGCGTCAGGATTCAGGTTGGTAATCCGCATAAAAGCAAAACCGATGTCGCGCCGGAAACAGAGCCGCCAACACAAAATGGAAAAGAATAGTGCCCATCCTGCCCTGAGCTCTTTGACGCAGGAGACCGAACGCGAGTCGGTTTACTTGTTCTTCGTGCTCTCCTTGCTGGCGTTGTCCACGACTTTTTTCATCACGCTGAGCTTCAGGGCCTCGGGGGTGTCGTACATCGTGAAACCGCTGGGGGGTTCAAAGAAACCAGCCGCCGGCCGCGCAAACTGGATCTGTTTGAAACGAACGATGGAAGTATTGCCCGTTTCTCGGGTCTCGATTTGAATCGGGATCTCCCGCAGGTCAGAAGCCTCCCAGGTGATCGCCTCGGTTGACTGACCGGCGGAATCGGTAATCACAACTTTGTTCTTAACGCAGGCATGGCCGTCGACGGTTTCTTTGCCTAAGGGCGTTTTGGCTATATTCGGAGTTTTCTCCGTGGCTTCGGAGTCTTCTTTGGGCAGCGGCATACTCATGACCGCGCGCTGGTCAGGATAGATAACGTACACCAAACCTTTGTCAGGCCGGACAATGCTGATCACCTGGGACATTCCCATCTGCTTGAGCATGGCGCCCATCTGGGCCGGGACACCTCGGGTGCGAGTTTGGGTGAGATCGATCTCGACGCGGATCTTTTTGTCCAGGATTGAGAAGTCCATCGGCCAAAAAGAAACCTCGTGGTTGGAATTATCGGTGACTTCCATTTCGCCTTTAGCGGAGAAGGCGGTGGTTTTGCCAAAAAGCCGGGTGAGGGCAGAACTCAATCCCGCCGGTCCGGAGGAGCCCGGTACTTGCGCAAGGCAGGTCGATGCCGGGATGAGCAGCACAGCGAACAGGGCGGTCAATTTCCTCCCGAATACACCAATCTTCATGTTCCGCCGCAACATATCGCTTCAGGCACGGATGGCGAGTGAAATCGACAGGAGCTTCGGGGACCGAACTCCTGAGCTCGCGGACCTCGCGAACCGCTGCGGGAACAGCTTGTGAAGCTTATCCAGGCCAGGTTATCCCGGTTGGCACTATTCGTGAAGCTCGTGCTGCAATGTTTCGTTAGGCCAACCTTCTCGTGTAGATATACAGGTCGTCCCCCACATTATAGTACTCCTGGACCGTTGCGGTGTGGAGAAACCCATGGGTTTGATAGAGGCGGCGCGCGGCGGCATAGGCCGGCGTGGAGGATGTATAAATGACCATTAGACGTCCGCCCTCAGCGGTGGCGACGCGAACAGCCTCGGATAGCAGCGCTCCGCCCAACCCGCGGCCACGGGCGGCCGGCAGGGTGCAGACCCAAAAGAGGTCCCAGCTACCGTGGGTTAGCGATTCCCAACCGAAGCAGGCGAACGCAACCAGGGCGCCATCCAGAAAGGCGGAGAGGAAACGATAGTTGTCCGGGGTGGGCTTCGCCAGCGCCAGGCCGAACATTTCGTCGACGCACTCAGCGTCAGAGGCTTTGAAAAGATTGGAATTCAGCAGCACGTCCCGGATTGCGGCGCGGTCCTGCGGTGTCGAAGGCAAGACCTTGACCGTCATAAGCTGCTTGCTCGAGCTGTGTGTGAGCAGGAACCTCGGCGTGGGCAGGAAGCCCTTCGACCGGCCATTTCGGCCAGGCGTTCCAGGGTGGCTCCGTAATCCCAACCGGCGATCCGGGCCGTGTCAGGAAAGCCCGCATTTTTTGACAGCGCGCAGTTGGAATTCACGTCCAGGATCATCGGCCGGTCGCCCTGCAAGCGCAGGTCGATTCGGCCGTAATCGCGGACGTCACAGCAGCGGTAGGCCCGCCGCGCAATCTCTGCCAGAGTTTTAGCGAGTTCCGCGCTGATCGGCGCAGGACAAACCGGCATGGTCTTCTTGTAAGCCTCAGTTTGGGGAAGCCATTTCGCGTCAAACGTACACAAGCGATCGCGCAAATCAGGCAGTCCTGTGTAGGTGATCACGCTGATGCCTAAAACCTCCAGGTCCGGTTCCTCCCCCCACAGTGCAACTCCGAATTCGGGTCCATCGATGAATTCTTCGAGCATGATCTCTCCCGTGAACTGGCGCGCCAGCACGGCGGCTTGGGCCCGAGCTTGCTGAAGATCGAACACCACTGATTCGCGTGTGATCCCGAACGAGCAATGCTCGCCGGCGGGTTTAACCAGGGCAGGAAAGGTGTCGAACGACAGCAGCTCCGGATTCGACGCCGCGCTCCACCTGGGGGTCGGCAACTGTTCCGCCTCCAGCAAGCGCTTCATGGAGGTTTTATACTGAGTCTGATGAAGCGATTTGGGGCCGCTGCCGGTGTAGGCGTACCCGCGTTGGTCGAGAAATTCGGCCACGCGCGCATAATAAAAAGGCTGGGTGGGAGATCCTTCGCAAAGATTAAACACGATCCATTCCCCGGGCGGGAACGGCACCAGCGCGGCCGGCAGATTATCGGTCACCTGGCAGGTTTCGACTTTCCAGCCGCGCGATCGTAGCGCCTGTGCAGCTTCTGGAATGGTCTCGCGCGTGCACTCGGCGTCCACTGGCAAGGTCTCCTGGTCCAGGCCATAGAGCAGAAGCACCGAACGCGAATTCATGAAAGCTTGTATCGCTTCAAGGCGGCTTCGAGCACGCTGGCCACCAAGGCGGGATGACTTTTGCCTTCGGCCTTCGCCATCAGCGTCATGTCGCTTCGCGGAGTGATCCCCGGAAGGGCATTGATTTCGAGGATGTACAACTGGCCCTCGGGCGTGAGCCGGAAATCGACCCGGGCATAATCCCGGCAGCCGGTGATTTCGAAAGTAGCTCGGGTCAACCTGCCGATTTCTTCCGCGACCGTCTCAGGCAACTGTGCGGGACACTGATAGCGATACAGATGGTCGAGATCATTCTTGTGAACGGAAGAGTAGACGGGTAAGAGGCTGGGTGGGTAGCCATCGAAGTTCACCTCGAGAATCGGAAGTAATCTCAGGTCGCCGTTGTTGCCAACCACTCCGCAGGTCAGCTCTCGGCCTTCGATAAAGCTTTCGACCAATGCGGGTTGACGGTACGTGCGCAGGACGCGCTCAACCTGGCCGCGCAATTGAATTGCGTCGGTCACCCTGCTCTCATTGAGGATACCCATCCCGGTGCCTTCGTGCTTCGGCTTGACGAACAGCGGGAAAGCCAGCGGGCAATGGCAAGCGGTCTCTGGGCAATCGAAGACCTGGAATGAGGGCGTCGGCAGCCCAGCCGCTGCTAATAGCCGTTTGGTAGTGGGTTTGTCCTGGGTCACCGCGGCGGCGAGAGGCGTCGGCCCGCTATAAGGCAGGCCGAGCACTTCCAGCAGACTCGGCATGTGGGCCTCACGACTTTCGCCGCCAAATCCCTCACAAACATTGAAACAAAAATCGGGACGCTCTTTGCGCAACCAATCGATCACGCCCAGATCGGGAACGCCTTCACGCGCGAGCGGTTCACATCCGGCCAGCCTGATGCCCTCGGCATAGGCTTCGATGTACTTTGCTGAATCGACTTCAGCCAGGGCATCCGGGGGAGATTCCGGCGGCAAATCATAATGGCCGTTGGTGGAGTTAACCAGCAACGCGACCCGGCGGCGCCTGTGAACAGTTCCAGCCATCGTCTTGTCAATGAGTTTTTCATCAGTTCTGCCCCAAATTCAATGATAAAGGAATCCTGGCCTCTCCTGGATTGGATCGTTTGGATTTTTCAAATTTGCTTCGCAGCAAAGTCCCTCAGGACCGCCTGGACTGCGGGTGAGCCGGTGATTTTTGCCGGCGGTTTGGCCCCGGCCTTGAGCAGGGCGTCGACCGTTGCGGCGTAATCGCCGGTCTGACGGTACCATCCCTCGCGAGAACCGTGAATGGCCCAGCCGAGAGGCGTGCCATCGAAATCGAAATCAACCGCCTCTAGAGGCGGTTGGAACCCGAGGATCAGCCGCGCCATTTCTGCATGGCCATGAAAGGCTGCCCAGTGCAGCGCCATGCCGCCATGCTGGCCGCGCGCGTCGACGGGCCAGCCGGCTTCCAACATCAGACGGACCGCATCAATATTGCGATCCTGGGCGGCATCCACCAGTTTGCGCCGTTCGGCCGGGGAGAGCGATGTCAGCATATCCGGCGCCGAAGCAAGGAGGCGGTTGAACAAGTCCCTATCGCCGAGTTCAAGTGCGAGCGAGACTTTCAGCGAATCCGGACTGCGCTCCATCAAAAGGTTCAGGACGTCCAGGTGACCGGATTCTTTAGCCAGCACATGCGGGGTTTTGTTCCAGCCCAGCGTCCAGATATAGATACAGCCGCCGGCGCGCGGATTCCTTTTGGGGAAATGCTCGAGGGACACGTTCAGGTGAATGCGCGATGGGTCCTGGTCGAGGAGTCGGCGGGCCAGGTCCAGGTCGCCCAACGCCGAGGCCATGAGTAAGTCGGGTCGACAGCCGCGGGACACGAGATTGCGCGCCACCTCGCGGCGATCGCGCATCATCCATTGCGCCGGCGTAGATTCGTGGTCGATATCCAGAGCATCGATGTCCGCGCCGTTTGCGAGGAGGAAACTTGCGATTTCGACCGAGCAGGCAAAGTGCAGCGGCGTCTGGCCATCCCCGCCACGCGCAGCGACCACGCCCGGGTCCGCGGCTACAAGTTCGCGGAGCTTGTCGATCATCCCGAGTCGGGCCGCCACGTGGGCGTCTACACGAGCTCCGCGGGCGATGAGGAAATCGGCCAGGCCGCGGTCATCGTCGAGCACGCCGAAACTGCCGGCCCACCAATGGCTGCGCCCGTTGATATCGGCGCCGAAGCGCAGCAGGAGATCGATCATCTCACGGTTGGTCCGATGCACCGCCGCGATTAAAGGCGTGGTGCCGAAACCGTAATCCGGCAAGGGTCCGTTGAGTCGCTCCCTTAAAGCGGGGACTTTTTCGAGCAGGTCGGCAACGCGAGCGATGTCGTCCCCGAGGATGGCGGCCTGAAACGCGAGGGCTGGATCCTGCTCGGCTGCGAGCGTTTCGACCTGGGCTTTGAGCTTAGGCCAACTGGCAAAACCATACTCGCGCGCCAGAGTGAGTTGGGCGTCGGCCAGTGAAAATTCGGCCTTGGCCAAATCGGACTCGGTTGATTTGGAGAGTTCAGGATGGAACTCGCGGACGCGCTGGATGGCATTGAGTTCACGCGAACGGAGGGATTGAAGCAACTCTTTGGCCTGTTTCTTGAGTTGCTCAAGACTCGGCCGCGACGGAAGCGACTTGGACATGAAACCTTTCTGCTATGGCCTGAAGTCCGCTGGCAGGCAGCATCAAGGTTTTAAGTTGTGCCGACATTTCCAGGCGGGCTCAGCCCTTTCCGCGGACTCGGATGCGTCCTGAACGCAAAGACAATTAAACGCAAACCGCGCGGGTCGTCAACGGCTGGGAGGGGATGAGGGGGATGGACAAGGATAAACACTGAGGCGAGCGCCGGCCAGTTGCGGTTCCAAGTTGAACGCATTCAGCCGCGAAGAGGCACAAGAGGCGCAAAGGAATGTTCCGGCTTTCGCGAGTTCATCAGTTTCCGATTCCCATTGGCATTCCAGGCAAGCGGAGATACACTTTGACCGTACGCCGTCGCACCCGTCGGGAATGGCTCAGTCAATGACCCGTGCGCGGGAGATAGAAGCTGCATGGATTGCGGCCGTCATAGCGGGAGCTTGAGTGAAAGGTTGGGCAGATTCACTCCAGGCCAATGCTATGTGGTTGCCATCGGTCTGTTGGCGCAAACTTCAAGTTTTTCCGCGAGGAGAGAATGAAAATCCGGTTTTGTCTGATGGCTGGCATCATTTTGTTGGCACGACTCGATCTTGCCGCCGCCACGCTGTACGTCTCGCGCGCGAGCACAAATCCGATACCGCCCTACGCCAGTTGGAGTACGGCGGCCACCAACATTCAGGATGCGGTGGTTGCGGCACCATGGGGTTCGATCGTCCTGGTAAGCAACGGCGTTTATGCCGGCGGGCTGAGCATCGACAAGCCGCTGACATTGTTGAGCGCCAACGGTCCGCAGTTCACGACTATCGACGGTGGGGGGATAAATCGGTGCGCTTACATCACTAATGGGACCAGCCTGTCCGGGTTTACGCTGACGAACGGACTGGCCGAAGAGGCTGCTGGCGGCGTTTGGTGCGAAGCCGAGTACACCTATTTGACCAACTGCGTAATCGTGGGAAACAAGGCTCGTTCCGGCGGAGGCGTATATCGAGGCACTTTGTACAACTGTCTTTTGGCAAGCAACACGGCGAGCGGGACGGGGTGGGGGCTTGCCGGTGGGGCCTTTTACAGCACGCTATACAACTGCACGCTCGCGCGCAACTCGGCGTCGGTTCAGGGCGGGGGCGTCTACGAGGGCGCGCTCCTGAATTGTATCGTCTACGATAATTTCGCGCCGACCGATGCGAACTATACGGCGGGCACGCTGAACTTCTGTTGCACCACGCCGATGCCCACGAACGGCTTCTACAATCTTACGAACGCGCCGTTATTTATCAATGAAACGGCCGGGGATTTTCGGTTGCAGGCTGGTTCGCCTTGCATTGATGCCGGAACCAACCCTCCTGCCCTGGTCACGGGGTTTGGCGACTTGGACGGGAATCCCCGTGTCAGGGGCGCGTCGATAGATATCGGGGCTTATGAATTCCAATTTCCCGGCGCCCCGTCAATTTCCCAGCAGCCAATGGATCAAACGGTGGACTCCGGCAATGATGTCATCTTCAGTGTGGGTGCTGCGGGCTCGTTGCCGCTGTCCTGGCAATGGTGGTTTAATGGAAATCCCCTCCACGATGCCACCACCGCGAACCTTGCATTGACGTCAGTGACAACCGACCAAGCCGGCGGCTATTCCGTGGTCATTACGAACTCGCTGGGCTCAATCACCAGCCGAGTCGCGATCCTAACGGTCACCAACGTCGCGCCTTCGGTTACGCTGCTGGGGCCGCTGTACCAGACTGTCAATACCGGAAGCAACGTAACGCTAGCTGTGTCTGCAACGGGGTCGTTGCCTTTGTCCTGGCAGTGGAACTTCAATGGGAGCGTTGTTTCGGGTGCCACCAGCTCAACTCTGGCGCTTCCCGGAGTCACTACCAACCAGGCGGGCACTTATTCGATTGTTATCACCAATGCCTTCGGCTCGGTTACCAGCGAGGTGGCGATATTAACCGTCTTGGGCAAGACTTCACCTCCTCAACCCGGAACCAAATACGTCTGGCAGAACAGCCCCAGCCCCACACCGCCATACGCGAGTTGGGCGACAGCGTCTCATAACATCTATGGCGCAGTTGGGGCTGCCAGGCCGGGTGACCTGATTTTAGTAACCAACGGCACGTACAGCGGTGGATTGTTCGTCGGCCTAGCACTTACTGTCCAGAGCGTTAATGGTCCGGTGTTCACGATTATCGACGGCGCTGGAACAAACCAATGCGTCTCCCTGTGGACCGGCGCCGCTCTGTCCGGGTTCACGCTGACCAATGGTTTGACCACTGATTATGGTGGAGCCGTCGAGGGAGGGGCTACCGCAACGACCTTGGTCACCAACTGCGTGATTGTGGGCAACTCGGGCTTTTACGGAGGCGGCGCCTTTTACTGCACACTTTACAATTGCACGCTCACGGGCAACTCGTCCTTTGAGGGCGGCGGGGCTTTCGGTTGTGCGCTGTACAACTGCTCGCTGGCGCGCAATTCCGCCACGGATGTCGGAGGTGGCGCCTACGGGTGTACGCTTTACAACTGCACGCTGACGGGCAACTCGGCGCTCAATAACGGAGGCGGAGTCAATGGTTCCACGCTCTACAATTGCATCAGCATGTTCAACACTGCGCCGGCCGGAGCGAACTATGACGGCGCCAGTACTTTGGATCATTCCTGCGCGACACCGTTGCCTCTGGGCGGCAACAGCAACATCGACCTCGACCCAAAACTGACCGACGCCAGCCATATTAGTGCCCTTTCCCCTTGTCGCGGAGCCGGCAGCGCCGCTTATTTCGTGGGAACCGATATCGATGATGAGCCATGGGCAAATCCGCCGGATATCGGGTGCGACCAATACCAGAGCGGCGCGATGACTGGGCCGCTGAGAGCGAGTTTGGTGGCGGCTTACACCAACGTGGCGGTGGGATTCCCGGTGAGTTTAACCGGAATAATACGCGGCGCGGCGGCTCTGAATATTTGGGACTTTGGAGATGGCACGGTGGTGAGCAATCGGCCTTACGCCAGTCACGCCTGGGGCGCGCCCGGCAACTACGTCGTGACCTTTAGTGCGTTCAACGATTCCAATCCCGCGGGGGTGCAATCGACGGCGACTATTCGCGTAGCAGCACAGCCCGTGCTTTATGTCGATGGGGCGAGCGCCAATCCTCAGCCACCTTATGCGAGTTGGAGCACGGCGGCCGTGAAAATCCAGGATGCCTTGAACGCGGCCACGCTCCCAGGTTCGCAGGTGTTCGTGACAAATGGTGTCTACGCTGGCGGCGTTGCGGTCAACCTTCCGCTGGCCTTACAGAGTGTCAATGGCCCCCGGTTTACGGCTATTGACGGGCTCAGGCAGGGCCAGTGCTTGTCCTTAACCAACGACTCGAGCGCGTCCGGATTCACACTGACCAATGGAATAAGTTACTCAGCTCATCAGAGTGGAGGGGTCTCGGGTACCGGGCCGAATGCTTTCGTTACCAATTGTGTGATCGCGGGAAACGCGGCCAATTACGGCGGCGGTGCGTATAGTGCCACCTTGTACCACTGCACACTCGATGGTAATTCCGCCGGCAGCGAAGGTGGCGGAACCGCCTACTGCACTCTGTTTGACTGCACGTTGACTCACAACATTGCTGGAGGTGGTGGCGGTCTTGGCGGTGGTGCGACCCAGAGCATCCTTTACCGTTGCCTGCTGGCATCCAACATCGCGACCAACGGTGGCGGCGCATACCTGAGCACCCTGGGCAACTGCGCTTTAACCGGCAACAAGTATTGTTTCGGGGCTGCCTCACAGTGCACGCTTTATAACTGCGCGCTAACTTCCAATATGCTAGCCGGCGCTACTGCGAGCACGCTGTACAATTGCACGCTTACCGGCAACGGCTACGGCAACATGGGTTACGCGGCTCCATCAGGTGGGACCTTTTACAATTGCATTCTCTATTACAACTTCGGACCCAATTACGATCCGTACTCCACCCTGAACTACTGCTGCACTGTGCCCATGCCCACAAACGGGGTTGGTAATATCACCAATGAACCTGCCCTTGCCGGCGATTGGCGCATCAGTTCCAGTTCTCCTTGTCGGGGCGCGGCCAGCAGCGCCTATGTGAGCGGGTTGGACCTGGATGGCGAGCCCTGGCTTAATCCGCCTTCCATTGGTTGCGACGAGTTTTACAGCGGGTCGCTGACGGGGGCCCTGAGCCTCAGCATCACGGTGTCCTGGACGAATGTGGCTACTGGTTTCACGATCAGCTTGGACGGTTCGATATCGGGGCGCGCGATCGACTCTCGCTGGGAGTTCGGCGACGGTATTATCGAGAGCAATCGCTTGCACACAACTCATCAGTGGGCGGCTCCGGGTCTGTATAACGTCATCTTGCGAGTCTACAACGAGGATCATCCTGAGGGCGTGACCGCCAGTGTCGCCATCCAGGTAGCGCAATTGCCCGTATACTACGTGGACGCCTGGAGCGTTAACCCAACTGTGCCGTACGTTAGCTGGGACACCGCAGCCCGGAGCATTCCGGATGCACTGACGTCCGTCTCTTTGCCTGGCTCGTTGGTGCTCGTTCATAGCGGTACCTATTCGGGGAGCGTGATCGTGCGCCTGCCGCTCACCTTGCTAGGGGTCAATGGCCCGCAGTCGACTGTCATCGATGGCCGCGGAACAAACCGGTGCCTGTCTTTGGCCGATGACGTGAGTCTTTCCGGGTTCACCCTGACGAACGGTTTGGCTGGAACCGGCGGCGGGGTTTTGTGCAAGTCCACCAGTACTTATCTGACGAATTGCGTAATCGTGGGCAACTCAGCATCCGCGGGCGGTGGAGTGTCCGGCGGGACTCTCTATGATTGCACCGTGAGCAACAACTCAGCGACCCAAACCGGAGGCGGGGCCGACTCCGCTACGCTGTACCATTGCACGCTGAGCGGCAATGCGACGACCTATGGCGGCAGCGCCGGCGGAGGAGCGTTCAACTGCACGCTCAACAACTGCACTCTGGACGGAAACAAGTCCTCAAACGGCGGCGGCGCTTACTTCGGCACCCTCAACAACTGCACTCTTACTGGCAACCAGGCGGAAAACTCCGGCGGCGGGGTTGGTGGTGCTCTGCTCAACGATTGCCTGCTTACCGGCAATACTGCAAGCGCTTATGGTGGCGGCGGGGCTTCCGGTTGCACACTCAACAATTGCACGGTGACCGGCAACTCGGCTCCTCCCTCTGTTTTTAGCTATGGTGGAGGAGCGTACAACTGCGTGCTCAACAACAGCATCGTTTATTACAACTCGGACCTGAACTACTCCGAAAGCACTCTGAACCACTGTTGCACCACGCCTTTGCCTGCGAACGGCTCGGGCAGCATCACCAACGAGCCGCTGTTCATTGATCTCGCCGCCGGCAACCTGCGACTGCAATCAGCTTCCCCTTGTATCAATGCCGGAGACAACGCCGCGGTATTCGTTGGCTCTGACCTCGATGGTAATCCGCGCATTATCGGGGCCGCGGTGGACATGGGAGCGTATGAAGTTCAAGGCTCGGGCTCGGCGATCTCCTATGCCTGGCTGCAGCAGTATAAGCTGCCAACCGATGGCTCGGCCGATTACGCCGATACCGACGGCGATGGGATGAACAATTGGCAAGAGTGGATCTGCGGCACGTGTCCCACCAACGCGGAGTCGGTGTTGCGCCTGGTTTCTGTAGAGCCGGCCGGCAGGAATGTCACGATAACGTGGCAGAGTGTTCCCGGCGTGAATTATTTTCTACAGCGCAGCACCCTGCTTGCTTCACCTTTCACACTCGCGGCTACGAACATCACCGGCCAGAGCACCAACATTGTTTGGATCGCCACCAATAGTGTGATCGTTGGCAGCAATATCCTCGGGCAGATCGGAACGTCCACCGCGTATACCGACACCAATTCCGCCGTCAACGGGCGGTTCTTTTACCGTGTAGGCGTCAAGAGCCCCTGACCCATCATCACCCTTTCCGAACGTAGTGTGCGGGGACCAACCGACTGTCCAGCTCAATAATTGAATAACCCCAGGGTAGGTATCGCTCTGCGCCTTTTCGGTCGGCATGTTCCACGCGCCAGGCAATGACCCGCCACCCATCGTCTAGTTTCAAAACCTCCCATTCAGCTCGGTCGGCCCAATCCTCCTTTTGCTCCAGCACGTGCTTCGCTACCGCGATTTGCTCACAGTAACGTCCCTGCGGGTCTTCCGGATTCTTCATGCGCGCAGTTTTGCCGCCACATCCGCAGAGGAGTGCCACGAGCAGAATGAAGTTCAAAACACGAAACATTCCTCTCAATCGGCAAAGCGGGCTCGGATCTTGAGTCAAAACAACCCGACTTCGGAGTCGGCTTCAGCCGTAACCATGCAGTTAAAACCACGATGAACCCCGCGCGGTGCAGCGCAACCAAAGATCCAAACTGCGAATGGACACTAATCAACACTAATTCCAACCACGGATGAACACTGATTGACACGGATAATGGCGCAGGGCAGATGAAGGTGAGTCCAAAGTCATTGCCCACGTCCCCTCTCGATCCTTTCCTTACCGTATTCATCGGTATTCATATTTATCAGTGATTGAAAACCGGTCTCCCTCCAATCCAGGATTTCGCTGGAAAGGTTCTCTATTGCGGCGTTATGTTCACCCCATGACCAAGGCTACCTTGCTCGCCTCTCTTTTGGGACCTTTAGCAGGAGCGTCCTCCTCTTCCGGTTCACCTCCCGCAGCGGAGCTCACCAACAGCGAAGTTCGTGTCCGACTATATCTTCCGGATGACAAGGTGGGCTTTTACCGCGGAACTCGCTTCGATTGGGCGGGAGCGATTTGCGCCGCTGAATTCGCGGGACACGATTATTTTCCCCAGTGGTTCCAACGCGCCGATGTCAACGTGCGCGATTTTGTCTACGACGGCCCGGACATCGTTGCCGGCCCTTGCACGGCCATGACCGGGCCGGCGGAAGAATTTGCCACCGACGGCAGCGCGCTGGGTTTTAATGAAGCCAAGTCCGGAGGCAGGTTTATCAAGATAGGCGTCGGAGTGCTCCAGAAGCCGGACGATGCCAAATACGATATGTTCCGCCTTTACCCGATCCTTGACGCCGGCAAACGGACCGTGCGCCAGGATGCGCAGTCTATCGAGTTCACCCAGGAAATCTCCGAGCCCACCACCGGCTACGGTTATGCTTACCGCAAGACAGTCTCGCTCACCAAAGGAAAACCCCAGTTGGTTTTGGAGCACAGCTTGCGCAATACGGGGACACGGCCGATCCACTCCAGCGTGTACAACCACAATTTCCTTTATCTCGACCGCAAACCGCCGGGACCTGGTGTTTCGATCACCGTTCCGTTTACAATTCAAGCCTCACCACCGCCGGACCAACGCCTCGCGGAGGTTCGTGGAAATCAAATCCTTTTCCGCAAGACTCTGACCCGTGAGGAGCGCGTTTACTTCGCCATTGCGGGATTTGGGCCGACTCCCCGCGATTACAACATCCGCATCGAGAACCGGGAGTTGGGAGCGGGTGTTCACATCACTGGCGATCGGCCGCTGTCTCGCGCCGCATTGTGGTCCATTCGCGCGCCGCTTTCGCTGGAGCCCTTCATCGAAATACAGGTCGAACCCGACGCCGAGTTCACCTGGCGCATAACTTATGATTTTTACAAGGTACCAACGGTCGGCAAATAAAGGCCAACAGCTGCCCTGCCTTAAGCCAACCGTTCTCTAACTACATCGAATAGCGTTGTTCTATAAGGCCTTGCAAAATCCGAGAATAGGATTCGACTGGCACAAAGCCTGCTGTTTCAACGCCCGCATGAATGACATTCAAAACGCGACTGACGACAGGTTTAATTTGGGACGCGGGATCCTGGGCGCTCTGCTCGGCGCGGGTTTGGGCGTCGGAGCCATGTTTGGTTTTTATGCCCTCGCCGGCTTTCGCTTTCCTCTTCTGGGCGTGGGAATCGGAGTTTTGACCGGCTTCTGCGCCAAGTTGCTGTTCAAAGGGACCGACGCGACTTTGGGTTGGATTTCGAGCGGCATTGCCCTCACGGCAGTGGTAGGGACCTTGTTCCTGATGTACGGCTCGTTCCCCTTGATGAGCATCATCTCGGTCATCGTAAGCGCCAGCGTCGCCTACCGGATTGCAGCAAACTAATCAATACGAACAGGCGTGAGAGCGTGTTTTAAAATACCGGCCAGCCGCGGGCGCCTGGGCTTGGAGTCCCGCTTTTAGGCCATCCCTCTTTGCGGCTTTGCGGCTTGGCGTGAGATTCACGGTTGGGGGTGGATCACGCAAAGACGCGAAGACGCCAAGGTCTGAAGCCAATTGACCACCGATGAACACGGATTAGGAGCCGCCTCGGTGGGTTCACCTCCCGGCGTGAGCCCCGCGTCTGCGGCAAGTCTTTTGGTTATTCATGTTTATCCCTTTCCATTGCCTTTAGGCGGTTCGGCGCTGGGCCGCCTAAAGGCGGGACTCCGAACCGAATTCTGCCGAATTCTAAAACACGCTCTGAGTTGGATTGCTGAACCTGGGACTTGTCACCTACGACCTGCAACCTGTCAGGACTGTCGCGCCGATTCACTTCATTTGCGCCAACTTCCTATCGACTTCGAGTAACAATGGCACTTGGGCGGGATTGATCTTCGTGGTCGCGCTAACCAGGTCGAAATAAGCGGCGCGATCGACCTCGGGAAACTCCTGCACCTTGCCTGATCGGGGCGGCCACGGGAGGGTGAAGGTGTTGCTTTTAAGATTGGCCGGGTCCCACTCCGTCTCGATCGCCCACGCGCGAACCACCTTGCCGCCTTTTTGCTTAATGGCAGCCAATGGAATGAACTCACCCTCGGGACAGAACCCAAGCTCTTCGCGAAGCTCGCGTTGGGCCGCTCGCAGAGGGTCTTCATCCGCTTGGATTTCGCCTTTGGGTATTGACCAGGCGCCCGCGTCGCGATTTTTCCAAAGCGGCCCGCCCGGATGCACCAAAAGGAACTCGAGCGTCCCGTGCTTGCGACGGTACAGCAGCAAACCTGCGCTTTCTTTTGCCATCGATCCTCAGTCTAGGTTAATCTTTTCGCGACTCCACGAAAGGAACAATTTATGGCTGAAAAGATTGGATTTGTCGGAGTGGGCCGGATGGGGGCGAATATGGCCCGGCGCTTGAAGGAATGTGGCTACGAGATCGGTGCGGTGTATGATGTCCAATCCGAGTCGGCTCAAAACCTGGCGCAAGAACTCGGCAGCCGTGGCTGAATTAAAGCAAGTGACCCGCCTCTGTGAGGTGGTCTTCACGGTCGTGACGGATGACAAAGCCATGAAACAGATCTTCAATGGCGGACTTTTGAGCCGGTCTCGGGGCAAGCTTTTCATCAACTGCGCCACCATCACGCCGGAGGTGCACGTTTGGGTCCAAGCCAAGGCCCAAAAAGCGGGCGCGCAAAGTCTCGAAGCCTGCATGGCGTCGAGCATTCCCCAGGCGCGTCAAGGCATGCTGTACTTGATGTGCGGCGGCGTCGCCGATGCGTTCGAACGAGCCAAACCCATCCTGGAGAAGCTCAGCAGTTCGATGCGCTACATCGGCCCGGCCGGTCAGGCGGCGCAGGTCAAGGCGCTGGTGAACATGGTGATGAATATCAATACTGCCGGACTGGCCGAAGGCCTGGCCTTGGGCGCGGCGTTGGGACTGGACCTGACCCTGTTGCGGGAAGTTCTCTCGCAAACCGGCGCAAATTCGCAGGTTCTAAAAACCGACGGAGAAGATATGCAGAACCGCGATCATACATGCTTTTTTTCCGCCGCCCACGCTGCCAAAGATTCGGGAATCGCCGTGAAGCTGGCAAAAGGCCAGGGTCTGAACCTGCCATTGGCGACGGCCGCCAAGAAACAATATGATCGGATGGTTACGGAAGGTCTGGGTCAACTCGACAAATCCGGGATTGCGGAACTCACTTTCAAAGGCCGGCACCACGCTTAGTTGCATTTGGCGGGTTGCCTATTAAGTTTGCGCTGTGGGAAGCGAATTTTCAGTTGCTGCGCACTGGTCTGAGGCGTTTGACGAGGCCGGGTTGCAAAGCTGGGCCGAGAACCTGCGGGCCCGGTTGAGCGTTCCCCAAATCTCGCTCGGGCTGGTCTTCATGACCCCGCGTTATTTCAAACAAGCACGCCAGATCCTCGAAATTCTGCGCGTACACGCGCGCATTCCCTTGCTGGCGGGTTGTTCGAGTCAAAGCCTGATCAGCGGCGGAGAGGAAATCGAGGAAAACGCCGGGATCGCCCTCGGCTTGTATTGCCTGCCCGAAGCGGATTTGAAGGCATTTCACTTTACCCAGGAGCAAGTCGAAGAGGCCAATGGCCCCGGTTACTGGCAGATGGAGAGCGGACTTGGACCGGACCAAACTAACGGATGGCTGGCATTCATCGATCCATTTCACCTTGATAGTGAGGCCTGGCTCAAAGGATGGAATGAGGCTTACCCGCGAGTGCCGATACTGGGGGGACTAGCCAGCGGCGAGTTTAGCGAGCAAACCACCCAAGTTTATCTCAATGGTGACGTTTTCGAGGAAGGTGGGGTGGCCGTCTCGTTCGGCGGCGAGGTGCGGTTGGTCGGGGTCACTTCGCAAGGCTGCACGCCGATTGGAGAAACCTGGACGCTGACGAAAGTCGACCAAAACGTCATTCACGAGATCGGCAATCGGCCCGCCTATGAAGTCCTGGCCGAGACCTTCAATCAATTGTCCCCCGAGGAGCAGAAACGCGCGCGCGGCAATCTCTTCGTCGGTCTGGTCATCAATGAATATCTCGAAGAGTTTCATCGCGGAGATTTCTTGATTCGGAACCTGTTGGGCGCCGACCCGCGGTCGGGCAGCATCGCCGTCGGGGCTGCTCCACGATTGGGCCAAACCATCCAGTTCCAGCGCCGCTCGGCCGCCGCGGCGACCGAAGACATGAACGAACTCCTGGCGCGCACGCGCACGACCCTGGGCAAAGCTCCTGTATATGGGGGCTGTCTGTGCAGTTGCAATGGACGCGGCCAGGGAATGTTCGGCCGTCCCAATCATGACGCTCAACTCGTTCAGCAGCGCCTTGGCCCAATCGGGCTGACCGGCTTTTTTTGCAATGGTGAAATTGGTCCGGTCGGCGAACGCAGCTTCTTGCACGGGTTCACGGCGTCGCTGGCGTTGTTTGTGAAAAAGTGAGGGAAAGCAGCTGTTGTTTGGAGTCCCGCCTTCAGGCGGTCTGGTAAGAAAAGCCGACCACGGCGCTGGGTGGCGTGTCATGTCTGGGTCATCATCCTCTTCCTTAGGCCAGGAGGGAAGAGGACGAAGGAGGCGGAACACCAAAATACACGCAGTGCTCATCGAGGAGCAAACCGGCTAAAGCGGGGACTCCGAACCACGACGTTTACGACGTCACAGCCCTGACGCAGCGGCCGCAGATGGTCGGGTGTTCGAGCACGGAACCCACATCGGTTTCCCAATGCCAGCAACGCTCGCATTTTTGGCCATCGGCCTTGCTGACCGAAACGCTCAGCGGACCGTCCTCCAGCAGATTGATTTCCAGTTGCGAAACGTTGAGCAACTCGCGCAAGGCTTCTGATTCCGCCTGGGCCGCACCCAAGGCGGACGCCGTGCCCGCGAAAGCGAGTTTGGCTTCGAGCGCTTTGCCGATTTGCTTGGCCTGGCGTGCCTGCTCGAGGATGGGCATCGCTAACTCGCGCAACTCAAACAGTCTTGTCCACAGGAGCCGCCGGGCTTCGGGCCAGGCAAACTGCAACGGCTGCCAAACGGCCTCGTGCACGGATTCGCCGGGGGTGCCCGGCAGAAATTCCCAGGCCTCGTCGGCCGTGAACGAGAGAATGGGCGCGAGCATCTTGCACAGATTGGTGATCAGTCGAAACAAAGCGGTTTGCGTCGAGCGTCGGCGCACCGAGTTGGCGTGGTCGGTGTACAATCGGTCCTTAACCACGTCATGATAAACAGCCGAGAGCTCGACCGCGACAAACTGGCTTAGCTTTTGGTAAACTGCGTGAAATTCATAGGCATCATAGGCCCGGATGATTTCCTGCTCGAGGCGTGAGTATTCCCCCAGGATCCATTGATCCAATCCGGTCAACTCGGCGTCCTTGACCTGGTGTTTGGCCGGATCGAAATCATATAAGTTCGAGAGCTGGTACCGCAGCGCGTTGCGAATAATGCGATAGGTTTCGCCCACCTTATCGATGCGCTTTTCACTGACAATAATGTCGTTGCGATAATCCTGCGAGGCGACCCAAAGCCGGACCACGTCCGCTCCGTACCGTTTGATATAAGCCTCGGAAGTCTGGGGCTTCTCGTAAACGTTCTGGCCTTGTTTGCTCTTGGAGATTTTCTCGCGATCCTCATCCACCATGAAGCCGTGCGTGAGGACCGAACGATAAGGCGCGGCGCCATTACCGGCGAGCGATAGCAAGAGCGAGGACTGAAACCAGCCGCGATGCTGGTCGCTGCCTTCCAGATACATATCCGCCTGGAAAGGTTTGTCGCGTCCGCGGATTTCCTGACGACGCGCGATTACCGCGCGCGACGAGGAACCAGAATCGATCCAAACATCCAGGGTATCAGTGGACTTGGTCACCGGCTCAGCAACCTTGGCACCAGCCGGCTTGAGCTGGGCCCAGAGTTCCGCGGCGGACTTTTCAAACCACACATTCGAGCCTTGCTGCTTGACCAGATTGGCCGTGTTACGCACCACGGTCGGATCCAGGATAGCTTTGCCGCTGGCATCGTAAAAGGCCGGGATTGGCACACCCCAGGTCCGTTGCCGCGAAATGCACCAGTCGGGCCGGGTTTGGACCGCGGCATGGATTCGATTTTTGCCCCAGTCAGGCACCCACTCGACCCGGTCGATTTCCGCCAATGCCCGCGAGCGAAAGCCAGCATGATCCAGTTCGATGAACCACTGATCCATGGCGCGAAAAATAATGGGCGTTTTGCTGCGCCAGCAGTGCGGGTAACTGTGGTGATAGTTTTCCTGATGCACCAAGGCTTTACGCAACCGGAGCTCGTGCAGCACTACCTCGTTGGCTTCGCTCTGCCCGTGTTTTTCCAGAATTGCTTTGCCGAGCATTTCAGCCGGCATTTGTTTTGCAATGGGAAGATCGTTGGTGTGGGTAAACCGACCGTCATCATCCACCGGCGAATAAATCGGCAGCTGGTGCTCCAAACCTAGATGGTAATCCTCCAAACCGTGCCCGGGCGCCACATGGACAAACCCGGTGCCGGTGAGGTTTTCCACGAAACTGTCGCCGGCGTAGAGTTTGCCCGTGCGGTTGCAAAAAGGATGCTGATATTCCAACTGGCTCAGGTGCCCGCCATCAAGGCTGCGCACGATCTGATAACCTTCCCAGCCGCATTTTGACGCCACCGCCGGCAGCAACAGCGCGGAAACAATCAACTGTTCCTCGCCCACCTGCACCAGCGAGTAGCTGAAGGTCGAGTTATAGGCCACCGCCAGGTTGGCCGGCAGCGTCCAGGGCGTTGTCGTCCAGATGACCACCGACGTGCCGGGATGGCCGACAACCGGAAACTTTACATAAACGCTCTGGCTTACGTGATCCCGGTATTCCACCTCCGCCTCCGCCAGCGCTGTCCGGCACGGGATGCTCCAGTAAACCGGTTTTTTACCGCGATAGACGAATTTTTGCTCGACGATGTCCGCGAACAAGCGCAATTCGTCCGCTTCATATTCTTTATTAAGCGTCAGGTAAGGATTATCCCAATCTCCCAGGATTCCCAAACGCTTGAACTGAGTGCGTTGAATATCGATGTACTTGCGCGCGTAGGCGTCGCACGCCTTGCGAATGGACGCTGCGTCCGCAGCAGTATCTCCCGCCTTGCGCATTTCCTGGCTCACCTTGAATTCGATGGGCAAGCCGTGACAATCCCAACCCGGAATATACGGTGCATCGAAACCGCGGCCGGACTTGTACTTCACCACCAGGTCCTTGAGGATTTTGTTCAACGCGGTCCCAATATGGACGTCACCGTTTGCGAACGGCGGACCGTCATGCAGAACAAAGTGCGGCCCACCCGTTCGCCGCTTGCGAATGCGTTCGTAAAGCTTTGAATCGGCCCACTGGCGCAGCCGCTCGGGTTCCCGGCTAACCAGGTCAGCCTTCATGGGAAAATCCGTCTGCGGCAGGTTTAATGTGTTCTTGTAATCCATCGAGCGTTTTAAAGAAGGCGAAACCTAACAGTGCCACCCGGCAGTGTCAACGAACCCTGCGGGTCTGCGGGTCTGCGTCCGGCGCGCGGGCATTCTGCCCGCAGCGACGATCGATAGCGAACTGGCGCTAGGCACTCTCGTCGCCTTAGTGGTTTCGTGCATCCCTGCGGACATCCGATGTCCGGCGGCGGGTCCGGGTAGGGCAAACGCATCTAAATCCCTTGAAAAGAGCGCCCTGAGGTAGGGACATCGCGCTGCGATGTCCCCGCCCGCGCTTAGCGGGCGGAACGAATGCGAGAGGAGTTACCTTCACATCCAACGTTGCGCCGCTAACGCGGCACAGACGCGCAGCGCGCCATCCCTACCGACTTTGTTGATCCGGCAAATTCAGCGCGGCAGCTAACCGGCGCTTAGAACGACGTAATTCCTTTTGCCTTTTCGCACCAGGAGGTGCTTGCCGAAGAGCAGGTCGTTGGCAGTAACGCAGCGCTGTGCGCCGGCCTCCCGGATATTGTTGAGGTAGACTCCGCCACCCTCGATGTCTTTACGCGCCTGCCCTTTGGAAGAGCTCAAGCCACTGTGCACCAGCACCTCGACCAAGGGCATACCGGCGCCATCCAGACGGCTGCGATCCAATTGCTTCGTGGGGGCTTCCCCCACGATTTCGTTGAAGGTCTTTTCCGCGACTCCGCCCAGTTCCCCGCCAAAAAGGATTTCGCTGGCGCGGATCGCTTCGGTGGTCGCCTCAGGCCCATGAATTAAGTCCGTGACGGCCCTGGCCAGGGCTTTGTGCGCTACTCGAGCGCCTGGATTCGCGGTGTGCTCCTGCTCGAGAGTGCTAATTTCCTCCTGGCCCAAGAAGGTAAAAAACTTCAAATACCGGATGACATCGCGATCGTCAGTTCGAATCCAGTATTGGTAAAACTTGTACGTGCTCGTCCTGGCGGGATCCAACCAGACCGCACCCGCCACTGTTTTGCCGAACTTTGTGCCGTCGGCATTGGTGATGAGCGGCAAAGTCAGTCCGTAAACCGTCCGCCCCAATTTTTTGCGGGTCAATTCTATGCCGGCGGTGATATTGCCCCATTGATCGCTGCCGCCAATCTGCAATTCGCAGCCCTGGTCGCGGCACAAAACGTAGAAATCATACGCTTGCAGCAGCATGTAACTGAATTCGGTATAGCTGATGCCCGATTCCCGATCTTCCATCCGCGCCCGGATGCTCTCTTTGGCAACCATCTGGTTGACGGAAAAATGCTTGCCGATATCGCGCAAAAAATCGAGGTACCCGACCGACTCGGTCCACTGCGCGTTGTCCAGCAATCGCGCCGGGTTGCCGGCCACCTCGAAATCCAGCAAACGGCGCAGTTGTTCTTTAATGCGGCTGATGTTGTGCTCGAGCACTTCGCGGGTCAGCAACTGCCGCTCCTGGGTTTTGCCGCTGGGATCGCCAATCGAGCCGGTGGCGCCCCCGGCCAGCGCGATGGGGTGTTGGCCAAATAATTGAAAGCGCCGCAAGGCGAGCAACGGCACCAAACTGCCCACGTGCAGGCTATCCGCCGTGGGGTCAAACCCGGCATACACCGTGACCGGCCCGGCGCTAAGGCGTCGCGTCAGTTCCGGCACGTCGGTGCAATCGGCCACCAGGCCGCGCCACAGCAGTTCCTCAAGCACATTCATGGGCGAACGATAGGGCAGGGCCGATTAAATTTCAGCGCAAAAGATTGAATAGAAAGAGTGAGATCGCGGTCAGAATGGATAGCCAGCAATGAAATGAGAAGATAATGTCTTATCGTAAAGTCAACTTTAGTTAATACTTGTAAGAATCGAGTTGACAGGAATAAGAGTCGGTGATTTATTGAGACCAGATTACGCCGAAGATTTTTTGACGGGCATTGTAAAATTGTTCTTTGGTTAGCCCGAATATGCGATTTCGGCCCGAGTTTTGGTACAGACTCCGGCCGATGTTCTCCGTAATCCTACTGTTGTACTTAATTCGAAAATTCCCCGGGCTCTTCGGTCACCCCCTGACTGACTAGCCCGGTTTTTTTTACTCCGAAGGGTTTCGCGGTCGCTTGGAGGCGAGTCAGTATTCGTCCGCCCACCTGCTGGGTGTTCCACCCTACTATCACTTTGATTGGGAAGAGCGATTTTGGCGCGCCAAGGCACTATGCAACTCCGCCCACGCCCCCAGAACATCCGGTCGCGTTCCCGATGAAAATCACTCATTCACCCTGGCAACTGTCTTGTCGAACCGTTTTCATCGCCGCCATTTGCATTGTCGCAAGCATGCCGGCGGCGGCTCAGATGAACGTATGGACGAATCCGACAAGCGGTAAGTGGCAGGACTCGGCGTGGTCGCTGGGCGTGCTGCCGGGAGCTGGACAGGATATTGAGCTCACTAATGCCGGATGGAAGGCTTTAGCGATCGATCCCTCCACCGTATCGGCTTTCCCCGACAGCTTGACGATTAATTCGATCACCATCGATTCACCGACGGATTCGTTCAATGTGCTGCTGCTGAATTACACCGGAACAGAGACACCGTTGACGGTGGGCGGTTCGGGTCATCCGGGAAGCGTAACGGTCCATTCTGGGTCCTCCGTGGTGATGTTGTCGTCCGCTCTAAAGGTTCAAAACTCGCTGGCACCGGACGGTTCCGAGCAAGGGTCCTTCAACGTCGGCGGAACGTTTACGGAAGGCGGCGGTTCCGAGGTCAGCGCCGCCTTTTTGGATGTCCCTGGCACCTACACTCTCACTAATAGTGTTCTGTTGGGCGGGGACGAACACGTCCGCGGTCGGTTTTATCAGGAAGGGGGCACGAATTTCGGCAATGTCATCCTACAGCTGAACGGCGAATACGATTTGTACGAGGGCGCGGTTGCCGGCAGAGTGGCCTTCGAGGAGCCGGGCTTTTTCATTCAACGAGGCGGCGCCGTTTCCGGAACTGTTGGGATTGGGAGCGGGTTGTACGAGCTGGATGATGGTTTGTTAACGTGCAGCAACCTGTCGATTGGGGCAGATTATCCGGCCACCTACCCTTACGGGGGCGGCGACCTGGTCCAGAACGGGGGAACAAATATAGCTGGCGACATTACCATGCAACTCGGACCCGGTTCGTACAGTCTTTCAGGCGGGGAGCTGAGCGCATCGTCGCTGGCGATCCGGCCCTTCAATGGCCGCTACGGAATGGCGGCGGATACTTTTAGTCAATCGGGTGGTTACCACACCAATGGCGGGATCATTCTGGCGGGGGCGGTAGGGTACGGAAATCTGATCGTCCCGGCGAGCTATAACCTAAGTGGCGGCACGCTGGAAACACCATCGATCGATGTCGTCATGGGTGCCATGAACCAAACCGCCGGCACAAACAAGATCGGAACGCTGACGCTGTCGAGTGCTTCGACTTACTCGCTGACTAACGGGTGGTTGATCGTCAGTAACCTCACCCAAGCCGGCGGCCAGGTTCTTTCCCAGACCGGCTGGGTTCAGCAATCCGGGGGGACGGCTCAAATCCTTGGAAGGCTCTCCGTCTCGAATGGAGCAACGTATGAGTTGAGCGGCGGGCTGCTGCTTTGCGACGATATCCAAATAACGGCGGGCGCTGTGTTTAAACACGACGGCGGCTCGTTGGCGGGCCAGGATACGGTCACGCTAGCGGATGGGACCTGGAACGAGCAAGCGAACGGAACGCAATTAGGCCAACTGCGGTTGGCAAATGGCGAGAATTCGTTCCTTCTCCTACCGACCAGCCCTTGTGTGCTGCGCTTTGCCGACACCAGCGGGGCGCCTTGGGCAAATGGCGCGCAATTGATCGTTTCAAATTGGGCGGGAGCGCTGAATGGCGCGGGCCAGCACCAGATTATCTTCGGAAACAGCGCCTCGGCTTTGACGCCGGAACAGCTCGCCCAGGTTCACTTCTCGAATCCTGCCCGGCTGCCAGCCGGCACCTATCCGGCGCGCATTCTGGCGGACGGCGAAATTGTCCCTGATTCCTCGGGGCCGGTCCCGCCTGCCATGAGTCTGGCAATGCAGGCAGACGGCACTCTAAAACTCACGGTTAACGGAAGTGTGGGAGCACATTATGAGATCGATGTGTCGACCAATTTGCAAACCTGGACTCCCTGGACGAACGCATGGAACAACAACGGGAGCATCGTGATTGTGAAGGGCACCGTTACCAACCTGCCGAACCGGTTCTATCGCGTGGTGGTGGTGCCGTAAGATTTCTTTCGCTGCGTCGCCGGGCTGGTCCCGTTCGAACTCCTTCGGCCCTTTCTGACTGAGCGAATGCAAAGTAAGCCAGAAAATCTGGCTTTTCCAGGACGGGCGAAAATAAATTCTGCTAATTAAATGGACATGCAGGGTTTATCGCGTACTCTGCAAGTGTCCCAAACCAGTCCGTCGCTTTCGGAATTGCCGCAAGGCTCTATTTTATGCAACCCAATCAACAAAAATGGAGCCGGAGTATTCTCATGGTTTTAATGGCGGCTCTTATCCAAGCCGCTGCCGGGGAGGATCTTGGCAAACAAACACCAGGCCGGGCACAAGCCATGGCGAGCATTGCCGGGACTGTTCGTTCACCCTCGATGCAGGTGAGTCAGTCTGGCGTTTTCGACAGCCCGTTGCTTCCCAGCAGCGCCCCAACACAGGCAGAGAGCCTTGCGCTGCTGGATGCTTTGCAAGATTTCCGGCAACGAACGGTCCGTGACCGGTTCTCTTCCGTTGAGGGTTTTCTGCGTGATTTTCCTGACTCCGCCTGGTCGCTTTCGCTCAGGTGCATCCTGGGAGGAGAATATTATCGCACCGGTCATTATTCCAAAGCCATTGACGTGTGGAGAGCGGGTTGGGATCGGGGCCAAGGATTGACGAATGAAGTAGCGTCAGCATTGGCCGGCGAAGCGGTGGGTGAACTGAGCCTGATGTACGCCCGGTTGGGCCGGATGCAGGAGCTTCGCCAAGTGCTGGCCGAGGTTGGCGACCGCCAGTTTCGAGGAGGCGCAGCGGTAAACATTCGAGGGGCCCGGGATGGACTCTGGAGCATGGAGCATCAGCCGGAGACCTCCTTTCGATGCGGACCGCTGGCACTGGACCGTATCTGCGCCGCTACCGATCGCAGCAAAGCGGGCAATCAGTTAATCCAGGATTCGCAATCCACAACCAATGGGTTTTCCGCCCGGCAGGTCGCGGAGTTGTCCCGCCGCCTGGGCATGAATTACCAGGTCGCTTTTCGGGAGCCGGGCGCAGCGATTATTTTGCCGGCCGTAGTTCATTGGAAAGTGGGACACTATGCGGCTCTGATCGGCCGCGACGGGCTTTTGTTGCGCAGTGAAGATGCCACTTTCCGAAACAAGACCTGGCTTTCTGACGCTACCCTGGATGAGCAAGCCAGCGGCTATTTCCTAGTTCATTCCGGACCGCTTCCTGCCGGATGGCGCGTCGTGACGGACCTTGAAGCGGATGGCGTTTGGGGTAGAGGCGTCACCCACGAAAGCGACCCTGATGCGACGACGCCTTACGATCTGACAGCAAAGCCCCCTGCTCCCTGCAACGGGATGGCCAGCTGGAACGTTCATCTCTTACTGGCGAGCCAGATCATCCAGGACACACCGGTGGGCTACACTCCTCCGGTCGGGCCGCCGATTTATTTTACGGTTACTTACAACTCGGCCAGCGCTCAAGGACGGGAAGGGCCCGGCTATTCGAATGTAAGTCCGGATTGGCGGTGCAATTGGATGGCGTTCATTACGGATGACCCGATGAACCCCGCCGGCGACATTCGCTTTGCGGTGGATGGAGGCGGGTCGCTCACCTTTACGGATTACAACTCCACCAATCAGATGTTCAGCAACCTGACCCGCAACCGGGCCAACCTCGTCCGAATTTCCACCAACAGCTACGAAATTCAGTATCCTGATGGGTCGAAAAAAATCTTTGATAGCGCGGCAAGCTCGGCGGGCACTTTGAGGAAGATCTTCATGACAGCAGTCGTAGACCCGACCGGCAATGCGGCGACTATTCAATACGATTATACTGGCAGGATCACCGGTATCACCGACGCCATCGGCCAACAGACCAAGCTCTATTACGAGGTTACCAACACCACTGTTTTTCCAGAATGGCAATTCGTTCAGGCCTATATAATTACCCGGGTAGTTGACCCCTTTGGTCGCACCGCGCGGTTCCAGCCCTCGGCGGCCGTTTTTGCGCACCTGACAAACATCGTTGATTCCCTAGGTTTGTCTTCGAGTTTCGTGGATACGGCCAAAACCAATGTCGGCTGGTGGATCAGCGACCTGACCACTCCTTATGGCACAACGCATTTTGTCGCCGACGCCTACGGGCAAGGCCCGCGGTACAACTCGATGGAAATAACCAATCCGGACGGCTCGAAGGAACGGGTTGAATTTAACGACGGCTGGGGCGTCGGCGGGGCGAGCGGGATCTCCACTAGCGATCCACTGGCCGTCGTGCCCAAAGGAATGCCGGTGCGAAACCTGTTCATGATGGCGCGAGACACCTATTACTGGGATCGAAAAGCTTACGCCGAAAGCTTCAGCCAGAATTATCAAGGCTACCTGCATGCCAGGATCTACCACTTCACCCATGGGTCCGACTACGTTACTGCGTCTCCTATCCTGGAAAGTTACAAGGCACCCTTTGAAAACCGTGTCTGGTTCAATTATGAGGGACAGGTCAATCCTACATTCATCGGCACCTCCGACCGTCCCACTAAAATCGGCCGTGTGCTCGACGATGGCACCACGCAGCTTTATCAAATCGAATATAACTCGTTGGGCAATCAAACCCGAACCATCGACCCAATCGGGCGCACTCTGACTTTCGTCTACGAGACTAACCAGATCGATTTGAAGGAAGTGCGTCAGACCCGCGCAGGCCAAAATGAACTGCTCTTCGCGGCGACGTATAACTCCCAGCATTTGCCGCTTACCGCCACCGACGCCAGTGGCCAGACGACGATTTTTACTTACAATGCGCGAGGACAGGTATTGACCGCAATCAATCCTCGAGGTGAGCAAGAAACCTTTTCTTACGATAATAATGGTTACCTGACGGCCATCGACGGGCCTCTCTCCGGCACCGGCGACACCACCCGTTTCAGCTACGACACGGTTGGCCGGTTGCTAACCGCAACCGATCTCGACGGATACACGGTAACCTTCGCTTACGACAATCTAGATCGTCTCACGCGCACCACGTATCCAGACAATACCTTTGAATCAATCACCTACAATCTTCTTGATCCAGAGGTTCTCACCGACCGCGCGGGAAGAGAAACGCGATTGCGATTCGACAGCCTTCGTCAGCTCACCGGAGTTCAGGATGCTCTTGGCCGTGTGACCCGCTACCAATGGTGCGGCTGCGGCGGATTGGAAACCGTTATCGACGCGATGGGCCGGGCAACTTCCTGGACCCGCGACGCGCAGGGTCGAGTGGTCGCGAAGGTTTACCCCGGAGGTTCACAGGTTCTTTATGACTATGAACCTGCCACGGGGAATCTGAGGTCGATCCGTGACGAGAAAAGCCAGATCACATTTTTCCGTTACAACGTCGACAACACACTCCGGGAGAAGAGCTACCTCAATGCGGCCATACCCACTTCCACGGTTAAATTTAACTATGATCCGGATTATGCTCGGTTGCTGGCGATGGAGGAGGGCACCAATCTCACTTCATATGCCTATTACCCGATTAGCGCGATTCCTGGCCTTGGTGCCGGGCAACTCGCGACCATTGATGGTCCACTGCCTAACGACACAATCACATTCACGTATGATTCGCTAGGAAGGGTCGAGAGCCGGGCGATCAATGGCGTTGGCATCCGGCGAAGTTGGGATGCCTTAGGCAGGATGACGCAGTTGACCAATGTGCTTGGCTTATTCACTTATGCCTGGGAGGGCGCGAGTTTTCGCTTGTCCACAGTTAACCTTCCGAATGGGCAACAATCACTGTTCACTTATTTCAATAACCAGAAAGACCAGTTACTGCGTGAAATTACCCATCTTAAACCTGACGCCACGATTTTATCTCGCTTTACTTACGACTATAATACCCTGCACCAGATCACCAACTGGACCCAACTTCAGGATGGCATAACGCGTCTTTGGACTCCTGGCTACGACGCCACGGAACGATTGACTGCTGTGGCTGAGACT
Source organism: Verrucomicrobiia bacterium (assembly GCA_035651635.1). Lineage (GTDB taxonomy): Bacteria > Verrucomicrobiota > Verrucomicrobiia > Limisphaerales > UBA8199 > JANXQE01. The sequence continues at coordinate 2,225 of DASRFK010000072.1, read as the reverse complement.
GGTGCCTCGGGGCGCTCATTCGGCTACGCGTATGACGACGCCGAGAACCTCCTGCAAGCGCAAACCAGCGGTGTCACCCAGCAAGCTACGTACAATGTAATCAACCAACTGGTGGCCATCAGTAATGGGGCAATTGCGGCCGTCACCTATGATTGGGATGCCGAAAATCGCCTCGTGGCCATCAACAAAGGAACGCACCGGACAGAGTTTAGTTACGATGGTTTTGATCGTCGCACGCGGATCATTGAGAAGGACAACGGGTTAGTCGCCAACGATCACCGGTTCCTCTGGATCGGATTGGATTTGTGCGAAGAACGTGACGGCAGCGGTGCGAACGTGTTGAAACGGTTTTCCAGCCACGGAGTACGCGCCGAGGCTGGTGCGGACCTGCCCTCCGGCAATTATTTCTACGTGCGCGACCACCTCGGATCGATTCGCGAACTGACCGACGCCAGCGGACAGCCCCGGGCATCGTACGACTACACCCCCTACGGTCTTCGCACACGCACCGCCGGCGATCTGCAGTCGGATTTCGGCTTCACTGGTCACTACTCGCATTCGGCGAGCGGCCTCAATTTGGCAGCCTATCGTGGCTATGATCCAACTCTCGGACGCTGGTTAAACCGAGATCCCATCGGGGAAAGCGGCGGCTTCAATCTGTACGCTTATGCTCGCAATGATCCGCTGAATTACGTCGATCCGCTGGGCCTCTCCGCGGCAAACGAACTCGGGAAGAATCTTGAAGGCCAGAAGGCCGCCCAGGAAGTCCTCGACAAAATAAACACGGGCAAGGCTGTGGTCGATACCTTCGACAAGATCACTGACAAAGGGCCCATAAAGATGCTCAAGGATGAAGCTGAAGGCAAAGCGAAGGATACGATTAAGAAGTTTAACGCCAAGGACGAATACAAAGAGAACATTGAGGTCATGGGGAAACGGGCCCAGGAAGGAAGTCAGGATTACTCAAATCCGCTTCGTTCGCATTATAAGACGGCGGGCGACGCACTGATGGGAAAAGAACCTTGTCCGCAAGCGCCTCCCACGGCCAAGACGCCCCCACCCGCAGAGGAGCCTGGTCCCCTGGATAGATTCTGGAACTGGTTGACGGGCTCGGGTAAACCAGAACCTTCACCAAGGAAGATGTCCCCGGGCGCGCCGTTAAATATGGGAACGGGCTATTGAGTTGCTTGGCCATCACGACTTCTATGCATCCCAATCCCAAATCCCATCTCGGAGTGCTAAAGCAATGGCCTCGAAAGAGCTTTTTCCATTTCTTTGCTCTCCTGCTGTTCTTTCTCGGCATCGTTTCACTCCGATCTCAAACCGTCTTTTCGCACGATCCCACTGGAAACCTGAGCGTGGCTAGCCCAGGCGCCAACACCCCCCCAACACTTATCGCGCAACCGCGCTCACAAACCACCCAGACAGGAAAGACGGTAAGTTTGGCAGCCGAGGTGTCCGGATCGTTGCCACTGACTTATCAATGGCAGCTGAACAGCAACAATATTCCGGGCGCCACATCGGCCACTATTCTCATTGTCAGTGTTGGGCTTTCTGACTTCGGCGCTTACCGCGTTAACGTCAGCAATGCCTTCGGGTCGGTTACCAGCAGCAACGCGTTGCTGCAATTAGACGCAGATGGCGACGGGCTGGCCGACTCGTGGGAAATAACTTATTTCGGCAACATTACCAACTACACCGGTTTGGACGACTATGATCAGGATCACATTTCCAACCTGGACGAGTTTCGGGAAGGAACGCTTCCAAAGTCTTTCGGCTCCGCAAATCCACGACTCACGATCATCAGCGACCGTGGACAGGTCTTCGTGACCCCGAACCTGCTTTTTTATACGAATAACCAATCCGTCACGCTGACGGCGGTACCCGATCCCGGACAGGAGTTTCTCGGGTATTTAGGCGCAGGCATATCGAGCGCGGTTTACAATATTAAGACAAATCCCGCGTCATTGAAGATGGCCGGCAGCCAAACGGTGCGCGCCATTTTCGGGTTAAGCCTGACCAATTCGTTGGATGTCACCAACGCCTGGCGAATCGATCAGGCGGGCTGGTACGGCCAGAGCAATATCACACATGACGGGGTCGACGCCGCCCAAAGCGCTCGGGCCATTTTGGGCACAGACCAGGCCGTGCTCGAATTGACCAACGTCATGAGCGGCGAAGGCACCGTCACTTTTTGGTGGAAGGTGGATGGAACGCCCGCGGAT
>DASRFK010000071.1:0-17170 GCA_035651635.1 Verrucomicrobiia bacterium | reverse complement strand
GGATGGATCCGGCCTCCGGATTGATCTGGAGTCCGAGTCACTTTACCTGGATGGACACCAATTACCCGGCCTGCACCCCGCGCGAAGGTTACCCGGTCGAGATCCAGGCGTTATGGATCCGATTGTTGCGACAACTGGCGGCGCTTTCCACGGCCGGCGAGCATCAAACATGGCAGGCTCTGGTGGACACCGCCACGGCGTCGCTCCAGAATTTGTTTTGGCTCGAAGAAAAGGGGTATTACGCCGATGCGTTGCTGATTAACGAGCGCCGGCCGGCCCGGGAGGCGCGCGTCGATGACGCGTTGCGCAGCAATTGCCTGTTCGTTGTCAGCCTGGGCATCGCCTCCGGCGCGCCAGCTCAGCGGTGCGTAGCGGCGGCTGAGCGCCACCTGGTCGTGCCCGGGGCCTTACGTTCATTGGCGCCCTTGCCGGTATCGGTGCCGCTGGCGAACTACGGCAATGACGGGCGACTGCTCAACGATCCCAGGTTTCCATATTGGGGTCGCTATGAAGGTGACGAAGATACTCGACGCAAGCCCGCGTACCATAATGGCACCGCCTGGACCTGGACTTTGCCGGTATTCTGCGAGGCATTGGCGCGCGCCTGGGATTTCGCGCCGGCGACCGTGGCGGCGGCGCGGGCCTATCTCGGCACGATGGACCTGCTCATGGCGCGGGGCTGCCTGGGACAGCTTCCCGAGATTATCGACGGCGATGCTCCACACACGCAGCGCGGTTGCGACGCCCAAGCCTGGGGCGCGACCGAAGCGCTGCGGGTTTGGAACCTGCTTCAATGAGAATTGTGGTTCTCGACGGATTTACCCTTAACCCGGGTGACCTCACCTGGGACGCGTTGAGGGAACTCGGACCGGCTGAGATATATGACCGGTCCGGCCCCGCGGAGCTGTTACCGCGCGCGGCCTTCGCCGAGGTTCTGCTTACCAACAAAACTCTTCTCGATCGGCAAACCATCGGAAAGCTTCCACAGCTTCGGTACATCGGCGTATTGGCGACCGGCACCAACGTGGTGGACCTGGAGGCGGCGCGCGAGCGCGCAATACCCGTCACAAATGTGCCGGCTTATGGGACCGCTTCGGTGGCCCAGGCCACGCTGGCTTTGTTGCTCGAGCTGACGAATGGCGTTGGCCATCACGCCCAAACCGTTCGCTCAGGACGCTGGTCGCAACAACCGGACTTTTGTTACTGGGAGCAACCTCTGATCGAACTCAGCGGTCTGAGCTTGGGCATCATTGGGTTCGGCCGGATTGGGCGCGCCATGGCTAACCTGGCGCACGCGTTAGGCATGAACATTCTGGTTTCGACCTCAGCGCTAAAGTCGCCGCCGGCCTTTGTTCGGCCCGTGGATTTGGAAACACTTTTTCGCCAAAGCGATGTGGTCACCCTGCATTGTCCGCTGACGCCGGAAACCAAGGAGTTGGTAAATGCACAACGGCTGTCCTGGATGAAGCCAACCTCGTTCCTGCTCAACACCAGCCGCGGTGCTTTGATTGACGAGCCCGTATTGGCCGAAGCGCTCAACGCCGGGCGCATTGCCGGGGCAGGCCTCGACGTTCTATCGCAAGAACCGCCTTTGCCGGAAAATCCTCTCTTGCAGGCCCGCAACTGCCTCATCACTCCCCATTGCGCCTGGGGTACGCGAGCGGCGCGTCAGCGCTTGATGAAGGTGGCAGTCGAGAATGTGCGCGCCTTTCTCAACGGCCACCCGCAGAACGTCGTGAACTAAGAAGTCGGTTGGTGTATTGGAAATGAAGAGAACCGCGAAGGAGTCCAAACCGCGAATGCACGCAAATGGACGCGAATGAGGGAAATTGGACGGGGAAAAATAGCAGGTTGGTATTAGCAGTGCGACTTGCTGAGTAGAGTGTCAAGCGACCGCGAAAGTTCGGCGGCATTCTGGAAATCAAGGGGCTTAACCAGAAATGAATTTGCACCCAGGTGGTACGCCTCATTTGCATCGCGGATGTGGTCCGAATTGGTTAGCATGACGACGCACAGCTCAAAAAACTCCGGCTGGCGGCGTATCCACTGCAGCACATCAAAGCCGTCCATTCCTGGCATTTTAATATCCAACAAGACCATGGCTGGCAGCGGATATTTTTCCCGATTATCATAGGGGGTGGCCCCTTGCAGATACGCGATGGCATCCACACCGCTGGTGACCGGCTGAACCCGTCGGGTCACCCCCGCTCGCTGAAACGCTCTTAAAATAAGCAAAATGTCGTCCTGGTTATTTTCTACCAGGAGAATTGGCTCCTCGATGGTTCTCTCTAAGCCCGCCGCCATAAACTGCCTCCTTTTAAAAGCTTAGGTTGTAGCAAAAAATAAAAGAGAGGGGGATGCACCCCAAAAAGCAGGGCCTTTTTTCGGGGGTTTGGCCCGGTGGGGTGGGTTGAGCCGGGTGTTAAAGGACCTTTTTCAAAAGGCCGTTGAAATGGCTTTCGGAACTAATCGGCCTGAGTAGACGTCCTGAAACGACGGTCTTACGAACGCGGAGAACGCCCTGGCAATTCCCGTGCGCATCCATTCGCGTCCATTCGCGTCCATTCGCGGTTAAAATTCTTCGCGGTCCAGCACTTCGGTTCCAACTTGGTTTTTGGGCCGGAACCGCGCATCTTACCGGCTTATGCAGTTTATTCGCGACATCTTGGCGAAGGCGCGCGCCTCAGGCCGGCCGGTAATCTCGTTTGAGTTTTTCCCGCCGAAAACCGACGAGGGAGACCGGAATTTGCTGGAAAAAACCATTCCAGCTCTAATGAAGACGGGGCCGGATTTTTGTTCGGTGACTTACGGGGCCGGAGGCAGCACCCGAGACAAGACTCTGATGATTGTCGACCGAATCCAGAAGGAGCATCGATTGACTGCGGTCGCGCATCTGACGTGCGTCTGCTCGACGAAAGCCCAGATCCAGGAGTTGCTGGGCCAGATCCGCAAGCTGGGCGTGCAAAATATTCTGGCTTTGCGCGGCGACCCGCCCGGTGGCGGCGAGTTCAAGTCCACGCCCGGCGGGTTCGAGTATTCGAGCCAGTTGGTGAGCTTTATTCGCAAACAGGGCGATCTTTGTATCGGAGTCGCCGGCTTTCCGGAAGGCCACATCGCGTGCAAAGGCGGGAAACACGTCGATTGGGGCCACCTTAAAACGAAAGTGGATGCGGGCGCCGATTTCATCATCACGCAGCTGTTCTTCGATAACGGTGATTATTACGAGTTCCGGGACCACATGCAGCGGCAGCAGGGCGTCAAGGTCCCCCTGATTCCGGGCATCGTCCCGATCCTCAGCGGAACGCAAATCAAGCGCTTCACCGCCATGTGCGGAGCGCGAATTCCGGCGGCTTTGGCCACGCGGTTGGACCAGTTGGCGGATGACGAGGCGGCCGTGGCGGAGTTCGGAATCGAATATGCCACCCGGCAGTGCGCGGACCTGCTCAAGCAGGGAGCGCCGGGAATCCATTTCTACACTTTGAACAAAGCCAACTCCACGACTCGGGTATTGCGAAATTTGTCTTTGGCGCGAGAACCCGGCGATGTGCCGGTGCGCTAAGCTTCGATTACCCCACCGCAGAGGCGGTCGAGGTTTCGATGAAAGTCCAGCTTGCCTATGGCCGCAGCCACGTGACGGTGGAGTTGCCGTCTTCGCACACAACCATTATCGAGCCTGCGCACTTGAATGGTTTGCCGGATGAACACCGGGCGGTCATTCAGGCCCTGGAAAATCCAATCGGCGCTCCTGCTCTGAAAAGCGGGATTCGACCCGAAGAACGGGTCTGCATCGTTTTCACAGACATTACCCGAGCGACACCTAACCAGCGGCTGATCCCATGGTTGCTGGAATACTTAGAGGTTGTCCCGCGCGAGCAGATCACTCTGCTCAACGGCCTGGGAACCCATCGGCCCAACACGCGCGTCGAATTGGAAGAGTTGCTCACGGCACAGGTCGTTGAGCGTTACCGCGTCCTGAACCACGAACCGGAAAACCCGAAAGAGCTCACCCAGGTCGGCACTACGCGCGACGGGACGCCCGCTTTGCTCAATCGACATTTGATCGAAGCCGATGTGCGGATCGTCACAGGATTCATTGAGCCGCACTTTTTTGCCGGGTTTAGCGGCGGCCCCAAAGGAATCATGCCGGGCGTGGCGGGGTTACCAACCGTGCTGAGTAATCACGGAGTTCACAACATCGCGGATCCGTCCGCCACCTTTGGCATTACCGAAGGAAATCCGATTTGGGAGGAAATGCGCGATATTGCGCTGCGCGCTGGGCGCAGTTTTTTGCTGAATGTCGCTTTGAACGAGCAACGGGAGATTACGGGAGTCTTTGCTGGCGACCTGATCGCGGCGCACCAGGCAGGTTGCGCTTTTGTGAAAGACTCGGCGATGCAACGGGTGGAGCGTCCATTTGATCTGGTCATAACGACTAACAGTGGTTATCCGCTGGACCAGAATTTGTATCAGGGGGTGAAAGGCATGAGCGCCGGCGCACGGGTGCTCAAACCCGGCGGCACGTTGATCCTGGCTTGCGAATGCAGTGATGGCGTTCCCGGTGACTCCAGTTTCGACCAACTGCTGAGAAGTGCGGCGACGCCCGAAGAATTCCTGGCGGGCCTGGCTCAGTCGAAGAACACAAGGCCGGAACAGTGGCAGGTGCAGATCCAGGCGTTGCTGCAGCGCCGAGCCCGCATCCTGTTGTATAGCGCGCTGCCGGACGAGCATGTGCGCGCGTCTCATCTAACGCCTTGCCGCGATATCGGGGCGGCAGTGCAGCATTTTCTCGCACAGAACCCCACTGGCATACACATCGGCGTCCTGCCTCAAGGGCCGCTCACGATTCCATATTTGGCTTAGGTGGGCGCTCTCTTCCGGAACGCCGACTGCAGGCGGCTTAAGATCCGCCAAGTGGCGACGCGTGAGACGCCGGCGGCTGCCAGACGATGCGCGATTATCCCCTTGATCTTTGCCTCCCTCTCATGGCTCGATCTTGTGATGCCGAAAACGCCGCGCCAGCTTGAGCTTGCTCCGAAAGAGCGCCAAAGGTTGGTTCCGGCGGGACGATCGGTTCGGCACGCTGTTTCAAAAAGGGAAGCGCAACCGTTCCTGAAATGGGCTGGTGGTAAAGCGCAATTATTGGAACAGTTTGAGCCTTTTTTCCCAGCATCAATCCGAAGTTATTGCGAGCCATTCCTGGGAGGGGGCGCGGTTTTTTTCCATCTGAAAGCGCGCTTTCCAAAAATGCGAACCGTCTTGCGAGATAATAATAAGGAACTGGTTAACTGCTATGAGGTGGTACGTGATGAGGTGCGGGACCTCATGAAAGCGCTGGACGAGCACTTGCAAGAGTTCCGCGCCAAAGGCGAGCCGTATTTTTACGAGGTTCGTGCGTTGTCGGCGCATTCCAGCCCCCTCGAGCGCGCCGCCAGGATGATTTTCCTCAATAAAACCTGCTATAACGGGCTCTACCGGGTAAACAACAAGGGCCAGTTCAACGTTCCGATCGGTTCGTACCGCCCCGACCGAGTCTCACTTTACGATCGGGACAACCTGCTGGCCGCCAGCCATGCTTTGCAGGGCGTGGATTTAAAGGTTCAGGATTTTCGTAAAACCCTGGCCTCGGTAGCAGAGGGCGATTTCTTGTACGTTGATCCGCCTTATTATCCTTTATCCCGAACCGCCAACTTTACTTCTTATACCCAGGAAGTCTTTGGACATGGTGAACAAGAGGACTTGGCCGCTCTGGTGGCCGAAGCTGCTAAACGCGGCGCGCAGGTGATGCTTTCCAACTCCGATACTCCCACCACTCGACAGCTCTACCGCGGCTTTAAGCTGCACACGGTTCAGGCGCGCCGGGCGGTCAATTGTGACGGCGCCAAGCGTGGCCGGATTTCCGAGCTGGTCGCCCTGACTTATGGCTAAGGGGAAACCGGCATCTGAACTTTTCCATGAACCGCACGGACAACCCGAAGGTTTTGGAGTGCGCCCGCTGTGCGGCGCTTTTCGGGATCGCGCCACGTTCAAAAGCGGCGCAGAGCACCGCACTCCAAGACGCTGGCGCGCCGTCCTGGGGCGGGTTAATGGTCCAATGCATGCGCCAAAATGAAATGAGGTTCTCCACGTGCCAGGCAAAGGATTAGCTGTAACGAATGGTGATGAGCTGGTGAAGGCAGTTGCCGACCTCGCGCAGGCGCTTGGCCTGGAGTCACGTCAGCAAGTGCGGGTCGCGCGGCGCATCTGGGGCGCCATCCGGCACATCGATGTGGTGGTGACCCACCCCCAAACGCGCAAGACGCTGGGCGTAGAGTGCAAATATCAGGCGGTCACCGGCACCGCGGAAGAGAAAATTCCCGCAATCATCAACGACATCGCAGCCTGGCCAATCCCCGGCCTGGTCGTGTTCGCCGGGTCGGGATTCACAGAGAATATGAAGCTGTTCCTGATTTCCACCGGCAAAGCCGTCGAGTTCCCTGACCTCGAGCCGTGGTTAAGATTGTTTTTCGGCTTGCCGTTGGGCTAACCGCGGAGGACCGAGCGAGCGAAGGAGACAAAGGAAAGCGGATGCGGGGCAATTATGGACAGCCGCGTCTCCGCTCGGCCAGGGCGAGCGGAGACCTCGGCGCAAGTATCCAGCCTTAGAATTTCGGCAGGCTGGGATAAGGCTTCGGCCAGCTCTTCTTTACCCCGGGACGACTGGCGCGTGAAGGTTTGTCAGCCACTTCCGCGATCTTGCTTTGGGGAGCCACAGGGTTATGGCGTGACATTGCCAACGTCCGCACCTGGGCCTCGGCCGCCAACCAGAACTCAAGGTCCCGGCCGGCCGGACGCCCGGCGTTTTCCCACAATTGATACGCAAGGCGGCTCACGCTCGCCTCATTTCCTGCTACCGATTTTTCAATGTTCATGTTCATTTTTATAGTTTGATTACGTGAATACGACGGTTTGGCTTCCGATGGGGTCATTGCCCTGCCTTGGACCACTCAATCCGTCGAAAAAACGGCCGCCACTCTACCTATCGGCAATCTGAAGGCAAGTATTAATTAAATAAATCTTGCGCCGAGGCATTGTCCCGAAATGAGACGCTGTGTAAACCCCTCTTTGTTAGTAATTTGAAGAAGCCGCGAAGCGTCTTGGACTGCGGTGGCCCTCCACCGCTTTTCGGATGGAATCATGAATCGATTTGGAGTCATTCCTTCCGACGTCGGTGGAATAGCCCCAGGGGGACCCGCGCAATCCAAGACCTTAAAGACTTCGCACGCGCCCAGGCGGTCACTGTGTTTTTCTTTAGACAAATTCCGCTTCGTGCGACGCTTAAACCAGTGAGAGTGCAGTCAAAAGCCGGCATGGAAAAGCAGCCGACCGATGCGGATTGGCGAAGTTGGTTGGATCGCCATGGACCGGGATTTGGGCTGTTTGCGAGACAGAAAGTGCACTCGGCAATGGATGCTCAGGATCTTGTGCAGGAAGCGATTTTAGAAGCGGCAGAGCGCGTCGCACCGGCACTGCCGCCACCGCCGCTGGTGTTCGCCACGATTCACCGCCGGGCAATCGACCGTGCGCGCAGCGCAAGCCGTCGCGCGGCGCGGGAGATATCGGCGGCAACCGACCAACCTGTCGTATGGTTTGATGTAACGCCCGAAGAACGTGAGCGCGCGCAGTTCATTCAGAGCGCTTTGGCAAAACTGCCTGAATCGTATCGAGAAGTGGTCGCGCTTAAAGTTTGGGGTGATCTGACATTTGCCGAGATCTCCGAGGCTTTGGGCATTCCGCCAAATACGGCCGCGTCGCGCTACCGGTACGGCTTGCAGGAATTGCGGAAACTGACGAAGGAAGTTTTCACATGAACGAGTTTGATCCCGAACAATTTGAAACCGAACTGCGCACGCTCCGCCCCGCCCCGTTGCCGTCGAATACGCGCGAGGAGCTGTTGAGACGGCTTGCTCCTGCGCGGCGGCAGCCGGACTTTCTCCGCACGCCAATCTGGACGCAATGGCTCAAATGGGTGGTGCCAGCCACTGCCCTGGCGGTCTTCGCCGCAATTGTCATCACTTACGCGAAGCCCGAAATTAAGCCGGCCCCGGCCACCGCGCTCGCGGCGGCTGCGGCTCCGCTGCAAGCCGACAAAGTGGAGCTCGACCGGCAACTGGTGGCCCAATTCGAGGCCGTGGGCCGGTTGCCAGACGGACGGCCGGTTCGTTTCCGTTGCGCGCAGTGGATGGACGATTTGCTCGTCCATGATTCGGCGGACGGCTTGGTCCTCAAACGAACCGCCCCCCGCCTGGAAATCGTCCCCCTCGGATTTGAAACCTATTGATGAAACGATGTCCGTCTCACCAATCCCAAACTTATGGAAATCAAAAGCAATTCAATCAAAATGCCCAGGCTCGGTCTGACTCTGGCCGCTGCCCTGGCCTTATCGACCTTCTCGAACATGGCGGCCGTGGTTAAGGTCGCGAAAGCGGCGACAAGCGAACAGGCGGAAGAGCCCGCCGAGGAGGCAAAGCCGGCTGGGGAATCGCATTCCATCAGCGACAACGACGTGAGAATCGAGACCACGGACCAGGAAAGCGCGCGCAAAGAGATTCCGTGGCTGGGCGTTTCGACCGTCGAAGCATCGGATGCTCTTGCCGCGCAGCTCAATTTGCCGCCGGGAGTTGGGCTGCTGGTTACTTATATCGCGCCGAACAGTCCCGCCGCCAAAAGCGGGCTGCGCAAAAACGATGTTTTAGTCGAATTCGGCGATCAACAGCTGGTTCACCCGGCGCAACTGCGCAAACTCGTTCGGGTCCAAAAAGAGGGGGAATCGATCAAACTGGGTTTTTACCGCAGCGGCAAACACGACACAGTTTCAGTTGCGCTTGGCACAATCAAATCCGGAAACCCGCGCTGGGAAGAGGAAGGAAACGCGCTCAAAGGCAACCTGGAAGACTTGCACAGGCAATTTCGCGATATGCACCTCGACGACGCGGCGCGTGAACAAATGCGCATCCTCCGCGAGTCCCTGGGAAATATTAAAATCGATCAGAAACAGCTTCAGGAAAATATTCGTCATGGGATGGAACAAGCGCGTAAGGCGATTCAGGACGCGTTGCACGACGTGACCAACTCCGATCCGATGCGCAAGGTGCTCGAGAATCTTGCCCACACGGGCGTCATTATCGGCGACAAGGCCGACGTGGTCGTGCGGAGTTCGGGGCAAAACGTTAAGAGCCTCGTCAAGTCTGATGACGCCGGGACGATCGTGCTGATCAGCAGTCCGCGATTGTACCTCACGGCCCATGATAAGGAAGGCAAACTGCTGTTTGATGGACCGATCGAATCCTCCGAAGAGCGCGGCAAAGTGCCGCCGGAATTGTGGAATCGGGTTGAACCTCTGGTCGATCAAATGCAAACCGGCGCCGAAAGTATCGAACCCAAGCCCGGCCAGTGACCGCAGCGGAAGCCGCGCCGGACCGCGGACCTCCCGGGCCGCAGAGACGAACGAGGACTTAGGCGCGCAAAACAAAGCGCGGTCATCAGGTAGCGGTCGGGCGTCTCTGCGGGCAGAATGCCCGCGCGCCGTAGCGCAGACTTTTTGAAAAGGCGTGAGTTCCACCGAGCCTTGGCTAAGCTGCCGGGCATGGCGTTTGAATCATTTGCCGGTTTTTTGGCCACCTTGGAGGCCGAGGGCGAATTGACGCGCATTCACGAACCGGTCGCGACCGAGCTGGAGATGACCGAGTTGGCCGACCGCGAGATGAAAAAACCATCGGGGGGCATGGCGCTGCTGTTCGAAAAGCCGACGGTAAACGGTGAACCAGCCGGCTTCCCACTGGCGATTAACACGTTTGGTTCCTGGAAGCGAATGGCTTTGAGTCTGGGCGCCGAATCCGTCGAGGCAGCGGCGGCGGAATTGGGTGCGCTGATGAAAGCCAAACCACCCACCAGTTTCCGTGAAATAACCAAACTGTTGGGAATGGCGCTGGAGCTTCGCCATGCCAGGCCCAAACTAGTGCGAAGCGGGCCTTGCAAAGAAGTGGTCCGCCGGTTCGAGCCTGCCGCGGCGCGAAAGCAGCCGTGGCCTGACGCTCCCCAAATTCAATTCGATTCGCCGCCGACCGGACGCGAGCTGCGACCACCGACTCTGGCGGGCATGCCGATTCAACAATGCTGGCCGCTGGATGGGGGCCGTTTCATTACGCTTCCGTGCGTGGTGACCAAAGATCCCGATACCGGCGAGCGCAATGTCGGGATGTACCGGATGCAGGTCTACGACCACCAGACCACCGGCATGCATTGGCAATTGCAGAAGGTGGGCGCGCGCCATGGCCGGCGGTACTACCAGTCCGGGACGCGTATGCCCGTATCGGTCTTCCTGGGCGGCGATCCGGTTTTCACTTTCTGCGCCACTGCCCCGCTGCCGGACGGGATCGACGAATTCCTGCTCGCCGGGTATCTGCGCAAAAAATCCGTTGAGCTGGTCAAGTGCGAGACCAACGAGCTGGAAGTGCCGGCGGATTCGGATTTTGTGCTGGAGGGCTATGTCGATCCCACCGAACCCCTGCGTCAGGAGGGGCCATTCGGAGATCATACGGGTTATTACACCTTGCCCGAGCCTTACCCGGTATTTCATCTAACCGGAATCACTCACCGCAAGGACGCCATTTATCCCGCAACGATTGTAGGCATGCCACCGATGGAAGATTTTTACATCGGGAGCGCGTCGGTGAAACTGTTTTTGCCGGTGTTCAAAATGACCTTCCCGGAGATCGTGGACATCGCTCTGCCCGCCGAAGGTGTCTTTCACAATCTGGTCTTCGTGAGCATCAACAAGACCTACCCGATGCAAGCCTTCAAAATCATGCACGGGCTCTGGGGTATGGGGCAGATGATGTTCACCAAGTATATCATTGTGGTCGATGAGGATGTTAACGTGCACAACACCAGCGAGGTGCTCTTCCGGCTCTGCGCCGCAACCGATCCCCAGCGCGACTCCATTCTCACCAAAGGACCAGCTGACGTTTTGGACCACGCGACCAGCGAAATCGCAGTCGGCTCGAAAATGGGTATCGATGCGACCCGCAAGCTGCCGGGCGAAGGTTTCAAACGCACCTGGCCGCCGCTCATTAAAATGGATCCGGCGGTAAAGGCTAAGGTTGAGAGGTTAAAACGTTGAACCGTTAAAAACAAATTTGAGCGGCGAGAGAATGTTCGCGCCTTATCCGTCTCCATCGGTGTTTTATCCGTGCGCTTCAACTGCAAGGATTACTTCTTCTTTTCGCGGCGTCGCGATGACAACCAACCCCAGAACGATTTGAGATTGCGCGTTGGGTAGCGAGCCGTAAAGCGCTTCAGACTATAGGGTGAATCGGTGGCCTGGTTGATTCCCGTGTCGGTGGTGCAGGCGGTTTTATAGCCGGATTCACCGACCAAATCCCGGACGGCCGGGTTCCAATCGCCATACGGATAACAAAAATGCTCGACCGGCCGGCCGAACAGATCTTCGAGTTTCTTGCGGCTGGCGCTGATCTCCTCGCGTGCCCGGTCCGGGGTCAACCTGGTCAGGAAGGGATGGGTTAAGGTGTGTGAACCGATTTCGTGGCCGGAGGCGATCCATTCGCGCACCTGCGCGGCATCCATAATCGGCTCTGGAACTTCTCCTTGTGCCACATCCCACTGATTGGTTTTTCCCAGCAACTCAGCGGGCAGGAATTGGATCGCGCGGAACCGGTTTTGCGCCAGTGGTTCGACGCCCTCTTCGAGCACATTGGTGTGCCCGTCGTCAAAGGTAAGGATTATTCGGCGCCCGGCCTGAGCATTCCAGTTTTCCAGCGAGCCGCTTTGGAAACCGGCTTCCCTCAATTCCGCCAATTGCCGCGCAAACAAGCGGGCGCTAAGGTAAAGCCCCTTGAGCCGGACCCCTCGGGGCCGGGGGCCAAGCTTGTGGTAGGTCAGTATCGGGAGGCCGCGTTGGAAGGTCTCGCGAAATGGGGCGAGCCCGGAGTAATAGACGACCGGCCGAGCGGCTGGTTTTGTTTCTTCTGTTGGTTCCATTCCCTGAGCGACTGGTTGGCCGGGCTCATCCGCTAGCCGCGTCGGCGCCGCTCAATTTCTATCGGGATCTTTCCCGCGCGAATCGCGCGTTTAAAAAGATCAAAATCGCGTTCACATTGCTCGGCGTAATCCTGGGCGAAATTCACCAGAGCATCATCCAGGCGCCCGCTGCGGCCCATGTAACCCGCAAGGCTAGAGGCGTTGCCGACCTTGGCATGAGCCCGCGCCAGGGCCCAGCCGCACATCGCCGCAAAATTGAAGAACACCGGTCCCTTCAAGGCCTCGAGCGCAACTGAGGTTTTCATATCGCGCAGTTGGCGCACATAGTAGTCGTGACCTTCGTCGTCACTCGCCCAACCGAGAAAAATGTCGCTCGCGCATTGCATGAGCCGTTGGCCCACCACGACTCGCTCGCCTTGATGGGTAAAGGCGGTTTTTTTCGCACATGGCTCGAGGACGGACGGCAGTGCCTGTTTGACTTGAAGCACGAGCGGATCGCCGCTCTCCGAAAGGTAAAGAGCCACGGCACAGCGGGTGCCGACACTGCCCACGCCCACCACTTTAAAAGCAAGGTCAGCGAGTCGGTACCGAGCCAGCAGGGTCCGGCGATCGAGCGGCAAAGTGGCCGGGTAGCGCTCCAGGGCTTTGAGGAATGACTTTTCCAGCCCGCTGCCCCGGCGAAGTCGCAAGATCGTTGGCGCCTGCTCCTGAAAGCGCCACGTGCCGCCCTGGCGCACCAGCAATTTGCCCAGCAGGCTATTGACTCCGCGCGTGCGGGCTTTCTGTTCAAACCGTATGCGCCTTCGTCGCGTCGCCGCGTCCGGAGCGGTTCGGATTAGCAGTTCCGAATCAATGATGAAGCCCCAGGTTTCGAGCGGCGACATGTCCGCAAACTCGTGCATGTGGCTGCGGTAAGACGCGACGGCGGCGCGGGTAACGTCCTTGGCGGCCGACCGGGTCAATTGCTTATCCCGGGCCAGGAGAGTAAAGCTCGTGGCGAGGCGTTTGAGATCATATTCCCAGGCTGCGGGCAACGTTTCATCGAAATCGGTGATATCAAACAGGATCCTGCGTTCGGGCGAGGCGAAAGCGCCAAAATTGGCGAGATGACAATCGCCGCAGGCCTGGACTTGGAGGCCCGTTACGGGCGTTCCAGCAAGGTCGGCGGCCATAATCACTGCCGAACCGCGCATGAACGCAAAAGCCGATTCGCTCATTCGCTGGTAGCGCAGGGGTAAAAGATGTGCCAAACGGGGTTTGCCCGTTTCCAATAACAGAGCAACCGGGTCGAAGCGCCGCGGCGGCGTCTTCCACCTCGCGTGGCTCGAGCGAGGCACGGTTTTGCGCAACTCGCGCCCGCGCGCGAGCGCCTTGCGATTGGAGCGATACGGCTTCAGCGTTGGCGCTTTGGCCGTTGCTTTTGAAAGCTTGAATTCCATCAAATAGTCTCGGGAGTGGGGCGCGTTTGGATCAGGTCCTGGTAAACTGCAAGCACCTTGGCCGCCAGTTCTCCCAGCGAACATTGTCGCGCCACGCGTTCGTGAAGCGCCTGCCGTTGCGGATGAGTTAAAACTGGAGCTTGGGCCAGTTCCAGCAGAGCCGCGGCGAGACTCTCGACGTCTTCCGGCGGCACCAACTTGCCTTGCTGGCCGATCGCAAAGGCTTCCGGAATACCGTCCAGCGCCGAAGCGATCACCGGTTTGCCGCTGGCAAACGCCTCCAGAAGCACAGTCGGGAAGGCTTCGGTGCCGACCTGCGGATGCACCAGGCAGTCCAGTGCGTTCATGGCCGCAGGCATATCCTGGCAATAAGGCGTCAGCCAAGCTTTTTCCTTCAGCCCGAGTTGGTGAATATCTCTCTCCAGCGTGGCCCGCAGGTTGCCCCGGCCAATGATCAGGAATCGAGCCCGCGGCAGCTTCGACTGGATTTGAGCCGCCGCCCGCAGGAACTCGCGTTGTCCTTTCCCGCGCGGCAAGTCGTAGCCGCCCACCACGGCAAAAACAAATTGATCCGGTCCGATGCCCCAGGACTTTCTGAACTGTTCGGCCTCAGCGGGGCGGAACCGATCGGTGTCGATGCCCGGATGAATGACGCGGATCTTTGAGTGATCGCCGCGCATCGGTGGACGCGCCCGGCGTTCGGCTTCGGGCGAATTGGGTTCAAACGCTCCCTGACGCAGCACCTGCGCCACAAATTGCGAGACGGCAATCAATCCGTCACAGCGGTTAAGCAGAAACCGCCGGCTGAACCAGGAGCTGGGACTTTTTGCCAGGTGCCGGGTGACGACCAGCAATGGTCTGCGAGCGGAGAGTCGCGCCGCGAAAACCGCGGGCCATAGGTCGCGTCCATGGTGGGCATGGAGAATCTGGATATTAAAACGCCGCACAAATTTCGCCGCGGCCAACATCAGTGGGAGTTTCAGCGGACCCTCGCCGGGCATGGGATGATATGGGACCTGCAAATGACGGAGGATCGCCGAGAACTCCCGGCCTTCGGGCCCGATGACCCAGGCGGCTTGACCAAGCTCGCAAAGTCCCTTCGCGAGTTTGACACACTGGTCGTCCGTGCCCCCGCCCGTGAGCAACGAGTTCAGGTGAGCGATGCGCAAAGGTGCCGGGTTCATGAGGCAAGATGGCCCCCCAGCCCGTGCTCGCAGCGCGTGGCGCGGCTGCGTTGCGCTTGAGCCAGCAGTTCGTCGTTCTCCGGCAGAGTCGCGCGGCTGGCCGGCGGATGCCACAAGTGAAAGCACACCGCCCAGCCGCGCACGTCGAGGCGTCCAACACCGGTATTCATCAAACGCACCGCGAGCTCGGAATCTTCCCGGCCCCAGCCGACAAAGGCTTCATTGTAGCCATTGACCCGCAGCAGGTGCTCGCGCCAAATGCCAAGATTGCAGCCACGTATTCCTCTTAAATCCGCGCGCGCCTTCGCCAGGGGACGCGGCCAGCGAAAGGCATGCTTCAGGCCCTGCATTTGCAATGACCACAGCGCCCGCCAGCGTTCTGCCTTGAGATTTCCCAGGCCAAACCAGGCCGCCGCCTTCTGCCCAACCAGAGCGCGATGTCCCTGGATGAATGCGCTGGGCCGCGCCAGCCGCCGGTGATCCGCAACGAATTGCGGATGGGGCACAGTATCGCCGTCGAGGAACACCAGGTACTGGCTTCTAGCTCGCGCGACGGCTTGGTTAAGGATGCCGGCGCGACGGAATCCCACGTGCTCCTGCCAGACATGCGCCGTGGCGAAAGGCTGTCCGCCGGCCCATTGTTTAAACACCTCGGCTGTGTGATCCTGCGACCCGTCGTCCGCGAGCAGCACTTCATCCGGCGCAGAGCGTTGCGCGGAGAGGGCGCGCAAGACCCGGGACAGATAATCGGCTTGTTGCCAGGTGTTGATGATGAGGCCAAGCTGCGGCGCCTGGTTCATGAGCGGTTTTGCCCGGCATCCCTGGCTTCGCGCACGAGCGCATACCGTGTGAGCGTCGAAAAAGACCCGAGCGCCGCGATGTAAAACCCCTGCCAGCCATCGAGAAAGCCGCGACGCAAAAAGTAAGCGCGCACAAAGCGCCAGCCCGGCCGAAACGCCAGCTCGATCCAGCCGGCCGGACCGCCTTCACTGACGCGGCGTTTCACAAAATCCACATGGTAAGGCGCGATCTTGGCGATTTGGTGAGCGATGCTTTCATTGCTGTAGTGCAACAGGTCGGAGCTCAACCGGCCAACCGCGCCCGTCACTTCCAACCGCGCATGCGGATCTTCTCCCGACCAGCGGGCCGAGCCGCGGCGCCACAGACGCAGCACTCGATCCGGATACCAATCTCCGTGGCGGATCCAGCGCCCGGAATAAAACGTGCACCGGGGAAATTCATAAGCGGCGGAATTGCCTGGCGATTCAACCACTTTTGCAATCTCGGCGGCCAGCGCCGCCGGAACCATTTCATCCGCGTCAAGGTTCAGCAGCCATGGCTGGGTGGCTTTGTCCGCCGCGGAGTTCTTTTGGGCGATAAATCCTTTCCACGGCTCGCGAAAGACTTTGGCGCCGTGTTTCAAGGCGATTTGTTCCGTGCCATCGTCGACCTGCTCGTTGAGCACCACAATAATTTCGGCAGCCAGGCTGGAGACGCTTTGCAAAGCCCGCACAATCCGGGGCGCCTCCGCGCCGGAGATCATACAGACCGAAAGCGGCAGCGGTTTTTGCATCGCCAGGGTTTTGGATTTGGGCTAAGTGCTGTCCGGATTTAAATGCCGTCTGAGCTTGCTCATTTCTACAGTAGAACGCGCCGCGCTCGCA
Source organism: Verrucomicrobiia bacterium (assembly GCA_035651635.1). Classification (GTDB taxonomy): domain Bacteria; phylum Verrucomicrobiota; class Verrucomicrobiia; order Limisphaerales; family UBA8199; genus JANXQE01. The sequence continues at coordinate 847 of DASRFK010000071.1, read as the reverse complement.
AAGTAATTGTGGTGGACCTGGGTTTCCTGGGTGACACCATCCACCTGATCCCGGCGCTGTGGGAGCTTAAGAGCGCCTATCCTGAGGCCGCCTTGCACGTGTTGACCACGCCGGTGGGCGCCGAGGTCTTGCGGCTGGCCGCTTGCGTCGACCGCGCCTGGGCGGTGGAAATGCACCGTGACAAACGAACGCTGCGCCAACAATGGGAAGTCATCCGCGGATTGCGCCGCGAGCATTTCGACGTGGCTTTCAATTTCAGCGGTGCCGATCGCACTCTGTTTATGACCGCCCTGAGCGGCGCGCGCGAGGCCGTCGCGTACCCGGGGGCGCGCCGGCATTTTTGGAACACCTGGCTCATTCGCAATTGGGCTCCTCGACAGGACCGGGACCGAATTGTTTTCGAACAACGCCGCGGAATGCTGGCCGCCTGCGGTTTGCCTTTGGGGCCGGCGCGCTTTGACCTGCACATCGATCCCGTTGCCGATTCCTGGGCCGCCGGCGTTGTTCCCTCTTTCGCGATGCATCTTTCCCTCAATGCGAGCAAGGCCACGCGCGAATGGCCGCTCGAACATCACCGGCTCATGCTCGCAGCGGTTTGGCAGAGATTCCCGCAGCTCGGGGTGGTCGCTTCGACCGGTGCCAATGAAAGAGAAAGGCACCGACTCAATACCTTTGCCCACACAGTGAACGATAGCCGGCTGAAGGTGCTGTCTGAGATCCTCAGCATCCCGCAACTGGCCGCGCTGTTGCGCCGGTGCCGTCTGCACCTCGGACCCGATTCGGGTGTGCTGCATCTCGCTTTCGCTCTTGGGCTGCCGACCGTCTCGTTTTTTCGCGAACAGGGAAA
>DASRFK010000070.1:0-18696 GCA_035651635.1 Verrucomicrobiia bacterium | reverse complement strand
GTGTTTGGGCATGCCGGTGGACAGAGGCGAGTGGCTGCTTGAATTAAGATTGACAATGAACTCACCTCTCGTTGTCTCGCGAGCCATCCACTAGCGACAAACCTTTTGAGACAGTCTCCGCTGCGATGTCCCCGCCCGCGTTCAGCGGGCGGAACGATGCGAGAGGCGTTACATCCACATTCAACATTGCGCCGCTAACGCGGCGCGGACGGCGCAGCGCGCCATCTCTACCGCCAGAATTAGATGCGTTTGCCCTGGGACGCCTTGGTGGCAGGCTTGACAAAATGCTGTAGTGTCTGCTCATTGCGCAATTCGGATAGCAATATGAATAAAGTGTGCTTCGGCGTCTTGTTTTTAGTGCTCTGGGCGAGCTCATTGGGCGCCGCCCAGGCACGGTTCATTGTTAATGATGAGGCTTATTCGGATAAAGTGAGCCGAGCCGGGGAGCGGCTGATCCACGAGCACAAGGTCCTCTCGCTGGAGATTTTGCGCCAACAGGTCACCACCCGAGCTGCCCCTGTGGAGCTGTTGCCGGCGTCACATGAAAAACTGGAACCAACGGAGCTGTACGATCGCTTGCTCCAGAGCACCCTGGCTGTGGGCACCGTTTATAAGTGTCCCGACTGCGGGGGCTGGCACTTCAGCGGCAGTTCAGGTTTCGTTCTGAACGAACGGGGCATCGTTTGCACTTGCTGTCATGTGCTGCTCGAAGAAGACGATAAAATCTCCGAGAGTTACCTGGTGGCGTCGGACTCAGCCGGCCATGTGTTTCCGGTCAAATCCGTATTATCGGCGGATACGGAGGCCGATACTTGTCTGCTCCAAATCGAGGCTTCAGGACTCAAAGCCTTGCCGCTGCGATCCGGAAGCCGACCGGGCGAGGGGGTATATTGCCTGAGCAACCCGGGCGGCTACTTCTTTATGTTCAGCGAAGGAATGATCGCACGCCTGAACGAGCGCAGCAGCTCTGAGCCGGATGAGCACGGCCGGGTGACCGGCGCACCGGGGCGTCCGGTTCTGCTGCTCAACATCACCGCCGAGTTTGCGCCGGGTTCAAGCGGCGCGGCCGTCGTCGATACTTATGGAAATGTCGTGGGACAAGTCGCCAGTATCGCTGACGCTGGAGAAAGTCCGGATGGCGACCAGAACAAAGCTGCTTCGCCCAGCGTCCCGATTCGATTTTGCACCGCCAGTGAGGAAATCCTGCGGCTGACCAATCCAAGTCTCGTGAAGGAATTACGACCCGGAGCGCTCAAACCGGCCAAGAAGTCCAAACCCAGGAAAGCGGCGACATCCCGCGTCTGTCCCAAGAAACAGGCCGGAGCCCCTCAGTGATATTCCTGCAGTGTCCTGACGGAGTATCCATTTTTGCGCAGAGCCGCGATTCCTAATGCCGCGGCGCGGGCTCCGCTGATGGTCGTCATGATGGGCGTCCCGGTATAAACAGCCGTGGTCCGGATTTTCACCTCGTCGGCGCGCGGACTCTGTCCGGCGGGGGTGTTGATCACCAGCTGGATCTCGCGGTTTTTCAGCAAGTCAACGGTGTTGGGACGGCCCTCAGATAGTTTGTGTACGCGTTGCACTTTAAGCCCGGCCTTTTCAAGCACCGCCGCCGTTCCATTAGTGGCGGTCAGTTCAAAGCCCAATTCGGCGAAAAGTTTCGCCACGCTCGCCACCTCGGCTTTATCGGCGTCGCTGACGCTGATAAAGATGCGGCCGCTTACCGGCAGCGGGCCTCCGGCCGCCATTTGGGACTTGGCATAAGCGATCCCGAGGTCCGCATCCAATCCCATCACCTCGCCAGTCGATCTCATTTCGGGCGAGAGCAGAATATCCTGGCCGTGGAAACGACTGAACGGAAAGACTGATTCCTTGACCGCCCAATATTTTGGCCAGGATTCCTCCGTGAAGCCCAGTTCCTTCAGAGTTTTGCCCGCCATGACTTTTGCCGCCAATTTCGCCAACGGAACTCCGATGGCCTTGCTGACAAAAGGCACGGTGCGCGAGGCCCGTGGATTTACTTCGAGGACATAGACCGTGTCGCCTTTGACGGCGTATTGCACGTTCATCAACCCGATTACCTTCAACTCGCGCGCCATGGCGTGGGTGTACTCGCGGATCGTCGCGATGACTTTTTGCGAAAGCGTGTGCGGCGGCAGGACCATCGCCGCATCGCCCGAGTGAACCCCGGCGAATTCGATGTGCTCGAGCATCGCGCCGATCACAATCGTCCCCTCCTGGGGGCGGTCAAAACGGCCGACGTCGGCGATGCAATCCACATCCACTTCGGTGGCGTCTTCGAGGAATTTATCCACCAGCACCGGGCGCTTGGGGGAAGCCTCGACGGCGAAGCGCATGTAATGCTGCAACTCGCCGTCGGAGTAGACGATTTGCATCGCGCGTCCGCCGAGGACAAAACTGGGCCGCACGAGGATCGGGTAGCCCAGCGTTTTAGCGACGGCGAGCGCCTGGGCCTCGTTAGTGGCAATCCCGTTGGGCGGCTGAGGGATCTTCAGCTTGGTCAGCATTGCGGCGAAGAGCTTGCGATCTTCCGCCACCTCGATGCTCTGGGGCGAGGTGCCGATGATATTGACGCCGTTCTTTTGCAGCCCCAGCGCGAGGTTCAGTGGCGTTTGCCCCCCAAACTGGGCAATGGCGCCCCAACATTTTTCGCGCTCATAAATATGCAGCACGTCCTCGAGAGTCAGCGGCTCGAAATAGAGTTTGTCGCTGGTGTCGTAATCGGTGGAAACGGTTTCCGGGTTCGAATTGACCATCAACGTTTCAAACCCGTCCTCCTTCAAGGCAAAGGCGGCATGAACGCAGCAGTAATCAAACTCGATCCCCTGCCCGATCCGATTTGGGCCGCCACCGAGAATCATCACCTTTTTCCGGTCGCTCGGCTTCACCTCGTCGTCACCGCGGTCATAGGTCGAGTAATAATAGGGCGTGTAAGCCTCGAACTCCGCCGCGCAGGTATCCACCAAACGATAGCTGGGCACCAGGCCGAGCTTTTTGCGCTCGGCGCGCACGGCATCTTCGGTGCGCCCGGTCAAATGAGCGATTTGTCGATCGGAGAAGCCAAGCGACTTGGCCTGGGCGAGTTGTTCGGCGTTCATTCGGTGAACCAGAGCTATCGCTACCTGGGCCCGAGTTTCTTCTCGACCTTGCTCTTTTCCAGCGAGACGTACTTCGGCAAACCACCTTCGACGGGGACCTTGACTTCGCCTTCGATGAGGGGACGAGCGTACTCGACGAATTTCTCGTTGGGCAGGAAGCCATCCTCGGCGATCCAATCGCGCGGAATGAAATGCTCCACGTTGGCGATATCGGCGAGGGGCTGCAGGTCGGTGGACCACTTGGCTGATCCGTCGGGTTGAGCGTGGCGCACAATTTTCACCATGAATCCGCTCTGGCCGCCGACCGCGGCGCGCACTGCCGCTTCGCCCACGGCGAAGGCGTTGTTGGCGTCGGTGAGGCTGGCGCAATGTTCGGCAGCGCGCTGGGCATATCCGAGCGCTACCGTGCGGGTCTTGGTGTTCAGTTTGCCTTGAACCAATTGCTTGAGTTTCTCCGCCGCCCCGGCCAGCACCGGATGGCCGAAGGCATCAAGCCGGCTCTTGTCGGCGCCCACTTCTTCGCCATTGGCATATTTGATGCCTTCGCCGACTACCACGATGCAGTACTTGTAGGCATCGACGACCTCTTTGACCTTGGCCAGGAATTTTTCTTCTTCGAACACCAATTCGGGCAAAAGCACGAGGTGCGGTGGGTTGGCGGGGCTGCCGCGCTTGGCGAGAACGGTGCCGGCGGCAATCCAGCCGGCGGAACGGCCCATCACCTCGATGATGCAACAGGAACCATCGTCGGTGGCCATGCAGGCGACATCGAGGCCGACCTCGATAACGGTGGTGGCGTTGTACTTGATTACCGAACCATAGCCGGGGCAGTTATCGGTGTGCGGCAGATCGTTGTCGATGGTTTTGGGAACACCGATCACCCGCATTTCGTAGCCGCGCTTGACCGCTTCTTCGTGAATTTTGTGGGAGGTGTCCTGCGAATCGTTCCCGCCAATGTAGAAGAAATAGCGGATGTTGTGCGCTTGAAACACCTCGAAGAGCCGATCCATGTCTTTGGCCGCTTGTTCGGGTTTCTTTTTGAAGTCGACCTTGTACCGGCAAGTGCCCAGGGCAGCGGCGGGAGTGTAACGCAATCCGGCAATGCTTTTGGTCTTCTCGTCATTTAAATCGATGAAATCCTCGTTGAGAATGCCCAGAATGCCATTGGCCCCGCCGTAAATCTCCTCGATGAATTCATGCCGGCCAGCTTCCTGGATGACCCCCGCCAGGCTGGAGTTGATCACCGAGGTGGGCCCCCCCGACTGCGCCACTAAAAGATTTCCAACCAGTTCAGCCATAGTTTCCTCAACATTTCATTAGTTCATTTCACTTTTCGGCCCCTAAATATCCGCAGCCCTTGCCGAAATTAAGCCGCAACCTTGCCAATGCACTGGCACCGTGTCAAAGAGGAAGTGCTGCAAGACAAGTGGCGAGTGACGAGTGGCGAGTGGCGAGACCCGAATGGGCGAGGCGCTGAAATTGTAAATGCCCGCGTGCAAAGATTGCCATCACAGCAGACGGAAAGGGTAAAGCCGACCGACCTACACCGAGACGGCTTGCTCGATCTGAGCGACTTGGGCCTGGGGACCCACGGGTGTGGGGTCGTTCGCGCCCGGTGCGGCGCTTTGAGACTCCGGGACCCCGCGTGGCAGGCACGCCTGGAGCCGGCGCATGAGGACAAGGGTAAGCGCCTTTAAGGTCAATTCTCCGCTCAGAAACGGTTTGCCCAGAAATTCCTGGCCGCCAACGAGAGAGGACCTGGCGCGGGAGGCTAGATCGTTATGACTGGTGACAAACACCACCGGGGTGACGGCGTTGAGTGTGGTGCCGTGAATCCGATAGCACAACTCGAAGCCATCCATACCGGGCATTTCGATATCCACAAACACCAAGTCGTATGCCCGACCCTCAGCCAGCCCGAGACCTTCCTGCCCATTCTGGGCCAGGTCCGGTCGAGCCCAGACGCGCTTGAGGGCACAGCTAAGGGCATGGCGAATCACGGCATCATCGTCAACCGCCAGCAGCGCAATCGGAGGGTTAGTGGCTAAATCCGAGCGGATGCCCGGGCCGCACAACGATGGCAGCAAATCAATCGCGCCAGCCAGCGTGCGCACAACTGAAGTGCTTAGGTTCTCCTCGCGCTCGGCGGCCTGGCTGAGCAGGCCCTCGAGTGCAGATGCCATTTGCCCAACCGGATAAGCGGCTGAAACCCGCAGTCCTTTGCGCAGACCCCGAACCGCTTCAAGCAAGTTCGACAAACCCTCTTTGCGCGCACTGGGATCGCTTGCCCGGTTGAGTTCCAGGAACAGCGCTCGCACCGACATTACCTGGTCCAGAGCATTGACGTGGTCCAGGAAAGCTGACTGAGCCCGCGGAGGCGCCAATAGGCCATCCGGTGCGGCACCCAGCCCTTGTCCCTCGGCTGCCTGTCCCAGGGCGGCCTCAGATGTGGCGGGCTTTTGCTGGGCATTGATTTTTTCCAGGTAACTAGAAAAGGCTTGTTCGTGCTCGTCAGGCTCGGTCGGACCCGGAGCTGGCATACAAGGATCAACATCATCGAGGAAAGGCGCCGCCAGCACCGGCAATACTTTGCGCAGGGCGATGATGGCCGTAACCAGACCAGCCAATATCATCATGCAGGTGACGAACCCGTCGCCGGATTGACCGCTGGCTTGAGCCTGTCGCTGGGCCAACTGAAGTTGGTTCGTAAGGCTCGCTTCCTGATGCGCAATAAACTTCTCGAGGGCTTCCTGACTCGTAATGTTAAGCTTGGCGGGTTGGTCCTGTCCCGCGGCGATCACTCCCTGCTCGCACAGCAACAAAACCACCGCCGCTAATTCGAGTGACCGGCGCAAGACCGGACGCGCACGCCGCCGTCCCGTCCCAAGCCGATGCACATTGCTTGCTCCGCCGGAGTTGTTTTCCCCACCGGCGGGCAGCAATTGGGCCGTAATCATGTTTGATCGTCTCATCTAAAGCAGCCCTTCAGGCACAGTAAGCCTCTCGCCTGCTAATCGCGGGTTTGTAAAGAGCACCTGTGGTACCAGCACCATTGACCAACGCTTTTTTGGAACGCCAGTTAGCCCACCCATCCCATTTCTGGACACTTCTGCACGACACGAATTGCACGAATTCACACGAATTATCGCGGGAAGCGGCCTAAATGGAGCTGGAATTCGCGAAAATCCGTGAAATTCGTGTCTTAGAATTTGGCCTCGCGAAACTCGTGTCTGGCTTGAAAACAGGTTTGGATTTGACAGAATATGGTCCAGCAGGCATAATCCTTATTAACATTAGTGTTTAACTTATGATTCCGCCGGAGCCTAAACTGAGCCGCAACGAGGGCTTGAAAGCCAACAATACGACGTTGGCGGGAACCATTGCCCAAACGCTCCTGGACCCAGCCGCTGACCACTTCTCGGAGGATGATTACGAGTTCCTGAAATTCCACGGGATCTATCAGCAGGACGACCGGGACAAGAGGAAAGTGGCCAAGCATTACCAGATGATGGTGCGGACCAAGTTTCCTGGAGGGGTACTGAGCGCAAAACAGTATGTGGCGTGCGATGACCTGGCAACGCATTACGCGAACAATACGTTGCGCATCACTACCCGGCAGGATTTTCAATTTCACGGCATCGTCAAAGCGAACATCCGCCGGACGATGCAGTGCCTGAATGAGGCGCTGATCAGCACGATTGCGGCCTGCGGTGATGTGGAACGCAATGTGATGGCGCCACCGACGCCGGCGACGAGTCCGCTAGTCGACCATGTATTGGCAGAAGCCAGGCGCTTATCCGATGCCTTGGCACCCAAGACGCGCGCGTATCACACGATTTGGATTGAGGGCAAACAGCTCGACCTGAGCTCGCCCGAGAATGCCAGCTTCGTTGACCCGCTTTACGGCAAGACGTACCTGCCGCGGAAGTTCAAAACTGCGTTTGTCTTTCCGCCACTGAACGACATCGATATTTTCACCAATGATCTCGGGTTCATTGTCATCGCAGAAAACGGGAAGCTGGCGGGCTACAATCTGCTGGCCGGAGGAGGCATGGGGATGTCGCATGGAAATGCACTGACATTCCCGCGCCTGGCGGACGTGATTGGCTTTCTGACGCCGGACCAACTCGAAACGGTGGCCAAGGCGGTGGTGACGGTTCATCGGGACTTTGGCGATCGGACGAACCGCAAACACGCGCGCCTGAAGTACGTGATCGAAGAACGCGGGGTCGATTGGTTCAGGCAGGAAGTCGAGCAGCGGGCCGGTTGCAAGTTGGGACCCGCGCGAGATTTTCGTTTCACCGCTCAAGGTGATCTCCTCGGCTGGCATAAACAAACCAACGGCAACTATTTCCTGGGATTATTCGTGGAGAACGGCCGGATTCGCGACGAGAACGGTTATCGGCTCAAGACAGGGCTGCGTCAGGTGGCGGAGCGATTTGGGCCCGAATTCCGGCTGACCGCATCGCAGAACCTTTTGATGGTCAATATCAAACCCGAGCAACGGGTAGAAATCGATCGAGTCCTGACCGAGCACGGCGTGTCGGCCGCCAACCCGTTCAGCCGGACCCGCCTGGCATCAATGGCATGTCCGGCGCTGCCAACCTGCGGCCTGGCCTTAGCGGAATCGGAGCGGATCATGCCTGATTTCGTGACGCGGATCGAAGGTTTGCTCGGGGAAGTAGGCATGCGCGATGAGGAACTCATCGTCCGAATGACCGGCTGCCCGAACGGATGTGCTCGGCCTTATATGGCGGAAGTCGCATTCGTGGGCAAAGCGCCTAATAAATACCAGATCTACCTGGGCGGCAATGAAGCCAGCACCCGGCTCAATCGGCTGTATAAAGACTCGGTGAAAACCGATGATCTCATGAACGAGCTGCGCACGGTTTTGACCCGCTACCAATCCGAAAAAACCCCTGGGGAACGTTTCGGCGATTATTGCGCGCGCGTTCTTTGGGCCGAGAAAACCGCTCAACCCGTTTTATCGCACGCATGACCCCGGACCAAATCGCACACTGGAATCGCGAACTGCGCGACCGTTCGCCCCTGGAAATCACACGCTGGGCCATTGGCCAGGCGCACGGACGGGCTGTCGTTTCGACGAACTTTCGACCTTACGAGGCGGTGCTGCTGCATTTGTGCGTGCAGGTGCAACCCGACATCCCCGTGCTTTGGGTCGATCATGGGTATAACCGGGCGGCCACGTATAAACATGCCGAAGATTTACAGCAACGGCTCAACTTGAATCTGAAGCCGTACCTGCCTCGGATCTCCGCCGCCCATCGAGACGCGCTCCATGGGCCAGTGCCGAATCCGGAGGACGAAGCCGGCTTGAAACAATTCAGCGCCCTGATGAAACTCGAACCCTTTCAACGCGGCATGCGCGAACTGGCGCCCACGGTCTGGATCACGGCCCTGCGCAAAGTGCAAAACGCACATCGGGCCGGGATGGACATCGTCGGCCACGACGCGAATTTTGGCGCGCTAAAGGTTAGTCCGGTATTTTACCTGACCGACCCGGACATGGAAGAGTACCTGGCGAATTTCGGGTTGCCCAACGAGTGGGATTATTTCGATCCGGCCAAAGCGGACGAAAAAAGGGAATGCGGCCTGCACGCGGCCTGGGGCGGCAAAGCCGTCGCGCCCACGGCGACGGCGGTGGCGCCAGCACCAGCCGGCGGCTGAGAGTCTGACTCGAATCAGATTGGCCAAAATCCCGAGAAGGCCCGCAAAAGCTCACGTGAGCCGGGCCGGAGGCAGAATAGGCCTAAGATATTTTCTATGGATTACCTATCGAAACTGGAAAATCAGAGCATTTACATAATCCGTGAGGCGTTCAATAAATTTGATAACCTCGCGATGTTATGGAGCATCGGCAAAGATTCCACGGTGTTGCTGTGGCTGGCGCGCAAAGCGTTCCTGGGCCATGTGCCCTTTCCGCTCGTGCACGTCGATACGACGTACAAGATCGCCTCGATGATCGAGTACCGCGACAAGCTGGTGAAAGATTGGAAGCTGCAGTTGGTGGTGGGCAAAAACGAGGAAGTGCTCAAGAGCGGTGTGACTTTTCCGAATGGAAAGGCCACCCGCGTCGAATGTTGCGGCACCTTGAAGAAAGACGCCCTCAAACAAGTGCTGGACAAGCACCATTTCACCGGGGTCATCGTGGGCGTGCGGCGCGACGAGGAACCTACCCGCGCCAAGGAACGGTACTTCAGCCCGCGCGACAAGAACATGGAATGGAATGTCGAGGATCAGCCGCCGGAGCTTTGGGACCAGTTCAAGACGGATTTCGCCAAAGGAACTCATATCCGGATCCATCCCCTGCTCCACTGGACCGAGCTGAACGTCTGGGAGTACATCGAGCGGGAAAACATTCCCGTGATCCCACTCTATTTTGCCGATGAAAACGGGCAGCGGTACCGGAGCCTGGGCTGCGCGCCCTGCACGACGCCGATTAAGTCCAATGCAAAAACGGTTCGTCATATTATCGAAGAACTGCGCAACACCCGCACGCCGGAACGTTCCGGCCGCGCGCAGGATAAGGAAAGCGAAGATGCTTTTGAAAAGTTACGTCGCGACGGTTATATGTGAGGTTTTGGAGTTAAACAGTCCGGTCTTCCTAGTGTAGCCATGTCATCCAACGGCCATTCCGCTCCCACCGAGCAGCTCAAAATTGTCATCGTCGGCCATGTCGACCACGGCAAGTCTACTTTTGTCGGACGGCTCTTTCACGACACCGGTTCTCTGCCGGAGGGAAAGCTCGAACAATTGCAGAAGATTGCCGAGCGGCGCGGCGTGCCGTTTGAATGGGCGAACCTGATGGACGCGCTGCAATCGGAGCGCGACCAGAACATCACCATCGACACGGCGCAGATCTGGTTCCAAACCAAAAAGCGGCAGTACGTGATTATCGACGCGCCGGGCCACAAAGAGTTTCTAAAGAATATGATCACCGGCGCGGCCAACGCGGAGGCGGCGCTGCTGTTAATCGACGCGCACGAAGGCGTGCAGGAAAATTCCCGCCGGCACGGATACCTGCTCAACCTGCTGGGGATCCGGCAAATCGCGGTCCTGGTCAACAAGATGGACCTGGAGAACTACAGCCAGGCTAAATTCAACCAGATTGAAGCCGAATACCGCGCCTGGCTGCGGACGATTGGGGTTGAGCCTTCGATCTTTGTGCCCATGGCGGCCAAGCACGGTGACAACATCGCAGCGCTCAGTCCCAACATGCCCTGGTGGCACGGACCGACAGTGCTGCAGACGCTGGACCAGTTCAAGATGGCCGAACTGCCCAAGAATCAGCCGCTGCGGTTTCCCATCCAGGATATTTACCGCTTCGATGAACGGCGGATCCTCGCGGGGCGCGTGGAAAGCGGTTCGATCAAAGTGGGCGATCGGCTCGTGTTCTCGCCCAGCAACAAGGTGAGCACGGTTAAAACGATCGAACGCTGGAACGCGCCGACCGCCCAGTCCGCCAGCGCCGGCGAATCCATTGGCATTACACTGACAGAACAGATTTTTGTGACACGCGGCGCGGTCGCGGCGTTGGAGTCCAACCCGCCTTTCGAGCTTTCGAGTTTCAAAGCCCGTCTCTTTTGGCTGGGCAAACAGCCGTTCACTAAAGGCAAAGCCTATAAACTGAAACTGGCCACGCAGGAGGTCGAATGCCAGATCGAAGCGATTGAGAAGGTGATCGACGCCTCGACTTTGGAAACGGTTTCGCGCAAGCAAAATGAGCTATTCGTTGGCCGTTATGAAGTCGCGGAGTTGACGTTGCATACCAAATCGTCCATCGCCTTCGACGTTCATGCCGAAATCGTCCCGACCGGAAGGTTTGTGATTGTCGACGGATTCGACGTTGCGGGGGGAGGCATTATTGCGGCCGATAATTACCCCCGGCGCACGCACGACACTCATACCAAGAGCGATAATATCTTCTGGAGCAAGGGCAAAGTGACGGTGCAACAGCGGGAGTTGCGCAATGGCCATTGCGGGTATGTCGTTTGGATGACGGGGCTCTCGAGCGCCGGCAAATCCACAATTGCCACCGAACTGGAGCGCGAACTGTTCAATCTCGGACGACAAGCTTATGTTCTGGACGGCGATAACATCCGGCACGGCCTGGGGGCGGACCTGGGTTTCTCAGCGAAGGACCGCGCGGAAAACATTCGCCGGGTGGGACAAGTAGCCAAGCTCTTTGCCGATGCCGGCATTATCTGCATCACTGCCTTCATTTCACCCTATCGCGCCGATCGCGATCTGGTCCGGCAGATCCTGCCGGAGGGACGCTTTATCGAGGTGTTCGTCAATGCGCCGTTGGAAGTTTGCGAGAAGCGGGATCCGAAGGGACTCTACGCCAAAGCCCGCGCCAAACAGATTAAAGATTTCACCGGCATCTCCGCCCCGTACGAAATGCCTTTAAAACCGGACGTCGAGTTGCGCACCGATGTGCTGACTGTGAATGAATGCGTGGCACAGTTGCTCGAGTACCTGCACATTCACGCGACCGACACCGCGATCTCGATTTAGCCCGAGGTGGGTGGTTCGCTCGACGCCCCCTGGCCGCCCCGGGCATCCGCGATAACCGCGCGATCCGCGGTCTCTTTTTTTGATCGCGGATAACTCGGATTGCGCGCGACATGGTCGATTCATGGAAGCAATGGAGGTTGGCATAAGGCCGCACCAGTTCCGCAAACGCTTCTCCCGAACGCTCACCGGAGCTACGGAATGAGGTCTACTGCGGCCTAAAGATCAAAACGAAGCCCTCTTGGACACGGGCTCGTCGTTTTTGATCGGACCGGTCCCATTTCCTGTGCGGTTTTTTGTTTGGCCGCACACTATTATATTGACGGGACAACGCGCACAAGCATGGCAACCGACAACGAACTTCTTCGAGAATACGCCCGGTCGGCTTCCGAAGCCGCCTTCGCTGAGCTGGTTCATCGGCACGTGAGCATGGTCTATTCGACGGCCCTTCGGGAAACGGATGGTGACGCACCCCTGGCTCAGGACTTGACCCAACTGGTTTTCGTCGAGCTTAGCCGCAAGGCCGCGAGTCTTATCCGTCATCCGGCTTTGGCAGGCTGGCTCTACACCTGCGTGCGCTGGACGGCTGCAAACACACGTCGGGCTGAGGATCGACGACAGCGCAGGCAACTTGAATATCAAACCATGTCCCAATTGCTCACTCCCGAATCGCCGGAGTCCACCTGGCGGCAAGTGCGACCCGTTCTGGATGATACGCTGCATGAACTTGGTGAAATCGATCGAGCGGCAGTCGTCCTGCGCTTCTTCGAAGACCAAAGCCTTCAACAGGTTGGAATGCAACTTGGGCTTAACGAAAATGCGGCCCGGATGCGAGTCGAGCGAGCGTTGAGAAAACTGCACGATCGTCTCTTAAAACGGGGTATTACCTCCACCAGATCGGCCCTAGCGGCTGCCCTGGTCGCCGGAGCAATCGTATCCGTGCCGTCCGGCCTGGCGGCCAGTATTGCAGCCGGCGCGATCGCAGCGGCCGCAGCGCCATCGAATATTACGATGAGCGTTAAGCTTTTGAAATCTGGTGTGGCTGCAAAGAAACTCGTGCTGATCGGCACTGCAAGCGTCTTTGTTTTGGGAACGATAGGGTCAATACATCTGCTTCGGGCCCATCCTGCGCTCGCGCAGCGGCTGCATCGCTGGCTGATGCACTAGCAAGCGCGCCAGGAAATCCGTCCCATGACTCACAAGATCGACCACCATTATCACCGTCAAAGTTTATAACCAGTCCTAAACACCTCGTCGAAATCCAAAGGAAAAAGAACATGAAACCCATTCGTTTGCTTGCAGTCGGGACAATGTTAACCGTGGCACTAACCACCCCCGCGCAACAAAACGCGGCCGGACCAGGCGGTACTCACGGACAACCGGACGTCACGAGCGGCGCGCGAGATGAGGTGCCAACTGTCGAAACGCACCTGACGGTACTGACCGAGAAGCTCGAGCTTACTGGGGATCAACAGGTCAAAATCAGACCCATCCTGCAAGAACTGCATGACGCGACCCAGAAAATCGCGCAGGACGACAAGCTGTCGCGGGAAGAACGTCTAAACAAGGTGAGACCGGAGCGCTTTAAGGCCGACAAGAAGATCCGCGAGATCCTGAGCGACGACCAGAAGAAGAAACTCGACCAATTTCTGCATGGGCCGCACGGTGAGATGCATGGCAGCCTGAGCGGGGCAACACCGCCACCGCCGCGGGCACCAAAAAATTGATAAACCCCTTTATGGAGAGATCGGATGGCGGCCCGAGGTTGATCATTGTGTGCGGGTTGCCGGGCTCGGGTAAAACAACGCTTTCCAGGAAGCTTGAAAGAAGGTTTCGAGCGGTACGCCTTTGCCCTGACGAATGGCTGGATGCTCTTTCAATAAACCTCTATCGCGAAGATATGCGTGCGAAGGTGGAGACGTTGCAATGGAAGCTCGCTCAGGAGCTCTTGGCGCTCGGTCTTATCGTAATCATCGAGTGGGGTACTTGGGCCAGGTCCGAGCGGGATACCCTGCGGCTGGGAGCCCGGGCTCTTGGGGCTGCTGTTGAATTGCGCTATGTCTTTGCGCCTCCGGATGTCCTTTTTGAAAGGCTCCAACGCCGTGGCAGAGAATGTCCGCCCATAAAACAAGAGGCGGTGTCTCGATGGTGCGAGCAATTTCAAGTACCAGGGCCCGAGGAGATGGCACTCTTCGATAAACCTTTGGTTGCAGAAGGTATGTCCGATTCGACCTAACAGCAGGTGAATTAAAGACAACGTGAGGACCCCGGTCACGCACAACAGCAAACGGACTGGCGTTAGAAATCTGCACCACGCCAAGGTGTCTTGCGAAGTTGCTGCAGGTTCTGAGCATTGCTACCGACACAGCTCATTTGGGTCTGCCTTGCCGTCCGGCAGCGGACACATCCAGGACAGGCAGCCCCAGTTTCAGAGCGGGAGAGTTCGAATCGTAACGAAAGTCCAGGTGCTCAACATTTCGGAAACCAGGGTCGCCAACGATGGTGTCGCCACACACTCCTGACCCATTGGTGACGGTTGCATAATCTTTGAGTGTCGTTCCTTCGATCTTTCCGGTTTTTGAGAATAACAGGTTACCCGACCAGGCGCTCACGTTGTTAACGCCTTCAAAAGTGATCGAGCCCGCGGCATAAAGCACATTGGATTCCACTTGATAACCTGAGCAGCGGGGGAAGGTGATGTGCAGGTCCTGTTTTGACACAAAGATATTTCCTCGAATGACATTGTTCGTGGCCATGTGATTGTGGGCGGGCCGCACAATGTTCAAGGAAACATTGTTTTCAACGACCGTGTTCTCGCTTTGCTCATCCAGGTAATAGGCTGAAGCGCCGTAGCCCCCGGTATCGAGGATGTCGTGCGCGAAATTGTTGCGGAGCACGCTGTTCTTTGCCGCAAAGCAGTAAATGGCGGCGCCGTCGTGCAGCACCTTCATGCAGTCCGAGATCAGGTTGTTCTCAATAACCAAATTGTGTCCGCCGAAGCCGACCGCGGAGTAGGTCGTATCAAAGATTTCGTTGTGCGAGAGCCGGCAGTTCTCGCCCGTGCCATGGATCGCCATTGCCGAGGGAAAGTTCAGGCCAATCGCGTGGATTAAATTATTTGAGACAACATTGTTTTCACCGGACAAATAGACGCCGCCGGCTCCGCAATTTGAGATCGAACAGTCCACCACCCGAATCGAATCCTCCCGGTGAGCGCCCTTGATGGCCTGTCCGGCGACGTTGAAAATCCGCAGGCCTGAGAGTGTCGCTCCGGAAGCGCGATCGAGCTGAACGGCTCCGTCGAAAGCGGCGGCGGCGAAACCTCCGGTGATCAGGGGAACGGTTGTTACCGCAACATTGAAGTTGCGCAGGGTTACATTGGCCGCTCCGCCAACCTGAATAATGCGACGTTGCGTGGGTACAACCGCAGTCGCCTGGTTCATGTCCTCACCGTTGAGCGGCCAATAAACCATCCTCTGGCGCGAGCGATCGAAGTACCACTGGCCTGGGTGGGTCATTCCCTCTTTGATGTTCCACAAACAGTACTTCTGAACGCCGAAGGCGCCGGGCGGGTGGCCCAGTTGCGGTGCTAATCGCAAAGTTCGTGTCTGCGGATCGTGAGCCGTGATCCCGGCGACCGATTCGTCCCACATATGAAACACCGTGATCTCGGCGTTGCTGATGTCCAGAGTCGCAGGCAGGTCTCCCGCCTTGTATCGAAGGGTGGTTAGCTCCTCGGCTGTGGGTTTACGTTTCCACCCGCCACCGGTTGTGCTCATCCAGGGGACGTTGAAAATGCTTTCGTGCGTGAGAGTGCCTTCCGCCGGATAGCGCGCCCGCGCACAAAAGCGGCCGTTGACCTGGAGCAGGCGTGGGTCCCAGGTTCGGCCGGAGGGCAGGGGCGCCGACCAGAGTCCACCTGGCTCTGGTTGCCAGCCCGAAAGAGTGACGCCGCCGAAGAGGGTGGCTCGGCCCGCCGCCTGTGCTTCTACCTTGAGGCCCGAGTCCGCCGGAGTAAGAGCCATGCTCACGTCAAAAAAGCCACCGGGCATAAGCACGATGTGCTTGTTCTCGCCGGTCGCGTCGGAACGGGACAGTTCGAGTGCGCGACTAACTGTCGCCACGGGTTCTGTGGCGGTCCCAGGGTTTTTGTCGGCGCCCGTCGGAGAGACAAAGATTTGAGCGGGCAAAGGGAAGGCCATTAGCAACAAGGGGTATATCCAGGCTCTGAGCATAAGCAATCTACGGTCCCGACTGTTGCAGACGCAAGCCACGGCGCGCAATCTTCAATTGCGCACTCACGAACTTCGGAGATCCCGCGAAAATCGGAAGCTCGCCGCCCCGCTGACTGCTTTGGCACGTCCCAACCTAAAGCATCTCCTCCAGCCCAACGCAGCCGAGGCAGACGCATGGATTTTTCTACGGTCTGACCCGTCGACGTGGCCAATGAGTTTGTGCCGGTGGTTTAGGCGGATCGTATAGGTGCTCTGGTGCCAGGCCATGCCGGGCATCAGATTTGCATTGGGGGTTTCGAGCAGCAAATGGTAATGGTTGCTCATCAGGCAAAAGGCGTGGATGCCCCAGCCGGTTGTCTGGCAAGCCTCGGCCAGCGTCTTGAGGAAATCCTGCCGATCCACGTCGTTGAGATAAATCTCCTGGCGCCGGTTGCCTCGGCTCATGACGTGGTAAATGGCCCCTGGGTATTGAATGCGCACCTGCCGTGGCATAGCCCAACACCGCCAACCAGCCATCAAACTGTAAATGCAAATTGACGATCAAGGTAGACAGGCTTGACCCAAGGCTTGACCCAGGCTTGACCCTTCCCTGGACCTGCTCGCTGCCGGCCAACCCTACAAACTAATCGCCGATAATTTGGGTGTCAGCATCCACACTGTCCGCAGCTACTTGCGGCGCACCTACGAAAAACTTCAGGTCCACAGCCGCACCGAAGCCGTCGCCAAATACAACGAACGCTCAGGGTGTTCTCCGGAATGTGAAATCAGGTCAGAAGACCGCCACTTATTGCGTCTGCACCCCGACGCGATACCAAATCGGCCCATATCCGGGTGCGTTGGTGTCCAGAAAACTGGTAGTGTTAAGATGCCCCACAATATTTGACCCAACGTTCGAGAAAGCCCGACTTGTTCCAAACTCCGTCGCCCGCTCGAGAAAGTAGACGGTATTGGTAACACTCTGCCAGGTCACAGTCACGCCCGATTGACCCACCGCAGGTGTCAGCAATCTGAGGCAAGAGGAGGCGTTGGTTGGATTACTGCCCGCGAGCATTTCCTCCCAGTTATTCATTCCATCACAGTCCGGATCGGCAAAATCGGCTGAGCCGTCGGTTGAGAGGCCGTTGGATTGGAGCCAGGCATACGAAAGCAGGGACAGCGGGTTTTGGAACTCGTAGACTCCGACATCGACTGCGCCGCCTTTGAGCCGTGGATTGCCGTCCAGGTCCGTGCCGGTGGGCGCATCGGCAGTATGACCGGAATTGATGCAAGGCGACGTAACTTCCAGATGAAGATCGCCCGCGGCAAAGTTTACAAAACCGGGTTCATTGGTAAAATTTCCCCAACCGCTGACGGGCAGCGGGAAGGTGCAGCAGTGGTTCATTAGCGCTCCGACATTATTCGGGGCTCCCCATCTGTTGGTGTTATAAAATGAAATGCAGTTCAGCATGCTGCCGCCGGCCACAGCCCCCGAATTGCCGACAACGGTGCAGTTCGTCAGGCAGGACCCGTAGGCGGCCCCTTCGCTCATCAAGGAGGAATTTCCAACAAGGATACAGCCGGCCAAAGCGCTGGCGTAAACTCCTCCTCCATCCTGGGCTGCATTGTTCATGACCACACAGTTAGCGAGAGTGCCCCCATACGAGCCCCCTGCCCTTGCGTAGCCGCGGTTGTTTATCAACAAGCAATTGGTAATTAGAGGAGCAGTGGACGGACACCAAATGGCTCCGCCTTTTTGTTCATACGCGGCATCGCCGCCTATGCGGGTCGCGCCATTTGTCAGGGTGAAGCCCGAAAGCCCGGAGCCTTCGTTCAAATAAACACAACGGATCGCGCCATCGCCATTTCCTCCTGCGGCCGCTTGCGCTCCGACGATCACCGTTTTCTGTGGCCCATTCATGCTCTGCAACAAAAGGGGTTTCTCGACTACGACCCGATTGGTCATGAGTCCGTCGACGGCTCGACCGCCACTGGCATAGACCCCGTCTCCCGCTAGAACGAGCGAGCCAGGAACGCTCGCAGCATCAATAGCAGACTGAATGTCGCTTGCTGCGGTTTCGATCGACACATAAGGCGGCACCGGGTTGGAACTGCCCTTCACGACATAGTGCACCGGCCTGGCGATGACGTTTACTTGGACTGTCCCGCTCACACCTTCCGGATGACTCTCGTTAAAGGCGGTAAGCGCGACGTCGTAGACTCCGGGGGTGCTCCAGCAATGGCGGACGCTCGCGCGATTGGATAAAGTGGCGCCGTCTCCGAAAGTCCAAAGCCCGGCAGTGGTCCGTCCATCGATCACAACGCCAAAAGGCGTTTCGAACCCAACGGACACGTTTGTGTAAGGCGCGGTGACTGCTACGCTTAAAGCCCCGGTAACCGATCCGGTGATGTACTCCTCGCACCCAATCGAACACGGATCAGCGAGCGGTAAACCGCCAATGTCATGCCATTTGAAGTCGGGCCAGTTTCGGCCTTTCCCAATGCAGGGTGACGCCGCGGTCAGGTGAGTGCCGTCTGAAAGTTGAGGGTTGAGGCTGATATTCGCAGTACCGGTGGCCGGCAGTGGCGTAGTGCAGCAATAGTCTAATACTGCGTACGTGTCGTAATTTGCGTCTGTCCCGGCAGCCTGGTTGAAGTAGACGATGCAATTTTCCAAATGTCCCAGGGATGCACCACCCACGGTTCGCGCGGAGTTGAGCGTCACAGTGCAGTAGTACAGACTCGAGTCAAAGACGCCGCCGGCGGCTTCCGCTGAATTGGCTACAACCGCACACGTCATCAGAATAGCCTGGCTTGCGCCGCCCCCTTGA
>DASRFK010000069.1:0-7075 GCA_035651635.1 Verrucomicrobiia bacterium | reverse complement strand
GACGCTGTTACGTCACCATACCAGACCCCTTCCGGATAAATCACGATGTTGGGCCCGTGCTCGCACTGGTCGAGGCAGCCCGATTGATTGGCTCTTACTCGTCCCTTCAATCCGCGCTCGGCTAGCTTCTGCTTGAATAATTTTTGTAGCGCCGCCTCGCCCGCGGGATCACAACAGCCCCGAGGGTGTCCCGCGGGGCGCTGGTTTCCGCATACGAAAATGTGCTTCTCAAATGGAGCCATGTAAAATCGCTCTTCTCAAACCGAGTGGGGTGAGCACGCGGACAGGAAGGTGAGACGCCCCCTGGCGAAACGGTTCGCTGGTCTACATTCTACCCCTCACCTTGGCTCGCCCCTAGGTTATTCAAGCAGCCGAGTAGCCACCAATAGGCTCGAAACCTCCAGTTGTCTACCCAACTTTTTCAGAATCCTCGTGCCGCTCGGGATCAATAAGGGTAATAGAGATTTCTCACCTTTAAGATCGGAGACCACCAAGTCCGGAAGCTTCTGTTGCATTTGCAAAAGCGCTGTGGCTGGTGGCGTCTTTTGCTGGTGGCGTCTTTTCCAAAAGGAAGAACCGGAAACCATCTTATTTAATGGAAACATCTGGACGGTGGATGAAGCCCAACCGCGCGCTCAAGCCGTGGCCATCCAAAAGGAAGAACCGGAAACCATCTCATTTAATGGAAACATCTGGACGGTGGATGAAGCCCAACCGCGCGCTCAAGCCGTGGCCATCAGCCGGGGCAGATTTGTCACGGTCGGCTCCAATGAAGAGATGCTGCGATGAACCACTTCGGTCTCAAAATTGTTCTGCCCGGGTTCAATGACCCCCTTTCCCATCCCATTGAATCGGGAGTTGAGCATCTCAAAAAAGTGCCGTGCGACACGCAAAAAGGCGGGAAATTGGGTGGCGCAAAGGTGTATCCGTTTGTTACCGGTTTGTATCCCTAATTGTACATTTGAGTGTTATGGGGATGTACGCCAACGACGAGGCCCGAATTGTAAGGTTGGATAAATCACTATTAAGGCAGACTATGCTTCGACTGCTTCGTGCCAGTCTTACGGCGGAAGAGATATACCCCAAATGTTTTCTGGTTTCGCTACCATCTGCCTATCGGAACGTCATGCTAGCACAGCAGCGGTGAAGAAGATTTGACTGCACGGTTCGGGGCCAGCCAACTACTGAGGCATGTTCATGCGTCGACACAAGTCCGCGTAGCGCGGGTCGGAACGGAGGCCTTCGAGTTTAAAATCTGAGCGAAAGTAGGCCATAAAGAAATCATGGTTGAGTCTTGCTTTTTCCAAGCTTGCTATGGGGGTATCTTTGTCACCAAGCGCGAGGTAGATCACTGCCGAGTCATAGTAGATATGCTGCAACTCGTCTCTTTTGACCTGTCGCAATACGTCCAGCGCCTCTTGTTTTCGGCCAGCCCTAGCTAAGACATACCCGGAGAGAACCATCGAGTGTTTCCGCAGGGCCTGGGGTTCTTTGGCCAACTCGGAAAGGGCTTGTGCATACATCCCCTGGTGTCCGTAAATTTCTGCGAGTGCCTCATGACCCTCGGTAAAATCGGGGTAGATCGCCAAAGTTCGCTTGAGCTGTTCGATGCCGCGCTCACATTGCCCGGCTCTGCAAAACATCTGACCGAGCGTGACCGCAATCACAGGTGAAAGCGGATCCAACTCTGCCGCTTTCTGAATCTCGTTCGTGGCCTCATCAAAGCGCCCCATTCCCGCGAGAAACTCGCCATACCAGTGGTGCGCGGTCGCATAGTTTAGATTAAGGGTTAACGCCTGCCGGTATTCTGCTTCTGCGCCCCGCCAATCCCAATCGAAGTCGCCCTTGATGGAGGCTAGAGACGTATGTGCCTCGGCCAGTGTATCGTCCAGTTCCAGTGCTTTGATCGCCGCTGCCCGGGCCTGCGGCAGTCCTTCGGAAACGGGCAGTTTTCCCAAGTTCATCATTACTTGATAGCAGTCGGCCAAGCCGGCATAGGCAGGAGCGTAGCCGGGATCCATCTGAAGCGCCTGCTGGAAATAAGCTTCGGCGCTGGCCACGGTTTCGGGAGTTCGCTTATTCCAGAGAAAACGGCCCCTCAAGCATGCATCGTAAACTTCTGGCTGCACCGGCCGAGAATGAGTGAGCCGGGCTTGTTCTTCAGGGCTGAGAGTCAGTCGAATTCTGTTTGCCACTTCCCGAGCCACAGCAGTCTGTAAACTCAGTACGTCTCCCAAGGCGCGGTCGTAGTTTTCCGCCCAAAGATGGGTTTCGTCCCGAGTGCGGATGAGTTGTACGGTCACACGCAGGCGTTCGCCTGAGCCGCGTACGCTGCATTCCAAAAGGTAGTCCACGCGCAGTTCGCGTCCGATCTGGCCGGCTGTCTTCTCAACACCTTTGTATGCCATCGAGGAGGTCCGCGCAATCACTCCCAAACGCTGCGGACTTAACTCCCCCAACTGTGCAATGATTTCTTCGGTCAATCCGTCGCTCACATATTCGCGGGCGGGGTCGCCAGTGAGATTCTGCACGGGCAAGACCACCAACATGACCCTGCGCCGTTCGGACCTGGACACCCGTGCGCGACCAAACCAGTACCCGGCGGCACCCAAAATAAGCAAAGTGGCGGCTACCACAACTGCCCATAGGCTCCGAACGCGAGTTCGGGACTGCACAGGAACCTGCAATGGAACCTTATTAATGGGCTGGAGGTTGAGGGGTTCTGTTGAATGTTGGTCCAACCTTACGGTCGCGATGAAGCGATAACCTCTTTTGGGAATGGTCTCAATGTATTGAGCTTCTGCGCCATCTTCCTGCAATTGCTTGCGGAGAGTGAAAATGTTTTGCGCCAGCGTCGCCTCTTCAACAAATGTTCCCGGCCACACTTTGTTGAGTAGTTCTTCCTTGGTCACAACTTCTCCACGGCGCTCCACTAGAACCAGCAAAGTCTGAAATGCTTTTGGAGTCAACGAGATTTTTCTCGTGCCATCAAAAAGGGTGCCCTGAACAGGATTCAACCGGTAGGGACCGAATTCGTACGAGCACTGCTCTGGGGGCAACGTAGCCATCTTTCAAAACGATTTGAGAAAAATTTGATCGGACTTTAAATACATCGCGAAGGTACCCCGGTATGAGTTTCGTAACGCGAGATGGTCAGGCGCAAACGGACGCCTTTGGTGTGCGCAATTCTAGCAGAGGCGGGATGCGGGCTGGGAGGCGTCAGCGCGAGGAGGATGGCATGAAGCCAAAAGCGCGATATGCAAACCTTTGCACGGCCATCAGCGAATCTGGATTTGAGATCGTATCGAGCTGCCGACTCATCGCCGTTAGTTTGCTGATATTTATCCTTCTGACACCAAGCTACGGCCAGAGTCCGATTTTTCAATTTCAGTGGGAAGGTTTTCTTCCCTTTAGCACGACGTCCCCTCACTACCCTCAGGGCTACTACACGGCGGGCAGTCTGGTTCAAATCAAGCCGGGGGTTTTCGTAGGAACCGCCCAGGGTGGCGGATCCGGCCCTAACTATACCCTCTGTACGGCCACGGGTCTGTCTTTTAACTTCAGTGGCTGCGGCACCCTCTACCAGATTGATACCACGACCTCGCCATCACCGACGATCACGCTTTTGTATACCTTCGCTGGAGGCACTACTGACGGCGCCCAACCGACCGGCAGCTTGGCATTTGACGGAACTTACATCTACGGCACCACGCAAGGTTACGGCGCTGTTTGCGAGGAATTTGGTGCTGAGCCTCCATCCTGCGGAACCATCTACCGCTTTGATCCAAAGGCTCGCGCGCTTACCGTTCTCTATGCGATGAACCCATCGATCATGACCGATGGGCGCACGCCGACTGTTGGTGTCACGCTCGGGAGCAACGGACATCTGTATGGCACGACGCAAGCGAGCGGAGTACCGCCATATTTCGAGTCCACAATCTTCGAATACGTAAGCCCGAGCACGGTGCCGCCGGGCACCGCTCCGGTGTTTCATGCGGTCGATCTGCCCAGTTATGGCCTATATCCACAGCTCCCGATCGATTATGGCGACGGGAACTTGTATTTCACGACCCAAGCTGATGCAGAATCCATCGTGGAGTTCAACACCACGACAACTCTGTTCGCAGAATGTGCGGTAGCCGAGGTTGGCGGCACCGATGTGGGTCCCATCGGACGGTTGGCAGTCGGCACTGATGGTGCATTGTATGGCGTCGGTAAATTTTCATCGACTGGCGACGGACAAATCTTTCGCGTCGACCTTTCGGGTGGATGCACTGGGTCTTCTCCTGTCATCGCGGTTCACACGTTTGCCGGCGGAGCTGGAGCAGACCCGGGCGGCCCGCTCGCAGGGATTTTGGGAGCCAGCGATGGCGCGATGTATGGCACAGGGACTGCCGAAGGTGTAGATCCAAGCGGCAGCCCGGTTGTGGGAGAGATTTACAGCGCTGCTACTTCTGTGTCGAACCCGAGTGGCATCAAGACGATTGCGGTCTATCCGGGTGCAACCGCATCTGGCTATGGAGTTGGCGATGTCGTCACCGTAACGCAGAGCGGCGGGAGCGGAGGAACGGCGTTAGTAACCTCCACAGGTACTGCTGGCTCGGTAACTAGCGTCGCTCTGGTAAGTCCCGGAACCGGCTACAGTATTGCGAACGCTCTTGCCACGACGGGTGGCAGCGGAACGGGGCTGAAGCTGGACGTGACCGCAGTCGTTGCTGAGCAACCGCTCTACTCGACAGAAGTGTCCAGTCCACCCTACATCGATCCGGGAGCCGAGTTGCTGGAAGGAAGTGATGGGTGGATCTACGGCACAGGCCTGGATTCGCCGCAAGCTACCAGCGCCGCGATATTCCGGTTCCTTCCTCCGCCGATCAATACGCAGCAGATTGGTACGGCGAATGTGTACGACGCCGGGGGCCCGATCGCGGTCGATCCTCAGCCGCAAGCAGGGCAGGCGCATCCCGGGCCGCGGATCTATGTGACCGGTGCATCCGACAGCAACCTGTCCAAGTTTTACGGCGGGGAAGGTCCGGGCGGCTTTTTTGTCGCCCGTTATTTCAGCGATGGAACTCTCGACACCAGTTTCGGGGGAGGCTTCATCCAGTTTGGGCCGGCGACGGTCAGCCGATCCACTCCGGACTATGTTTCCGCGGTTCTGGTAGACAGCATGGGGAACGTGGTGCTGGCCGGGTCCACGGTTGGCAGCGTCTATAACTGCACCAATAACCAAGGTGGCAGCGACATCTGGGTAGCCTCATTTTCGCCGCTCGGAAAATTTCAGTGGTGCCGGATGTTTGGATCGACGCAAGACGATTACGCGGGAGCGCTCACAGTCGATTCCAAGGGGAATCTCTATGTCGCGGGATCAACTACCGGAAGCCTTCCCGGCTATACATTATTCGGATCGGAAGACGGCTTCATCGCCGAGATTGCCAAAGGATCGCACGCCCTCACTCTCTATGAGTTCTCTCAAAACGCGCAGGACGAGACTTTCGGCAACGGAATCGCCGTTTGCGGCGGGAACCTCTACTTGGCAGTCAACGCAGGACCGAACGGGACAAATGGGGGACCGGGCCAGTCCGGTTGGCTCAATGAGTACAACGCGCAAACTTTCAAATCAGGACCGCGGGCCAGCCTGCAACTTGCAACCAATTACACCACAGGCCCAGTCACTAACGATCTCTCCTGCAACGTTTACGCAGGTGCCTCGTTCTTTACTACCTCGGGAGGAATCTCAAAGAGTTATATTGCGCTGCAAAAGTACGACAAATTGCTGAATAAGAAATGGGAAACCGACGGCCCGGTCCGGACCGCCGAAGGCAGCCAAATTCTTTATCCGGATTACCTCACTTCTCTGGTGCTAGACGCTGTGGGCAATGTCTATGCTGGAGGTTCGACCAACTCCAGTATCTTTAACCGGCCGCTGCCTACCAATTGCGATCTCCTCCCCCCGGTCATTACATGCGCGGGATGGTTTGCCGCATTCAATGCCGGAAACGGGGCGTTGCTCCCGCACAGTGCTCAGGAATTTGGGAATGCTGGAACGGGATTAGCAGGCATGGCGCTGGACCTTTACGGATGGGTTCACGTCTCCGGCGACACTGTTGCGCCATTAATTTCCGGCAGTGAGTTTGACAACTCAGTCGACGCATTCGAAATGGATTTTGGTCCAACCGCATTTTTCCCGGTTCGTGCGGTCCCGACCGTTACCACCTTTACAGCAGTGCCCAATCCGGCTCCTCATGGCTCACCCATTACCTTGACTGCAACGATCGCAAACCGAGCCGCCCCCCCATCGTTAGGGTCAGTGACATTTGTGGCAGACCTGGCCAGCGGAGGATACGTCGTGTTGAATCCCACCCCGGCAAAAGTCAACGCTGCCGGGACAGCGACATTTACCACCAGCCTCCTGCCGGTTGGCGTGCACAACGTTTCGGCTGTTTACACAGGAACATCGTTGCTGAGCCCGGCCACAAGTACGATACTCGTGACAGTGGAGTAAATCCCCTGTACTAATCGACAATTTCGGTGTATGTTCCGCAATGCTGAGTCATACCACTCTCCCACATGTAACCGACTCAGACTCGCATTTTTTCTTAGAGGTCGTTCGTATTCTGGTTAGCTGCGTCCACTCGCATCAACTTGCCCGACCCACCCACATAAAGGTCACTCAAGTGCTTTCGGCGTGGGTTTTGAGCGTTAACGCCTTCCATGAGAAGGCCGGTTCGGGTCGAATAACCGGAGTTGGCGCAAACTCCACATTACGGTCATCGAGAGTCAGGCGGACTGATGCGTGCCCTTGCGAGCCCGCTTGTGGGCGACCGCGTTCCCGATCAGAGTTTCAAGGACTGTCTTATCCACATCCGCAAGCTTCTTGATGTAGAGGCATCCCTTTCCTGTTGTGTGCTTTCCGAGTTTACGCAACAGGGCTTTGGCCTCGCTGTGGTCCAGCATGCTGTACAGAACAAGGGCGGCCTTACGCGGTGAAAAGCTGATCAGCGGCATGTCTCCTCCACGGCCACTGTCATATCGGTAGTGATAGCTGCCGAAGCCAACAATGGACGGTCCCCAAAGT
>DASRFK010000068.1:0-72063 GCA_035651635.1 Verrucomicrobiia bacterium | reverse complement strand
GTTCGCCGGTTAAAGCGGTACGCGAGCTGGGTTCAGAACGTCGTGAGACAGTTCGGTCCTTATCCACTGTGGGCGCAGGAAACTTGAGGGGTTCTAACCTTAGTACGAGAGGACCGGGTTAGACGCACTTCTGGTGTGGCAATTGTTCCGTCAGGGGCATCGTTGCGTAGCCATGTGCGGAAGAGATAAGCGCTGAAAGCATCTAAGTGCCAAGCTCCTCCCAAGATATTGTTTCCCGGACCGCAAGGTCCCTAAAGACCCCCGGTAGACCACCGGGTTGATAGGTTAGGCATGTAAGCGGAGTAATCCGTTGAGTGGACTAATACTAATCGGTCGTGCGGCTTGATCGCTTTTTTCTTTCGTCTGCTCCCGTAACGCTTGCGTTGCGGGGGACGGCGATGGATCAGCGATTTTAACTCGCGAATTGTAATCCAGGTTGTTCCTATATGCAGTTTTCAGAGAATCCGCCGATTCCGGTCCTGTTCTTTTAAATTTTTTGCGCCGTCGATTTCTATCGA
Organism: Verrucomicrobiia bacterium; assembly: GCA_035651635.1. Lineage (GTDB taxonomy): Bacteria > Verrucomicrobiota > Verrucomicrobiia > Limisphaerales > UBA8199 > JANXQE01. Next base: position 71,545 of record DASRFK010000068.1, on the reverse strand, counting down.
CCCGCCTGGCAATCTCCAGGCGGTCCGCGCTAGCATTTTGGTGGCCATAAAGCTGTGGTCCGACCCGTTCCCATTCCGAACACGGCCGTCAAACACAGTCTTGCCGATGGTAGTGGTTTTATAGACTCCGCGAGAGTAGGTTGCCGCCAGTTTTTTTCTAAAAAGCCGAAACAGCAATGTTTCGGCTTTTTTTATTGTCTGGTGTATTTCGCGCGGGCAGTGCGAGTCCGCCATTTCTATTGCTGTTCCCTCTGATCCGCTTGGCCTGGCGGAGTTTCGATTTTGGATACTTGAAAATGAATCGACTTCTGCCAAAGCGTGCCAGGTCCGGTCGCCTCAATCGAAAATCCCCCCGGCCGGAACACCTCCCGTCCCGCGTAGAAATCCTGGACTGCAGCCGTATTCACAAGAAAAGGGGAGCCGATAAAGCCGGTTTCCAGCAGGGACGGTGCGGCTTGGCGCCGGATGATCGCCTTTCGAGCGACGTTTGAATTGGCCCACACCGAAAGCCGGACTGTCGGAGCGTGATAGACAAATTTGTAAAGCCGGCCCAGCCAGGTAGGATCGATTTCCAATTCGACCCAAAGATTCTGGGCGGAATTGCGGCTTATGTCGAGCCGCTGGCCCAGCGGAAAATCTCCTGACTTGAGAAGTCTCAGGGCCGGTGGATTTGAACTCGCGTGCTTGAGCAATAGAAAACCGTCGGCGTTCGTCACGAATCGATAATTTGCGAGGATAGCCCGAAGCGCCAGGCTGTCGTCCAGCGCTGGGAACCGATGTTCGAGCCCCGTTAGTTCGAAGAGAACGTAATCGGGGGCCTGAGCGGAAAGATAAAACTTCTCATTGAGTCTGGCGAGTTGGCCATTGTAAGCAACGTAACTCTGGAAAACCGGTCGCGGGTGGTACTGCAGTTGATTTAGCAGGGCATGAGCCTGATGAAACCCGAACACGTCAATCGTCGCGTGGCTCACGATTCTACGCACGGCCGGCAATTGCGCTTCGTTGCGACGCAAGTCCAAATCCGGCGCCATCGCCCCGCGGCAGTAGGACGCGGAGAAAAGCCAGTGCCAGTGGTAAGCAGCCTGGGCAAATACCTGTTTTAACGCCGGCACGACGCCCGGCAAGAAGGCCGAGTCGATCGTATACAGCGATAACGCACAGCAAGCCAGACTCAGCCCTCGCGCCATGCTGCGGGAACGCGACGGGGAAGCCGGCAAGGCTTCGAGTGCCAGCGCCACAACGGGTGCGAAGACAGCCAGGTCGAAAAAGTGCAGCCGGTCCATCCGGACAAGGCTGTGTTTGCCTACCGTGAAGAGCTGACCGGCGATCCACACAACGAGCACGGCTTGGCGAGAGCCATCCATTCGCCGCGGACTTTTCGAGGCGCTCAGCACACGCAAAGTCGCGGCGACAAGCCCTGACAACCCAATCAGAACCCCCAAAGTCCGGAGTATGGGTAGACCTCCCAGGCCCGCCGCCTGATCGTACTCACGGGAAAGTATTAACCCATACCAAAGGAAACCGGCGAAATGCGAGAGGGCCTGCCCGCAAGCTAGCCATAAGAGGAGAACGCCACCCGCAAATGCAGGTAATATCGCCCACGCGGCTTTGCGTTCATTGGTGAGCAATGAGAATCCTGTAAGAGCACACGCAGAGAACCCCGCGACGAACAGAAAGTTCACTTTCGTCAACGCTGAGAAGGCTGCGAGCAGCACAAAATTTCCGATCACGATCCATCGGCGGTCGCCTGAATCGAACGTACAAAGCAGGCCCCAACAAAAAAGTCCTGTGTTCAGCAGTAAATCAGCTCGGATTTCGGCATTGGCTGTTTCGGCAACAAAGAATCCAAGGAGGGCGTAACGCCAAAGGGGCGCGAGTTTCCAGGCCAACAGGGAAAGTCCCAAGGCGATGTGAAAGCAGAGCGCCGCATTGAACAGGATCCGCGCTGTGCCTGGCGGCTCCAAGCAGTAAGGAGCGACCAGATATCCCAGGGGGCCGTAAGTAAAAACGATGTCCTTTCCGAACTGCAGTCCTTGCTGATGTGCCCAGTCGAGAACCGCGCACCAGGACGCATCAATTCCCAGGTCCGGCGCGATCGCCGGCACCAGCATACATACCAATGCAATGAATAAAGCGCTGACAACGGCGGGCCAGATTCGTGGCGTCCCGGAAGGCGGCTCTCCGGCGCGACGGAGTTGATCTAAACAATTCCGAACTGAGTTCTGACTGCGCTCGGCAAGCGGTGCTTCAGAATTCCTCCGGTGCTTCGCGCCCGGTTTCATCGGCCTTTTGCGCTGGCGGCAACGCTAGCGAGGGAATTCACAGGGGATTCGTTGCCGTCTTTTCCTCCGGTAGACCATGAAGTCCCTTCGATCAACCGTGTACACAATGGCCTTATCGAAGAGTTCACTCATTCTGACAACGCAGGCGTCCGCCAAATCCATTCCTTGGTCTCGGTATTTTCGGGCCAAGGCGAACACTTCCGAGCGGTTTTGCGCCAAACCGAACCCAATCTCCAGATCACCAACGCGGAGCATCTCCAAAACGGGTTCAGGTGTTCCGATACTGGCTGATACTTCTGCCAGTACCGCTTCGCAAACCAGCCAGGGTGGTTCCTGCTGTTTCAGCACACGCGCGGCCCAGGCGTGGTGTCCGTCTCGTGGGTCCAGCGCCGCGATAAGTAAGCCGGAATCAGCGATCTTCGTCACAACGCGACTTAAGCGCCCTCCGAATTTCAGCGTTGGAACTCCCGCGCGAGTGGAATTTGCCCAGCAGGTGGCTACTGGCGAAACGTCGCTTCAGGCGACGATTGCGCTGAGCTAAATCCTGCTCCACCAGTTTCAATAGATACTTAGTGCGATCGAGTCCCTCGTCCGCCGCCCGCCGGTCAATCGCCGCTACTTTCTGGGCAGGTATTCGAACTGAAATGACTTGTGTCATACGGTTTTGTTTACAGCGCCTGCGGACTTACGTCAAGGGCCGCTCACCGGTTGCAGCAACCGTATCACCTTGGCATGTTCCGCCCGTCAAATGTAAGCGGGAATAAGAATGTTTGACCTTAATTGCCAACTTCGATAAATAGAACTAGGTTTGGAATATGCCAAAAGGTATGGGAAAGGTCAGGACGAAAATTCGGGTTGAGAACTGGCTCGATGCCGAGCTGGTCGCAGTCGGCGCTCGCACGGAGCAACCGCGAGTGATCGAAACCGACGCCTTGGTGGACACCGGTGCGGTGAAGTTTTACTTGAGGGCTTCAATCATTCGTGAGTTAGGTCTCCGGCCAGTCGGCGAAATCCGTTCTCGGACAATGTCTGCCCGGTCCGAAACCAGACGGGTGTTTGCACCTGTGTCATTGGAGATTCAAGGTCGTACCGGTCGATTCGATGTGGTGGAGGTCCCCGATGCGCTGCCTAATATTGTGGGCCAGATCCCTTTGGAAGATCTGGATTGGGTGGTGGACTGCCGCAACCAGAAGCTAATTCCCAATCCGGAGCATAAACACGGGGAACTCTCCGATGAATTATAATTAGGCGCGGTGTCGCATCGCCGTTCTCTGGCTAGGTCGGGCGGACAACTAGGGGACTTCGTTCAGCCTGTTCAGCTGACCGGGCTTATCTGTGTTAATACGGATTGCCAGCCCTCTCAGAAAGCGCCACTCTCGGAGGCTAATCGGTTATGGCTTACCAGGAAAAACAGCTTCAGGAGATTTCGAAGAAGTTTCAGATTTACGGAGAGATTCTTCACGCTGAGACGCTCAAGATCGGCCATATCAACGAAACGTACACGGCGACCTATGACCAGGGCGGCACGCGGGTACGATATATCCACCAGAAGATTAACCGGAACGTTTTCAAAAATCCGGCGGCGGTGATGAAAAACGTGATGCGAGTGACAACGCACCTCCGCAAGAAACAGGAAACGCGCAGTGTGCGCGACGCGACCCGCCGCTCGCTGGTGGTGATCCCGACGCGCGATGGCAAATCCTTTTACCAGAACGGAGACAGCGAAGTCTGGCGCACTTTTGTCTTCGTCGAAGGCGTCGAAACGTATGAAGCGGTGCAGTCACCCGACCAGGCTTTTCAAGCCGGCCGGGCGTTTGGGGAATTCCAACAATTGCTGGTGGATTTGCCCGGGGAGCGCCTGTTCGAGACCATCCCGTTTTTCCATCACACGCGCCGCCGGTTTGGGGCGCTGCAACATGCGATCGAGCGAGATCATTACAACCGAGCCAAAGACGCCAAAGCCGAAATTGACTTTGCCCTCAAGCACGAGCCGATTGTCGACGTGATTCTCGATGCGATGGCCAAAGGTCGGATCCCCGAACGCGTTACCCACAACGATACCAAGTTCAACAACGTGATGTTGGACGTGCTGACCGGCGAGGCCATGTGCATTGTCGACCTGGACACCGTGATGCCGGGTTGCGCTCTTTACGATTTCGGAGACATGGTCCGAACCACCACCAGTCCCACTCTCGAAGACGAGTTGGACCTGTCCAAGGTCAAAATGCAGATGCCCATGTTTAAGAAGCTCGCCGATGGATACTTGTCCACCGCCGCGCAATTCCTTACCAAAGCCGAGAAGGCCCACATCGCTTTCTCCGGCAAGCTCATTACGTTTGAAATCGGCATTCGCTTCCTAACTGATTTCCTCAGCGGCGACACTTATTTCCGCATCCATCGACCGTCCCACAACCTGGATCGCTGCCGGACTCAATTCAAACTAGTTGAATCGATCGAGCGACAGGAGGAGGCGATGCAAAAGTACGTCGACCGGCGCTGAGAAGTTTCACTCCGCCGCAAAGCAGTCCCGGAAATCGCTCCGACGCCGTCGTGGCAAACTGTGACGCGGTGTGACCTTAAAAGAAGCCAAAAGGGCTTTTATGGAAGGGCTGCCGGCCTGGCCGGTTCCGTCTTTGGAAAAGGTAATCGCGGCGCATTGTCCAACAGCGGAATCTCTGGCAAATCCTTGCCTTCGATCCCTCCGCCGAGGTCGGCCAACCGCTCACCGGCCGGACGGACCCGCGACTGAAAGCTCGCCGCGGCATCATTGAAGGCGGCGTTGGCATCTTCCAGGCCGGCTCTAATCCTGTCGAAATGGCGGCTAAAGGTGACGACGCGCGAATAGAATTCCCGCGCCGCTTCGGCGATTTTTTGCGCATTTTCCGTTTGCGCGTGTTGTTGCCAGCTCACGCTCACCGAGCGCAGCAAGGCGATTAGCGAAGCGGGCGTAGCCAGCAAAATCCGGCGCGTCGCCGCCCAAACGATCAAATCCCGGTCTCCTTCGAGTGCGGCGCTGAAAAGCGACTCGGCGGGTAGAAAAAGAACGACATAATCCAGGGCATTTGGAAATTGCGCCGGGTAATCGCGCTCCGCCAGGGCTTTGATGGTCGTCTTGAGCTTGGCGGCGTGCAGGGCTAGCGATTCCGTGCGCTTGGCCGGGTCTGCCGATTCCAGCGCGCCAAGGAAATCCAGATCCGGCACCTTGGCGTCGACAATGATCAGCCGCTCTCCAGGCAAGCGCACCACCAGGTCCGGCTTGCCGTCTCCGGCCATAGTCTGCTCGGTAAAATCGCAATGCGCGCTCATCCCGGCAGCTTCCACCACGCGACGCAGGGTTTCCTCTCCCCAGCGGCCACGGGCCTGGTTGGACTTGAGCACGACCCGAAACTGTTGCGTTTCCTGAGCCAGCGCCTGGCTTTGATTCGCCAGCGTCTCGAGTTGCTTCTTAACTTCGCCCAACGTGGTCGACTGTGCCGACTCACTCTGCTGCAGCCGCTGCTGGTAAATCTTCAGTTGTTCTTCAAGAGGCTTGACCAGTGTCTTGATCGACTCCTGGCGCTTTTCAAGGTCGCCTTTAGCCGACTCCTGGAACCTGGAGAGCGTCTCGTTGGCCAGGCGCAGAAATTCAGGCGCGGTTTGTTTAAGCGCGTCGGAGCTCAAGGCTTTAAAGGCCTCCCGCAGGTCAGCCAAGGCTTTCTGCTGGGTCTCCTTGGTTTCCTGCATGGCTTTGTCGTGCAGCAGCCCTTGCTCCGAAGCCAAGCGTTTGGCCGCCTCGTGGCTCGCCTCAGCCACAGCGCGTGCTTGGTTAGCCTCGGCGAGCTGCGGACGAAGTGCGCTAAGGTCTGCTTCCTTTTTAGCGAGTTGTTGCCTTAATTCAGCTTCCAGCCGAGCGTCGCTTCCGGATCCGCGACTTCGCCAGACGGCCCACCCGATTGAGAGACCCACGCCCCCACCGACTAGCAGCCCAGCAATGAGATAGGAGACATCAGTCATCGTTTATGGGTTTGTCGCGAGATAATAACCGGCCTTCGAGCGGTTGCACCGGTTCGATTCAACGGAGACTTTTGAAAAGGACTTTTTGATACTCGTCAACAAAGGTTCGTTTGCCGCGCTGCACCACCTCGTGGCCTTCGGCCTTGAGCCGCTTCATGATTTGTGCGATGCCCCCCGGGTACTTGGGATTTAATTCGCCGCGGTTCTTGAGCGTGCGCCAGTACGGGGTGATGCGCTTTGCCCCGGCTGCCTCGGCTTCCTGCGCTGCATGAGCGGCAATCCATGCAAAAATACCAGTCGTGATCGGGCAGGCAAAGGTGACATGATGTTTAGCCGCCAGAGCTGCGCGCAGCTCGTTGATGGTCGCCAACCTGCCCTTTGGTACTTTCTTCATCAGCGCGTCCACTTCGAGTGGGGCGGGCACTACCATCGTGCCCTCACCCCAACGACGGCTCATCTTCCCGGTTACCTTGGCAACCTTTGGCAGCCCTTTGCTATCAGCAAGTTTCTCGCGCCAGGTTTTTTTGGTTTTCATAGAGATCTCATTATCGGTTGGCGATTGAAGCCGGACGAGTAGATAAAACCAAAGATGGCCACAGCTGAACACCGATAAAAGCAGGCCGAACCAGAAATCGCGAACCACTAATCTGTTGCCGCTCGGTGAAGCTAACGATTACCCCGGCAATCAATTCCGTGCCGTCGCATCCGTGTCCATCAGGGTTCATCCGTGGTTACTGTGGCCGGCTGAAGCCGGGACTCTGAACCGTGCTTAAACATGAGCGATCACTTCGATTTCAACATTGGCCCCTTTTGGAAGCGCCGCGACCTGGATGGTCGAGCGCGCTGGAAAATCGGTCGTGAAATACTTGCTATAGACCTCGTTCATCCCGGAGAAATCAGCCAGGTTGGTGAGGAAAACCGTGCTCTTGACCACATTCGCGAAAGTCAGTTTTTGATCGTCGAGGATCACTTTCACATTCTCGAGCACGCGTTGGGTTTGGACCTTGATATCGCCTTTAACCAGATCTCCCGTGGCCGGATCGATGGGGATCTGGCCGGCGCAGAACAGCAAGTCGCCGGTGCGGACCGCATGATTGTAGGGACCGACTGCCGGCGCCGATTTGGCCGGCTTAATAATTTGTTTATTCGCCATAAAATGTTGGCCAGGAAATGAACCATTGAGTTCAGGTCATTGGCCGCTTGGCTGATGGTAGCTTTTCCGGAAGCGGGGTCAAGAGACCTGGACAATTGGAGCAGCAATTCACCCTATTGAAGACCTCAGGCGGAGGTTTCTACCGTATTGAGTGTGGAACAGCTGTTGTTTTGCACGTAACCAAAGGAATCATGCCGGAAAAACAAACTCTAGAACGGGCTCGCCGCGACCGGCGCCAGGGTAAAGCCGCCTCCACCCAAGCCGGCGAATTCGTGCGCGAGGAAATGCACCACATTCGCGAAGGCAAACACGGCGCGCGTTCCGCCAAGCAGGCGATTGCGATTGGGCTCTCCAAGGCTCGGCGCGCGGGAGTCAAACTTCGCCCGCCACGTAAAGGACAGGCTTCCGCCAAGACCCGGAAAAGTGCCGCTTCGGCCTATCGCAAAGGACAGCGCGCTCAAAAGACCTCCCGGAGCCGTTCCCGTGCGAGGCTGAACGCGTTGAAGCGAGAGGGCCACAGCGCCGCCTCCCACAAAGCCCTTTCAAGACAAGCCCGCTCAGCGGCGCGTCGACGTGGCTCGGCCAACCGCAGGATGGCTGCCCGCAAAGCGGCCCGAACCCGCTCTCAAGAGCGCTGGACCCGCTAAAAGCGGACCGCGTTTGGCTCGGAGTCCCGCCTTCAGGCGGTTGGGACGAACGATTTGGCCCCTCCTGCTGAATGCATGCGGCGCCAAGCTGTGAGACCAGACCGGCTGAAGAAGAGACTCCGAACAACAGCGCGCTACTTCGGTAATAGTGGCTTTTCATTATGCCACGGCGTCGACTGCTCATAAGCATGCGCCGCACGGAGGATGACTTGCTCATCGAAGGGTTTGCCCAGAAATTGGAGACCGATTGGCAGCTTTGGTGAAGTTGTAAAGCCGCAGGGCACACTGATTCCGCACAAGCCCGCAAGATTTGCCGAGATCGTGTAGATATCCATGAGATACATTTGCAGCGGGTCGTCAGCCTTGTCGCCAATTTTGAAAGCGGGCGTTGGGGAAGTGGGCGTAACGAGCGCATCGATTCTTCCGAACGCATTCAGGAAATCATTGCGGATCAGGGTGCGAACCTTTTGGGCTCGCAGATAGTAGGCATCGTAGTAGCCACTGCTCAAAACATAAGTGCCCAAAAGAATTCGGCGCTTCACTTCCGCGCCAAACCCTGCGCCTCGTGTTTTGCAATAGAGTTCGATGGGATCGGCGCCGTCGACCCGCGCGCCGTAACGTATGCCGTCGAAACGCGCCAGGTTGGCGCTGGCTTCGGCTGTGGCGATAATATAATAAGTCGCAATCGCGTAATCGGTATGAGGCAGAGAGATCTCAACGATTTCCGCCCCGAGTTTTTCCAGTTGTTTCACCGCGGTATCTACGGCCTTGCGGACCTCCGGATCCAATCCTCCCACCATGTATTCCTTGGCCAATCCCAGGCGCAGGCCTTTGAGCTCGGGGACCAGGTTGTCGGCATAAGACGGTACCGGTTGAGGCACGCTGGTCGAATCACGATGGTCGACTCCGCTCAATACCTCGAGCAGTGTTGCCGAATCGCGAACGTTTTTGGTCAAGCAGCCGATCTGGTCCAGCGATGAGGCGAATGCGACCAGTCCATACCGCGAAACTCGCCCATAGGACGGCTTGAGCCCGACACAGCCGCAAAGGCCGGCGGGTTGGCGGACCGAGCCGCCAGTATCCGAGCCCAAAGCGGCAATGCATTCATCAGCGGTTACCGCGGCGGCCGATCCGCCGGACGAACCGCCCGGAATGCGCGAGACCTCCCAGGGATTGGACGTAGTGTGAAACGCGGAGTTCTCGGTGGAACTGCCCATCGCAAACTCGTCCATATTCAAGCGGCCAAATATCACAGCGCCTGCGGCCCGCAGCTTCTCAATGACGGTCGCGTCGTAGGGCGAGATGAACTTGCCCAGGATCTTCGATCCGCAAGTCAGCGGTTGGCCTTTGACGGCGATGACATCTTTGGTCGCAATGGGAATGCCGAGCAAGGGCGCTCGTTGCCCCGCAGCAATCTTTTGATCGGCCGCGTCAGCCTGGGCGAGCGCATCCTGCTCGTCACAGCTGATGAACGCGTGAACTTGGCCATCGACCTGCCGAATCCGGTCCAGACAATGTTGCGTGGCCTCGCGCGAAGACACTTTGCGCGAAGCCAATTTTTCTCCCAATTCTGAGAGCGTCAGTTCATTGAGCATCCGCCCTAGTGTGATCGAATCGCTGGCGCGCCGCAACTCGGCAGGGTCTTTAGGTGGACCTTGCGCTGCGAGGTCCCTGCCCGCTTCCTATAGGGCGCCATGAGTGTGGAAGGGGCGCGGACGATCTTCCGGGCACGCTGCCGCATAAATGCGGCGTTTAGGGCACGGTGCCACATTCTAGCAATGTTGGCCGCGTCTCACTATGATCGGGGATATAAGGAAGTTGCGCTTGCCGCAGTAGAATTCACGCCCGAGATGCGCTCGGCGCTCGGAACGCCGCATTTATGCGGCAGCGTTGCGAATAGTGCGTCCGACAAAATCCAAGTGGGGCATTGCGCCGCTGTACGCGGCGCGGACGGCGCAGCGCGCCGTCCCTACCTCGCCGCCGTTCAGTCAGCGAACCTTCTCGAGGGCGGCGCGGGCGCGCTTTCTGGTTTCCTCGTTGCTCGATTTGTCGACGGCGGTCTGCAACGCCTCGCGCCGGGCGTCAGCTGAAATTCCAGGCATTCTTTTGCCGGCCAGATCGACAATCGCCGAGCAAGCATCTTCGCTGAGCGCGGGGTCGGCGGCAAATTTGACTAACCGATCGAGAGCCGCAGCGCTGGGGATTGACTGCACCACTGTGATGGCGGAGCGCTTCTCTTCCGGCCGATTCATGAGCGGAAGAGCTTCTTCAACCTTGGCCAACTTCTCATCCCCTTTGAGTTTCTTATCGCCCTCAAGGAATTGCAGATACCCTCGCATCGCCAGCACCTGGTGGTTGGGCTTCTTTGAATTCTTGACGAGGTTCAACAAGGGCTCGGCGATGGTTTCGTCCTCCGGCCAGGTATTGGGCCAGGTAGAAAGTGTCCGAACCGCTTCGTCCTGGACGGATTCATCGGCGTCCTCGACGGCCTGTTTGACCGCCGCCAAGGCTTCCGGGCCACCGGCCGAAGCCAGTGCGTGCAGTGCGACTTTGCGAACCGCGGTGTCAGAATTATGGGCCAGTGGCAGCAAAGATTGGGCGCACCCGTTGCCGAGGCGGCTGCTGATCGCCAGGATGGCGGCCTCGAGATCGTCACGCTGTTTCGAGCTTTGGGCGGCGGCGAACAATCTGACCAGATCGTTTACCTGGGCTATCCCGCCCAGCGATCCCAAGGCCTGCACCGCTGCGCTGCGGATAGCCGGATCCTTGTCTTCGACGTCCTTGAGCACCACTGGAACAGTCCCTTCAATCTGGCGGCGCGCGGCGAGTTCAATCAGGACCTGGCGAGTCTTGCCTTTGGCTGAGCCGAGCTGCTGCAGCACCTTGGCATCCAAGTCGTTTCCGGGCATGCGGGTCAAGGCAACCAGGGCGGCTTGCGTCAGTTGCGAATCGCCGCCGGCCGCTACCTCAATCAGAACCGGCACAGTCGAAACCTTGCCCATGCGATCAAGGATGCCTACCGCGACCAGGCGCAGTTCTTTGCTTCCTGTTTTGGCCGCGTCAAGAATGGTAGGCATCGCCGTTTCGTCATTGCGGTCCGCCAGGGCCAACAGCAACAAAGGTTGACGTTCTGGTGTGGCGTGGTGCATTTCATCAGACACCGTCTTGGTGGCTTTCGCCCCCGGCAATTCGCGGGCGGCGCGCAAACCGATTCGGAACAGTTCCCGGTCCTGAGAATGTAATTGCTCGACCAGCAAAGGAATGCCATCGTCCCGGCGCGCTAGAATTGCCCCACGAACGCCTTCCAGAATGTTCTCCTTGGGCACGTCGGATTTGCGGACCAAATCGTAAAGTTCAATTGCCGGAGCCGAATGCCGCTCGGCCAGAAAGCGTTCGGCGCAGCGGATGCATCCTTCGGCCACTGATCCGCGGGCCGCAACCGGCGCCGCGGCCAGTGCTTCCTTCAAAGCTGTAGCGGCATCTGTCCCACCAATTCTACCCAGCGCTACTGCTGCCGCTGAAATAACATCGGGATCACTGTCCTTAAGCTTAGAAGCCAATTCGCTGACAGCTCTGAGATCGCGGCGAACACCAATCGAGTTGATGGTGCCCACCAGGAGCCGGCCCTGAAGTTTGGGAACCGCGTCTCGCAGCGCGGCGTCCGCCGATTCCCCTGGAATCACTTCCAAAGCAATTCGGGCCCAGGAAGCCAAGTGCGGATCCAGCAGCAACGGGGCGAGGACCGGGACCGCTTCCTCGTTGCCATAGACAGCCAGTTTTTTGCACGTGATTGCTTTTTCATCAGGAGAGGCGTCGGATTTCAGCACGGCAATCAGCTTGTGTTCCATTTCGGCCGCGTTGCCCGGCGCCTCGGCTGCGCCAGCATTCGGACCGAGTGCGCAGAGTCCGAGCAGAATCGTGAGCTGCCAGCTCAGAGGTTGTTTGGTGAAGAACATAGATGTCCTTTTTCTATAGGGTTGGGTCTGACTGAGATTGATTTAGATCCGCCACGGCTCGCGCAGCGCCTCGGACCGGAGCCGGTTGGCTTGTTCGTCATTGATGAACTCATTCTTGACCGGGTCGTACTGGAGTTTGCGCCCGAGAAAGAGGGCAATGTTAGCCGCATGACAGGCGATGTGCGCGTGGCAGGCGGTGTCGGCATCCGCACGAGTTTTGGCTCGGGTTTTGACGCAATCGAGGAAGTCGCGGATGTGGAAATTGGCGGGGTATCCGGCGATCTTGGCGCCGCGGCCGACCAGCAGGGACGGCGAACTGGCGACAATTTCCGCGTCATCGCCCGTTTCAACCCAGCCGGTATCGCCTTCAAAGCGGACCGGGCATGAGCCGAGCGGCAGCCAGCCATTATCGCGCAAGATGAGTTTGACCCCGTTGCCGTACGTGGCATGGAGTTCAGCTCCTTTGGGTTCGTATTCTACTGGGGCGGTGTTGTCGGCGTCGTTGGCCCATTGGCAAAGGTCAACGCAGTGTGAGCCCCATTCCAGGCAACCGCCGCCGACCAGCCCGCCGCCTTTTTCGAAGTTGAACCCGTCCAGCAGCGCTTTGTTGAACGGACGCCAGGCCGCCGGGCCCAAATACATATCCCAATCCACCTGCTCTTTGTCTGGCTCCGGCTCGGCCGGCAGCCAGCCGCTGGTCTTGGTGGAAAGGCCATAGGGATGGGCGTAAAGGGTTCTGAGCGGGCCTAACTTGCCGCGGCGCGCCAGGTCAATGGCGAAAGCAAAATTCGGCAAGCTGCGCCGCTGGGTGCCGGCCTGGAAAACCCGGCCGGTGCGCCGGATGATCTCCGCCAATGCAAGGCTCTGCGCAATATTCTTGGTGCAAGGTTTTTCGCAATAAATGTCCTTGCCCGCATTGGCCGCCAAGGCAGCCGCCGTGCAATGCCAGTTTGGCCCCGTCGCAATCAGGACGGCGTCGATGTCGGGACGGGCCAGGAGTTCGCGCATGTCCCGGTAGGTCGCGCAGTTCTCATTGCCATACTTGTCGTCGGCCTTTTTCTTAATGGCGCGCCGGCGTTCGGCTTTGATGTCGCACACCGCGGCGAAGCGCACATCGGGTTCTTCGAGGAAACAGCCCAGGTCGTAAGTGCCGCGGTTGCCGATGCCGATGCCGCCCAGCACGATTTGTTCGCTGGGTGGGACATTGCCTTCTCGGCCCAGAACTCTGGACGGAACAAATTGGGGTGCGGCAAGGATGGCTCCGGCCTTGAGGGTGGCAGCCAGGAAATCCCGGCGAGTGAAGTGAAGTTTTTGTTTGCTCATATGGGCGCTCCTGTTCGAGACCTGTTAGCTGTTGTCATCAGATAATTGATTCTGAGCACGCGGTGCTAATGATGTCGGCGGACCAACGAGTTGAGTATGAGCACGTGCAACGGAGTTGTCCACAAGAGTTTCCTTCACCGCAGGGAGTGCGCGTGCGGAATGCTACGAGCGAAATTGATTGGGCCGCGAAGGGTCCGTGCCTCGCAAGCTCAAAGGGATGCGGGAGGAAGAGAACCCGAGGAACCTACAGGGAATTTGGGACACGAATTTTACGAATTTTCACGGAATGCTCTTGCTCTGGACGCTGCGGGGGTTTGCAATTACCAGATTATTACGCAGTCATGAAACTGAAGGCACGGACCAAATTAAGAGCCGTCGCCGTGGTCCTGCTCATCCTGGCGATGATGCTGTTCGGGAGTCTCATCTGGACCCTTCATTTCTACCAAAATTTTCGTGCCTCGCCGTGGAACAGATTCACCTCGAACGAGGAAATCTGGTTGAACTTTTTGGAGGTTTATCGCTCGATGTTTTTTGGTCTGTTGCCCGCGATGGGTGTAGTGAGCGGGGGGCAGCTTGGACGATCTTCAAGCATGTTGGAAAAATTCCAAATGAGCCTGGTTAACCTAGCGTGCAGCGGACGGAGCCAGCCGCTGGGATCATTATGTTTTCGGTAGCCGGGCCAGACGCCGGCGCTGCCAGGTTAGGGTGCTTTTGGGGGCGGTGTGCCGCCGAGGGTCACATCGGCGTGGCGCAGCCGGCGCGACAGTTCCTGGGCGATGTTTCGCATGACAATCACTCCCAGGTGAGGCTCGGTTTGGATCAGCTCGCCAAAGGCGGAACGTTGGATGACCAGCAGGATAGTGGGTTCGGCAGCAAGAGCCGTGGCCGTACGGGGAGCACCGTCGAGAAAGGCCTGCTCGCCGAAGAGTTCACCACTGCTGACGGTGGAAACCGGCGCCGCTTTCCGGGGTAGGAAGATCTCGATCTTGCCTCGGATAACGACGAAGACCTCGTCTCCAGCGTCCCCCTGTTGAAAGATTGTTTCACCAACGCGAAAGAGTTTTTTGGCGGACAAGCTGGCCAGTTTGCCCAATTCGCCGTCGCCCAGGCCATTGAACGCCGCTAACGAGCGGAGGAGTGTTATGGTGCTGAAGCCGACTTTTTGATTTTGGAAGATGCGATCCACTATCGTGACGATTTGGGTCGCGTGGGGCGTCAGTTGAGCCTTGTCGATCGCGTAATCGGTGTCGAGCTTGACCATTTTCACCAGGTCGACGCAACAACCTCCGCGTTTGTACATGCCCGGCAGGTAAGCCACGGGCACAAAACCCAGTTGCTCCGCGCTTTTGAGAGCGCGAGGAGCGGTGATGAGAAAATCCACTTCGAGGTAACGCGCCCTGAAGTCTGACTGTGCCAGCCGGGCCACGTGCTGCAGCATGGCGCCGGTGGAAAGCTCGTCGATGGAAAAGGAATCGACCAACCGCAGGCACAGGTCGTATTCGTCGAAATAGAAAGTCAGCCCCGCAACGATTCTGCCGCCTCGGGCGCCGAGGACTGCTCGCAGGGGAGCATTGGCTGGGATTCTCAAGAGACCGAATCCGCGGTTGAATTGGCCGGAAATCTCGATCGGGGGATTGGCCGGCTGCGCCTGAAGCTTCTGCAGTTCAAATTGCTCCGGGGTCGCCTCCTGAATTTCGATCTCAGTCTGCACGGGGTAACCCGTGGCGCCATCGCGCACAATTTCGGGGTTGGAAATATTCAGATTTTTCAACGCGGCGGAAGCGAGTTCCACGATTTGGGGCAGGGATTGGGAAAGAGGAAGGCGCACGGCGGCCGCCGGGGCCCCAATCCGCACGTAAAAGAGGATCGCTTCGCGGTCACGGTAGACATGCTTGGCTGGTTGAAACCCAATGCACACGAACCCGAGTTTTTCCAAGAGGAGCTGCTGCGGGTGATCGGACGCCGGGACCCTCAGGATGGCCATTTGCCTGCGTTCAGCGCAGATCTCGTTTATTTTTCGCAACAGAGCTTCGGCGGCTCCGTCCAGAAGGTGCTCGGGCAAGGCGAAGTGACGGCCTAAGTTGGAGACGGGGTTGTCGTTGCGAGTGAATGGGGTGAGGATGGAGACGCTGGCGCCGATTGTGCCGTCGATTTCCGCGACCCAGGTTTCGCCGGCGCTCAACTGTTCGGCGGCCCAGGCGGGGGCGTAGATTTGAGGGGCGATGTATCGATCGCCGACAGTCAGGCGAACCAGGTCCAGCCAGGCCGCACAATCCGCCGCTGCGGCGCGACGGACCGCGACGACCTTTGATCTAGGTGGATTCATGTGCCGGAGTATGACCGCCGTGCCACATTTTACCAGTCCGGGATGGATGGGAAGTGACGAGTGACAGGGGCGAGCGGTCTCACCACAGCGTGAAGCAGAATTGGTTTTGGCAGTTGCTGAACGGATTGCAGATCGTCTGGTTTACGCAGAACTGTCCATTGGATCCAATTCCGCCCGAAGCGCCAGCCGCATGGTCCGAGGGGATGGGGTCAGGACCATAGTTATAAAAGCAAGCGCCATCGCCGAAGGGCGGCGGTGGGTCGCAATGGTTCAGCGTCACGACCCACCAACCGAAGGTGGCGGAAAGTTGCCCGCTGACCGAACCAGAGCCGGAGACCGATAGAGAGACGGTGCCTTGCAGGCGTCCGTAGATGTCGCCGACTTCGCCGGGCACATCGAAGAATTTCACCCAGCCGCTATCCCGTTGGGCACTGCCACTGCCCGAAACGCTGGTCGAGGTGATAGACAGGTTCGGGAGGGAGATCGTGAGATTGCCGTAGTTCAATTTCGGCGCGCCAGAAAGGCCGTTGTTGGATAGCGTGGCGCTAAACGTCGAAGTGGAATAGCCGCCGATCGATAAGGTGGTGCTGGCACTGCCCGAATAGGTTCCTGCGGGTGCTATTGCGGCCGTGAGCACCAACGAACCGAGGCTGTTACCATTGGCGGAAATATCAAAAGTGCCGCCGGCAGTCAGCCCGGAATTGCGCAACGCCAGATGGCCGTCCGTGCCGGCGGTAAAACCTCCTAACGTTACCGCGCCGGCGAAATCGAGGGTGATGGTGGCTAAATCGTCGATGGTCCCACTCAGGTGCTGGGAAAAACCTGGAATCGTGAGGTTGCCACCAAAGCTACTCAACGAGAGGACTCCCGCATTGCGGACCAGAGTAAGGCTTACATCCGTGAGGCCATACCCAGCGACTGTCACGTTCACAATCCGAGATTTGCTTGAGGTCAGGGTTACCGAAAAGCCGCCGCTTGCATTCATCGTGAAGCCAGGCAAGGCCACCGCCGCACCAAAAGCGCCTCCGACATTTACTTGGGCCGAAAATGCTGCCATCGACAGTCCAGAATTGTTGATGCTCCAGGACAAAGTTGAGCCACTGAAGGGCCCGACCGTGATCTGATTATCAATTAAAGAGGAGCAAACAACGGTTCCGCTCAAGGTCATGCTGCCGTCCGCCGCGACGGCAATGGTGATACTCGTGGAGACCAGCGGCACCTGAGTCAGAACGCCGCCCGTAAAGCCCCCTGAGATTGTGAGCCCCGTCTGCGTCAGCACAACCGATGCACCGGCCGACACGTTGGACACGGGCAAGGAGGTGCCGAGCGCCTGGCCGGCGCTGAGCGTTCCACTAAGCGCAAAGGTCCCATCACTGGCGAGTGAGCCGGAGACTTTTTGCGCCACCGCTCCCTTGAAAAAGCCGGACGGAGAACTGGGGATGTTCAGGGTCGCCCCGAATTTGCCGGCCGTCGCTATACCCCCTGAAACGGAAAAGAGAAAGGTGGCGTTGGAAAGGCCAAAGCTGTTCAGGGTCAGACCGGCGGTCATCGCGGCCGAAACCGTGACGTTGAAATCGCCATTGATGCCAATTGTAAATGCGGGCAACGACGGCGTGGTCAAAGGCGCGCCGTTGTAGGTCACGCGCACGGTGTTTTGACCGACGGTCACGCCGTTCGCGGCGAAGCAAGCCGAGAAACTGCCGTCTGCGGCGGTGGAACGGACCTGGAACTGGCCAAAAGCCAGCGGCGAGAGGGTAATGCAACCGGAAAGGGAAGCACTGCCATTGGGTGCAATTGCCAGGACGCCCACCGCAGAACCGGAGGCGGATACAACCTGGCTGAGAACACCGCCACTGACCGTTCCGGTAATCGTGACGCCGTTTTGAGTGAGGCTAACGGTTGAACCGCTGGCCGAAGTGGTGACCGCCAACCCCGAGAGGGTTTGGGCCGAGGTGGTGGTGCCAACCAGGCTGAAACTGCCATTACTGCTTAGGCTGCCAGTCACTGAAGTCGAGGACGAACTGCTGAAGCCAGGGTTAAAACCCGGAAGGCTCAGGGAGGCATTGAAATTTTGCGCTGTGGCTACTCCGGCCGCTACGTTGAAGGTGAAACTTGCGTTAGGCAGGCTGTAACTGTTGAGCGTCAGGCCGGCGGTCATGGCCGCAGAGACTGAAATGCTCAAGCTTCCGTTGATGGCAATGGTAAATGAAGGCAACGAAGGCGTAGTTAAAGGCGCGCCGTTGTAGGTGATGCGCACGGAGTTCTGCCCGACGGTCAGGCCGTTGGCGCCAAAGCAGGCTGAGAAGCTGCCGTCGGCGGCTGGGGAGCGGATCTGGAACTGGCCAAAAGTTAGCGGTGAAAGTGTGATGCAACCGGAAAGGGAGGCACTGCCATTGGGTGCAATTGCCAAAGTTCCCACGGCAGAACCCGAGCCGGACACAACCTGGCTGAGAACACCGCCACTGACCGTTCCGGTAATCGTGACGCCGTTTTGAGTGAGGCTAACGGTTGAGCCGCTGGCCGAAGTGGTGACCGCCAAACCAGTGAGGGTTTGGGCTGAGGAGGTGGTGCCCACCAGGCTGAAACTACCATTGCTATCGAGGCTGCCGTTTACTGAAGTCGAGGAGGCGCTGCTGAATCCAGGGTTGAATCCTGGAAGGCTCAAGGAAGCGTTGAAGTTTTGCGCTGTGGCGATTCCGGCCGAGACGTTAAAGGTGAAACTGGCATTGGGGAGACTGTAGCTGTTCAAGGTCAGGCCGGCGGTCATGGCCGCTGAGACCGATATGCTCAAGCTTCCGTTGATGGAAATGGTAAATGAAGGCAGCGAAGGGGTAGTCAAAGGCGCGCCGTTGTAGGTGATGAGAACAGTGTTCTGCCCGACAGTCAGGCCGTTGACGGCGAAGCAAGCCGAGAAACTGCCGTCGGCGGCTGTGGAGCGGATCTGGAACTGGCCAAAAGTTAGCGGTGAAAGTGTGATGCAACCGGAAAGGGAGGCACTGCCATTGGGTGCAATTGCCAAAGTTCCCACGGTAGAACCCGAGCCGGACACGACCTGGCTGAGAACACCGCCACTAACCGTTCCTGTGATGGTGAGGCCGTTTTGGGTGAGGCTAACGCTTGAGCCGCTGGCCGAAGTGGTGACTGCTAAACCAGTGAGGGTTTGGGCTGAGGCAGTGGTCCCAATCAGGCTGAAGCTGCCATTGCTGCTGAGGCTACCGGTAACCGAAGTCGAGGACGAACTGCTGAAGCCAGGGTTAAAACCCGGAACGCTCAAGGACGCGGTGAAATTTTGCGCGGTGGCGACTCCGGCCGAGACGCTAAAGGTGAAGCTGGCATTGGGGAGACTGTAGCTGTTCAAGGTCAGGCCGGCGGTCATGGCCGCCGAGACCGAAATGCTCAGGCTGCCATCTAGTGAGATTGTAAATGAAGGCAAAGAGGGCGTGGTCAAAGGGGCACCGTTGTAGGTGATGTGCACGGAGTTCTGCCCAACTGTCAGGCCATTTGCGCCAAAGCAAGCCGAGAAACTGCCATCGGCTGCGGCGGACCGGATTTGGAATTGTCCAAAAGTCAGCGGCGAGAGGGTTACACAGCCGGAAAGCGAAGCACTGCCATTGGGTGCGATGGCCAGGGTGCCAACCGCCGAGCCGGAACCGGATACGACTTGACTGAGCACACCGCCACTGAGCATGCCCGTGATGGTAAGGCCGTTTTGCGTCAGGCTGACCGTGGCGCCCCGCGCCATGGTGGTTACGGCGAGGCCATTCAAGGTCAGGTCCTCGGCGGTAGTGCCAGTGACATTGAAGGTGCCGTCGTTGGCAAGCGAACCGGTCAGTGCCACCCGCGTCGAGCCAAAACCGGGCAGCACCATTGAGCCGGCGCCGAGTTGGAGGCTTTTTGTTCCCGAGCTGGATTGAGCGAGAAGCAGCGACAGGTTCTCGATCGCGTAGCCTCCCAATTGGCTGGTTGTGTAGTTGAAGGCGATCGAGCCGGAGCCATCCGACGCAATAGAGCCGCTGGCCTGCGAACTGGTTTCGACCAACGGAGCGTAGCTCAGGCTGGTGGAAGTGATATTGAATGTTACGGTTCCCTGAGCGTTGCGAGAGACGCCGCAACCGAGATTATTGACGGTATAGCCCCAAAGATCGAACTGTTGGTTCAGCAGGTCGCCGGCGAGGCTGCACGCACCGGTGCTCGAAGCCGTTCCGGTGAGTGTGAGAGTAGGGTTGGTAGGTTCTGTGGTGACCGCAGTCACTCCGAGTGTTGAATTTCCGCCCGCTGCATCCGTGTCGCGAGTGAAGTGAAAATTCACAACCGTTTGAATGGAGGTATCGCGACCGCCCAACTGAAAACTGCCGATGAATACCTGTTCGTCAAACGTGAGGCTTGGGGTGTCCAGGCGAGGCACAGTGCCACCGAAACTCGCGACCGTGTAGGGCCCGGATTGGCCCGAAAGGTCCACCGAACCATCCTGCCGCAAGAGCCCAGTGAAATTTACCGGTTTGATATAGGAAAGGCGCAACGTGCCGCTTAGGTTGGCCACCACCTGGTTGGTCGTGGTTGCGTTTCGAACCAGGTACACATTTAAGGGATTGAATATGAAGCCTTCGAAGCTCACTGTGCCCGTTCCGCTGATATCAAGATCACCGGTTGAGAGCACTGTGCCTGAAAGTAAGTATCCCGAAAAATTTGCGTTGAGAAGTTTCCCTGCAAATTGCGCGGTGGTGATGGAGCTGGCTCCGGCGGCGCGTGACAATGTTACCTCCAGCGGGTCAAAACTGAATCCACCAATCGAGCCCCGGCCCGTTCCGGTGAGCTCGACTTGACCATTGAGCAGCACATTGCCGCGAACGTTGAGCGACAGGCCATCTGAAACACCAAGGTCGCCGGCGACGTACAAAGCCGGAACGGCCGGATTGGCGAAACTGAGTTGAACCAGCGCGTTACTAAGATAGTAAGAGCTATTATTGGCAGCCTGAAAGCGCACAGCCCCAGCCAGGCTGAAACTGCTGTCGTTCAGGTTCAGTTCGGTGGTCCCGGAGGCGGAGAGAAGGTTGCTGAGAACCATCGACCCCGAGGCGGTGAGGATGCCGCCACCGGGCGAGTAGTTGAAACTGCCGCCGAATACTGCCGGTCCAAACGGTTGACCGGGGAGCTGCAGAGTTACGGAGCCGGCTCCGGCGAGAGAATTGGAAAACACGTTTACCGACAACCCGGTCGGGATACAAATTGCACGCGGGCTCAGAGCAATGCCTGCGGCCGGGAAAGTGGCGGTCGTTCCGGGGTGAATCGTGAGCCACCCGGTTTGAAGATCGACGTCGAATGACCCGCTCAGGACGGTATCCAGGCCGGGAACAATTACGCCGCCGCTTCCGGTAATTTGAGAAGCGCTGGCCGTCAGGGTCGCGCCGGCCGCCAGCCGGAGCCCGTTGATCCGGATGTTCCCCGAGAAGGTATGAACTCCCCCAGCGAGCACGACTGTGTCCGCGCAAATGGTGATCGCGCCCAGTGTAATGCAGTTTAGGTTCGTGCCGGCAACGTCAAACGCCAGGGCTGGCGAGTAGCCGATGTTGCCCGCGGCGTCGAATGCCCGGGCTCGAACGTAATAACGACCGCTCAAAAACGCCGAAGCATCGGCCAGTGTCCAATTAAAACTCCAGTTGTTTCCCGAGCCGCGAATGGCTGACCCGATCACATTATCGCCATTCAGGAAATCCACACCGGTCACCCCAATATTATCAGTCGCCATGACTGTTAGAGTTGAGATCGGCTGCCCGGGCGGAGGCGGCGGTTGAGTCGCTTGCAGACCGCTCAGTACCGGCGGTGACATGTCGTTGGTCGTCGCGAGCATCAGGACACGGTAATACCGGAGGGAATCTACGGTCGCGTTCACATCGTCGGCCCAACTGATGGTCCCCTCCGCCTGAACTTGAGCAATGGTGGTCCAGCCGGCCTTCTGCGGGTCTAAATCGGTTGTGGTCTGTAATTGGTAATTCAAGCCCGGCTGAGTTTTCCAGAAGATGCGCTGGCCCGGGCCCTGGGAATTGGCGACCGGCACGGCGACAGGCGCTTCAAGGGCAAAACTCGGCGTGGGTTGTGCCGTAACGCTTTGGCGCACTGCCAGCGCGCACAGGGCGACCAGGATTGGCAGGAACAGCGTGCGCAGCGGTTTAGCGGACCCGTGGTTGGGCTGGATCAATGGTGGCGAGCCGAACGGACGAATGGCGCAAAGCAAATTGAGGTTCATAAGCCATCCTTTATCACTGGATTAAGTTGCTGCGAACTGTGCGACTCGGGCACAGCCCTGTGCGAGTGGCGCACAGCATGGATTTTGCGCGGCCGCCCGCTTATACTTGCTCCACCAAGCATGAACGTTGCTCCGTTGCGAGCCTCGACCCAGGATCTGGAACGGCAAAAGGATGAGATCCGGCGCGGGCTGTTTCGCGTTAACACGGCGCTGCTGGTGATCGTGGCGGTCGTGATCGGCCTGGCGCTGGCCGGGGTCTTTGCCGCGTTTCGCGCCAGCCAGCGCACGCTGCAGGCGACCGCCGCCAGCCAGTCGGCTCAAGACCAGCTCTGGCAAAGCTATCTGGCGCAGGCCACCGCAGGTCGCTTGAGCACTGCTCCCGGGCGAAAAGCCAAAGGTCGCGAGGTGATCGAAGCCGCTGCCCGCATTCGTCCTTCATTGCAGTTGCGCAACGAATGCATCGCCCATCGGACTTTGCTTGATCTGGCTGGAGACCACGTGGAGAAGTTTTCTGAGCAAAACCTGACTTGGGCCTATGCGCCCGATTTGACCCGCTACGCCCAGGTGACCAGCGCTGGGCGCGTCGAGATCAGCAGCCTGCCCGAGCACCGCGCGCTGTTGGCCTGGCAGTCTCCGGCTACAAACATCTCCCTGTTGATGTTCAGCCCCAACAGCCGGTTTCTGATCGTCAGTTACCGCTCCGGCGGCTTTCACGTTCTGGACTTGCAAACCGGTTCGGCTTCCGTCAAGGGCCCCTCCTATCACGCTATTGATTTCAGCTTCGACGGCTCGGTGATCGGTTTGCTCGTCGAGCCCCAGCTTCTGCAGTTTGTCGAGTCAAGTTCGGGCAAGCCAACCCGCCCTCCTCTGAGCCTGCCCGCGCCCGCCCGTGATTTGGCTTTCGACCAAAGTGGGAGACAAGTGGCCCTAAACCTGGGCCGCTCAATTCAAATCTGGGACTGGCAACGTGGTGAGAAAACCGCCGTGCTCGAGTACGATGTTCCGCTCTACAGCATGGCTTGGTCAGGGCAACAACTCGCGCTCGGCGATGAAACCGGAGGCATCCACGTTTACGACGTCGCCTCGCACAGACGGGCCTCCTGGGTCGCGCACAAATCCCTCGTCGACACCGTTTTCTTCAGCCACCAAGGAGACTTGCTGGTGTCGGATTCCTGGGACGGTTCCTGCAAAGTGTGGAATCC
This sequence comes from Verrucomicrobiia bacterium, assembly GCA_035651635.1. Taxonomy (GTDB): domain Bacteria; phylum Verrucomicrobiota; class Verrucomicrobiia; order Limisphaerales; family UBA8199; genus JANXQE01. Next base: position 48,419 of record DASRFK010000068.1, on the reverse strand, counting down.
TCGCACTGGGCAGTTGCTGCTGAGCACAACGCGCGGATTCGGCCTGTGCTTTAGCGCCGACGACCGGAACCTGGCCTACGTGGTGCGCACCTCCGCTCTTGGCAGCTGGGGATGGTGGCCGTTATCCATGCCCCAGGGTCTTCGCACTGTGGATTGCGTCGGCGCCTCCCCGCCTAACGCATTCCAAGTGGATTTCAGTCCTGATGGTCACACCTTGATCGTGACTGAAAGCGACGAACTTCGTCTATTGGATGCCAGGTCGGGCCGCCCCCTGCTGCTCGAGCCCATCCGCAATTGTCGCTCGGCTTATTTCCTGCCGGACGGCAAGCACTTGTTGACTTACGCCGATAACCAGGCCGCTGTGTTCGCCCTGGAAGAGGATCCACACGATGGCCAGCGAATGCGATTGGGCCCTCCGCGCGTCATCGCCTCCAGCCAGGTCCATCACCTCGATAGCGCGCGCGTCAGTGAGGATCGCTCTCAAGCCGCTTTTCTGGCCAATGATTCCGACGTGGTTCTGCTCGACCTCAAGGATCCTTCCCACCAGGTGCTCTTTCGCGGCGCTGACAAACCCGCTCTGCCCGCCTTGAGTCCGGACAAGCACTGGCTCGTGACCGGGACCTTTCATGGTCGTGGCTCGATCGTTTGGGACGCTGCCACGGGTCGAAAAGTGCGCGACCTGGATCCCGGCAACAGCAACCCCTTTTTCAGTCCCGATGGCAGCCTGCTGGTCTGCGCCGGCGACAAAGAGTACCGGGTCTATGACTGCCCATCCTGGAATCTGCGCTATCGAGTCTCCACCGAAAGCGCGATCGATCTGCCCAATTATGCCGCCTTTTCACCCGCGGGCCACGAGTTGGCCATCGTCAAAGAACGTCAGTTCGTTGAACTCATCGAACCCCGTGGCGGAAGCGTCCTGGCTTCCTTGGTAACACCGGAGCCGCAGATCATTACCTGGCTGACTTTCAGCCCTGCCGGCGACTTCCTCGCCGTGGGCACCGCCGCCGGCCTGGTGCAGATTTGGAATCTCGACGACATACACCGCGATTTAGCCGCCCTTGGGCTGGATTGGAACACACTCGCCCCGGGCGCAGCCCTCGCGGGGCCCACGGAAGCGTCGCCCGGTCTTTCGCTCAACTCCGCCCGATTCGCGGGACCCGCCATGGCGGGAGTCGGGTTGGTCCTTTTCTGCGCCTGGTTCGTGCTGCGCCGGCAACGGCAGCTTTTCGCCAGTTATCTGCTGATCGATGACTTGATGGAGCAACGCAATCGGGAGCTGAAGGTCGCGCAAACGGAGCTGATGCACAGTCAAAAAATGAAAGCGTTGGGAACTCTGGCGGCGGGGATCGCCCATGATTTCAATAACCTGCTCTCGGTGATCCGGATGTCCAATAAGCTCATCGGCCGCGAAGTCAAAGGCAACCCAGATGTCGAGGAAAACGTCCAGGAAGTCGAGAAAGCGGTTCAACAGGGCAAGCATATTGTCGGTTCGATGCTGGGCTTCAGCAGCGACCAGAATAAAGGTCGAACCGCTTTGTTCGTGCCGGATCTGGTTGAAGACACCGTCGGCCTGCTTAGCCGCCAATTCCTGAGCGGCATTACCCTCGATTTACAACTCGACCGCGAGAGTCCCGCCGTCCAATTGCCTCGTGCCGGTCTCGAGCAAATCCTGCTCAACTTGATCGTCAATGCTGCCGAGGCGATGCAAGGTCATGGACACTTGCGAATTCAGGTAAGAGAGGTCGCCTCCGGAACAAGTTCCGGCTCGGTGCGAGCTCCTCGCCCGGCGCCAACCTATGTCGAGTTAACCGTGGCCGATACCGGTTGCGGCATTCCTCCGGAGATTGTGCCGCGTATTTTCGACCCGTTTTTCACCACCAAAGCCGACCGGGCCAATCGCGGCACAGGCCTTGGCCTTTCCATGATTTACACCATGGCCGAGCAGGATGGTTTGGGCGTCGAGGTCCAGAGCGCCGTCGGCCAGGGGGCAACCTTCCGGATCCTCATCCCCGTGGATCCGGCGCCGCCGCCTCGCGATGCCGCCCCACAAAATCAACATGTGCGTGAGTGGCACACTGGACAGAGCCCCGGCGCGGAGTAGCCTTGCACCACCCGATCGACCCGTTATGCCTGAACTCAAAGTCGCCGATATTCTGATTGTCGAGGATGATCCGCGCCAAATCCGGCTCTACTCCAAAGCCCTGCGCGGATACCGCCTGACCTGCGTCTCCAACGGGAGCGCGGCATTGGCAGAGCTGGCTCGGCATTCGCCCGATCTGGTCATCCTCGATCATGTTCTGGCCGATGGTCAGCTGGGCACAGATTTCCTGCCGCTCTTGAAAAATGCGGCCGCGCATGTTCCGGTCATTATCGTGTCCGGGACCCTCGATATCCGCGGCAAGCTCGAGGCCTTGCAAGGCCCGCGCTCCGCGCATTATGTAATCGAGAAGCCGGTTGATGTCGATGAATTGGAACGCGTCGTCGCCACCGCCCTCAACGAATGCGGCATGGCCGAAACGGTTCGCGTGCTTCAATCCCTCGAACGGGCCGAAAAAATCGAGAGCAACGAACCGGAGCGTCGCTTTACCGAGCGGCTGGCGCGCCAAAGTGAGTTGTTAAACAATCTGCGCGGGACCAGTGAGCGGCCAAACATTTCGCGGTTGGCTGATCATTTCAAAGTGTCGCGCAAAACCATCATCCGGGACCTAAATGATCTCATCCAGCGCGGTCAATTAGATGCCTCCATCTATCCCGAATGGAAGGATATCTAGCGAGGCGCAGCCTCAAACTCATCCTTTTGTGGGCATTGAGCATTGAGCCGCTCTGCCTCTTTGTGTTCTGTGCGATCTTTTGCGGCAATTCTTTTCGGATTTTCGCCCTCGGGTTTACTGGCGCTCCAGTTTGACGACATTCGTCGTCACGATGGGTTGTGCCACGTCGGGCATCTCGGGGAATTTGAAATTATCCATTTTCAGGCGTTGGACACCCTCAGCAACCACCACCGGGCGCTGATCGTCGCGCGAGACGCTAAGCCGCACATCTTCGAGGGCCAGGTTCTCCACGTTGCGCGCATAGACACCCCAGGCCGGAAGCGGGCGCGCATCGACGCCGGGGCCTTTCACCGGTTGATTGGCCTGCTCGGCTTTTCCTCCGCCGGCAAACTCGATGTGCGCATCCTGCACGACTACATTGGTGATCGGCAAATCCGACCAGCTTTCCACTGACAACGCGGAGCGGTAGACCTCCGTGGCGGTGAGGCCGGAAACGGTGATGCGGCCGACCGGGTTGCCGGGCTTGGTCCAGATGGTCACGGGCGACGCCACGTCGTGCATTGTGTTCTGCGAAAGCAGCACCTCATCCAGCAGTCCTTCGGTTCTGTCCCACGCGCCCGGCTGCAGAATAATCCCGCTCAGCATGTTGGTTCGGCCGCCCGTGCGATGCGGTTGCTGGCCGGGGCCGTAGAAAAGACAATGGTCGATCAACAAATGCGTGGCTGGGCCAATCAGCCGAATTCCATTGCACGACGAATTGATCACGCAGCCGGCAATGACGGTATTGTCCCAGTACCTGCCGGCGATCGAATCGTCCCCAGTGTAGAACTGACAATTGATGATATTGACGTTGTGACACCAGCGGTCGGGTGCGCCGCGAAAGTGCACGCCGTCCCAGCCGCCCCAAATCCGCACATTCCGGACTTCCACATCATCGCTGGCCTGGAAAAAGATGGCGTAGTTAGCCGCATCGACGATGGACACGTCGCGGATAGTAAAATGGCGGCAGCCGACAAAAATAATGCCGTGGGGCCCGCGCATGTGTTCTTCGCCTTTTGGATCGAAAACCTTGTGGCCGTCGATGGTGCCCGGGCCGCAAATGGTGATATCCTCGGCGTCGTCGGCGATGATCAAGCCGCGGTGCCAATTGCCCCAGCGCGCTTCGGGCATGTAGGACGGAATAGTGGGCGGCTGATAGAGAGCCAGATTGGTCGTTCCCACCAGAGTCGCACCAGCCGCCAGGAAAAGGGTTATATGGCTGCGCAGGCGAACCGTGCCCGAAACGTATCGGCCCGGCGGCACGAACACCTGGCCACCGCCGGCCGCCGCGCACGCTGCGACCGCGCGATTGATCGCTTGCGTATCCAGGTCCGGATCGTCGCCGCCTTGGCGGTACTCGCGAATGTCAAACGTGTGCTGAGCCGGCAAAAGGTTTGGTTGAGCCCCTGAAATTTGGTTTTGGAACACGCCAAACCCCAGGGCGAGGACCAGGAGAACATGTGAGCGGCGCATAGACGTCATTGATTACTTAAAGGGGCGAGGATTGGAATCCTGAAATGAGTGCGCCCGCGGCGCGCGGGCATTCCTGCCTCCAGCAACGGCCGAACACTCGCCCCCACCATTCTCTCCCTTTCGCCAGGTCTGATTCGAACGTTTCTGCCGCGAAGCTCCTGGACTGCGGTCTCGATCAAGAATTGGGGCGCTTCTGAATACAATTATCAAATCGATGTGGAGGGGCGAAGCATTTCCCGAATCTTAGTGGCATTGGCTGAACGTCTTGCGCCACGGCTCCACGGCCCGCGTTTTGTGCTTGTGTTGCACTGCGTGTCTTGGATAAAAGCGGGCAGTAAACTCCACCGAGATCGCATGAACAAATTGAAGTTTCCGTCTTTCTGTTTCCGTCAGTGTACGATCCGGCGCGTGGGGATGGTCTGCGGTGCGACGGTCCTGTTGCTGACGACCTTAGGCCAGGCTTTAAGTCAACCGACTATAGTTTCAACGGTACCGGGCACAGGCTCTACCGGGATCTCGCCAACTGGGTCGGTCGTTTTTACTTTCAGCACATCGATGGACACCAACCGGACAACTCCTCAGTTTTACACTTCGATTCCCACGCCTCCTTACTCATACACCTACACGATGTCGAATTTTTGGAATTCCACGAGCAACGTTTTAACCTGCTCACCGGTGTCATCCTTTCTGGTGCCAACGCAAGTCGTCTGGACCGTGACCGGCTTCGATCGAAGCGGCAATAAACTCCAGGGAACAAAAGTGGGTTATTTTTTCACGAGCCAGACCGTGGGCAGCGGCAGCGGCACAAACGCGTTCACCACCTTCCTCATTGGCCGGGCGGACCTTTATACCCAGGCCGTGAACGGCCAACCAACGCGCTACCTGGTGGAACCTTACCTATACCTGGCCACAACCACTCTCGCCTCGAATCGCACCACTACCGGCATCACCTTAACCTTTCCGAGCGGTGGGGTTTCCAATCTCGTGCAGGATGTCGTGGCACCCGAAAATTGGACTTTCGGGGGGTTCATGACCAATGAGGCCACACTGGAGACGAACTTTCCTTCCGGCAACTATACGTTCACCGTGAATGCGACTGCGTCGAACGAGACAAAGGTCGTTTCGTTTCCGGCCAGTTTGGTGCAGCCTGGCGCGCCAATTCTGTCCAATCTAGGCGCGGGACAGGCGGTGGACTCAACCCAGCCCTTCACGCTGCGGTGGAATTCTTTTGCCGGAGGGACTCCGACCGATTTTATCGTGGCTGGCCTGACCACTACCTGGCAATCGCCGAATATCGGCAGTCCGGGTGCGTTGGACGGAACGGCCACCTCGGTGACGATCCCGGCGGGCACCCTGGCCCCTGGAAAAACCTATAATGGCTCAGTTGGCTTCTCTCACGCCATCTTGGCTACGAACGGAACTGAGGCTACCTATGTGTATCGGGCCGCGATTACCCAGTTCGTTCTTACGACCAAGCCGGCGACAGTCACTGCTGCCCTCGTGGTTACTAATGCCGGTTGGAGCGGTGGAGTTTTTGGGTTCGATTTGCTGACTACTTCAGGCCAGACGGTCACCGTGGTCTCCACCACCAATGTGGCCAACCCTTTGCCGAGTTGGACGATCCTGCTGACCACCAACAGCCCGGGAACGCAAATCCACATTTCCGACCCACATTCCGGGACCAGCCCAGCCCTGTTTTATCGCGCCCGGAATGGGAACTAACTTACAGCGCCAAAAATATTCGCCCCACTTGTCCTCTCCGTCTTATGGATTCATAAACCTATATGGACAGCGCGGGGCTCTTAGGTACTCTGGCCCGCCATGAAATCAAACGTTACGCCCGAACGCATCATGCAATTCGCCTGGGGCTACGCGCCGCCCCTGATTTTGCAAGCCGCCCTTCAGTATCGTGTTTTCGACCTGCTCGATGAGTCGCCCAAGACCGTCGATGAACTCGTCCAAACCACCGGCGCATCCAAACGCGGGCTCACCGCCATCCTCAACGCGCTGGTCGGCTTGGAGTTTCTTTCTCGATCGAATGATCGCTTTGCGCTCACGCCCGAAAGCGCGGCTTTCCTGGTATCTACCAAGCCGGGATTTCACGGGGGCTTTTTTCAGCATACCCTGAGCCAGATTTTACCTCGCTGGCAACAGTTGCCCGAAGTCGTGCGAACTGGCAAACCTGTGCAGGCCGTTAACGAGGAGCAGCAAGGAGCCGCTTTCTTTGCGAGTTTCGTGGAAGCCTTATTCCCGATGGGTTACCCCGCCGCCTGTGCCTTGGGTGAGCATTTGCATTTGAAGGGACGACCGGGTCCGGTCAAGGTCCTGGACATCGCTGCCGGGTCGGGCGTTTGGGGCATTGCCCTGGCCCAACAGTCACCCGAAGTGCGCATCTGGGCGGTCGACTGGCCGCAAGTTCTTGAGACAACCAAACGCGTGGCCGCCCGCCATGGCGTCGGCGACCGGTTAACGCCAATCCCCGGCGACCTGATCGAGGTCGATTTTGGCAAGGGCTACCACATTGCCATTCTTGGGCATATCCTGCATAGCGAAGGCGAGAGGCGCAGCCGCGAGTTGCTCCGCAAAACGTTCGCAGCACTCGCTCCGGGCGCAACGATCGCGATTGCTGAATTCGTCCCCAACGACGACCGCACTGGCCCTCCCAATGCGCTAATGTTTGCCGTGAACATGCTCGTCAATACCGAACAAGGCGACACGTTCACCTTTGCGGAAATGAACGATTGGCTTCGGAACATAGGTTTTACGGACGTGCGCCGATTGGATACTCCTGGGCCCTCTCCGCTTATCCTGGCGACGAAACCTTAGAAGATAGTGCTCACAGATGTGCGGAGGTTAACCCCCGCAGATTCGGGGCGACCGCAGATGGGGGAAGGCTGACCCCCGCAGATCGGGGCGACCACGGATGGGGGAAGGCTGACCCCCGCAGATCGGGGCGACCACGGATGGGGGAAGGTTGACCCCCCGCAGATTCGGGGCGACCATGGATGGGGGAAGGTTGACCCCCCGCAGATCGGGGCGACCACGGATGGGGCGAGGGACTCGCCTGGCAATTTGACATATGTAACAAGCGGGGTTACGTATGGCCAACGTTATGCGGACAAGCTGCAGATTTGCCATGGCAGTTCACGTGCTAACGGTGCTGGCCTACAAGGACGGCGACCGCGTCACGTCGGAATTGCTGGCACGCAGCGTCAACACCAACCCGGTGATGATCCGGCGCCTGTTATCGACCCTACAGCAGGCACGGCTGGTCGAAACCCGCAAAGGCGCGGGCTTTGGCTCGAGGTTGAGCCGTTCGGCTGCGCGGATTAACCTCGGCGAGGTTTTCCGGGCGGTAGAACAGGATGAAGCGTTCGGGCTGCCGCGAAAGAAACCTGACCAGGCCTGCCCGGTCGGTCATTGCATTCAGGCGGCCCTCGAGCGGGTATTCGGCTCCGCCTTAAAAGCGTTGGAGCAGGACCTGGCGCGCACGACGCTGGCCGACGTGCTCAAAATGGTGCACGAGTGCTGCAGCGACAGCCCCCCGGGGGTGAAACAATGATTTTTTTATTAGATTTTAATGTAATCTCATTGGTTACAAAAATGTAATGCAACTAATTGCGATTCATGACTTACACTCGAGTAGCGAAAATTTTAACCATGCTAGCGAAAGAATATGAAACTTGAAACCACACTGGAACGCCGGACAGCGGCGGCTTCGAAGTCCGCCAACGCGGCAGCTCCAGCAAAAAATAATTTGAGAAAAATCTCTCCTTTGCGCCCCGCGAAGCTGACTGCCGGCCGCAACGGTGGTCTAGCCAAAGGCCGTGGCGCCCGCCGCAAACAGGATGAGGACGCCCCCACTCCGGTTGTGGTCCTGCCCGAAGGGGAAGTGGGCTTCGACCGAGCTGCGACCGAGTTGCAGAGCAACGACGTGTCGCGAGGCGATAACCTGCAGCTTTATCTGCGGGAGATCGGCCAGGTGAAGCTTCTAACCCCCGAGGAGGAAATTGTGCTGGCTCGGCGAATCCAAAAGGGCGATGAGGAAGCCCGCGAGCACATGATTAAGGCCAACTTGCGGTTGGTCGTGAAGATTGCGCGCGATTACGAAGGTTTGGGCCTGCCGTTGCTCGATTTGATTAACGAAGGCAATATCGGCTTGATGAAAGGCGTCGAGCGGTTCAACCCGGCTAAGGGAGCCAAACTTTCCACTTACGCCGCGCTCTGGATCAAGCAATCCATTCGGCGCGCTCTGGGCAACCAGTCGAAAACGATCCGTTTACCTGTGCATGTGGTCGACAAGATGGCTCATATTCGCAACGCGGAACGCAAGCTGCGTGAAACTCTCGGCCGCGAGGCAACGGACGAAGAAGTCGCCGACGAGATGGGCTTCAGCCTACGCCAGGTCAAGCTGTATCGCGATGCCGGCCGCGCGCCCGTTTCCCTGGATGCGCCGCTGACTGAAGGGGAGGACGGCAAACAGGTCTCCGAAGTAGTCGCCGACCCCAACGCGGTTGGCGCCTTTGAACAGATGGTCAAGCAAGGCGATGCCGAGTTGCTGCAGGAAGTCCTGGGCACCTTGAGCGAGCGCGAACGAACGATCCTCAACTTGCGCTTTGGCTTGGACGGCGAGTCCCCAAAGACGCTCGAAGAAGTCGGTGTGCACTATCGGCTCACGCGTGAGCGGATTCGCCAGATCCAGGAAGAAGCGCTTACCCGCCTCCGCGCGCGCATGAAAGAGCGGGATGCTCTTCCGGAGTCGGAAGATGCGCTGGCCATGGCTTGAGGCTTAGTGAGAGACTGAACACAAAGCCCGAAGTTCCGAAGGTTGGTTCTTCGGACTTCGGGCTTCGGTCTTCCGGCAACTCTCAACTAGAAGATAGCCAGGTCACAAGCGCCGGGCAAAATGGACCTGGCGGGCGATCTCGACAAAGCCGCAGGCGGGGTAAACGTGCTGGCCAATCGCGTTTTGCGCCATCGTCTCAATCACCGCGTAAGCCAGTCCTTCCGCGCGAAAATAGTCCAAGGCACGCTCGATCAACAGCCGGCCCAGGCCGCGGCCTCGGAAATCGGCCGCCACGGCGAGGTTGGGTATGCGGCCTTTGCCGGCTTCCCGATCGACGCGTGTCGTGATGTAGCCGACTAACCGTCCTTCAGTCTCGGCGACAAAAATCCCCGCCGCATTGGCGGCCACGTCTTCATCGATATGCCGGGCCTTGCGCCAACGCCAGTCGTGTCCATTGAGCGTCCCCAACGCGGCTTGGAGGTTTTCTTCGATGGTGACGCCGACGAAGCTCTCAAGTGTCAGTCGCTTGATCGGTTCGAGATCGCCAGGTTGATACACGCGGAAGGTAACGTCATTCATGCGACCGTGATTTTTGCAGAGTCCAGGGCCGGAACAGCCGAGTCAAGAGCTGAAGTTGGGCTGACATCAGGGCAAACGCATCTAAATCCATTGAAAAGGTGAGGTAGGGACCATCGCGCTGCGATGTCCCCGCCCGCGCAGCAGCGGGCGGAACGAATGTGGAAGCGCGTCAAACCCTTCGTGACGTTGCGCCGCTGAACGCGGCGCGGACGGCGCAGCGCGCCAGAAAAGAGCGATCGTGAGGTAGGGACCATCGCGCTGCGATGTCCCCGCCCGGCAGCAGCGGGCGGAACGAATGTGGAAGCCCGTCAAACCCTTCGTGACGTTGCGCTGCTGAACGCGGCGCGGACGGCGCAGCGCGCCAGAAAAGAGCGACTGTGAGGTAGGGACCATCGCGCTGCGATGTCCCCGCCCGCGCAGCAGCGGGCGGAACGAATGCGGAAGCGCGTCAAACCCTTCGTGACGTTGCGCCGCTGAACGCGGCGCGGACGGCGCAGCGCGCCATCCCTACCAGTTAGCCGGCATTTGGGTGGAGAGCGTTCCACGCTAAAGTGTGCTAAATCTCTTGTGGAGATGAGTACAGCAGTATTTGGTTCTCGAGGCATTGCCAGCATCAATCCGGCGACGGGGCAGGTCTTGCGGCGATTCGAGCCCCATACTCGGTCGGAATTGGAACGGCGCCTGGCGGTGGCCCAAGCCGCATTCACCATGTTCCGCCGCAGCACCTTTGCGGAACGCGTGGCCTGGTTGAACCACGCCGCGGCGGTCCTGGAGCGAGACAAATCGGGTTTGGGCCGCACGATGACCATGGAAATGGGCAAGCCGATCCGGGCCGCCATCCAGGAAGTGGAAAAGTGTGCGACGGCGTGCCGTTTCTACGCGGAACATGGGGCCGATTTCCTCGCGGACGAACCTGCGGCCGGCAGCAGCTCCGGCGCTTATGTCCGGTACGAGCCGCTCGGTCCGGTGCTCGCGGTGATGCCTTGGAATTTTCCTTTGTGGCAAGTGTTCCGCTTCGCCGCTCCGGCCTTAATGGCTGGAAATGTCGGTTTGCTCAAACACGCCTCCAATGTTCCCCAGTGCGCGCTCGCCATCGAAAGGATATTCCGGGAAGCCGGCTTTCCGGGGGGCGCATTCCAGACGCTGCTGATTGGTTCCGAGGAGGTGGAGCGGCTGATTGAGGACCCGCGCGTGCGGGCGGTGACGCTGACCGGCAGCGTCGGCGCTGGATCGAAAGTAGCCGCCGCGGCTGGGCGGCAGATCAAGAAAACCGTGCTGGAGCTGGGTGGAAGCGACCCCTTCATCGTGATGCCCAGCGCAAACCTGGAAAAGGCTATCGCCACTGCAGTGCAGGCAAGGACGATCAACAACGGCCAATCCTGCATTGCCGCCAAGCGGTTCATTGTGCATCGGGAAATCGCCGACGAATTTGCGGCCCGGTTTGTCCAACGCATGGCCGCACTGAAAATAGGTGACCCCCTCGACGAGAGCACGGACCTCGGGCCGCTCGCCACTGAGGAAGTTGTGCTCGGCCTGCAAGCGCAGGTGGAAAAAACGGTCGGCCTGGGAGCGAAATTGTTGCTCGGTGGGCACCGGGTTGCTGGACCGGGGTATTTCTTTGAACCCACGGTCCTGACCGGCGTCCCGGCCGGCTCGCCGGCATATAGTGACGAGCTCTTCGGCCCCGTGGCTTCTATTTTTTATGTCGACGATCTCGATCACGCTATTCGAATCGCAAATGATACCTCGTTCGGTCTCGGCGCGTCGGCCTGGAGTAATGATTCCGGCGAGCAGGGCCGATTGGTGGCCGAGCTCGAAGCGGGAATGGTTTTTATCAACCAAATGGTCGCTTCCAACCCGGCCCTGCCTTTCGGCGGCATCAAGCAATCAGGTTATGGCCGCGAGTTAAGTCACCACGGCATCCGCGAATTCGTGAACATAAAGACCGTGGTCTCCGACTGCACACCGGTCCAGGGCAATCGGACGGAGTAGCGGGCGGGTGCGGGCCCCGAGAACCGAAGGTTTTGGACTGCGGCAGCCCTCTGCCGCTCTTTCCGCCGATCAACACAGAACAACCGACACATTTAACCCACCCGAAAGCCCCGGCTGAGCTTGACTTTACCCGCGTGTACCTGGAGGATTTACCTGTTCAAAAATAGTGTCTTTACTCCATTGCCATGCAGTACCTGTGGGGGTTGGGAAAAGTTGCTCTTTTCGGGCCGGCTACTCTTCGATCGGGCGATTTCTTAGCGGCCGGGCGCATTTTGCCGGTGCGGTCGCTGCCCTGTTGTTGATGTGCGCAAGCGCTCTGGGACGTGGTTTGCCCGTTCAAGAAGGTATCCTCAATTACGGGAAGGTCGCGGAACATCTCTATCGTGGCGCGCAGCCGGATGGCGAAGGGATCAGAAGCCTCAAGCGCCTCGGCGTGAAACTCATCATCAACCTGCGGATGCCGGGGGAGAGTTGGAAGGAAGAAGCAGCCGAGGCGCAAGCCAATGGCATTCTTTATACCAATTTTCCGATGAGCGGAACGTCTCGCCCCAGTGAACAGCAGGTCCGGCAGATTCTGGCCTTGCTCGAAAAGTTTCCCGACTCCGTGTTCATCCATTGCCTGCATGGCTGCGATCGGACCGGTACGATTGTGGCCTGCTATCGAATCCAGCACGACCACTGGTCGAGTGACCTGGCGCTCCGCGAAGCCAGGAAGTACGGGATTTCGTGGCTCGAATTTCGGATGAAACGGTTCGTGGCGGACTTTGGGCGTCCCATCAAGCCTGACCTCCGGCAAGCCCGCGCAAACTGACCCTGCGTTTTCGGGTTGATGGCCACGGAATGGCTTTAGGCGTGTGTCGGCTTACCATCCTGGTTTTGAAAGAGCACTTCCTCCACGTTGTCTCAGGCACGAGCATCATGACACCCCATACACGAACGGGAGTTTCAGACGTGCGGTGGCCAAAGAACGGTCATCCGCGCACTCAAATTGACTACTGACTGCCAAGGGCTTATGTGCGCTGTGCTTGCTCTGCAGTCGACCGAAGATCTCTATACCGGCTGCCGGTCACGCAGTCGCTTCATCACGGGCCTCTACTGTCGCACGCGCACGAAGGCCAGATAGTTGGTTTCATCGGAGAACCTCAAAAAATAATTTCCGTTAGTCAGAGGGTGAACCGTTCTTTTTTTCCTTCCCTCATAAGAGGATAATGCCAAAGAAACAAATTTGTCACGTCGATGAGGGCGTGCATTGGAGCTGATTGATGGATTGTCTCGCCGTGCTGCGTGACGAGTTCGAGCCAGTGCGAATCGCCGCCTGCAATTTGGCCGAGCACCACAAGGGCTGGCCCCGGTCCAGTTAGTTTCACCAGTGGCAACGGGTTCGTTGTGCTCCGTGGCTGGTAGAGTCGAAATTTGTGGGCCAGAATTGTCCACTGGATACGCAGCTTGCTCGGAGGCCGCGGAGCCGGCGGGTAAGAGAAATCCATGCTGGCCTCTGGAAAGTATTCAAAACTGTAAATCTTCAGTCGCTTGTCCACTGAGCGCACCAGGACCCCGCTGCGCTGGGTGGTGACGACCAGGAAAACCAAACCTGTAACCAGCGCGAGACCAACCACCACAGGGATTATCTTTCCTCTCACTCTGGAGGCTTAGCAGAGCCTCCAGGGATATCAACTCAAGTGTGGGGTCAGTGGGGGCTAGTGGGCGGCTGAGGGTTCCATGATAGTTGCCCAAAGTTGCCCACAAATGTCTTTTTCTCTCCTAATGCCCCTGCTTGGTTCCCATTGCCGATTGGGGGTTTGAAGGTGATAGAACACCTGATTTTATAGGGATTTCCTCGATTTTTAGAGTGGTGGGTTGGGAGGGACTCGAACCCTCGACCAACGGCTTAAAAGGCCGCTGCTCTACCGACTGAGCTACCAACCCACAAAGCAGGAACGATGATTTGGGTCATCGAGTCCGGGATTGCACCAGGGGGGAAATGCCGGCCAAATCAAAAGCGTGCAAACACTAATCGACCACCTCCTCTGTCGCAAGCGTTTTTGGAGCGCACGGCGACTGCGGTTAACCGCGGATTGTGGGTATGCGAATGGGAAAGGATCCGGGAGGCCGAACCCACTTGAGCCGGGGTCTGAGTCGTGACAGGATATGACCAGTAGCAGACCAGCGTATGGGCAAGTCTTACTGGTTTGAATGTGAAAAGTGCGGGTATCGGGCCAAAGTAGCCGGACGAGCCGACGAAGGATTACACCTGGCGGTCCAAACGATTCTGTGTCAGGACTGCAAGGAACTTTACGACGCGGTCACTCGTATTCGTGTATTGGATGGTTCCGGCGTTGCCCTTCATGGCATGTTGATGAGCGCCCGCGTCGGCAACGAACCGCGACGTGCTCCCAGTTTTAACTGGGCTTTGAATCGCCTGCGCTTTGCGGGCGAGAAAATCTCCGACTGGCTCAAGTTTCCGCTCCAGTGTCCCGTGGCTGCCTTTCACAAGGTCCGCGCCTGGAACAACCCCGACCGCTGCCCACGTTGTGGTGTTCACCTCGAACGAAGTGCGCTGGCGTTTCGGATTTGGGATTAACCAACCACGGATAGACACTGATGATCACCGATAAGGGGGCGAGCCTTCTTTCGGGAATTCAAACTTGGGAACGTTGCTTAAAAACCCGGGGCATGAAACGGGCCGATGGCCCGTCAGAAACAGCTCAGGCCCGGGATTCCTAGGCCTTTTGGCCTAGGCTGGTATGAGCAACGTCGTTGGCGTTGGAACTGCAATGCTCCGCCAAAATGAGCAACGCCGTTGGCGTTGGAACTGCAATGCTCCGCCAAATCCCAGTGGCATTGGGCGAGGCGCCGGTGCCCCAGGTCCTCGAGCTATCGCTGCGTGGAACTCGGCTCTCCGGGGGTTATGATGCCCCGAAATTTCTTCGCCCATTCGGCTGGATGGCGGCGGGGACGTCCGTCTGGTCCCAAGAAGGCGACGATGACACTCGCCTCGGTGAGAGTTTGGTCATGTCGCAAGATTTGCTGCTGAATAGCGCAGGAGGCGGCGCGCAGCTCGGTTAGCCTGGTGCGGATCAGCAGTTCGTCATCGAGCCTGGCCGGCCGAAGGTACTTCAGATGCGCTTCGGCGACGGCATAGACGCCGCGGCCGGTCTCGATTGCCTGGCGTTGATCGATCCCCACACAACGAAGCATGTCCGAACGTGCCCGTTCAAGAAAACAGAGGTAGTTGGAATGGTACACCACGCCGCCCAGGTCCGTATCTTCAATATAAACGCGCAACGCAAAGTGATGAGTGTCCCCGACGAATGCGCCGGCGTAGGGCTTTTGAATGTCCATGCGTTTGCGGAGGCGAGGATAGAGGGAAAATGCCAGAATCGAAGCTCAAAAATTCCCAGGGTAAAATCGCGAATGAACACCCATGAACACGAATGAATCCCGGAATCCAGACAGGATTCTTTATGCACAGGCAAAAGGCCGTCTTCTTTGTCTCTGCGTCTCCGCGTGACCTTTTGGTGCTTTTTCTACGTTTGGTTCCGTCTTGGCGTCTTGGCGTCTTGGCGTGATCCATGGGGTTCCTTTTCTGCGTTTGGTTGCGCTTTGTCGCCTCCCCAATCCGATCCGAAGGTTCCCGAACCTTGGGTTTTTTTTCAGCATGCCGCGCGACCAGCCCAACTGCAAATCGGTTTGCCCGAGGTGAATGAATTGAATACGTTGCGGCGGTACAAACGATTGCGTCTAAGTACGCGTCCTTCGTTTGGTCCTTGCAGCGCAACCCTGTGAATAATGTCCGCGCGTATCTGATTCTCGGCAGAATCGTTTTTTTTCTCTTCTTCGCGATTGGGCTTGGTCTTCCCCGACTCGGTTCCGCGGCTGATTCAATGGAGAGCGGGCCTGGCTATCGGCGCCTGAAACTGGAGCCGGTCGGGGCGGGCAAAGATGGGTTTACGCTGCTGCAACCGGATCAGACCGGCGTCCGCTTTACCAATGTTTTATCGCGCGAACGCGCTCTGGCCAGTCAGATCCTGCCCAACGGCTCGGGGGTGGCGGCGGGAGATGTCGATGGGGATGGCCGCTGCGATCTGTTTTTTTGCGGATTGAAATGCGGCTGCAAGCTTTACCGCAATCGGGGGAACTGGAGATTTGAGGATATCACCGACCAGGCGGGAGTCGGGCTGACGAACCTCGATGCAACGGGGGCGGCCCTGGTCGACATAGACGGCGATGGCGACCTGGATTTAATCGTGAACTCGCTCGGGGGCGGCACGCACGTTTTGCTCAACGATGGGCGCGGGCATTTCACCGACTCGGCCCAGGTACTGAACCAAGGCTTTGGCGGGACCTCGCTGGCGCTGGCCGATTACGACGGAGATGGCCAGCTCGATCTTTACATCGCCAATTATCGGCTGAACACCGTCAATGACGACCCCAACATTCGCTACAGCCTGAGAAATGTTAACGGCCAATTGATTGTGGCCGCGATTAACGGCAAACCGCTGACGGACCCGGAATGGACCAACCGCTTCCACTTCCAGATCGACCAGGCGAAGGGAAAGTTCGCGCACGAAGAATTGGGGGAACCGGATGGCTTATACCGAAACCTGGGTGGTGGCCGATTTGAATTGGTGCCTTTCACGGGAGGCGCTTTTCAGGATGAAGATGGAAAGCCTTTATCACAGCCGCCGTTCGATTGGGGCCTGAGTGTCATGTTCCGCGACCTGAACCAGGACGGACGACCCGACCTATACGTCTGCAACGATTTCAACACACCGGACCGAATTTGGATAAACCAGGGCAAGGGGATATTCCGGGCCGTGCCGCGCCTGGCGATCCGGCAGACGCCGCTTTCGTCGATGGCGATGGACGTGGCGGATGTCAACCGCGACGGGTGGGATGACGTGTTTGTGGTCGATATGCTTAGCCGTGAGCACCGGCGCCGGCTGGTGCAGCGAGTGAACTTAAGGCCGGAAGTCCTGGCGCCCGGGCAGATTGAAAATCGCCCGCAGTATTCGCGCAATATGCTGCAACTCAATCGTGGCGATGGCACCTATGCTGAGTTGGCGCAATTCGCCGGGCTGGAAGCATCCGAGTGGTCCTGGTCACCGATCTTTCTGGATGTGGATTTGGATGGGTTCGAAGACCTGCTCGTCTCGACCGGTCTGGTGCGAGACAACATGAACATCGATTCGCTCGAAGCGATTCAACGCATGCGCGGCCAAGCTGCGGGACGCACCGCCAGCGCGCAACTTCGGACGAAGTTCCCTCCATTGGCCACCGGCGCGCTTGCGTTTCGTAGCCTTGGCGGCACGCGCTTCATCGAGCAGAGCCAGCTCTGGGGTTTCGATCAGCGCGCGATCTCGCAGGGCATGTGCCTGGCGGACCTGGATAACGACGGCGACCTGGATGTGATCGTCAATAATATGAACGAAGCGGCCGGCATTTACCGCAATGACACAGCCAAGCCCAGACTGGCGGTGGTGCTCAAAGGCAGCACCCAGAATACGCACGGCATTGGCGCGCGTATCCGCGTTTATGGCGGCGCAGTTCCGCTTCAAAGCCAGGAAATGATCAGTGGCGGCCGTTATCTCTCGTGCGACCAGGCGATGCGCGTCTTTGCCGCGGGCTCGGCGACAAATCGGCTGCGGATCGAAGTCGACTGGCCGGCGGGTCATCGCAGCGTCGTGCAAAATGCCGAGGCCAATTATCTTTATGAGATCGATGAAGCCGGCGCAACGGCGCCGACTCCGCCGCCGACGCCCCGCGCAGACACATCCTTCTTTGAAGATGTGAGCAAGCTGCTGGGACACAGTCATCATGAAGATCCCTTTGATGACTTCGCGCGCCAGCCCACGTTGAGCAAACGCTTGAGCCAACTTGGTCCTGGAGTTTGCTGGTGCGATCTCAACGGTGACGGCTGGGACGATCTGGTCATTGGCAGCGGAAAAGGCGGCCAGATGGCGGTGTTTGTCAATGACCGCACGGGAGGATTTCGGGCGGAGAAGAATTCAGGGCTTTCAACCCCGGTTATGCGCGATCAGACGGCGATCGTTGCCTGGCCGCGCGGAACGAATGCTCCAGTTTTGCTCGCCGGCTCGGCTAATTACGAAGATGGAGAACCGACCGGGAGCGCCGTGCAATCTTTTGATCCGGCGGCGGGTAAATGGGGCGAGGCGATCGCCGCCGGCGACGCGAGCGTTGGGCCACTTGCGGTGGGGGATCTGGATGGCGACGGCAACCTGGATTTGTTTGTCGGCGGCCGGGTTAAGGCTGGAAGGTATCCTGAGGCGGCCAGTTCTCGAATTTTCCGCAATCAAAACGGCACCTTCGTGCTCGACGAGGCGAACAGCCGCGTCTTGGAAAACGTTGGGATGGTCAGCAGCGCGCTGTGGAGCGATCTCGACGGTGATGGTTTCCCTGAGCTCATTGTTGCTTGTGAGTGGGGCCCCGTCCGCATCTTTCATAACAACCATGGCCGATTGAGTCCATGGAACCCGGCGGTGCGCTTTGCCTCAACGCCGGGTGGAATGACCTTGCCCAAAGGAGATGTTTCAACCCTTAACGAATTGCGCGGTTGGTGGAACGGGGTGACGACCGGTGACCTCGACGGCGACGGACGTTTGGACATCATCGCCAGCAATTGGGGCGAGAACTCGAAATACCAACAGCACCGCGCCGCGCCAATGCGCGTGTATTCAGCCGATTTCAATCAGGAAGGAGTGCTCGGCTTGTTCGAAGCGTATTACGAGCCCGAGATGAGGAAGTACGTTCCCGAGCGGCGCCTGGATGTAGCGGCGCGGGCACTGCCTTCTTTGCGAAGCCGGTTTCCGACCTTTCAAGCCTATGCCGACGCCGGAATTGAGGAAATCCTGGGCGACTGGCTGCCCAAAACTCAAGTTCTCGAGGCTAATTGCCTGGAATCCATGGTCTTCATGAACCAAGGTGCCAGTTTCGCTGCCAAAGCGCTTCCGCTCGAAGCGCAGCTCGCGCCCGCGTTCGCGGTTGTGGTTGCCGATTATGACGGCGATGGTTGCGAAGACATTTTCCTCAGCCAGAATTTCTTTGCCGTCGAACCCGAGACGTCCCGATACGACGCCGGCCGCGGTCTTTGGTTGCGAGGCGATGGTCATGGAGAGCTGCGAGCTGTGCCGGGGTCCGAAAGCGGTGTTCTGGTTTATGGCGAGCAACGTGGAGCCGCGGTGGCGGATTTCGATCGAGACGGTCGTGTGGACCTGGTCGTGACGCAAAACGCGGCCGAGACGCGCTTGTTCAAGAACCTTAAGGCGAAACCCGGTCTCCGGGTACGGCTCAAAGGGCCGAAGGGAAATCCCTGGGGCATCGGCGCGCAGCTCCGGGTCAAGTGCGGAGGTCAGTTTGGGCCGGCACGCGAAATCCACGGCGGCGGCGGATATTGGTCCCAGGACAGCGTGGTGCAAGTGCTCGGTTGCACTGGTCGACCTGAGCAGCTCTGGGTCCGCTGGCCGGGTGGTAAGACGTTCACCCTCGATGTGCCTGAGGGTGCGGCCGAAATTCAAATCGACATCGAGGGCCGGCTCGAAGTGCGCCAAAGCAGGTGAAGTCCAGTGTCGCTCTGACCCCAGAGGCCGGCGCGCGGGCATTCCTGCCCGCAGCAACGCCCGATCACCACCTGCGGCCCCAACCTGTCCCGGCGCCAGATCCATTTCCCGGATCTCTGCGGACTGAAGTCCGCGCGCCGCCAAAAAGTCACACTTTCAACTTGCCTGCGTTTTCGGCCGTGATTAGGTTCTGGCGGCGAAGCAAAACCCCGCTGAGCCGTTCCCGATGCTGGCACGCACTGAGATAGGCTACAATTCTAAGGTCGAAGGCGACGTGGTGGTCACCCGGGTTGACGCGGCAATCAATTGGTTCCGCAAAAACTCGCTTTGGCCCATGCCGATGGGACTGGCCTGCTGCGCCATCGAGTTGATGGCGGCGGGTGCCAGCCGGTTCGACATTTCGCGATTTGGCGCAGAGGTCATGCGCTTTTCTCCGCGGCAATCCGACGTGATGATTGTGGCCGGGACAGTGACTTACAAGATGGCTCTGGCGGTAAAACGGATTTATGAGCAAATGGCTGAGCCCAAGTGGGTTATTGCCATGGGGGCTTGCGCGTCCACGGGCGGGATGTACCGCAGCTACGCCGTGCTTCAAGGGGTCGATAATATCTTACCGGTTGATGTGTACGTCGCTGGTTGTCCCCCAAGGCCCGAGGCGTTATTGGACGCGTTGCTGAAGCTGCAAGGCCAGGTTGCTCGCGAACCTTTCACCGCTACCTGGAAGAAAGCGGGCTGAGCCAGAATGTTGGACCAACCGCCAATCATCTGTCGCCAAGACCGCGCGCCGCTTTGTCTTCCCAAGCGACAGGGAGTTCTGGGTGGGTTCGGCTCACGGTCTTCCGACTAAGGTATCTTGCAAGAGGCTTGGCAATGCCCGCAATCGATCTAGCTAAACAACTTAAGGCCAGGTTCGGAGAGCTCCTCTCGGACCCGGCGGAGTTTCGCACCGAGATCACGCTGAACCTCACGGATGCCCAGCGCCTGCCGGAAGTATGTTCTTTTGCCAAGAAGGATCTCGGCTTCGATTACCTGACCGATATTACCAGCATCGATAATTACGGCACTGACCCACGCTTTACTCTGGTCTACCATTTGTATGGCTATGGGCATCGGTGTTATCTTCGGCTGAAGACCGACGTGAGTGAGGAGAAATCCGAGGCGCCCACTGTGACGGGAATTTGGCGGACCGCCGATTGGCACGAGCGAGAAATTTACGACATGATGGGCATTCGCTTTGCCGGACACCCGGACTTGCGCCGGATTCTCATGTGGGAAGGGTACCCTTATTTTCCGCTCCGCAAAGACTTCCCGCTAGCCGGCCGTCCAAGCGAAATGCCCGAGGTGGCCTTCACGGCTCAGGCACCGATGGCGGGCGGACCTTTTGTGACGATTGCCGGCGGGAAAGACACGATTTCACGCGAACCCAGAGTCCGCATTCCCGATACCGACAGCCTGGAAATGAATGCGCGGGTCCAGCGCAGGAAAGACATCCATGAATCGCACGGTCGGGCGCACGGTCCCGGACCGGTCAGCCCCAAACCCTAAATGGCTGAAACTCGCGAAATCGAGGTTAAGGAACCCGCGGCCCGTTTTGCCAATGCGGCGGGGATGCTCGAACACGCCCCGGCGTTAAGTTCTCCGGGCGAGCAGCCTGATCTGCCCGGAGACAAAATGGTCCTGAACATGGGGCCGTCCCATCCCGCGACTCACGGGGTGTTGCGCATCGTGCTTGAACTCGACGGCGAGATCATCACCAAGGCGATGCCGGACATTGGTTACCTGCATCGCGGCGACGAGAAGATCGCCGAGAACATGACCTATACCCAGTTCATACCGTATACGGATCGACTGGATTACCTGGCGCCGCTGGCCAACAACGTGGCTTACGTGCTGGCCGTGGAAAAACTTCTGGGAATCGATCGCCAGCTTCCGCCGCGTTGCCAGTTCATCCGGGTGATCTGCGCTGAACTGGCGCGAATCTCCTCGCACCTGCTCGGCTTGGGTTCTTTTGCCATGGACGTGGGCGCCCTCACGGTATTTCTGCACACGTTTACGGAAAGAGAAAAGATTTACAACCTTTGCGAATCGCTGACCGGCGCGCGGTTCACGACCAGTTACACGCGCATTGGCGGTCTGTCGCGTGATTTGCCGCCCGGCTGGGTCGAGCAATGCCGCAAGTTTTGCAACGAAGTCGTGGTCAACCTGGACGAAACCGAAACGCTTTTAACGCGCAACCGGATCTTCGTGGACCGCACCCAAGGGGTGGCGACCATCTCGAAAGAAGACGCCATCGATTACGGGCTGACTGGGCCAAACCTGCGCGGCAGTGGAGTTGAGCACGATTTGCGCAAAGCCCAGCCGTACCTCGTTTACGACCAACTGCAGTTTGAGGTGCCGGTTGGGTCGAAAGGTGATTGTTACGATCGCTATCTGTTGCGCATCGAAGAAATGCGCCAGAGCGTCCGCATCCTGCATCAATGCCTGGACAAGCTGCCGGGCGGTCCGGTCAACGTGGCGGATACGAAGATAGTCTTGCCTCCAAAACAGCGGGTGCTGACCCGGATGGAGGAGCTGATCCATCATTTCATCAATGTGACCCAGGGGATCAACGCGCCGCGGGGAGAAATTTATTTCGCTCATGAGAATCCCAAGGGAGAGTTGGGCTTCTACATCAACAGCAAAGGCGGTGGCACGCCTTACCGGCTGAAGATTCGCTCGCCCTCGTTTGTGAACCTCAGCATCCTGCCTCATGTTTTGCCCGGTCATATGGTCAGCGACGTCGTCGCGGTGCTGGGCTCGTTCGATTTCGTGATGGGAGAATGCGATCGATGAGCATTGCCAACAGCCAGCCCATTCCCAATTCGTTGCGCGAGCAGCCGGATTTCACGGTAGCGCCGGCTCTGGAAGCTGAGTTGGACGAATTGATTTCGCATTATCCCAAAAAGCGCAGCGCCTCGCTGATGTTGCTGCACGCGATGCAGGAACAGTTTGGCTACCTATCGCGGCAGGCGGTGGAATGGATTGCGGCGAAGCTCGAGTTGCAGCCCATCAATATCTATGAACTGGTGACGTTCTACCCGATGTTCCAGCAGAAACCGGTCGGGAAATATCATTTGCGGGTCTGCCGCACTTTGAGTTGCGCCCTGGGTGGCTCCTACCGGCTTCATAGTCACTTTTGCCACAAACTTGGGCTCGATCCCGAGGCGCATGGCGTCCAAACCACCAGCGACGGCAAGTTCACGGTTGAGTTTGTCGAATGCCTGGCCAGTTGCGGCACCGCTCCGGTGATGATGTGCAACGATTCATTTTATGAAGGGGTTTCGCACGAGAAAGCCGACCAAATCCTGGAGGCATGCAAGTGAGGACATGGCTGCCCGACATGGATTTGAACCATGACAAACAGATCCAGAGTCTGCTGTGCTACCGTTACACCATCGGGCAAAGGCGCGCCTCTAAATTAGATTTTCCGCTCCGGGAGTCAAGGCTCGACCACCCGCTTGCGCTCGTGCCTGCCAGCCCGGGTAGGGACGGCGCGCTGCGCCGTCCGCGCGGCCATGGTAGGGACGGCGCGCTGCGCCGTCCGCGCCGCGTTCAGCGGCGCAGCGGGTGGAATTCAGCAGTGCACCCCCGGTACTTCCGCCCGCTGAACGCGGGCGGGGACATCGCGGCGCGATGTCCCTACCACGTATCTGTCTAATCATACCTCCAACTGCCATGCCCGCTGAACGCCGCCTGATTCTCAAATACGCCGATGAGCCCGGTTACACACCGGATCTGGAGTGCTATTTGCGGCATAGCGGGTACGAAGCTCTCAAGAAAGCCCTGGCCATTCAGCCCAAGACCCTGCCCGATGGCAGGCAAGTCAGCGGCTCCGAGCAAATCCGCGATGACGTGAAACTTTCCGGATTGCGCGGGCGTGGCGGGGCGGGTTTTTCGTGCGGGCTGAAGTGGTCGTTTGTGGATCGCAAAAGCGGCAAACCGATTTACCTGATTTGCAACGCCGACGAATCGGAGCCCGGCACTTTCAAGGACAAGCAGATCCTTTACAAAGATCCGCACCAGATGATCGAGGGGATGATCATCTCCTGCTACGCCAACGATGTGCACCTGGCGTACATTTATATCCGCGGTGAGTTCGTGGAAGGCGCGAAAATCCTCAACCGCGCACTCAAAGAGGCGCGCGCCAGAAATCTACTGGGCAAGAATATCCTCGGCAGTGGATACGACCTGGAGATCCACGTGCATCGTGGAGCCGGCGCTTACATTTGCGGCGAGGAAACCGGGTTGATTGAATCGTTGGAAGGCAAGCGGGCGTATCCGCGGATCAAGCCGCCTTACTTCCCGGCGGTGCTGGGGCTCTATATGTGTCCCACAATTGTGAACAATGTTGAGACGCTGTGCGCAGTAAAGCACATCGTCGCCATGGGCGGAGCCGAATTTGCCAAAATGGGCACGCCCAACAATACGGGCACGCGAATCGTCAGCATCAGCGGGCATGTCAAGCGCCCGGGGTACTACGAAGTTGAAGTTGGGAAAGTGACGATTGGCCAGTTAATCGAGGATCCGGCGTTTGGTGGCGGTTTGCGTGAGGGTCGAAAACTTAAAGCAATCATCCCCGGCGGCTCCTCCGCCAAAGTTTTCAAAGCGGGGGAAAAGTTCAGGCTTAAACGCAAGGGACCTGATGGCAAGGACGCTGAGCAGGAGGTCGAAATGCTGGACTTGCCTTATGACTTTGATTCGCTGATCGCCGCCGGGAGCATGTCCGGTTCGGGCGCCATCATTGTGATGGACGATTCAACCGATATCGTCCAGGCGCTGGCGAATCTGAGCGAGTTTTACGCCCATGAAAGCTGCGGCCAATGCACCCCCTGCCGCGAGGGCTCGCTCTGGATGGCCAAAGCCCTGCATCGCCTCACGCATGGAGAGGGACGAAAGGCCGACGCGGATTACCTGGTGCGCATCGCGGACAACATCCCCGGGGGCCGCACCATTTGCGCTTTCGGAGAAGCCTGCTCCTGGCCGGTGCAAAGCTTTGTGGCAAAGTTTAAGGACGAATTCATCGCGCGCGGCGCCGCCGATGAAGAACGGCGCAGGCTCGCCCTTGAAGCGGCGGCCCGGCGCGTTGAACCAGCCAAAGTCAGCCTCCCGGCTTAGCGCAGCAAAGCAAAATGACTCCGGCAACCTCAACCACCGAATCGAAGCCTGCGGCGCCGGCCGTCGACAAGATAAAGATTCGCGTCGACGGCAAGGAAGTCGAGGTGCCCAAAACCTCGCCGGACCCGCTGACGGGGAAGCCTCTGCCCACGACTATGATTCAGGCATGCAATGTGGCGCGGGTCGATATTCCACATTACTGCTATCATCCGAAGCTTCCAGTGGCGGGCAACTGCCGCATGTGCCTGGTCGAGTTCGGCATCCCCGCCATGGGCCCCGATCGCAAGCCCATTCTCAATCCCGACGGTACGCCCAAGATTTCTAAATCGCCGCGGCCGGCGATTGCCTGTGCCACCCCGGTTTCTCCGGGAATGGAGATTTACACCAACACATCCAACGTCAAACAAATGCGCCAGGGAGTGCTGGAGTTTCTGCTAATCAACCATCCGCTGGACTGCCCGATTTGCGACCAGGCGGGCGAATGCAAGCTGCAAGAGTACTCGGTGGATTACGGCCAGTCGGAAAGCCGCTTTGTTGAGGCAAAGGTCCATAAGCCAAAACGCGTCGAGCTCGGCCCGCGAATCGTGCTCGATGACGAGCGCTGCATCTTGTGCACCCGCTGTATTCGGTTCACGAAGGATATCGTTGGCGATGATGCGCTGGGCATCGTCAACCGGGGCAGTTACAACACCCTCACCGCCTATCCCGGCAAAAGCTTCGATAACAATTACACGCTCAACACGGTGGATATTTGCCCCGTAGGCGCGTTGACTTCAAAAGATTTTCGTTTCCAAATGCGGGTTTGGTTTCTGAAAGAAACCAAAAGCTTGTGCGCGAGCTGTGCCACCGGCTGCAACATCATCGTCGGCTCGCGCGAGGAGAAAGTTTATCGGTTCGAACCGCGGGAAAACGACGCCGTCAATTCGTCCTGGATGTGCGACTATGGACGGCTGAATTACAAATGGGTGGGACGTCCCGACCGGCTCGCCAAGGTGCGGGGTCCGAACGCGACGTCGCCAGGCTGGAGCGCCGCCCTGAAAGAGGTCGCGCAACAGGTGAAGGGATTGCCGCCAGGTTCAGCTGCAATCATCGCTTCCGCGCGCCAGACAACCGAGGAACTGTACCTCCTCGCGCGATTCGGCCGGCAAATGAACGCCATTACCGATTCGGTCCCGCGGCAGGGTGAAGGCGACAAGTTATTGCTTAATGCGGATCGCAATCCAAACAGCACCGGCGCGCGAGTCACCGGCGTTGCCGCCGAGCCCATGGGAGCGAACCTGCCGAAAATTGCGGAGGGTATTCGCTCGGGAAAAATCAAAGCTCTGTTTGTATTCGGCGAGGACGTAACCAAGGCCGGCATGGGCCCGGAATTGCTTGGCCGACTCGAATTGCTGGTCGTAAGCGATATTTTGCCCAATGCGACCACCGGCTTAGCCCATTACCTGCTGCCGGGCTGCGCTCATCTGGAGAAGCGGGGAACGTTCATCAATGCCAAAGGTCGGGTGCAACGATTCATGAAAGCGGTGGAACCGCCGGGAGACGCGCGGCCGGAATGGGAATTCCTGCACGAATTAATGTTCAACACCACCGGTCAGAATGGTTACGCCAGCATCGAAGGGCTCTTCAACCAAATGGCGGCTGACCTGCCCGCTCTGAAGGACGTGACCTGGGCGCAGTTAGCCGACACCGGCGTGAGCGTGGCGTTATGACGTGGATCGATCATCTCACTCCGACAAGCCAATTCGCGCTATTCAGCGCGATTAAGATCATTTGCGTGTTCGCGATCCTGATGTTCATTGTGGCCTACGCTGTCTGGGTCGAGCGCAAGCTGTCCGCCGCGATCCAGGACCGGCGCGGCCCAAATCGGGTTGGGATCTTCGGCTTGCTGCAACCGGCCGCGGATGGGGTCAAAGCCTTTCTGAAGGAAGACTTCACTCCGGCCCACGTGCGCAAAGCTTATTTCTGGCTCGCCCCCGCAATCGTGATGATTCCGAGCCTGCTGACGGTGGCGATCATCCCGTTCGGCTCGCAGCTTGGCGCGCAGAAAATGGTGATTGCGGACTTGAACGTGGGGATTCTCTACACGTTCGGCATCGTTTCGCTGGGTGTGTATGGCATCGTGCTGGCCGGTTACGCCGCCAATTCCAAGTATCCGTTCCTGGGCGGGATCCGTTCGAGCGCCCAGATGATCTCGTACGAAATTGCGATGGGTATGTCGGTGATTCCGATTTTCCTGTTAGTGGGCAGTCTGAATCTGAGCGACGTCGTCAGCTACCAGGCGAGCGGAGCCTGGCTCATTTTCAAACAACCCCTGGCCTTTGGGATTTTTCTGGCCGCGATGTTCGCCGAGACCAACCGATTGCCGTTCGATCTGCCCGAGTCGGAGCAGGAACTGGCCGGCGGCTACAACGTTGAGTATAGCTCCATTAAGTTCGCGTTGTTTTTCATGGGCGAATATGCTGCGATGACGGCCGCCTCGGCGATGCTCGTGACGCTGTTTCTGGGCGGGTGGACGCTGCCCTTTGCGGGACTTAATCAACCCGCTCAATCCATCGGGATGGGCGTGGCGCACATCGGGATTTTTCTGGCGAAAATGTTCTTCGTCGAATTCATGGTGATTTGGGTGCGCTGGATGTGGCCGCGTTTTCGGTACGACCAATTGATGAACTTGGGCTGGCGGCGGTTCATACCGCTGTCGCTGGCCAACATTGTGGTCACCGCGCTGGTGCTTTGGCTGGTGGCAAAATGATTGTTAAGCGCAAAAAACTGAACTTCTGGGAACGGCTTTACCTGCCGGCGGTCATCGGCGGGTTCAGAATCACCTTGCGTCATTTTTTTAAGAAAAAAGTGACCATGCAGTACCCGGAAGAGAAGTGGGTCGTGCCGGAGGGCTATCGCGGCGCGCCGTACCTGGTCAAAGATCAGGAAGGGCGAACCAAATGCGTTTCCTGCCAGCTTTGCGAATTCGTTTGCCCGCCCAAAGCCATCCGCATCACCCCGCCCGGTCCGCCGGGCGTGCCTGAGGTTGGCAATGTCGAAAAGGCGCCCAAGGAATTCGAGATAAACATGCTCCGTTGCATTTTCTGCGGGTTCTGCCAGGAAGTGTGTCCGGAGGAAGCGATCTTCCTTTTGAAAGACTACTCGCTCACGGGAAAAACGCGGCAAGAGCTGATTTATAACAAAGAAAAACTTCTCGATCTCGGTGGAGTGCATCAGGATCAAATCCGCAAGTGGAAGAAGAAAGCGGATGAAGCACTGGCTCAGGGCGTGCCGCCCTGAGGCGAATACACTCGACCTCCACCGACGGGCTGGCAGAACAGGGCCCAATCGGCTGACGGGCTTAGAAGGACAATTGTGGCGCAGTTACCTGACATTTTATTTTACGTTTTCGCATTCCTAACCCTGGTGTGCGGATTCCTGGTGGTGCTCAATCCGTTCAGCACCAACCCAGTGACCAGCGCGATGTTCCTGGTGCTGACGATTGCCTGCCTGGCCGGGCTGTTTGTGTTGCTGCACGCTTTCTTCCTGGCCGCCGTGCAGGTCCTGGTCTACGCCGGGGCGGTCATGGTGCTGTTCCTCTTCGTGATTATGCTGCTGGACTTGCCGGCCGAGGAACGGCGCAAGGTCAGGAAAACCGCCATCGTGCTCGGCTTGATATCGGTCGGGACGATCGTCGCCATGGCCTTGCGCTGCCTGCTGCAATCGCCGATCAACGCGGGAGCTGCGCCGGTGCTGGAAGGCCGAACCGCTCCGCTCGGCCGGTTGCTCTTTACCGAGTACCTGCTTCCCTTCGAAATCATTTCCATTCTGTTGCTGGTGGCGATGGTGGGAGTCGTTTTGCTCAGTAAAAAGGAACTGAAATGAACATCGGCGTCTCCCATTACCTCACCGTCAGCGTGATCCTGTTTTGCCTGGGATTGCTCGGGGTGATTGTCCGCCGCAATTTGCTCGTCATCTACATGGGCCTCGAACTGATGCTCAACGCCGCCAACCTGGCCCTGGTCGCTTTTTCACGATTCAACAACAATCTCGATGGACAGGTTTTCGTCTTTTTTATCATCACGGTGGCGGCGGCCGAAGTCGCGGTCGGCCTGGCGCTGATTGTGGCGCTGTATCGGAAGCGCCGGACGGCTCATGTGGAAGATCTCACGCTCATGAAGCTCTAACATGACGCTGGTCGCTCTACCCTGGATCGTTCTGTTCCTGCCGCTGCTGGCGGCGGGGCTGATCACTTTGTTTACGCGGCGCAACCGCCAGTTGAGCGCCGGGCTTTCCATCGCCGCGGTCATCATTGGTTTCATTCTCAGTGTTATTTTCATTGCGGCTAACCATTGGAGCCCGGCGCGCGAATCCGCGGCGACCTGGCTCTGGATTGGTCAGTTTCACATCGATTTCGGTTTGCGGTTCGACCCGCTCAGCCTGGCCATGATGCTGGTGGTCACTGGGGTTGCCGGCATCATTCACGTCTATTCCTGGGGCTACATGCATGACGACGCTGGGTTTGCGCGCTTTTTCGCCTGTTTAAGCCTGTTCACCTTTTCCATGCTTGGAATTGTCCTGGCCAACAATTTTATCGAGCTGTTCATTTTCTGGGAGTTGGTGGGAGTCTCCAGCTATCTGCTGATCGGCTTTTGGTTTGAACGGCCAGCGGCGGCCGATGCGGGCAAGAAGGCGTTTCTGACGAATCGCCTGGGAGATTTCGGTTTTCTCCTGGGCATTTTGACGGTCTGGGCAATTCTGGGTTCGCTGAACTTCTCGGTACTCGAAGCCACCATGCTGGCCAATCCTCAAGCCCTGGGAACCGCTGCCACCGTGGCCGGTCTGCTGATTTTCTGCGGGGCGGTGGGCAAGAGCGCGCAGTTCCCTTTGCACGTCTGGCTGCCGGACGCCATGGAAGGGCCGACGCCGGTCAGCGCGCTCATTCATGCGGCCACCATGGTCGCCGCCGGCGTTTACATGCTCTGCCGCGTTTTTTTCCTGCTCAACGCTCCGGCTCTGCAAGTGATTTCGTGGGTTGGCGGGTTCACCGCCTTGCTGGCCGCACTGATTGCCGTCCAGCAAGACGACATCAAACGCATTCTCGCTTATTCGACTCTGTCGCAGCTCGGTTACATGGTCATGGGCGTCGGTTTGCATGGCCCGCGCGAGGCCATGTTCCACCTGACCACGCACGCCTTTTTCAAAGCCTTGCTCTTCCTGGGCGCCGGCTCGGTGATCCTCGCGTTGCACCACGAACAAAACATTTGGAAAATGGGGGGCTTGCGCCAACGCATGCCCGTCACTTTTTGGACCTTCCTCGCGGGAACGCTCTCGCTGGCCGGCCTGGTTCCCTTTAGCGGATTTTATAGCAAGGACGCCATTCTCGGCCGCGCTCTGGAGCAACACGCCTATGGTTCATTTGCGCTTGGCGTAGTCGTCGCGATCCTGACCACCTTTTATATGTTTCGCCTCGTGCTGGTCGTCTTCGGTCAGTCTTCGCGATCAGAGACGGCCGGCCACGCCCAGGAATCCCCTCCGGTCATTGTGATTCCGCTCCGGCTGCTGGCTGTGCTCAGCGTGATTGGCGGTTTTATCGGAATCGAGAATGTCTATGCCTCTCAGTTTGATTCCGGTCAGGCGCTGACCTTTTGGCAGCAATTGGTCGAGCCCTTTGCGCATTCACCCGTGGCGGCCTTGCTGGGGCTGGCGGCGGTGGGCTTGGGCTTTTTCGGCGCGTATACGTTATATGCGCGCGCGGCGAGCGATCCGCTTCCAGGCCGGCTTGGCGTCCTGGCTCGCTGGATGCGCGACCGGTTCTATTTCGATGAGTTATACGAGGCAACTGTAATTCGGGGGCATGATTTCCTGGCGGCGGTGGTTGATTGGATCGACCGATGGTTGATTTCCGGGCTGGCCGTGCGCGGCGTGCATGGCACCACAGAAATCGTTGGACGCATCCTGCGTGAGGTCCAGACCGGCAACTTGCAGACTTATGCCTTCCTCTTCGCGCTCGGCGTTGCCCTGCTGCTCCTGCTGATGCTGCGATGAGCACTTTGACTTACATCCTCGGCTGGCCGCTTGCGATGGCCGTAGTGCTGACTTTTGTGCCACGCACGTACCGCGTGGTGATCCGAGGTATGGCGGTTTTTGCCACGCTGATTTCGGCGCTGCTCGCTTTAAAGATGTTCTTGCTCTTTCCCGGAGCGCCCGCGGGTCAGGACGGGTTCCGGTTCGAACAATACTCTGCTTGGGTCCCGGCCGTGGGCATCGGGTACCATCTTGGGGTGGACGGGATCAATGTCGGATTGATCCTGATGGGAGCGATCGTGGCCTTTGCCGCCTCCTGTGTTTCGTGGGAAATTAAAACGCGGGAAAAAGAATTCTATATTTTGCTGCTGGTAATGACTGGCGGCGTGCTGGGGGCGTTTGCATCGCTGGATCTGTTCCTGTTTTATTTCTTTCATGAATTGGCCCTGGTGCCGACCTTTATCATGATTGGGGTTTGGGGGCGGGGCGCTCAGAAGAACTATGCCACGTTCCAAATCACGCTGTATCTGAGCTTGGGAGCGCTGATCGCGCTGGTGGGCTTGCTGGCGCTTTACCTGCAATCGGGCGCCAATACCTTCGACCTGCCCGTCCTCATTCAATATGTGGCGCAGAACCCGATTTCGGCGTCGCGCCAAAACTTCATCTTCCCCCTGTTGCTTTTTGGGTTCGGCGTATTGGTTTCGCTCTGGCCATTTCACACCTGGGCTCCGCTCGGGTACGGCAGCGCCCCAGCTGCCACCGCCATGTTGCATGCGGGCGTGCTCAAAAAATTCGGTTTGTACGGCCTGATTCGCATTGCGCTGCCGCTGCTGCCGGACGCTGCCCGGAGCTGGATGCCCACAGTGGCGTGGCTGTGCCTGGGGAACCTGCTGTATTGCGGATGGGTGGCCATGCGGCAAAAGAATTTCAATTGGCTGGCGGGCTATTCAAGCGTGGCGCATATGGGTTTTGTGTTTCTCGGCATCGCCACCCTCAATGTGGTGGGAGTGACCGGCGCGGTGCTGGTGATGATCGCTCACGGTTTTTTGGCCGCGCTGATCTTCGGGCTGAATGGATTCATTTATCAACAAACCGGCACTTTGGAGCTGGATGAACTCGGTGGGCTGCTGCGGCGGCTGCCCTTCATCGGTGGGGCCTTGATTATGGGTGGGTTCGCCGGTTGCGGTCTGCCCGGCTTTGCCAATTTTGCCGGAGAGATCACGGTCCTGTTTGGCGCCTGGAATGGCTTTCGCACGGTAACAGTCCTGGCCTGCTGGGCCGCGCTGATTGTGGGGGCGGTCTACATGTTGCGCGCCATCCGCGTCATGTTGCACGGGCCATTGCCGGATAAGTGGGAAAAAGTGACCGATGCGGATAATGCGTGGCGCAAAACGCCCTTTGCGATTTTGTTGGCCGCGTTGCTGGTCTTCGGATTTTTCCCGCGGCTGCTGGCCGATAAAATTCAGCCCAGCGCGCAGCGCATCGTGCGGAGCTTCGAGGCTCCGGTCACTCCGGTGCAAGCAGGAGCGCCCGCTTCGACCGGCGCGGCTCCGGTTGCCTTTGCGGTCCCTCCAAGTTTCAAATGAATCTTGCGCTCCTCAGCCACGAATGGTTTGTCATTGGCTTTGGGTTGGCCATTTTATTGGTCGATCTTTGGCTGCCGGTGGCGGCCAAGCCAAAATTGGGCTATTTCGCGGCTGCCGGGCTCGGGGCTGTGCTGCTGTACAGCTTTATGGCCATCGGCATGCCCGAGCAACCGCGATTTGCTTTTGGCCAAATGTATGCCCTGGACGGGTTGGCGTTGTTCTTCAAGAGATTCTTCCTGCTCGCCACCATCATCGTGCTGGTAATGTCGGTTGAATTTGCCGAGCTGATCGAGGGCGGGATCGCCGAATATTACGCGCTGATTTTGTTCGCGCTGGCGGGTATGCTCTTCGCCGCTTCAGCCAATCACTTTGCCCTCCTGTTCGTCTCGCTCGAACTGATCACGGTGACTTTTTATATCTTAACCAGTTTTCAGCGGGCCCGGGTCACTTCGCTTGAGGCCGGAGTGAAGTACCTGGTTATCGGCGCGCTCTCGACTTCGTTTACCGTGTTTGGCATCGCCCTGGTGTACGGGATCTCGGGCAAATTGGATTTTCCCGGCTTAGCCTCCGTGGCGGGGCAATTCGGCGCGAACAAACTTTTCCTTTTCGGCTTGTTGCTGGTGATGGTGGGGCTCGGTTTTAAAATCGCGGCGTTCCCGTTCCAGATTTGGGCACCCGACGTTTACCAGGGCGCTCCTTCGCCCACGACCGCATTCCTGGCGGTCGGCTCCAAAGCGGCAGGGTTCGTCCTGCTCTTGCGCGTTCTGTTCACCGCCGTTCCGGACGTGACCGCCCACTGGTCGCGGCTGCTGATTGTCATTTCCGCTATCACCATTCTTTACGGCAATCTTTGCGCCATTCCACAACGGAATCTCAAGCGGTTGTTCGGTTATTCGAGCATCGCCCATGCCGGCTATATGTTGTTGGGGATAGCCGCTCTGAGCGCCGCGGGACAATCGGCTGTGCTCTATTACCTGAGCGGCTACCTCTTTACCGTGTTGGGCGCCTTCACCGTCATTTGCCTGGTGATGACCCAGGTCGAAGGTGAGGATATCACCGCGCTTGCGGGGCTCCATCAGCGGGCGCCGTTGTTGGCGGTGACGATG
Organism: Verrucomicrobiia bacterium; assembly: GCA_035651635.1. Taxonomy (GTDB): domain Bacteria; phylum Verrucomicrobiota; class Verrucomicrobiia; order Limisphaerales; family UBA8199; genus JANXQE01. Next base: position 15,350 of record DASRFK010000068.1, on the reverse strand, counting down.
ACATTGGCCATGGTTTCGTTGGGTGGCATTCCGCCAATGGCGGGTTTTTTCGGCAAATTCCTGCTCTTTAAGGCGGCGATTGCGCGCGGCGCAACCGAGCCAGCCTATTACTGGCTGGTGGGTATCGCCATCTTCGGAGTCGTTATCTCGCTTTATTACTATTTTGGCGTGGTGCGTGCCATGTTTTGGGCCAAAGAAGCTCCGACGACCCGGTTTGAGCCCTCGGTGCCGACTCGCGTTTGTTTATACGCCTGCGTCGCGGGTATGCTGGCACTGGGGCTTTTTCCAAACTGGCTGGTGACCCTAACCGATCAGGCGGTGAAAACGCTGCATTAGCAGGAGGTGACAAGCTTGCGAATGGCACGACGGGTGCTCTCCCATCCGCATGGCCACCCTGACAGATATTTTAGGCTCGTACACGAGAACGAAAATCCCGGCTCGCTGGAACTCCCATTACCAACGGCTCTGCGCCGAGCGCGACCGCCTGATCGAGCGCGACTGCTCCAGCGGAGAGGTCTTTCAGCCCAAATTGGATGATTTGGCCGATGCGGCCTCACAGGAAGACCAGCGCAGTTTGCTTATGGTCACCGCCTCAGCGACTCAAGGGACAATCGCCGAGGTGCTCGAAGCCATTGCCCGCATTGAACGCGGGACCTACGGCATTTGCGAGATCACCGGCGCCCCGATCCCGACCGAAAGGCTCGATTCCATCCCATGGACTCGCTACTCGATCGAGGGTCAGCGACAGCTCGAAGAAGCCGGCTTGTCGCGCCGTCCAGGGCTTCCCGCTTTGGTGGGCCTCACCGGAACGGACACGACGGAAGGCGAAAGCGAGTCCGAAGAAGATTCCGAGTAATTCCCCGAAGGCGGGTCGGTCAAGACATGCGCTGCAACCGGTAGCTGAGGGTCTTGTAACGGCGTTTGAGACCGCGTTTCTTGCGCTGGAATTCCCGGGCCATTACCAGGTGCTTGAGGCAGCGTACTCCGCGGATGGCCGGCGCTCCGCATTCGGTGCAGCGCTTGTCCCGTTTCTTGCGCAGTTGATACTTCCGCTGACGTGAGATCGGCAGATACGTAAACTCGTCCTGAATCGGAGTTCTCATATGCTAAAAGATCTGCTTTCAGCCGGAGGGCTGAAGTATTCAAAGCTGATTAAAGGATTTCTCTCACGGAATCGGTCGGGGCACAATCAGAATCTTTGAGCAAAAGCGCGGACCGCCTTGCGCTAGCCCTGACTCACGGGTTGCCCGGGCGCGCCATTCGTGCGCAGCGGAAATCTCGCGAGAGTTTGCCTCAACTGTTCCAGATTGAAGGGTTTTCCGAGAATCAGATCGACCCCGCCCGCCTCCGTCGGCTCCGCGCTCAAGGCCTCGGCATAGCCGGTGAACATGACAATCGGCTGGCTGGGGTCAGCCGCTTTGATGGCACGCGCCAGTTCGTCTCCCTTCATTTTCGGCATTTCGTAATCGACCATGGTCAGGTCGAAGGTTTTGGTCGAGAAACGACCCAGGGCATCCTCCGCGCTGAAGACCACCTCCACCTGGTGCCCGTCAAATTGAAGCATGCGTCGAATGGAATCAGCCACCAGTGGATCATCATCCACCACCAGGACGCGACGCGAAGCCAAGCCCGGGGTTCCCATGGCCCAAGGCTAACGCACAACCAATGTAAAGACAACTTTTATTCTTCATAAGCGGGAGTTCTGATTCGCGCCTCCCACTTGCCAATCCGCTCCCGGGGAGCGACCGTAAATCAAAATAGGTGACTTATGGACGAAACAAACCGATTGGAAACCGAAAAGAGCCAAATCCGGGCGAGCCTGGAAAATGTGATTGAAAAGGCCAAAGACGTTTGCGAGCGGCTGCAAAACCAGACGACGGCCGCGGCCAAAGCGACCGATAAAACGGTGCGGGAACATCCGTACGAGGCGATGGGGATCGCCTTTGGAGTGGGCGTGTTGATTGGAGTGCTGGTCTCGAGGAGCCGAAGGGATTAAGCCGCGGCGACTTCCCCCATTGGGTATATTTGTCGCCTTCCCCGAAGCCACCGGTGTATCGGCCCGTTGGGCCGAGGCGCGCGTCCTCAGCGGGCGTTTTGAGCATCAACGGCAGCGGATCGACATTACGCGTTACGCCGCTATTCTGGCGGCCTGAATGGGAACGTCAGTTCGGTTTGGCGAGTTTTTTTGTTTGCCTGGTTCTGGCGCTGTCGTCCATCTGCCAGGCCGGTGAACCGATCGAAGTTCGCGCCGCGCGTTCGGTGCATTTGAGCTATCCGGCTCCCGAAGGGATTCTGTTTTACACCGAAGTTGTCGTGGAGAAGTCCGTCAACGGTTCTTACTTCATGGCTTGCGGGTGGAACACCGGATATTTTGGGATCCAACAACTCGGGGGCGTGGAGGATAAGGTTGTGCTTTTTTCGGTGTGGGATCCTGTTGCCGGCGATAATCCAAACGCAACGGCCAGGGAAGACCGCGTGGAGGTGGCCTACCAGGCGCCTGACGTCCGGATCAAGCGCTTTGGGGGAGAAGGCACCGGTGGCCAATGCTTCTGGCATTACAACTGGCGCATTGGCGAAACCAATCGCTTCCTGGTTAGCGCCCAAGTCGAAGGACAAAAGACCCAATACACCGCCTGGTTTTTTACCCAAACCGCCTGGAAAAAACTGGCCTCTTTTCGCACGCGCACGGGTGGAAAGCTGCTCACCGGGTATTATTCGTTCATCGAAGATTTCCGGCGCGATGGCCAAAGCGCTCGTGAGGAGCGACGCGCGCGGTTCATTAATGGCTGGATCAAGACCAGTGCCGGCCAGGGGCTGGGATTGAATCGAGCGCGATTTACCGCTTCCTCCGCCGAATGGGAGTCAAAGGAGAACATCGATGCGGGGATGGAGCAGGGCGGGTTCTATTTGGCCACGGGCGGCGACGTGAAGCGCTCGCGAGAATTGCGCAGTATGATTGACTTGCCTTCCGTGGGGCCGGCCCTTTCACAAAACCCGGGATTCCTTCCCCAGGAAGACCAGAAATGATTAGAGCGACGACAGGAAGCGGCGCATGTTCCAGGCTGCGCGGCGGGGACGTTGCGTCCCAGGGTGACGGGGGGGGGTGACGTTGGATTCTTGGATTCATTGCAGGACGAGCCGTCCTCGTCGCTAAGCTAATACAATAGAAAGGACCTGCGTCGTTTGGCGAAGCCCTGTTCTTCCGACACCCACGCCTCCGCGAGTTCGCGCCAGGATCGACCGGCCTCCAAGCCGCGCCGCTCGCGGTCGCTGCCGAACAGCAAATCAATCGCTGGCGGATCGGCCACAAATTCATACGGCTCCGAACGCCACCGGAAGTTCTCGCCCGAAAGCCTTCGCATCTGGGCCAGCACAGCGAGACCAGTGCGCACGGGCTGAAACGCGCCGCGATCCAGCACGTGCAATTGAACCCCGCCGCACAGCTTGCCGGCATGTTTCTGAAAGGTCGGTTGAAAACGAGTTGGACGGAAAGCCACACCGGGCAGGTTCTCCTGGTTGAGTTCTCTGGCGACCACTTCGGGGTTCAGCCAGGGCGCACCGCATAATTCGAACGGCCGGGTCGTGCCGCGCCCTTCGGAGAGGTTCGTGCCCTCCAGCAGGCATTGGCCGGGATAAACGACCGCTGTTTCCAAAGTCGGCATGTTCGGCGAGGGCAGTACCCACGGCAGGCCGGTTTGATCGAACCAAAGACCGCGCGCCCAGCCGCGGCAGGGCACCACCTCCAAGTCGAGATTGTCCATCTTTCGTTCAGCCTGATAAAGCCGCGCCAGCTCACCGATCGTCAACCCATGGCGCGTCGCAACGTCGTGAGCCCCAACGAAACTCTCGTAGCCGGTTCTTAAGCTCGGGCCTTCAATGCCAAGCCCGCCCAAGGGATTCGGGCGGTCTAAAACCAGCACGCGCAAACCAACGGCATTGGCGGCTTCCAGGCAGTAAAGCATCGTGGCCTGAAAGGTGTAATAGCGCGCGCCGATATCCTGCAGATCGATTACCAGAGTATCCAGGTCTTCCAGTTGATCGGACGAAGGTCGAAGACTGGCTGCCGTATCGCCGTAGAGACTGATCACTCGAGGCGAGCGGTTGTGGGTACCCCCGCTGCGCAAGGGTTCGAGATCTTGGGCATGACCGGCCCAACCATGTTCCGGTCCAAAAAGGCATTCGAGTTTTACGCGAGGGGCATTTTGGAGCATGTCTGCGGCGTGGCACAGACGGTTGTCCACCGAGGCTGGGTGGGCGACCAGGCCGATGCGTTGGCCTTGCAGCCGTTGAAATCCTTCGCCGGCCAGAACGTCCAGTCCCGTGAGTACTTGTTGCACAGTACCACCCGGCCTAAGGCAGCTTATACGATGTGTGTTCGGAAAACCAGAGCCAGTCCGTGTTCTTTACTCCTGTCCCGATGCTTGCGGCTCGATAGCCGAATTTGACGGGAATCTTGAGAACGCTGGTGAGCCATTTGTGATTTTCGGCATGGCCGTCGGCAAACGAAATCCCAGTGGACCATAGGTGGTACGAACCCGGCACATCGGGAAAATTGGGCATGGTGTTATCGACTTGCAGATAGCCATCGTTCATGGAACACATGTTTTCTTCGAGAAAAATGGTTGTCATCACGGGGGGCAGCGGACCGCCCAACTCAGTGACCTTGCGGAAGGCGGCGTAACCGGGATTATAGGCGCGAGTCGTGCCGTAGACGCTGTCGTAGAAATTGCCTACCTGGCTTTGCATCGAATAAGTCCGAAGCCGGATGCCATTAGCCGACGGGATTTTGTCAGCGGGACAGCGATAGACACCCAGTTGGTTACCCAGGAAAGGTGCGAGAATGGATGTCTTGTAAAGAGCTACGTTGGTGTTGGCGTCGACGGCAGGCCAATCCTCCCCCGTACCGGAGTAGACCCACGTTTTTTCCGTGGTTATTCCGAACGGCGCGTTGGGCAGCATTACGTCGTTAAAATCCCCGGCATAAAGCTGCCAGCCGATCTGCAACTGCTTGAGATTATTCAAGCACTGGGCGATCTCGGCCTTGGATTTTGCCCGACTCAAGGCCGGCAGCAGCATGGCCGCGAGGATGGCGATAATTGCGATTACCACCAACAACTCGATCAGCGTAAAACCACGTTGATCTTTCTTTTCACCGACGCACGACTCAGACAAGAACATGCCTTCTCAAGGTTGTGGCAACCTAAGCCGGGCATCGCACAGGGTCAAACTGCCGCCCCGCTTGCGATCTCCGGCTCAGGTGAAGCCTTACTGCAGCCGGACTCGATAAAAGCCCTGTGGAGCTGCCGAGGTATTGGTGATCGAGAGCACACCACCTGTCCCGGCATTGGTGCTGACCGGTGTCCAGGCCGGATCGGTCAGGGCTGCCTTGTAGTCCAGCACGTATGAGGGACCGAACTCCGTTCCAAAGCTGAGCGCGAAGTTGTTCCCGTAACGGGCAGGACTGCTTGCGGACGGCGCCGTCGCCATGGTAAGCGTCGCGGCGGCGCTTGTAATCGAGGAGGATCCATCGCTAACGCTGACCGTGTAGGGGCCGCCAAAACTAATCGGTTGGACTTTGGTCAGGGTCAGCGTGCGGCTAGTGGCGCCCGGCAAATTCGTTCCGTAGTAACTCCACTGGTAATTGGTGATTCCAGTGGAGGTGCCGGCGGTTACCGAGAAGGAAGGTGAACTGCCCACCACAGCGGAGCGGCTCACCGGTTGGGTAACAATTGTCGGCCCTGTGGCGGCGACCAGAACAGCGTTGCTGCTCCAGACCGAATACGTGCCATCGCTGACCTGGACTGCGTACGTTTTGCCAAAGTTGGAGGCGGCCACGGGGTTAATCGTCAGGGTAGCGCTGGTGGCGTTCGAAATGGCCACGCCGCTGGCGTACCATTGGTAATTAGTGACGCCAGTGCTGGTCGTGGCTGAAACCGTAAAGCTGGCGCTGCCTCCAATATCGGCTACCGCATTGGTCGGCTGTACCGTGACAACTGGGACTGATAGTTGTACGACTTGCACGTTGTCATAGATGACGGCACCTTCACCAGAACCCGGCGTGCCGTTGCCCAAGTCGTCCCACGGGTCGCAGTAGCCCAGCATAATCGTGCCATTGGTTACCGAGGCCAGTGCGCTATTGGTACTGTAAAAGCTCAAGATCACCGTGTTGTTCATCTTCCAAGTGATCAGATTACCCTGCACGGTCTGAACCTGGCTGACTTCGACTTGGGTCCAGGTTGGAGTTGGATTCAGGACCGTATTCGCCGGGTCGCCTCCATTGGTTGTGCCTCCGTCGTAAGGTGGCCGTTTGAAGATGTCTCGCGTTGTCGTGGCTGCCCGGGCCAGGAAATTGGTCGGGCCAACGACGTTGACAGTGTTGGTGTAAGTCGGGCCGCTCCAGGCGGCGAAGTCATACGGCGCGCCGCCGCCCCCATTTCCGTCGGCTCCGACGTCGAAGAAAAGCCCATCCGAGGCCGTTGGCGAGTCCAGCGGGCTGGTGCCGGTCGGGGCGTTTCGAAACCAATTGGTGTGTGTTCCATCATGGTTGATGCCGAATAAAGCGTCTTCAACCTTGGATTGAGCCGTGCCGGAGCTGTTTTCGACCAGGAACATATCGAAGCGCAGGGCGTAGTTGCCGCTGAAGTTGTGGTTCTTCAGATAGATGTTCAGCCCGGCCGAGACACCGGCGTTTTTATTGACGGTCATGTAAACGCCTTTGGTGGTGCCATTGGTCGAGTGCGGGGCGGGCGGGATCGGCGAAAGATTTCCGATCGAGCCAGAGGAATAATCGTAACCGAACACCAGGTTATAATCGGTCGAGCCGTTGGTGTAGGATTGAAAGGCGACCTGCCAGTTGCTCCCCGAAGGGTCATTCTCAAAGTCGTCGGAGAACAGCACCGTTCCGGCGGGAAGCCCCTCTTGGGTCAATGTGGTCGCGGCGGTGTTATTAGTCACCGTGTAGCCCGCGCCCGGCATCAAAGTCGCGAAGATGCTGAGTCCGCCCACACCGGTTGAAGCTTTCAGCGGGTAGATGAGGGGGACGGTTAGATCCACTACGCCGGGATCGAGAGTGATCGGCAGGTTTGCCAGGTAGTAGTCCACGTTGGAAACCGCCGACCCGGCAAAGGCGAAGCTGCCGGCGTTTAACGTCACTGAAACGTTCGTATCGCCCAATCGTCGCAAATGGATGGCCGCATAATCGTTGGTATTTCCCTGGAAGATATTGGTCGACAACGAAACGATCTGAACCTGGGGTGTTGAATTATCGACAATGTACACTGTGGCGGAATTGGGGAAACCAACCGAGTAGCCGCCGCTGCCTTTCACCGCCAGGTTCACCGTCAGGGTCGCATCAGGGTTATTGTCGCTGATCGGCGTGACCTGGAGGTTCGTGGACGTCACGCCCGCCGGCAGCGTCACGCTGCCGCTGAGCGGGACGTAATTGACGTTGGTTTTGGCCGTGCCCGTGATGGTGTAGAAAATGGTTACGGGATTGCCGATGTCCTCAGGCGTGCGCGTAATGGTGAACACGCCGGGCACTGCGCTCTGCTCATAAGCCAGAGGTGTGCTCGCTGCCACTGAGACCTGTGTTGCCGGTGTTGCCATGCTGAACGTGCCGTCCGAACCGCTGATCGCGTCAGTGCTTTCACCGATGTCCAACGCCTGAGCGATCCCCAGGCCGCTGCTGCAAATATAGATATTGTGCGCCGCGTCAATCGTTATGTCCCGGCCCAAGGTGGCACCGCCGAAGCGGTAGACCTGGCGCGCCGGGATGTTGGGAATGCCATTGGTCAGCGGAATGAGAATGATGTCATTGGCGACATTGGCGAAGGTGGTGCCATCCGGGGCCGTGATGGTCGCGCTACCGGCGGCGATAATCGCGGCGAACCATTTTCCGTCGGGACTGACGTCGATGGTCATCGTGTCGCGTAAAACGTCGTCGCTAAAACCTTCCGCGAGGCTCTCGCCTTGTGAGGTCCAAAAGGCGCCCCACGGCGTAGAACCGTTGAAGGTGCTTGGGTCTTGCAGGTTGTTGAGGTCGACGATATACGCTGAATGTTGCGGCGGATTGGACCGGCGCTGGTTGCAATAAAGATAGTGGCCGACGACTTCCAGTTTTTGGTTCTGGCCAGAGAAGGAAGCCAAAAACGGCGTCATGAGCTTGCGGTTTGGCGCATTGGTCCAAGGCAGTGGGGCGTCCCCAATGTCGTATTCCCAGGCGCTGTTCCATTCGGTCCCCGCTGTGGAGGTTGGATCGGTTTGATAATCCTCGTCCATCGTGTACAGCTTGCGGTTGGCGCCGCTGCCCACCATGACGGCGCTGATCACGCTTCCGTGATTGTTGTTTGTCCCCACGGGTGCGGCGGCAACGCCCGTCAAGGGCTTGAGCGTGTAAGTGAAGCTGTCCAGCAAGGGCGTCATGGAAATCACGTTACCGCTCGCGTCCGACCAATCAGTCACGAGCACCGAATCGTCCGGCGCAACCGAGGTATGGTACGGCGCCGATGAGCCGCCCGTGCCGAAGTTATAGCCGCCCGTCTTAGCGGTCGCTCCCTGGCCTAGGACATCGAACAGGTCGGCGCTATAAGCGAACATGCCGTCTCCTTTTGACCCCGCCGCGCTGTTGCCTACGTACACCCACCCGAAATACGGGCTGGCGGGATTATTGTTCACCGCAATGCCTCGTGGCGAATTGAAGGGAATTGCGGGGCCGTTGGTTGAAATCACCCCGCTGCCGATGTGTTTGATGCGGACTTGGAATGTACCGGTGATGCCCAGGTTCGTGGTGATTAGGCCGCGCGCCAACACTTTGGTTGGATCCGCGCTCGGAGCTTGCAACGTGTTAGTGACACCGCCGGAAATCACCTGCACGAGATCATTCGTCCCGGTGGCCTGGTTCAGCCGAAAGGAAATGCTGCCGTCGCCGTTATTAGTGAGGCAGGTGGCATAAGGAGTGGCCTGAACCAGGTTCGGTACCAGCGCTGTGACGAAACTCAAGAACATGGCGCGCAGACCGCCATTGGCCAGGAGAGGGGAGTTGTGTTTCATAGGCATTGTCGTGGTTGATTGCAAAAAATTCTCTCAAAAGAACAAACCGCGGTCCCATCCCGCGGGCATCGAGGGTATGCGTTGAGGCCCGACAATAATTTGAGGATCAAGAGCATGCAAATATTTTATCGGAATTCTTAAAAAATGTTTTGAGCTGTCCTGCCTGGACAAATTGGAACAGGGTTTTGTCCAGAATTAGACATCGGTCTTATCGCTCGCTCAGGGCAGATGCAGCGCGAAGCGGACTAGAAGCCGAAGACACTTCTGACGCACCGGACCTGGGTTGCAGACCCCAGGATCTTGACTTTGGCCTCGATGGCCAATGGGGTAAAACCCTACCCTCTCCTTCTGGTCAGAGTAGGGGTTGGATCTTTTCGGCTTTGGATTTCGGCTTCAACCGTCGTCTTCTTGGCGGCTTTGCGTCTTAGCGTGAGATTCTTCCGTCCCTGAGCCCGAAATTGCTCACGCTAGGACGCCAGGATTTGCCATCGGGCCCGAGAGGGGCCTCGGTCGCTCGGCCCTCGCCACTTCCTCGTCAACTGGGCGAATTCCTCACTCGCTGAGCTTGATTGCGGCGCTCGAACGGACGAACCATAGATATGTTTCTTTACAACGTGTTTCCGCTGCTCGCCGGACCCTTTACTAAATGGGCTCCGCACCTCAGGCGGGCGGCCGACATGGGTTTTGATTGGGTCTTTTGCAACCCGATTCAGCAGTTAGGCGCCTCCAGGAGCTTGTACTCGATCGCCGATTATTTTCGATTCAACCCGGCTCTGCTTGACCGGGAGGACTCGGCCTCGCCGGACGAGCAGTTTCGGCATATGATGGAAGTCGCGCGCCAAGCAGGGCTCAAACTGATGATCGATCTGGTCATCAATCACAGCGCCATCGATGCGCCCATCACCCAGGAGCACCCCGAGTGGTTTGTGCGGGAACCTGACGGCCGGGTAGCCAACGCCTTTTGCATGCATAACCAGCAAAAGGTCGTTTGGAAGGACCTGGCGCAGTTCGACCACAATCACACCTCCGATCCGGAAGGGCTTTACCAGTATTGCCTGCGGGTAGTCCAACATCTCCTTGGGCTCGGGTTCGAGGGGTTTCGCTGTGACGCCGCCTATAAAGTTCCCCGGAAATTCTGGAAGCGGCTGATTCAGGACGCACGCCAGAAGAATCCAGAGGCATGTTTCGCAGCGGAAACGCTCGGCTGCACCGCCGACCAAACCAAAGAAACTGCGCGCGCCGGGTTCAATTACGTGTTTAACAGCTCGAAGTACTGGAATTTTCAGGACAGCTGGCTTTTGTCGCAGTACAACCTCTTGAGAGAATCGACACGGTCAATCAGTTTTCCTGAGAGCCACGACACCGGCCGGCTCATCGCCGAGTTCAATGGCAATGTCGATGCCCTCAAACAACGGTACCTGTTCTCGGCGCTTTTTTCAGCGGGCGTGATGATGCCGATCGGATTTGAGTTCGGCTTCTCCAAACCACTGCATGTCATCCACACTACGCCTGCGGACTGGGAAAACACGACCATCGACCTTTGCGGCTATGTTTCCAAGGTCAACGCAATCAAGAAGACTTACCCTATTTTCCTGGAAGAGAGTGCAACCCAGACGCTGCCTTCGCCTAATCCCAACATCCTCCTTTTGTGGAAAGGTTCAGTAAAGCGGCCGCATGAAGCCTTGCTGATCCTGAACAAAGATCCCTGGCATCACCAGGACTTCTATACCGATACCTTCCGGCATTATGTCCAGTCCGGAGCTGCTTTGAAGGATGTGTCACCCGAGTACCCCCTGGACTTCATTCCCGAGCCGTTTCATTACGGGCTGCGTCCGGGACAGGGTATTGTGCTGGTGACGACCAGAGATTGACCGAGCGCGCAAGAGCGCTGGGCGGCATTTGCGGGAAGATGGCCCGGTCATTTGAAGATGACTTCACCAGCGCTCCGAGGGGCCTGGAAACATGCGGTTTCCGAGCGCAAATGCCAGCGTGACAAGCCTTGGCGAGTCCTGTCTAATCGTGAGTGAACGGCATCGTGAGCGAATCGCTGGAACCAGCCAAAACTTTGGACAGGCCACAGCCGGGATTGGAGCCCTCGGAATTCGCTGAACTTTATCAGGAGCACAGCCGGGCCATCTATTATCTGGCGTTGCGTATGCTCAGCGATCCACAAAAGGCTGAGGATGCCACGCACGATGTTTTCTTAAAGGCTTTCCGCAAGATGAGCCAATTCCGCGGTGAATCCAGTTGGCGCACCTGGCTTTATCGGATCACGATCAACCACTGTCGCAATCTTCAACAGGCCTGGAACGAGCGGCACATGGTCTCGAATGTGGACGACTTCGTTTTTGAGGGCACCCCGGCCCGAACCGATTCGCCTTTGCGTGTTCTCGAGACCAAGGAGCTTGGCCAACGCATTCAGCAGGCTCTGGATGCCTTGCCAGCGGAATACCGGTTGCTCCTGCTGCTCGTGGCTGATGAACAAATGAGCTATGATCAGGTGGCGGCCCTGACCGACCAAACCGCTGATGCCGTCCGCGGCAAACTCCACCGCGCCCGCAAAGCGTTTGCGGCTCGCTTTCAGCAAACCGCTTGAGAAGTTTATGAATTCGCACAAGAAGATAGTCCGGCAACAACACGCGGAAGAGCAGCAGCAGGCGGAGTCTGTGCACCAGGTTCAACCTGTCGCGCCGCGCGAATTTGCGACCGTCGAGGAGTTGCTTCGCCACGACGCTCAGCAGACCCCGGTTCCCTCAGCCCTGGCGCAACGGCTCCAAGCTTCGCTTCAGGAACTTCCCCCCGCCGGCCGCCGTGCCTGGTGGCGTCGGCTTTTCGGAGGAGCGGACCAGTGACCCCGCAGATCCAGCGCTGGCAGGACGAAATCGAGACGTTAGTTCGAGCTCGGTATCCGATCCTGTACATCATCACCAACGAGGAAACCCGGGTGGAAGCCGTGTTGCAGGAGATCGCGGCGCGGCGACAGAAAAAAGTGTTTGAATGGACGTGCAGCTCCGGCCTGGTCCCGGCGGGCTCGTCGATTCAGTCGCAACGCAATCGCAACGCCGCGACCAAAGATCCGGCCGCGGCCCTGGATCTGGTCATCGACCAGGTCGAGCCGGCCATCTTTTTGTTCAAGGATTTTCATCCGTTCCTTACTCGAAATAATGTCGCCATCATCCGGCGCCTCAAAGACATTGCGCTGCATCTCAAGAATAGCTTCAAGACGATCGTTTTGATCTCACCGGTGATGGAGGTTCCACCCGAGTTGGAAAAGGAGATCACCGTCATAAATTTTCCCCAGCCCGCCAAGGACGACCTGGGAGCCTTACTGGACAAAATCCTGGAGGACGTGAAGGCCTACAAGCAGATCCAGGTCGAATTGGATCCCCAAAGCCGGGAACGTCTGCTGCAGGCGGCCCTGGGCCTGACGTTGAGCGAGGCTGAGAACGTGTTTGCCAAGATCCTGGTAAAATACCAACGCTTCAGTTCCGAGCACATCCACGAAGTCTTTGCCGAAAAGCAACAGATCATCCGTAAAAGCGGTTTGCTCGAATACTACGCCACCGAGGAAGACTTTCGCGATGTGGGCGGATTGGCCGTCCTGAAAGATTGGCTGCAAAAGCGAGCCATCGCCTTCACACCGGAAGCCGCTGACTTCGGGTTGCCTCCGCCCAAAGGCGTGTTGCTCCTGGGTGTGCAAGGTTGCGGGAAAAGCCTTTGTGCCAAGGCCGTTTCCAGGCTCTGGCAACTGCCTTTGCTTCGCTTTGACATGGGACGCATGTTCGGCAGCCTGGTTGGCTCTTCCGAAGAAAACGTCCGCCGCGCCATCGCCGTGGCTGAGTCCATTGCGCCCGCAGTTCTTTGGGTGGATGAGATTGATAAAGCATTCGCCGGCTCTCAAAGCTCAGGCATGACCGACGGAGGCACCACCGCCCGGGTGTTTGGCACTTTCCTCACCTGGCTCTCGGAAAAAACCGCGCCGGTTTTCGTTGTCGCCACTGCCAACGACGTCTCGCAGTTGCCACCCGAACTCCTGCGCAAGGGACGGCTTGATGAGATATTTTACGTGGATTTGCCTTCCCGCGAAGAGCGGCAGGAAATCTTCCGAATCCATCTGAGCAAACGCGGCCGACCGGCCGAGGATTTCGAGTTGGCGGCGCTGGCTGAGGCGAGCGGGGACTTCAGTGGGGCGGAGATTGAAGCGTCCATCATCAGCGCGTTGTACGATGCCTTCTATACCAAAACGAATCTTTGCACGTCCCAGATCCTGGCCTCCCTGGCACAAACCGTCCCACTGGCCCGGACAATGGCGGAAATGATCGACGCGCAGAGGAATTGGGCTCGCGGACGTGCCCGTAACGCGAATTTCGCCCAAGCCCCCGCTCGAGTATGAGCCGGTTCACCAATCTTGAATTTGGCGATGAATCTCAGGACTCGAACCGCCAGTCTGAAGGTTCATCCAAAGGCGAGGCCCACTACCTGAAAGAGGCGCGGCTTGCCTTTGAAAACGGGCAATTCGAATCGGGGTTGCGGCTCTACTCCAAAGTCCTCGAGTATAATCCCGGCAACGCTTCCGCCTGGGCCGGACAGGTGCGGATGTTGATTGAATTGGAAGAGTATCGAGAAGCTAAACTTTGGGCCGACAAAGCCCTCGAGCGCTTCCCCAATTACCCGGAGTTGCTGGCCACCAAGGCGGTCGCCCTGGCCCGCACTGGCGATCTCGAAGGAGCTTTGGTGTTCTCCGATTCATCCATCGCAGAACACGGCGACGATCCCTACGTCTGGCTGGCTCGCGCGGACGTGCTACTGGCCCGACGGGAAGCACGCGCCGATTACTGTTTCGATAAAGCTCTGCTGCTGGCGCCGCACGACTGGTTCATTCGTTGGCTGGCTGCCCGGATTCGTTTCTATTACGAGCAATTCGCTTTGGCGCTAAAACTCATCCAGCAAGCCGTCGAACTCAACTCGGGACATTTCCTGCTCTGGCTTCAACTTGGCCAATGCCAGCACGCCCTTGGCTTGCTCGGCCCGGCCCGCACCTCGCTCGTGCAGGCACGGCAGCTTAATCCGCAGTCGACTGAGGTTACGAATGCGCTCGTCGGTCTGTCCGGGGCCAACCTGGGCGGTCGGCTTCGCGGGCTCTGGCGCCGGCTGTGGGGTTGAAAAACTGATACCGACAGGCATTTTTTTTGAGCGAGAGCTTTCTTTCGTACGCTGCGCCGGCCAGAATTCATGGCTCATTAGGATGAGCACATTGCGGAAACCCCGAAAGGCACTTCAACAGGAGTTTCTTCTTTTCTGTTTACACTTCCTCTCAGCGCTCTCAACCAGGCGAGATTGACATCTCCGCAAAATCTGATAATCTGATTTTATGCGAAAGACGACCATTAGCGTCACCGAAGCTGCGCGGAATTTTGCAGATTGCGTCAATCGCGCCCATTACCAAAACACCACCTTTATTCTGCTTAAAAACGGCTCGCCGGTTGCCCGCTTGGTACCAGACGGTCGAAAGCTCTGCACGGGCAGGGATCTGGCTGAAGCTTTGGCCAAAGCCGATCTGCCGGCCAGGGAAGCCGCCGCTTGGCACCGGGACATGCAAACTGCTCGTAAAACGCTGAAACCCCCTGGGGGTAAATGGCAATAATTCTGGATGCGGACGTCATCATTCGCGGCGAGAAAGGGAGATTTGATCTCAAAGGTTGGTTGGCTGCCCGTCCGGATGAGCAATTCGAAGTAGCTGCCATCACCGTCGCAGAGCTTTGGCACGGCGTGGAGCGGGCCGCCGGAGCTCATCAGCTAAAGCGTCAACACTACCTGCAGAGCCTGATGGCGCTATTACCCGTCATCCCTTATACTGAACAGACGGCCTATGAACATGCCCGCATTTGGGCCAGCCTGGAAGCCTCCGGCAAGATGATTGGATATTACGATATTATCGTCGCCGCGACGGCGTTGGAACGGGATGACGAAGTAGCCACCTTTAATCATCGACATTTTTCCCAGGTTAAAGGCTTAGCACTCGTCGAACCGAAGTAAGCACATTTGCCATCGCCGCCCTGGTCTCACTTCGCCGCTCATCCTCAACCTTGAGAATCTGAACCAGCTTCAGGTCACTCCAAGCCAATCCCAACCGATCGATCCAAATCAAAAAGTTTTCTTTGTGTTGGGGCGGGAACAAAAGGGGACGGCCGCGAGTTCAAAAGGGGACAGGTGATTTGGGTTGGGGAAACCATCTCTTGGTCGAGGGCTTGAGGAGGCCTGAGCGTAGCGAAGGCCGACGAAAGCCCTCGACCAAGAGATGG
>DASRFK010000067.1:0-19595 GCA_035651635.1 Verrucomicrobiia bacterium | reverse complement strand
TCGGTTCCCAGCCGGCTTGGGTCCAGGCTTCGTGACCCGCGTGCAGCAACAATCGCGCGGCGCGATCCATTCTTTGCTGTGAACGCCGGCTGAGACGCGTGGGCGGCAGTTCGTTCGGCAGGTTGACCTGGGCGGCCACCTTGACACGCTGTCCCGATACGTCAAACAACGTTACCGGCCCAAAGGCGGTTCTGCCTAATCGGAAACCTCCGGCATTTTCGGCCCAGCCGGTACCGAGCGAAGTGACAATACCGGCGCCGGTAATCACGATCCGCGGTGAGCCATTAGCTGGGCGGGGGAGCGGAAATAACACAGTCCAATCTGAATTCTTTCAAGGCACTCTATAGGTTTTCCCAGGCAAGTCAAACCGGGGGGGCGCCTTTGGCAGGGAGCATTTCGCCCAATTGTTATTCGCCGCCGGAGGATATCTTTCCGACTGGCCCAGAGCCGCACGACTTTGAATGTGGAGACCCGTGTAACTAACCCCTTCACGCTCTTAGTCTCCGTATCGAATGTGGCCGTCGTGGTCAGAGCCGCCGATCCCTGGTTCTCGCGACTCATAGAATTGCCTGCCAGACTCAATATCCTGGGCCGCATCCTCCAGGATGACGACAGTCATCGCTCCGAGCCCCGAAGGCGAGTTCGGAGCTGAGCCAAAGTCAGAAACCTCGCTTCACCGCGCTCTGCCCGCGCCTTCCGGTCTGCCAAAATGTCGCGGTGCCACTCTGGCGAAGCCATGTCCTTAGCTTCGCGGCAGACCGCGTCCCAGAGCTGCTCGATCGCTTGGAGCCGCTCGACCATCGACATTTTGTCAATTTGGGATGACTCGAGCATATCGCCAAGTTACCAGTTTAGGGGGCCAGGGCAAGCGTCACACTGGCTCGGCGTCTTTGCTGTCTTTGGCAGGGACATACCTCATCGCGTTTGGGGATCTGGCTCAGGGGGCGCTGTGGGCGCGGGAAAACCAAACTTCAAAAAAAGGGGGGGTATTTTGGGGCTTTTACCCAGGGCGGCGCTCGTTGCTCGCTGGCTCTGGGCTATTTCTGGTCGTCTTACAGGACTTCAGTTGGTAACCGGCGCTGGATGAATGTTGGGAGCCGTTCGGGTAGTTGGAGAACGGTCGGCGTCACTGGATGCGAGCCGGGGTGGTGCGCCGTCTGTGAGCGTTCAGCGGCGCAACGTGGGATGGGAATGTAACTCCTCTCGCATTCGTTCCGCCCGCTGAACGCGGGTGGGGACATCGCAGCGTTCCGCCCGCTGGACGCGGGCGGGGACATCGTAGCGCGATGTCCCTACCTCGGGGCGCTTTTTCGAGGGATTTAGATGCGATTGCGCTGGGGCGGCAGCTCAATGCGATTGCCACGGTCTGCGCGTGCACTATATTGCTGGCATGCAACGCATAAACCACCTGCTCAGATCGCTCGTATTGTCAGGCCTTGCCGGGTCCTTCATGGTTGGATTATCGGCCCGCGCCAGCGAGGCCACGGCTTTCGACCTGATCAAGGAAGGCAACCGTTACGTGGGTGAACAGGCCAAAGACCGGATCGTCCAGATCCGTTCGGAGAAGTCCATCGGCACACTGACACCCAACATTTGGTATGTGGTCTTCTACGACCCAACCGCCAGCCTCAAATCCGTCGAGGTCAAATTCGGCGCGGGCCAGATGCTGGCGGTCAAACGCCCGATGCGTTTGCTCGAACCGGTCACCGGCGGCGATCTGCCGCTCGATCGGGAGAAGCTCAAGATTGATTCTCCGGAGGCTATCAAGATTGCCTTGAAAGAGCCACTGTTGCAGAACCTGAAAATAACAGCTACTCAGCTCAAGCTCGACCGCCTCGGAGAAGGTGTCATGGGCCAGGGTGGGACGGGGCAGGGGGTATGGAAAGTGCGCCTTTGGGCGGCCAAGTTGCGCAATCCCAGCCGCGACGCGGACATCGGCGAGGTCTGGGTCTCGGCCCTGGACGGGCAGGTAATCAAAAATGATTTGCGCATCAATCGCGTCGATTGAGGCCCTTGTTCGGAGTCCCGCCTTGAGGCGGAACGATGCAGGTCGACCACGGATGATCACGGATGACCACGGATAAAATGGACGGATTGGCATCAGCTCGACTCAGTGAAATCGCATCACCTGTAGGTGAAGGCAAGGGCCTTCCTTCAGATGCTTTCTTGCTGTCTTTTCATCCGTGTGAATCCGCGTTCATCCGTGGTTTCAACGGTAGCTAAATCCATGGCCAGCGAGACGAAGCAATATGACGTGGCGATCATCGGGGGCGCGCTTGCCGGGGCCGCGACCGCCATTCTGCTCAAACGCGAACTGCCGAACCTGAATGTTGTCATTCTCGAAAAATCCTCCGCCTTCGGCCGCCGAGTCGGAGAGGCAACAGTCGAGATTAGCGGATATTTCCTGTGCCGTGTGCTGGGACTGACCCAGTACTTAAACGAGGCGCACCTGGTGAAGCAGGGCATGCGCTTCTGGTTCTTTAACGAACGTACCAAAGAGTTGCCGGATTGCAGTGAGATTGGCGGCCGTTACCTCTCGCGCGTTCCGGCTTTTCAGGTTGACCGGGCGGCATTAGACGAGGAAGTGCTACGGCGAGCCGCGGCGCTTGGCGCCGAGGTGCGTCGGCCGGTTAGCGCCGGCAAGATCCAGTTGACGGCGGGAGGAGCGCAGCGTCTCGAGGTCAAAGCCGAAGGCCGAACGGAGGAATTGACCGCTCGTTGGGTCATTGACGCCTCCGGGGTAGCCGCTCTGCTGGCCCGACAGCATGGCTGGTTTCGACCCAACACAGCGCACCCCACTACGGCCGTTTGGGCCAGGTGGACCGGGGTCAAGGACTGGGACGGCTTTGAATTGGCTAAAAAGTTTCCCGACTGGGCCAAGGCTTGTCATGGTATCCGCTCCACTGCGACCAACCACCTGGTTGGGCCGGGCTGGTGGGCGTGGTGTATTCCGCTAAAAGGCGGAGACGTGAGCGTGGGTGTCGTTTTCGATCAACGCCTGGTGAAGTTCGCCGAGGAAGGTTCACTGGCTCAGCGTTTGAAAGATTTTTTATGCCAGCACCCGGTTGCGCGGGAGTTGCTGGTCGACGCGCAGTGCCGGGAAGGCGATGTTCACTGGCGCAAAAATCTCCCCTATTACAGCACGACGTTCGCGGGGGACGGTTTTGCACTGGTCGGTGATGCGGGGGCATTCATGGACCCGTTTTACAGTCCCGGGATGGACTGGGTTTCCTTTACGGCTTCCTCGGCAGCGGAATTGGTCCTGGCCCAACAACGCGGCGAAGCGATCGAACCGCTGATCGTCCGTCACAATCGCGACTTCAGCCGCAGTTACGCCCGCTGGTTCGAGGCTCTGTACCTGGATAAGTACGAATACATGGGTGAATACGACCTGATGCGGCTGGCGTTTCTACTGGACCTGGGTCTTTATTATCTGGGTGTAGCCGCCCAGCCTTTCAAACGCGGCCCGAAAGCGCTCACTGAACCGGTCTTCTCAACCCCACCCTCCGTCCCATTCTTCCATTTCATCCGCACTTATAATCGGCGCTTTGCGCAAATCGCCCGATCGCGGCGGGAGCGACAAGTTAGCGGCCGGCTCAATGCGGGTCGCCGTTTCATGTTCGGGGGGTACACCTTCGCAGCCGGGAGCGCGACACCGATTCTCAAGTCGATCAGCGCCTGGGGATGGCTCGAACTCAAAGAGGGCTGGCGCAGCTGGTTTTCCAAGCGCGGCTCAAGGCAGGTCACGGTCGAACCGAAGTTACGCCCAGTGCCGGCTGGGCCGGCTGCCTCGCTCGGTTCGACCCCCGACGCCGAGGCGCCGCAATCGTGATGAACTGGGCGTCGGCTTGCGCCGCAGTGATTCCTTGTCTGAACGAGGAGAGGGCCATTGGCCCGCTGGTCGAGGCGGTGCGGGCTCAGGTTTCAACGGTGTACGTGGTTGACGACGGCTCTTGCGACAACACCTCAGCCCGCGCCCAGGCGGCCGGGGCTATCGTGCTGAAAAACGTCTCTTCCCAAGGCAAGGGCGCCGCGCTCACGGCGGGGTGGTCGCGCGCCCGTGAGCACGGTTTTCGCTGGGCGCTTTCGCTGGATGGCGACGGGCAACATTCGCCGGAAGATATTGCGCGCTTCTTCGAATGCGCCGAACGCACTTCCGCGGCGTTGGTGGTTGGCAATCGCATGCCGGCTGCCGCGCAGATGCCCCGGGTCCGGCGATGGGTAAATCGTTTCATGAGCCGGCAGCTTTCGTGGCTAATCGGGCAAGCCATGCCGGATTCGCAATGCGGGTTCCGCCTGATGAACCTGGAAGACTGGGCCGGTTTGCCGATTCGGGCGGAGCATTTTGAAATCGAATCAGAGGTGCTCTTCCAGTTTGCGATGGCAGGAAGGAACATCCAGTTCGTGCCGATTGAAGTCATCTACAAGCAGGAGCAAAGTAAAATTCACCCCTGGCGCGACAGCCTGCGTTGGTTGCGATGGTACCAACAGGCTGGCCGGGCACGCCCATCCGGTGGTTGGACTCCAGGGTTAGCCGCCAAGAATAGGCCGAAGCGGGATTCCATGGCTCCTGGTATCTGCGATGCACGGCGTACCAGTGCCCAAACTCACAAACCGCGGAGATGAGGCCGTGGACCGGTAAAAAACTGGCGATGCCCCACGCAAAGGCGGCCAGGGAACGTTTGATCGCGGTAATCCGGTCCATTGGACTTCAGGCAAGCGTTAGGAATTTTAAACCGGGTTTCATTCAGAATGGCCGGCACCAGGCTGCGTGCTTCCTGGTGCCGGCGCATTGGTTACAATGCCAGCGACAGCCAGACGGTTGGTTTGCTGTTGTTCGATCAGCTTAAGGTCGTTCCGCAGCAAATGCAGCATCCGCAGGTTCCCCGCCACAAAGATGAGGAGTATGGACAAAAACGCGATGACCACGATCACGGCCATCCCATCTTGATCACGGTTCGAGGTCTTAATTTTCATGGCTGAGCAGCAGCTGGCGAGGCCGCGAGGAAAGTGAAGAGCGGACGCACCCGGCCGGTTTTAAAGCTGCCGCGCGTAATCGGTTGAAGTTCCAGTTCCCAGCGCCAGGCGGTTATGGTTGAACGGGTTTCCTGGCTCATCGCGGAAACTTTTACCCGGTCGAGAATTCTGGACCATGGCCCATTGCCGATACGGCGAAGTACGTTCGTGCCATCGTACCGATAATCGACCTCGCCACGCGGCTCACGCAGCCGGAGGACCGGTTGGGCGGCGCTCTTATCCCAGGCAATGCCGCCTTTGGCCCCACGGACATCAGCGCGCCAGAGCTCGCCGGCGTGCACCACGCGCAAGATATCATCGGCATTTCGACGCAGCGCGACGGAGTTATCGATGCAACGGTAGAGCGCGGCAGAGCCGATACCCAGCAGCAGGAAAACCAACCCGATGTAGACGAGGGCTTCGGTCAGCAGGTAACCGGCCGCGCGGCCGCGGCGGAAATCCGAAGTCCGAAGCCCGAAGGCCGAAACAAATCCGAAACCCGAAACCCGAACTACGCCGCCGTCGAGCCTCTTGGTTGGACGAAATTGCGGTGTCTTTTCGGCTTTCGGCCTTCGGTCTTCGGATTTCGGGTTTGCTTTCATTTCTTGAGAACTTCCCGCACAACCGTTCCGCCGTGCTGCTTAATACTGGGCCGCCACTCCAGGCGGAGTTTTTCTGGAGTCATGGTCAGAATGAATCGACCGGGAGGCAAATTGGTGGCCGCACCCGCATGAACTGGGTAGTCCATGACGCCATTGGTGAAACTATGCCAGGCGCCGGCTGCCAGCAGTTCCATCTCGCCATCCACAATTTCCATGGCGACGGCGTGCTGGTACACGGCGCGAGCATACCGCCGCTCGGCGGCGATGGAGTAGGCCAGGGGCAGCACGACACCACTCAAAATTGCCATCGCCACCAGCAGTTCGATCAGTAGCGATCCTCGACGACGAAAAGAGCGATAACCGGCGCGGGTTACCATATCGTGATTCGGTTGAGTAGTGCAATTAGAGGCAGAAACATTCCGAGCATGATGGCAGCAACGATGACGCCGTTAAGCAGGACGAGCAGAGTCGTGGCGGTCTGAGCGGCGGTTTGTTCGAGTTGAAACGCTTTGGCATCGAGCGCTTCGTGCCAGCCGGCGAGCGCCCGGACGAAATCCTTGTCTCCGTGCAGAGCGTTGGCCAGGCGCCACTTCAATTCGCCGGACCGGTCCAGCGCGCGGATGGCCTGCGCCAACGGAGCCCCTTGGGCCAGGAGCATCGCGACTCTTTGGGCGCGGCGGCTGAAAATTTTGTTGGCTGTGGAGTCTCCTGCCAGTCGAACGGCTTCGTTCTCCGGCACGCCTGCGTCCAAGGCGGCGGCAAGGATAGCCGAGAAGTCACGTTGTAACCGTTTACGGCGCCAAGGGAGCGAACAGAAGAGCCAATCAATAAAAATGGCGGCTCCCGGACAGATGCGCCCGAACCACCCGCGCAAGCGCGGACCGCCGACGTAAGCCAGCGTCAGCAGCCAGACTGCCAGCATCATGACGACCTGAAGCGCGATGAGATCGGAGCTGACGGCCAAAACGAACCGGGTGAGAGCAGGCAGAGCGGCGCCTTCCATCATGCCGGCAAAGATTTGTTCGTAGGCGGGGATCACTTTGACTTTAAGAATGATCGGCACAACCACCGTAAAGGGCGTGGCCAGGAACGAAAGCACCAGCAGATAGTTGAGGGCGCCGCGAACCTGGGACACACCTCCGCGAAGCGAAACACGGCAGGCCGGCAGGACTTTGCGCAGGTCTCCAATGGCCAGGCCGGTCTTGAGCATCGCCCGGGTTTGTGGCGGCAACAAACGCGGCACCTTTTCGAGCGCCTGTGCCAGGGGCAGGCCTTTTTCGAGATAGGCGGCGAGCAAATGCAAACGCGCCCCGAGCGATGGATCCTGGCTGCCCGCCGCCTCAGTGATGGCCAGTTCGGGCGTTCGCCCTGAATCCAGCCCCAACTGAAGCAGATCCAGGAAAAGTCTGGCGCGTTCATTTCTTCGCAAGGGCAGCGTCACCAGGAAGTAGATCACGTACAGGACCCCAAAGACCGGGAGCAAACCCAGCAAGACGTAGATCACAAAGCCTGCGATCATTGCGCCGACATCGCTCATAATATTACCCCCCGGTATCTCCGAGAACCCGCATCATCTGCCCCATAGCTTGGATCAGCGGAGCGATTTGCCAGAAAATCATTTGGCCAAGAAAGAGAACCGAGACTGGCAACGCGCCGTACAGCACCAATTCGATTTGGTGGGCGGCGCGAGCGCCGTACAGCTCCGCCGCTTTTTGAAAACCGGCCGCCGCATCCTCGCCGGCTCGTTGCACCAGCCACAGGAACAAAGGAGGGAAGGGCCGGGTGGGGCCGGACCATTGGGTTGGCTTGCCTTGCCCCGCCTCCACCAGGCTGCGCCATCGGGCCAGGGCCTCGCCCGCCGGAGAGCGGGCTTCCAGCGATTCAGCCATCGAGAGGGCCTCTGCCAGAGGTATTCCATTGCGCAGCATCAGGGCGATCGCCGAGGAAAGCTGCGCCAGGCTCGCTTCGCGGAAGGCTGGTAAACGCCAGCGCAGTTTTTCCCTGAGCTTTGGTAAAGAGATGGCAGCGATTCCAATAACGCCCAGAACGGCCAGCACCAGCGGCGGTATCCACATGGCCGCGATCCAGGCGTCGGGGAGTTGGAACAGGCCGGTGAACGTTGAGAGAAAGTGTCCAAAGACCAGGCTCAAAATGAGGGTCAAACCCAGCGAAACGACAATCACAATGAGTGGGTAAACCATGAGGCCTTTCAGCCGTGTCCAGGCGGCATTCGCCTGGTGATAATGATCGGCCAGCATGGTCAGCATCCCCGGCAGGTCGTTGCTGGCGGCGCCGATTTCCACCATCTTCCGGTAGAATTCAGGCACGGCGCGGCGGCTCAGCGCGTCTTTGAGAGGTGTGCCAGCTGTCAAGTCGTCGCCCAGTTTCTTGATTTCAGTTTGCAACTGGCCGTGCCGCATTCCCTCGCACAGTTGTCTCATCGCTCCCTCAAGCGGAATGCCCTGGCGCAACATGGCGGCCAGTTGTTGGTTAAAGAAAGCAAACTCGTCGTAATTCATGTCAACTAATCATTAGACCGAGCTCAGAAGAAATCCTCACACGGCCCCGGCACGGAACGACGGTTTATGGCAGGCTTCCCATTTCGGATTCTCCATCTGCGGTCGCCCCGAATCCGCGGGGAGGGATTAGCCCTTAAGTTCAAACCCCAAGACGCGCTGGACTTCGGTTTGGTTGGTGAGGTGGGCCTGGACGAGTTCGTGCGCGCGTTCTTCGAGCGAAGGATGAGCCACCAGTTCGCCCGAGCGGCCTGAAGCAATGAGTTGCCGCGCAGAAGCGTCCAGGCGGACGGATTCGACCAGAGGCAACCGGCCGCGGTAACCGGTATTGAGGCAATCGCCGCAGCCACGCCCGGCACATCGGGCGCACAACCGGCGAAGCAAGCGTTGGTTCAAAACGACTTCGAGCGAGGAGGCAACCGCGCTCGGATCGCGGCAAAGCACCCCAAGCCGTTCGAACACTCCTTTACAGGAACCGGCATGCAACGTGGAAATGACCAGGTGACCCGTCAGTCCCGCGCGCAGACAAATATTGGCGGTCTCTTCATCGCGGATTTCTCCTATGACGAGAACCTGCGGGTCCTGTCGC
Organism: Verrucomicrobiia bacterium; assembly: GCA_035651635.1. Lineage (GTDB taxonomy): Bacteria > Verrucomicrobiota > Verrucomicrobiia > Limisphaerales > UBA8199 > JANXQE01. The sequence continues at coordinate 10,872 of DASRFK010000067.1, read as the reverse complement.
AGCAAATGCCGCGCGGCCTTGGCGAAATCCAAGCCCCGAGCTTCGTTCACTTCGGTCTGCATGACCCCCGGGACAATCTGTTCGGCCGGGTCTTCCACAGTAATAACATGGCGGCCGCCCAGTTCGACCAACTTTCGCAGGCAGGCATAAATGGTCGTGGTTTTGCCGCTGCCGGCCGGGCCGGTAAGCAGCAGAACTCCCGATGCCTGGCGCAAGAACCAGTCCAGTTGAGCTTGGGTTACCTCAGCAAATTCCAGTTGCTCCAGTGTCCGCACCTCCGGTGTGTTGAAGAGTCGAAGCACGATTTTCTCCCCGGTAACCGTCGGATAAGTGGCCACGCGAATGTCGCTGCGGGCATGGAGCTTTTCTTTTTCAATTCGCCCATCTTGCGGCAACGATTCCTGGTAGGTCTTGAGCCGGGCCAAAAACTTGATCCGGCCAAACAGCCGCTCAGCCAAGGCAGCGGGAACCTGCGCGGTGTGGGTCATAACCCCGTCCAGGCGGAATGAGACGGTGGCGCAATCTCCGAGCATCTGCAAATGGATGTCGCTGGCGTTGGCGCGGTCGGCTTGCTGCACGAGGCGTTCGAGAAACTCGGGCGCCGGCGTTCCCGCGTCGGTGCCGTCGATGAATAGAGCCTGCGACATAATTGGCAGCCTGCCGCTGGCGAGTATGCCATGGCCTAAGGCGAAAGCCAATGTGCGATGGGCTGGGAACGCCATCGGCGGAGCGGCCCGGTGGGGGTAGCTTGACACACGCACGTGGGCCACTAGAGTCCTTGAACTGCGAGCATGAATCTCATCCGCTGCGACGCTTCCTTCGGGGATCAAATCGTGGCGATCTTTAACGACGCGATTCTCCATTCCACGGCGCTTTATGACTACCAGCCGCGTAGCCTGGATTCGATGACGGCCTGGTTTGACACTAAGCAACGTGGGAAATTTCCGGTGATTGGCGCCGTCTCGGATTCAAGTGAGCTGTTGGGTTTCGCTAGCTACGGCACGTTCCGTGCCTGGCCGGCCTATAAGTATTCCGTTGAGCATTCGATCTACGTGGCGGCAAAACATCGTGGCCGAGGACTGGGCAAGCTGCTGTTGCAGGAGATTATCAACTCTGCGCGCCAGCAGAATTATCACGTGCTCATTGGGGCCATCGATTCGCAGAATGCGGCGAGCATCCAACTGCATAAGCGCTTTGGATTTCAGAATGCCGGGGCAATTCGGCAGGTCGGCTTCAAGTTCGGCCGCTGGCTGGATTTGGATTTCTATCAGTTGATACTCGACACTCCGGCTCAACCAGTGGATGGCTGAGGTCGGCGTGCGGACATTGGTTGTCAGCAGCGATCCACCAGCCGAAGCTGGCGCAAGGGGCAGGTCAGTCGTCAGCAGGTTATCGGACGTTGCTGCGAGCAAAATGCTCGCGCGCCGGCGCGCGGACATCGGTTGTCCGCAGCGACCCACCAGCCGAAGCTGGCGCAAGGGGCAGGTCGCTCGTCAGCAGGTTATCGCACGTTGCTGCGAGCAGAATGCTCGCGCGCCGGAGCGCGGACATCCGTTGTCCGCAGCGATCCACCAGCCGAGGCTGGCGCAAGAAGCAGGTCGGTCATCAGCAGGTTATCGCACGTTGCTGCGAGCAGAATGCTCGCGCGCCGATTTAAGATTGCCTGCTCGCGTTCGATCCGTTAGTCACAGGTCCATGCCTCCGGCACCGATTAGCCCTTCGCGAACGCGCTCGCGCAAAACCTCTGCGAGGCTGGTGCCGATGCACGAACTTCTGCAGCCCGCTTGGAAGGCTGGATACGCGGTCCCTTCATTTTGCGCCTGGAACGCGGAAGTGGCGGAGACGGCTCTTCAAGTTGCAACTGAACTCAACGCGCCGGTAATCCTGATGAGCGGCCCCGGTGAATTCGGGCTTAACTCTCCGGATACGCTGGCGCGAATTGCCAAAGCTTTAATTCAGAAATATCCGGTGCGCGCCGCCTTGCACCTGGACCACGGCGATTCTCCCGCGATGGTGGCCGAATGCATTCGGGCTGGGTTCACTTCGGTGATGTTGGACTACTCGTTGCGTCCTTTTGAGGAAAACGTCGCCGCTCTTAAAGAGGTTGTGCGCAACGCACGGCCCAAGGGAATCACCGTGGAAGGCGAGATCGGCAATGTGGGCAAGGTCGACGACATCACAGTCGAGGGGGGCGAAAACTCCACCCTGACCGAGCCAAGCGATGCCGCCCGGTACGCTGAATTGACGGGTGTTGATGCATTGGCCGTCTCGATTGGCAATGCGCATGGAATCTACACGCGCTTGCCGGTATTCGATTTTGAGCGACTGGAGAAAATCCGCAAGGTGGTCCCAGTCCCGTTGGTTCTGCACGGCGGGTCGGGGACTCAGCCGGAGTACATCCGGCGCGCGATCTCTCTTGGCATGGCCAAGATCAACGTTGCCAGCGAGCTCTGCAAGGCATTCCGCGACACCTATGCGGCTGAACAAGCTAATAAAGTTGGCTGGTTGCCGAGCAGCCTGGCGGCGGCCAAAAAGCCGATGGCCGAAGTGATGGCCAAGTGGTTTAACCTCACGGGCGCGACCGGCAAAGCGGCGTAGGTGCTTCATGGCTCAAGTGCACTGTCTTGGAGTGCTGGTCGTTGATGCCCTGAGTGGACCAATTGAGAAATACCCGGTACCTGGCGTCACTCCGCAGGTGAACACCACTTCAATCCGGTTCCGGGCAGGCGGCGGAGCGGCTAATACCGCGTCCGCCCTGGGCCAATTGGGTATTTCCGTGGCTGTGTTCTCAAAGGTCGGCGCTGATCCGAATGGGGTTTTCCTGCGTTCGGAGTTAAAGCGCAATGGAGTTGAGGTCTCGAATATCTGCCAATCCGACACGGAATCGACGCCATTCACCTTCGTGGGGATTCATCCGGACGGGGAACGTTCTTTCATTCATACGCCAGGATGTAACCTGTCCTTTTCAGTCAAGGACCTGGATTTCGACCGGCTCTACGAATGTGACCTGCTCCTCTACCAGGACATGTGGGTGCTGCCACAATTGGATGGTCCGTCGGCACCGCAAATCCTGGCTGAAGCCCAGAAACGCGGCGTCACCACTCTGCTGGATGAATGTTACGGGTTGGGCCCGAACCGTACTGTATTTGAGGCGGCCCTGCCCTACTGCGATGTCGTGTTGCCGAGCTACGATGATATGCGGGTGGTTTACCCGGACCTGGAGGCAGCGGCGGTCGCGGCGCATTTACGGCAGTGCGGCGCTCGGAGAGTGGTCTTGAAACTGGGAGCGCGCGGGTGCCTGGTTTCGGCCGAAACAGGCGATGTCCAACTTCCCTCAATCGCCAGGGAAATCGTGGATACTACGGGAGCAGGAGACTGCTTTGACGCCGGTTTCATCGCGGGGATGGTGAACGGTTTGGACGATGTGGCGGCGGCACGAGTGGGCAACGCGACAGCCTCGGCCTGCATTCGTAATGTCGGGGGAGCCGAGGGCATCCCATCCTATCAAACTCTTTTGGGATATCATGAACACTGAGGAAATTCGTGACCGGCTGCAACAAATGGCGATGTCGACACCGGCCATCGACGCCCATACCCACGTCCAGGATGACCTGACGGACTTCACCCCGGAACTGGCGGCGGGTAACCTGGCCGGCACGCAGGCTTCGGTCAACCGGCCCTCGGAAGACGTCGTTAAAGAAAGTATCCGACGTGGCCGGATGGTGCGAAGGACCATGACGGACGCCGCGCATGGGTTGTTTTACTCGTGGTTTTCTCAAATTGCCGAGGGAGCAGGAAACAAGCTCGACGAAGCGATCGCCAGAATTGGGAACAATACCGGCAAGGAACGGCGGGCGGCAGCGCGCTTGATGCTGGAACAGCTGCGCGACAGCCGGTACTCGGAATACGCCGAGTGGTTGCGGTACATGTTCCGATTGTATGCGGGTGTTCCGAAAGAAATCGACCCGCTTGACCCCAAATGCCTGGATGTGGTTGCGGATGCCATCGCGGCCCAACGCCATGATCCTGCGTTCGCTGAGCAGATCCTCAAAGACCACCACATCAGCGCTTACGTGACCAGCATCGAGAACCGGGACAAGGTTCCCCTGGTCCCACCGGTGCGGCCGCGCGATGTTGACCTGGCTTACTGCACTCACCGCGAGACCTGGAACATGTTCGATTTTAACGGATTCTTTTGGCCGGAACGAGCCACTGACTTCGGACTTTTCACTCAGGGGCATAAGTTTGAGGCCGAGCGGTACATTCTTCACCTCGAAGAGTATTTTGAGCGGGAACTCGGCAACGTCACTTCGTTGCAGGACGCAACTCGTTCGTTTTTTTGGCGCATTTTGCGCAGTCCGAAAACCAACCCCACCAGCCGAATTCTGTACGTGGACGGATTCCAAGCGCAGGACTGGCGGTTCAGCCGGCCATATTCGAAGGCAACGGTGGACTGGTCTTTGGCGCATCACCGCACACAACTGGACGGAGAGAACCGCAAACAAGTGGTGGCGTGCGTGGCCGAAGCCATGCTCGAAGCGTTGAACGATATCGGTCGTGAACGAAAGGAGGCCGGCGCCAGGTTCGGCGTGTGTGTGCAGCTTTGTGGCGGCGCACGACACTTCATGGATTGGTCGCGTGAAATCCAATCGATTCCCGAGTACATTCCCAACTTGCCACAGGATGAGTACCCCGTCTGGATCCGTTATCCCGGCGTGCACTTCGAGTATATCTCGGCGCATGAACTGCTTTACAACGACCTGGCCAATGCGGCCAAACAAGTCGGCAATGTCTCCGCCGGCCCGTGGTGGCATTATTTTCGCCGGCACAAAATCGCGCGCATGGTGCGCGACCAACTCAGCATGGGGCCGCTCAAATCTATCGCTTGTGGGTTTACCGACGCGCGCTTTGTGGAAATGGTGGCCGCCAAATATATCTCGCTGAGGCTCGGCGTGGCCGACGCCCTGACTGACCTGGTGTCGGACAAATACTCGAGCCTTTACGCCCACTTCGAAGGCGCCCAGCAAGTCATGACCGCGCTGCTCCTCACCAACCCCGCACAAGTCCATTCCATTCCGGTCAATGCCTTGGACACTTAAGGCGCGCGCAGCCGAAAGAAGGCCTGGGACCCAGTCGTTGGCAGTTGTGCGGTGACGACATCGTTGTTGGTCGAGAGATTGACGGAAACAGGCGCCCAGTGGGGATTGGCCAGATCGGTGGTCGTTTGCAAAAGGAACGCCGCCCCGGCCCAGGAGAGTGAAACCTTATTGGCCGCCGGCACGATTGATAGAGTGGGTGGGGCGGTAAGGAGTTCGGTTACCTGGGTCGACCAAACGTCTGAGCCGGTAGCAATCTCTTGGATCGTCCAGAAGCGAGTTGGATCCGCCGGATCGACACTCGTAGCGCTATAATCACCCCAGCGGTTCAAGCTGTTGGAATCGAGGTTTTGGTAACTGGCGGTGCCGGCCTTGAGCAAGAGCGGTTTACCGAAGGTGGTCACCCCCTTCGTGGTGCTGCCAACGACGGCAAAGCTGCCGGGGAAGGTATTGGGTCCGGAAGCGTTGTAGGCGATGACTACGGTGCCTGCGGCATTGGCCGAAATGGATGGATAATAAAGATCATTGATCGGATCGCTGAGGGTGCCGGATTCCAAAACCGTTTGTTTAGCAGCGTCGATCCGGTACCACCGGATAACGGCCAGATTCCCGATTTCCGTCGAGTGCACGGCGTAGAGGACGCCGCCGACCTGATAAACACTGGCGCTGAAGCGCGCGTCGCCGTCATCCAGATTGACTGAACCGTCCGGCTGCGCCGGATCCAGCGGCAAGGTATAGGCCGGCACGGTCAGGAAGGCGGAGGAGGAAAGGGTCGGATTACTGCCGGTAACGTTCTTGAATTGTGAAATCACGAGGGAAGTGTTGGTGACCGTATTGTTGTTGGTATCGGTACCCAGATTGGCGGCCGCGAGCACGAGGCTCTGGCCGGTGTTATCGAAGCAAACCACCGGCTGCAAGATCTCGCCACGGACGCTGTAGTTTAGAATTCCAAACCACTTCAGGCCCGAAGTCGAGGGCGGTGTCGCCAAGAGGCTGCTTTTGGGTATCGATACCAAAGTCGGGCCGACCGGATTGAAATTCGCGTCAAACATGTCCCCGGAGAGGTAAACCCCCTGCGCATCGAGGCCGAGCGTCGGAAAATCGGCAAAATTATTCCCGCCAGGATCGCTGGGAATTGCGAAGGCTTGCCAGGCGCCGGTCGGGTCAGCTCCGGCGGAAACAGCCAACAGGAAGTGGTTGGTGTTGATGAGGCCGCTGGAATCAAAGTCGACCTGCGACGCAAACCAGCGTTGCGAACTCGGATCAAAAAAGATGCGCGGATCGGTAACATCCCACCCGCCCGGAAAAACAATGCCTGCCTGAGTCCAGAACGACAGGTCGGTCATGCTTTTTAACTTCAGGCCATTGGTTTTGCTGAACACGGCAAAGCGGCCGTTGACCAACTCGACGTAGTGCTGCGGCCCAACGACACCATTGGCATCCGGAGGAACATCCGGGGAATCGACGTTAAGGGTGGTGGCGGTGAAGTTTTGTCCGATGACCAACACGGGCTGTGCCTGGAGTGCCGTGCCTAACCCCACCACGCAAACCGTCAAAGAGAGGTGAACAACCAAAGCTCCACGAAGCTCTCCGCGCACACACTTCATCCACATCATAGGCCATTTTGGTCGCGATTCTCACAAAAGCCTTTCCGTCGAGCAACGTATATTCCACCGAAAGCTTGGAGTTCCGCCTTTCAGGCGGCGCAATGAGAGAAAGGGGAATCACTGCCGGCTTCAAAGGGAGCCACGTTCCGAGATCGCTCCGGGTAAAGCCGGGACTTCGGACCCGCGAGCGGCGCTCCGCGCGCGGTGTGATATGCCTCACCCGTCGCTTCAGCTCGCCGAGAGCTGCAGCCGGTAGTCAGTGGGCGATTGACCGAGCACCCGCTTGAACACCCGGTTAAAGTGCGTCAGGGACTGAAATCCGACCTCGAAGGCGATCTCGCTGATGCGCAGGTTCGGATTGAGCAGCAGGTTCTTGGCGCGTTCGATGCGCAATCGCGCGAGGTAATCGGTGAAATTGATGCCGGTGACCTTGCGGAACATTTTGCAAAAGTAAAAGGTGCTCGTGTTAACGGCCTTGGCCACGTCGGAAAGCGAGATGTCCTCGGTTTGATGTTCCTCGATGAATTTTTTGGCTTTGGTGATAACGGGCGGCTCGGCATTTTCCTGCCGCACGATGATTTGGTTGCTCAAAATGGCCAGGTGTTGAGCAAAAATTGATAAGAGTTTGACGGCTGAGTCATGCTGCCGGACCGGCATGCTGCGGTTGGAGAAATAGGCGGCGCGCATTTCCGCCGCCGTGGCGTCCACGCCTCGCTCCTTCATGAGCTTCACGGTGCGCTCAAACTGCGGTTCGGTCGGGGGTTTGTGGAAGATTTGACCCGTTTGCAGATAGCCCAACAGGCGTTCTCCCAGGCGCACGGGCACCATCGTTTCGCACAGCCCGGCGCCACACGTGACGGTATGCGGCTCATGGAGTGATTGCTGGGCGAGTTGCTCCTGCACCTGGAGACAATTGGCGCAGGACCGGCTCCGCGCGGCCATTAGTGCGCACCAGGAACCTTCGTGGCGTTTCCCGTGCAAAGGCAGTTGCCACGTCTCGACCGGGCGCAGCGCCATCGGCAGACCCGTGGCGTCCGTGAACGCCCGCTCATATTCCTGGAATACCTTCGAGCTGGTAAGCGCTTCGATGAGATTGCGCTGCTCCGCGCCGGAGGCCTGGCCCGGGCGGGTGGAGGCGGACGGTTGCGGCGGGCTGGTCTGGATAGTGCCGCGGGCCGCGAGTAATGGGGCCGGCGTGAGAGCCGGCGGCGCGAAGCGCGAGCTGGCTTTGAGTGTCGCGTGAACTGGCTTTTCTAATATTGTTTGCACGAGGACAAAATATGTTAAGTAACGTACTCACGTAAATTGGGGGGCAGCCTGATCGTGAGTAGGGGATTCTTGCCAGGTGGCGTAAGGGATTTCCTTAGAGGGTGTCTTAAAACCTCGGCTTGGGCATGGACACCTGAGTTTGGAGTCCCGCCTTCAGGCGGTTTTGGCGCGGGGTCGCCTAAAGGCGGGACTCCAAACCGAATTTTAAGACACCCGCTAACAGATTCTTGGCAATTGCTCGCCGCTGGGCATATCAAGGATGCGCCGGGCTCCTAAAGTGCTTTTAAGGATTACCCTGTTCTCACGCGTGGCGGAGACGGTGCCGATCTGGCATGCTCCCGGCTCGACTGTCGAAGCATTCAGAATTTCGATCGCTTTCGGGGCCTGCGCCGCCGGAAGAAAAACCACAAACCGGCCTTCGCACGCCACTGAAAGCGGGTCCAAGCCCAAAATTTCGCAGGCGGCGCGCACATCTTCGCGCACTGGAACGAGCCGTTCCTCAATCTCGATGGTAAAGCCGGAGGTCTCTGAGATTTCATTGAGTACGCTGGTCAGTCCGCCTCGCGTGCAATCACGCAGGCAATGCACGTCGAGCCCGGCCCGGATGAGCGCCAGAACGGAACCGGCCAACGGGGCGGAATCACTATGGATGTTGCTCTCGAATTCGAGCCCTTCGCGCGCGCTTATGATGGCCATGCCATGCCGGCCGAGATCGCCATTGAGCACTATAGCGTCACCCGGTTGCACGCTCCCGGGCGCAATTACCAGTTGATGTTCCACCAGGCCAATGCCGGCGGTGTTGATGAACAAACCGTCCCCTTTGCCTTTGTCCACAACTTTCGTGTCGCCGGTAATGATCTGCACCTCGGCGCGCTCGGCCGCCTCGCGCATCGAACAGACGATTCGCCAGAGCGCTTCCATCGGCAAACCTTCTTCAATGATAAAGCCCGCGCTAAGATAAAGCGGCCGCGCGCCCGACATGGCCAAGTCGTTGACCGTTCCGTGCACCGCGAGCGAGCCGAGGTCGCCACCCGGGAAGAACATCGGGCGCACCACATAAGAATCCGTGGTGAACGCCAGCCGAGAATCGCCCAGGCTGAACACCGTCGAGTCATGCATGGAATCCAGCAAGTCATTGCGAAACGCCGGCACAATCATCTTGCTGATGAGTTGGTGCATCAACTTGCCACCGCCGCCATGCGCCATCAAAACCTGCGAGTAGTTCTGAATGGGTACCGGACAGGAAAGAGAAAAGCTTTGTTCGTTAGCCATAGAGGTGAACACCGGCGAGCTCACGTCGGTACCGGTAGTACGCCGCACAGGCACCTTCACTGGACACCATCGTGGCACCGAGCGGATGTTCGGGTGTGCAGCGGCTCCCGAACGCCGGACAATCCATCGGCTTGATTTTCCCCTGGAGCACCAGACCGCTCTGACATTCCACCGGCTCCTCGATTCGGACAGACTCGAGGCCGAATTTGAGTTCGGCATCAAACGCCGCGTAAGGCGCACTCAGGGCCAATCCACTCCGCGGAATTTCGCCGAGTCCACGCCATTTGCGAGGCACTATTGAGAAGACTTCCTTGATCAGGCGTTGGGCTACTGCATTGCCTTCGCGTCGCACCCAGCGTGTGTATTGGTTTTGCACAGTCGCCTGGCCATGTTCCAACTGTTCGACGCACATGAGCACTCCTTGGAGAATGTCCAGCGGTTCAAAACCCGTGACGACAATCGGAACGCGGTATTTTTCAGCTATCGGGAAATATTGGTCAAACCCCATAACCGCGCACACGTGCCCCGCGGCGAGAAAACCTTGCACGCCGCAATCGGCCGAACCGAGAATGCTCTCCAATGCCGGCGGAACCAAAACGTGCGACACCAGCATCGAAAAATTGCTCAGATGCTTTTGGGCCGCCTGGTACACGCACAGGGCCGTGGCCGGTGCGGTGGTTTCAAATCCGACCCCAAAAAAGACTACTTCCTTTTGGGGATGCCGTTCCGCCAGGGAAATCGCTTCGAGTGGAGAATAAACTATCCTCACGTCAGCGCCTTGCGCTTTGACGGTGAGCAGGTCGGTTCGGCTTCCAGGCACCCGCAACATGTCGCCAAACGAACAGAAGATCACTTCCGGACGCGCCGCTACTTGCAGAGCTTTGTCGATCATTTCCAGCGGCGTGACGCATACCGGACAGCCCGGGCCGTGGATCAATTCGATTTGTTCGGGCAGCAAAGTGTCCAGGCCAAACTTCACGATTGCATGGGTTTGTCCGCCGCAAACCTCCATTAGTCTCCAAGACCGTGTTGTTATTGCGGCAATCCGTTGCGCGTACTGCCGGGCGGTTTCCGCGTCGCGGTACTCATCGAGGTATTTCATTGGGAATCGTCAAGCGCAGGCCCGTCCTCCAATTCCCCGAGTTCATCCATCTGGCGCAGGTACTCGAAGACCTTGCCGGCTTCCTCTTCATCCAGGCGGCTGATGGCAAAGCCCGCGTGGACAATGACGTAGTCACCCACTAAGGCCTCTGGAACGCAGGCCAGGCTCGCCGGCTTAAGCACCCCGCCGAAATCAATTTTTCCCATCCGCGTGAGTGGATCGGCGCTCTCAATGCTGATGACTTTGCCTGGGATGGCTAAACACATCAGCTCTGAGCCTACACCCTCCACCAACGAGCGGCAATGACTTGTCCCAGGCAAATCCCGCCGTCATTGGGTGGAATACGCTGGTGCCAGTAAACCCGAAATCCCTCTTGAGTTAACCGTTGGATGGTTCTTTCGCTCAGATACCGGTTTTGGAAACAGCCACCGGAAAGGACCACACTTGGCAAACCCGTTTTGCGGGCGACCTGAACAATCGCTTCAGCCAACATGTTGTGGAACCTGGCCGATATCACTGGCACCGC
>DASRFK010000066.1:0-35132 GCA_035651635.1 Verrucomicrobiia bacterium | reverse complement strand
TCCTGCCCACGCGCGATGCGCCAACCGATCCAGCGTTGGCCGCGCAAAAAGCATCAGAAAAGTTCGACCGAGCCCCTTACCATATCAGTCCTCGAGGCAGCTGATGAATAATTACCGAAAGGCATTAACCTTTAGCCAGGGCGCTCCCGCGCCTTCCGACGCGGAGGTGCTTTTCGACGGAAACGACCTTTCCAAGTGGCAGAACAACCGCGGCCAGGACGCGCACTGGAAGGTCATTGATGGCTATGTCGAAACCGCGGCGCGGGGTGGCGGCATCCGCACGCGGGGCAAATGGGCCGATTTCCAATTGCACGTCGAGTGGGCGGCACCCAATCCACCGCGAGGCACCGGCCAGGGCCGTGGCAACAGCGGCATTCTGATCAACGGCATGTACGAGGTCCAAGTGCTTGATTCCTACCACGCCAAAACCTACCCGGACGGCCAGGCCGGCGCGATCTACGGCCAATCGCCGCCGTTGGTCAACGCCAGCAAGCCTCCAGGAGAATGGCAGACCTATGACATCATCTTCGAATCGCCGCGCTGGAACGAAAAAGGAGAGTTGGCCAAGAAAGCCTGCGTGACCGTGCTGCACAACGGAGTCGTGGTGCAGAACCACTACGAGTTCACCGGTTCGACCGATGGCATCAGCGCTGCCGTGCCTTGGAAGACGCTCTCGAAGTATGTCGGGCCGCATCCGGCGGAAGTCTTCATCGAGTTGCAGGATCACAATAATCCGGTGCGCTACCGGAACATCTGGATTCGCAAGCTGGGCGAACCGGACAAACCCTGAACCGATCCATCAATGTACCGGGCCGTTCGCCACCTGCCGTTGTGGTGTTCCGAACCAAATTGCCACCCTTGAGTCGACGTGTTTTTGTTGAGACGTGACCCTTTGGTTTCAAGTACTCGGAGTACTTTGAAGAGCTCGCACTAATGCGCTCGCTCAGTTTTCCAAGCCCGAACGAACCTGCGGATTGCACCACGCTTGATTCGGACGCTGCGATTGGGGAATGGTCGTCCCGCGCGCGGCTTGCTGACCAGCGTACAATGAACTGTACCATTCTTTTATGGGAATTCTCTGTGTCCCCCCTGAGACTAACCCAGCCGTGGCGTAGCTGCCGTGCCGACTGGAAATGCCCTCGTCAGGATACTCGGAACAATCGTTTACATAAAACGGGGTTTGCTCGTCGAATTCCCATTCGAGCAGAGAGTTTGGTTTGAACTGCGTAATTTTTAAGCTGACTCCGTCCGGCAGGAAACCGTAAGCGCAAACCGCTCCGTTCCAGGTGTAGCTGCTAAAAAGAATTTCACGCTGAAAATACACCTCGTTCGTGACATCCATGGGGCATTTGAAAATCGCCGGGCTTCTCACATAGGAGAAAAGCTGTCCGCGTTGACAAAACTGGACTTGGTTTGAGAGCGCGGCCGGAAAGGTTGCCGCCGTAATGGTGCCGTTGTAGACCGGAATGTTCCCCTCATGCGCCCAACAGTCACTGGTGGTTCCCCAACCATTTCCTGGCAGCGACTCGTTTTGGTCAGCCGAGTAGAGCGCGGCGGCGGCCATTAACTGCCGGTGGTTGTAAATATCAATCGCGTCCTGCGCCTGGTTGCGAGTATGGCTCAAGGCCGGCCAGGCGACCGCGAGCAAGGTAATCACGATAGCCAAAATCACCAGCAACTCGATGAGCGTGAACGCTCGATCGGCAATCGTCACGCGATGCGGCAGAGGAAAGATGTTTCGGGATTCGCTGTTCATGCGTCAGCTCCTAAAGGCTATTGATTCGATAAAACCTCTGTGTAGCTCCTGGCGCCGAATCGCTGAAAAATAGCTTGGTGCCCAGGTTGGTGATCGTGCCGGTCGCATTGGTCCACGTTGCGTCCGGAAGGTTGTCTTTGAATTGCACGGTGTAGGTCTGCCCGGGAACCGCGGGCCAACTCAGCCAAAAACCTGCTCCTAACGCGGGTACCCGCCCCAGGTCCGCGTACAACAATGTAAAGGCGAACAGGTCCTGTGCCCGATTTAAATCCTGCCTAACGAGATTGCCGGCTGAGCTTTGAACCACGAGCGTTCTTCCATCTTGGCTGAACACGGGAAACAAAGAGCGATTGTCCGCCAAACCGGCGCTGTCAGTTCCGGCGGTAACCAGCGTATTTGCCTTCGTCAGGCGATCGCACAGAAATATGTCCGGTACGGTATTGGTATGGCTCGGAAGCAAATCTGTGGCATCGCTGCGAAAAGCCACAAACCTGGCGTCTGGGCTGACAATCGGCGAATCAGAGTTTCCATTGGCCATAACCGGCGATTGGTTACGGTGGCTGACCAGGACCGAAGTTCGTTGTTGGAGGTCATAAAGGTACACCTGCGTGGGGCCGCTTGGGCTCAATGCAGCCGCATAGCTGAGAAAGCGATTATCCGCGCTGAATCGGAACCCAGCGTGCGTACGCAAGTACCCGCCTCCCACTCTCCAAATCGATTGCGCGGCATGGTCGGCCGCCAGGATCTGGACGTTGTTGGTCGAGTAAATGAGGATGTTCCCGTCTGAACTGAGTCCAAGAACCGAAACAGCGCCGAGCCCGATGTTGGTGTAGGCTGGCGCTCCAACCACCGCGCTGCACACTACCACTGAACCCGTTGCCGCATCGTTGTTATTAACGAATGCCGCAAATCGTCCATTATCGGAAAATGCCGCAGATAGGAACCCTCCAGGCGTTAGCGGGGCTACGGTTCCCGTTTGAAGGTCGGCCGAATAAAGGTTCTGGTTGAGCCGCGGGTAGCCGCGGAGCTGGGTATGAAAAAGAGCGGATGTTCCTTCGGCGGTTATCGAGTCCGAACTCGGCAGCGGAATTAGCGAGGTTGAAGCGCCCAAATTTGTGCTCACCAGGCGCGTGGTCCCACTCTGCAAATCCCTCACGAATACATCGGGAGCTCCATTGGTATCTCCGGCTACCAGATCGGTCGCACTGCTGGTGAATAGAACATAACGCCCATCGGGGGTGATTGAAGGTTCATAGGACACGCCGTTGCCGTTGGCGGATCCGGACAAGTCGACGCTCACCAAAATGTTCGAGCCGGTGACTAAATCGCGGACAAAAACATCGCGTGATCCGTTCGTATCATTGCTCACCAGGTCATCGGCGTCGCTGGCGAAGGCGACGAATCGGCCGTCGGCGCTGATCGAAGGCCCGGTCATCCCGCTGTTCCCGTTTGGAGTGTTCTCGTTGAGGACCGGGTGGGCCGCCGAGATCAGCTCCGTCGTGTTCGAGCCCAAATCACGGACAAAGACGTCAAAGCTCCGGTTCCGGTCTCCGCCGACCACGGAGGGATCAGGACTCTCGAATGCCAACAACCGCCCCCCATCGCTGAACCGCGGTATCGTGGTTGGATTGATTTCCGCGCCGGCGCCATTTGTGTCCACATTAACCATGACCGATCTTTGATTAAGCAAATCGCGCACGTACAGGTGGACATTCCCCTTTAAGCTGTTCGTTGTGACATTGGTGGCCGAGCTGAAGAATGCCAGGAAATTCCCGGAAGAATCGAAGACCGGCCACTGGCAAGCAGACCCCGCCGGTACCGAGTTGCTCAAATCGCCACTGGCCAATGTGTTCAGGCCGCTGGCCGCATCCCAAACAAATATACAAGTCGTCTCCCCAAAAAGGCCGTTGGTGTTGGCGACAAACGCTACAAACCGGCCATCCTTGGTCATGTCCAACACCCGGACGGTTTCGTATGGCCCGGGGGTAACATAGCAATTGGTGTTGATCAGATCCTCCTGCCCCGTTTGGAGATCATGCCGCAAAACGAACCCGCGAACGCTGCTATAATACACGCCCAATCTCGTGGAAGGCAGAGGGCTCACCACGTAAGCAACATACCGTCCGTCGTCACTTATGGTTTGGCTGTGACAGGCCGGGGCGGCGAAAACCGAAACCATTGAGGTGACCACCGTCTGCGCCTGCGCGCTGACCAGAGTCGTTTGTTGCGCGATCAAATCCCGGACATAGATATTCCCGCTAAAAGTCCTTTGCGGGACCAGATTCGTCGCCGTGCTGAAGAAAGCCACGTAACGGCCATCTGGTGTCATGACCGGCGATTCCGACGCACCTACCGGGTAGCTGGAATTGGTCGACGTCGCGCCGACGCTGGCGAGAACCGTAATGCCATTTTGGAGATCGCGAACAAAAACATCGGGAATGCCGTTCGTGTCACCGGCGATCAGATTTTCAGCTTCGCTCACAAACGCCACAAACCGGCCGTCCGGCGTCATGCTGGAACTGCGCGAGACGCCATCGCCAGCGGCGCCGTTTGTCGCCACGCTCACCAATAGCGTGGCCCCCTGCTTCAGGTCCCGGACGAACACCTGGTTCAACCCGTTGGTCACTCCCGCCACAAGGTTTGCCGCGGAGCTTTCAAAAAGCGCGTAGCGACCGTCCGACGAGAGGCTGGTTGGAGTGGCATTGGCATCCGCCCCAACAAAACCGAGCCTGTCTGAGCTCACGAGCGTCGTTGCTCCGGATTGGCGGTCCCGCAGGTATACGTTCTGCCTCGGCGGAATTAGAACGGGAATGGTCGTTCCATTGCTCAGTATGACCAGGTTGTTAGCCGTGCTGGCGAAAAGAACGTAACGACCGTCCGGGGTCATGATCGGCAGCGTCGAATCTCCATTTGCCGTTGCAGAAGGTGGTTCATTAGGGTCTCGAACTGATACTAACTGAAGAGGGTTCGCGGCGGCTTGAGACAGGTGAATACCAATGGCAAGAATTGTGGAGGCTAAGGGGCACAGACCTGAGCCCCACTTCAAGGTCGTAAATTCGCAGCTGCCTTTCACCTGGCCTCAGGAGAAGCATCCAAGGCTGCAATGAAATGTGCTTCAAAGTCAAGTCAGGACCCGCCCTCGCCATCGGGGTGGGGACGGCTCGTCCCCGCGTCTTTCTTCACCTCACTATATAAGACACTCGTGGACGAGCCGTTGCGCCCCTGTAAAATGGGCCTGCGAAGCGCGGGCGCATCGGCGGATTTATTCACCTCAATTCTTCCACTGGTCTGCGCGGTAAGCTTCGATTTCCTCGGCTGTGGTCGATTGCACGGTCGCGGCTCCGCCTTCTACAAAGGCGGTTCACAAAATGGATTTTGTTGAAAGATTTCGGTTTTTTTTCCGTTTAGTGGGGAAAGCCGATGGTGAAGCACGCCGCTAATCAGTCTTTCTGCCGACAAAGATTCGTTTCTTTGGGCCGACTGCTCGAGCCGTGCTCTCCGGGAGTCAACCAGCCATTACGAAAGGAAAGGTCATGATCATGAAGCGACGTTTTGTTAAGAAATTAGCTTTGGTACTGCTGTGTTCGAGTTTTGGGGTGCCGTGTTCGATGGTGGCACAAGGCACTGCCTTCACCTACCAGGGACGTCTCAACGACGCCGTCAACCCGGCCAACGGGTCGTACGATCTGCGGTTTGCCATCTACGACAGCGCTTCCCAGGGAACGCTGCTGGCCGGGCCGCTGACCAACTCGGCCACCGCCGTCAACAATGGGCTGTTCACCGTCACCATTGACTTCGGCCAGAACGTGTTTTCCGGGCCAATTCGCTGGCTTGAGATCGGCGTGCGTACCAATGGCAACGGCTCTTTCTCCACTTTGGACCCAAGGCAAAACCTCACCGCAGCGCCCTACGCCATTACCGCGGGGAATCTCACCGGCCCGGTGCCCCCCAACAGCCTCTTGGGATCCTATCCGCAGCAGGTTATCTTCAACAATTCGGCCAACGTTTTCAGCGGCAACGGTGCGGGACTGTCCAGCGTGAATGCAACGAGCCTGAATGGCTTTGGTTACTGCAACCTTCCCTGTTACTGGAATTTGACCGGCAACGCGGGCACTACCCCCGGCGTCGATTTCCTAGGCACAACGGACAATCAGCCACTCATGCTCAAGGTCAATAACGTTGTCGCTCTAAATATCATACCCGGCTTGTCGCTGCCTAATATTGTGGCCGGGTATGGGGCAGTGAAGCCGCCGGTTCTTGGAGCAAACGTTAGCGGAGTGGTGATCGCCGGCGGAGGTGCGCCTTCCGCCGGGTTTTCCGGCCTTGGTGGCGGCGACTTCATGGCGGCTTTTGACGACGATGGCGTAATCGGTGGCGGCTTTGGCAATAAGGTCGGCACCGATAATGGGGATCGGAATGATGCCGCCTTCGCAACCGTCGGGGGCGGGATCTTCAATGGCGCCGCGAATTTTGGGGCAACGGTCGGGGGTGGCGCTGCCAACCTGGCTGGCGGCTCCCGCGCCGTCGTGGCTGGTGGCAACGGAAACCAGGCCATGGGCGACTATTCCTTCGTTGGTGGCGGTTTTAGCAACACCGGCAGCGGCGTTAATGCCACGGTCAGTGGCGGCTCTCAGAACGTCGGCAGCGGCACCAACTCGACGGTGAGCGGAGGCTATGGCAACACCAGCAGCGGCTTTGGCGCCGTGGTGAGCGGCGGCTACCAGAGCTTGAGCACTGGCATAGAGTCCACGGTTGGCGGCGGATATCTCAACCAGAGCAGCTCCGATTACGCCACTGTCAGCGGCGGATTCCAGAACACCAGCAGCAACTTGGTAGCAACTGTGGGCGGCGGCAATAATAACGTCAGCGGCGGCTATGCTTCGACCGTTCCGGGCGGATATCTTAACCTGGCAAGTGGCGACTACAGTTTTGCCGCCGGCAACCGTGCCAAGGCAATTCATCAGGGCAGCTTTGTCTGGGCCGACTCGCAGAACGCTAATTTTAATTCGACGGCCAATGATCAGTTCTGCCTCCGCGCCCAGGGCGGCCTGCAGTTTAGCACCAACACCAGCGCGTTTTTTGGAACCCAGACCCGACAGATGCTCAATCTTTGGGGAACTCAATACGGAATTGGTGTGCAAACCCTGACCCTGTATTGCCGCAGCGATGGTGACTTCAGTTGGTTCAAAGGAGGGGTCCATAACGACGGTGTGTTCAATCCGGGAGCGGGCGGCAAAGAAATGATGCGGCTCGACAGCGCCGGCAATTTGAACATCGCCGGCACTTTTGGAAGCCTGAGCGACCGAAACGTGAAGGAAAACTTCCAGCCGGTGAGCGCGCGGGAGATATTGGACAAAGTCGCCGCGCTGCCTTTGACGCGTTGGAATTACAAGGAAGACAAGGCGCACGAACACATCGGCCCGATGGCCCAGGATTTCTATGCCGCCTTCGCCGTAGGATTGGATGAAAGGCATATCACCACCGTCGATGAAGGCGGGGTATCCTTGGCGGCCATCCAGGGCTTGAACCAGAAGGTGGAGGAACTGAAAGCCGAATTGAACCGGCGAGACGCCGAGACCTCCGAATTGAAAGCGCACCTGGAAGCGCTCGAACGGAAGATTTTAGATTCGGCCACAACACATTAAGCATGTTTATGAAAAACCCCTGCTTCGTTATTCTATCGCTATTGTGGTGCGCTGGACTACCGCGGCCTCTTCATGCCCAGAGTTATTCGATCGACTGGCACAAAGTTGCAGGCGGCGGCGGAACCAGTACCAACGGCCAGTACAATCTAAGTGGCGCCATTGGGCAGCACGATGCCGCCGCCGGGATGGTCGGCACGGGCTACTCGTTGATGGGAGGGTTCTGGTCCGTAATTGACTTCGAGGTGTCGCCCGCGCCCCTCCTGGCCATTCGACACACAGCCACAAACACCGCCGTTGTCTTCTGGCCGTCTCCTTCGCCAGGTTGGACCCTGCGGCAAAACACCAGCCCTTTCACAGGTGCTTGGACGCCCCCGGCGGAAACGCTCAACGACGACGGAACTTACAGGTTCATCATTGTCAATCCTCCAGCCGGCAGCCGGTTTTATCGCCTGTCGAACCGCTAACCATAGCTAACCGGAACCGGTACGAGAATCATATGGCGTTAGTTAAGACTATCTAATTCATTAAAAGTGTGTTTTAAGACACCAGCTTGGGCCTGGGCACCTGGGTTTGGAATCCAGCCTCAGGCGGGCCCGGCGCCAAAACCGCAGGAAGGCGGGACTCCAAACCGAATTTTCGGCAACTTCAACAGCAAAACCCTCTAACTATTATGGCTGATAAAACTGTGAAGGGTGATACCAACGGTGTCACCAAGGATCTCATTGATTTTCTGGACCTCGTCGCGAAGTACGGCGGCAGTGACATCATCATCAAACAGGGCGGCGGCTTCCGGAGCGCAAAGCAGGAAGCCGGCATCGTTTATCGGAATTGGAACGGCCCCCTAAAGCGCGGCGCCGTTTTCGACAAAGGCTCCCTGCCGGACTCCAAGCGCAAAGAACTCGATGAGTATTACGTCACCGCCAAGGAATCCAAGGAGGCCTCCTCCGATGACAAGAAAGAGGCCGAGTCTTCGTTTCTGGAAACCGCCATGACCATTCCCAGTTATCATAAAGTGGGAAAAGCAGTCGACCTTGTTGATTCTTCGCTAACGGGACCAATGAAGAAGGTGCTGGAAAAATACATGCAGCGCGTCCCTGAACCGGGTTGTTACCACGTTCAGTACAAAGGGGCCTTTCCAAAAGAGGACAAGATCAAGGAAGAATTAGGGGCCGACTGAACGGTCCTGGACTTGGATCAGAAACATGAATTCCTCCGGGTCACCGCCAAGTAACGGTTGGTCCAGAGCGGAACGCCGGCATTGGAATAATCCAGGGTGATGTGGTCGTAGAATCCCTTGCTGCTGGTACAGGCTGCCGCAACAATCACATTGGTGGCGACTTGTGTGGCGGCCCCGCGGCTGAAGTGTTGAACCCACTCTTCGGCCGAATCCACAGCAGGAACCACCGACAGCATCACCGCGGTCAGCAGGGCAATTTGTCGCATCGAATGTGCCGGACCCGAGCCTTTTTCAGCGCAGCTCAGCGAAGAGCGCGACGTGCACATGATACCCACTCTGAATTGAATGACCTCCGGGGACGAGGGAGGTGTTCACCCCCCCTTTTTGAAACCGCCGGAAGGGGGCCGCGCCTATGTGTTAGAGCGTGTTTTGATATTGCCCTTTCGTAGCGGCGTAGCGGCGGGCCTCCGGCCCAATGCCACTAGGATTTGGGGACAAGCGCGCCAAAGGCGGCGGTCAGGAGGGGTCAGGCCGATATAATGTAAGATTTTTCCACTTGACCATCTCCGCTGGGTTGCTTATGTGACCCTCTCGGAGTGGCTCAAAAGATTCGCATTCAATATCCAGGACGATTTATCAGTGCGCTGAATCGCGGAGATCATCGCGAGCGGATTTTTGTACTGACGTCGACCGGCAATTGTTTCTCGGCATGTTGGCCGCTACCGGGTTCCTGCCGACCCCAATGACTGCTAATACCAGTGGCGCGTGGCGACTGAGATTTTGTGATAGCCGACAAAACCATCAGAAACGAAAGGCTGGAAACCATGAAACTCATAAATCGAATGCTGATGGTGCTGATCGCCCTTGCCACAGATGGCTCGGGTTCCTACGCACAGAACGCCAACTTTGCTCAGTTCGACCAATTGAAGGTGCCGAGAATTGCCACCAGGCCCAACCAGAAGATGTTGGTGGTCGAAACCAAGGGTGACCCGAATGTGGTAGGCGGGCAGGCATTCGGTCTTTTGTTTCAGCTCTACTACCGCTTGCCGCAGACACCGAAAGGTCCGCCACAGACTTTCCCCCGTGCGCGGTGGCCGGAGGATTTAACAACCCCGAAGGCCGAATGGACGGGCCGGTACGCGCTGCCAATCCCGGAGTCCGTCGCCAAACTTCCAGAGCACCAGGCTCAGGCGGGTCTCACGGCTTCGTTGGCGACCTGGGAGTATGGAGAAGTCGCTGAGATTCTGCATCTCGGACCCTACGATCGGGAACAGCCCACGATGGCACGTTTAAAAGAGTTCGTCCGGAGTCATGGATATGTCATCGTCGGCGGGCATGAAGAGGAGTACATCCTCGGTCCAAGACAAGGCGAAAAAGGGGATCCGGAGAAGTACATGACCCTGATTCGGTATCGGGTGCGAAAAGCCGATCGGAACTGAGACAACCTGTGTCAACAGGGCTCGCGCTGAAGCGTGAGGACAAGAAATCGGAATTAACTGGTCAACTTGCGCTCTGCACTGGACGCCCGGACGGTGCTTTGTTTTCATTTTGAATGTCCTTGGCACGGCCCCAGGCAGAGCGCCTTTTTGGTTCCTGCGAGCAAGGAAACATTTTATTTCGCGAAGTTCAGTTGTCCGGTCTCCCAACAATTGGAGCAGACATTGAAGGAGGCCCGGAAGTAATGCGTTTGCAGTCTTAACGAGGCGATGAATCCGAACCTCCGCCACCCGGGATTCCTGCGACTGGTTACGCCGCGACTTTACGCTCTGCGGCGATCGCTTATCTTATCCCGTTCTATGACTTTATGAAAACGCTTGAGGGATCGTGCTTGTGCGGGAGTGTGGCTTTCAAAGTGACTGGGGAGCCGTTGAGATTTTTGTATTGCCACTGTCGGTCATGTCAGAAGTCATCCGGATCGGTCCACGTGGCAAATCTGGGCTTCCCGCTGGATTCTGTTTCCTGGACGCGTGGTGAGGATCTCATTGGGCGGTTCGTTGACGCCAAGGACAATCCGGGGTTTACCCGTTGCTTCTGTCGGAACTGTGGAGCCGCCGTGCCAAAGTTGAGCCGTAACCAAAAGTTTTGGGTTGTGCCGAGCGGACTCTTGGAATCCGATCCGGAAATGCGGCCGCAGGGCAACATTTTCTGGGCAGAGCACGCGCCTTGGTACGTTCCGGTGGAGCAGATTCCGACATTTGAAGGACCGGCGACATAGCTTTTAATCAGTGTTTGTAGCCCGTCCATTTTCGACCCGGAGAATCCGCCGAACCGGGAGTGCGCGGCGCTATCTCGGCGGAATCCTTCGAATTCATCCGCAAAGCTGGATTTATCTGGCGCAGATTGTTTGCACAAACGGTTCGCTGCGCTTTAGCCTTGGCGCTGGATAGAACCGGAAGGAGCAGGGCCGCCGGAATGGCGATGATGGCGATGCCCAACGGCATTTCAATCGGAGTAAATGCCGACCCCAGTTTGATATTCAATCTCCGCTCCATTGGTAGTCGTATCGCTCCGGCGGATTGTAAGCCCAGGCGATTTTATTCCCGTCGAAATACATTTTGATATAGCTGATGTGGCCATCCACGAAACAAATCATGTCCTTCGAATCGGCAAACAGCGCGTTGGACTTTAAAAAAGGACGCTTTGGTTGATGCCACGAATAAGGCGAGTACGCCGGAGCTTCCGCCAGCAACACTGTTTTGACCGGATGCGACACAGCTTCCAGCTTTTGCCCGGCGATGCCGTAATTGTTTGTGATTGTGAATGCAGCATTGGTCCGTGATGGGGCGGTAAATTGACCTGCGTTGAAGGCGTAGCTGGTGAAGCCGTGGTCGGATTGTGCGTGCATCGGCTGCGATACATACCCTTGGCCACCTCGGCTCATGTCATAAAAGAACGAATCGGCGGGACAGGCAAAGACCTTGTCCTGCGGCGATGAAACCCCTTTGATACCAACGTAGTTGTTGATGAGTGGTCTGTAACCTGTCCAGCTGACAAATGGTAAGTGGGCCGTATTGGCATTTCCGGGTGAACCGTTGTTTTGGTCGTCGAGATACAGATGAATGCCAAGATTGATTTCTCGCAGATTATTCATGCAAACCGTTCGCTGCGCTTTGGCTTTGGCGGCGCTGACTGCTGGAAGCAATAATGCCGCGAGAATGGCAATGATGCCGATGACCACCAGCAATTCAATCAAGCTAAAGGCACGCTTTGAGTTCATGCTCTTTTGACAATTCCTTTACTGGTTCGTTCCGGTTGCAATTTCCGCTCCGCTCTATTCTTTGACGCCACGAAGATGGCGAAGACGAACCATCAGTGTGAAATTCGTTACGACTTCGAGGGTAAGCTTGCCGCAGTCGCCAGCAAGTGCAGAAAGCTGCAGCCCAGGATAATCAGTCAGGTTTGAGGTCTAGCGGGCATCCTCTTCCCGGGCTTGGTGTGGCCAACGAAGGCGTGCAAAACAGGTTTTCAGTGCCACCGTGAGTCGCCGCGCGCTTGACTGTCTAAACTGCGGTTGAAACCTCATAGCCACAAAGACGCCGGATTCACGCTGGTGGAGCTCTTGATGGTGACTGCTATCATTGCCGTTCTGGCGGCGTTGCTGCTCTCGACTCTGTCGGTCGCCAAGGCTTCGGCGCGGCGGGCCAATTGTCTGAGCAACTTGCGGCAGATTAGTTTGGGCATTCGTCTCTATGCCGCCGACAATAGCGACCGATTGCCCGCTGCGCCCAACGTGACCGGGGATTCCTTGAGCACCAATGACTGCGGCGTTTTCTATAAGCGGCTCATGAAGAGCTACGTTGGGCTACACGGCGCATCCTCGTCGCAGGATAAGGTGTTCGCCTGTCCGGCAGACACCTTCTACTACGAGTGGCCCAGCTTGAACTACCAGCCTCGGTGCATGCATGAACAACCGGAATCCGATTATTCAAGTTATCAGTTCAGCGGCGGCAACGGGATTACCAACTTGCCCCCTCCGTTTTTGCAGCAAGCATGCTATCCCGGTGGTTCGGCTGCAAGGAAGCTTCGATCGGCGACCCGGCCAGAACGGTGCTCCTGTTGGAGGCTTCCGGCGTTTTCCCGTGGTCCTGGCATCAGCCGCAAAAGCTACCGGCTGGGCAGTGCGGAGTAAAGGATGCCAAGAGCATGGTCGGGTTCGTGGATGGCCACATCAACTACATCAAGATGTATTGGATCCAAGGTCTTCACATGCCGACCGCCTGCTACGATCCGCCGGCCAACTATGATTACAAATGGAGCCCAGATTGAGCCCGGGCTAAAAGGTGTGGAACGTGGGCTCTTTTTCGGGGTAATGGGCGCGGAGATGCGCACGCGTAGGAACTGGTTCATCCTTGCGGTCGCCGCCGTTTGCCTTGTTACAGCTGTGGCGCTCTCCTATCTGATTGAGCCGGGCGTCCACGTTGAAAAAGTGACGCTCGCGGAGGACACGCCTGCGCTTAAGTTCAGTCCGACCGGCGCGGGACCGCACCCCGTGGCGTTGCTCGCCCACGGATACGCCAGCTCGAAAGAGGCGCTCTTTCGCTACGGAGAGGCGCTCGCGGCGGCTGGGTTTATTTGCTATAGCGTTGACCAACCGGGGCACGGAGCGTCGCGCCGGACATATACCTTAATGGCAGCCGCGCACGCGCTGGAGGCGGTCGCACGTGAGGTCGGGCCGGTAGATGTTTTCGCGGGTTGGTCGATGGGCGGCTTTACGGGAGGCGAAGCCGTGAGGGAAGGGGGGATGAGGCCGGGGCTATTCATTGCCATTGGTTCCATGCCGGTTTTGGGTGATCAGGCCCCGCCGCTGCTTTTCCTGGCAGGCCGGTTCGAGGAAGCCCTCCCACCGGCCCTCCTCAAGACCCGAACGGATGCGCGTCTGGTCATTTCTCCCTGGTCTGATCATTTGCTTGAGGGGTTTGATCCTGTGCTGGTGAATGCAGCAGTCGATGCCGCGTGCGCCCAAATTCATAAGATGCCACCGGCGCCTCCCAGGGCCTGGCACTGGCGACTTACTGGCGTGGCTCTGGCAATGCTGGCAGCGGCCGGGTTGGCAAGTTGTCTGACGAATTTGTTTCCGCAATTGGCTCGATTCCGCGGACTGTTTATCGGTGTCTTCATTGTTATCGCCTTCATGCTCACCATCGGGGGCAGGTGGCTCGAAGCGATACCGCACTTACGGTTACAGGTCATCGCCATGCCTGTCATCCTCCTCCTGGCAATCATGGCCGGCAGGCTCCGCATCCCGAGATGGGGCTTTGCCGCGCTTAGTGTCCTGGTGACAGTGATCGCGGTATGCTGGTTCAAGTCGAGCCTAAGTCGGCCCGCGCTTATCCTCATGGCTTCTACGCTGGTCCTGACGCCCGCCCTAATCGCGGGCATTGTCATCGGCTGGTTTGCGGCTCGCCGGGGGTCCCGGCTGCAAGGGGACGTCGCCATGGCCATCTTCCTGGGTTGCGCCCCCTTCCAGTGTTTGGAACTGCCGCGAACGGCTCCTCAATCGCCGCCATCGCATACAGCCATCAAGCTGGACGCAAAACTTCTCGATGCCTGTGTGGGCGAATATAGATTTCCGCCGGACAACGGATTTTGGCTTGAATGGAAGATGACGATCCTGCGGCAAGGCAATCAACTAGTGGAGCAGGTAACGACACAAAATAAAAGCTACGCCGCCGTGGACATTTACCCTGAATCGGAGACGAACTTTTTCGTTACGGCCAATCGCCCGCACGAATTAACCTTTGTAAACAATGACCAAGGCGAAGTGACGGCCGTTATTGAGCGCTCTCCTGAAGGACCTGTTCGCGAAGGAAAGAAACTCAAACGTAAATGATCTCGTTTATCGTTCCAGCACATAATGAGGAAGCTTGGGTGGGCCGATGTGTTTCAGCTATTCGCGGCGGATTGGAATCTCTGGCTGAACCGCATGAGATCATTGTTGTGGATGATGCTTCCAGTGACGCCACGGCCTCGACTGCCCGGCAACAAGGCGCGCAGGTCATTCGCGTGGAGCGCCGGCAGATAGCCGCCGCACGCAATGCCGGCGCGCGACGGGCACGCGGCGACATTTTGTTTTTTGTGGATGCCGACACCTTGGTGAACCCCACAGCCATTCAATCGGCTTTGCGCAGCCTTCGCGCTGGCGCGGTTGGGGGTGGTTGCTTGCCGCGGTTTGAGGGGTGGCTGCCTTGGTGGTGGCGGCTGGGCTTGCCGGTGATGGAGCGATTGTGCCGCTGCTTGAACGTTTTTCCGAGCGGTGCCTGCCTGTTTTGCACGCGCGTCGCTTTTCAGGCGTCCGGCGGGTTCGATGAGAGTTATTATGCGATGGAAGACTGCGTGTTTGTCCGCGCGTTGAAGCGCCAGGGGCGGTTTGCCATTCCAGCCGAGACGGTGATCACTTCCGGACGCAAGCTCCGCGCGCATTCCTTTATGAGCTATTCGAAGCTGTTCATGCGTTTGACTCTTCTCGGTCCCCGTGGAGTTCGGAGCCGCCGGGGATTGGAGTTTTGGTATGGACCCGAAAGAGAGAAGCCAGAGGGATTCATGACCATCAACCGTGGCGCTTAACGGATTCGCTTCTGGCAAAACGCATTGACTGGTCTTCCCTTCCCTTCGCCACGAGCCTTCTGTCTATCCAAAAATGTACCCGGGGGATTCGAAATCAGCGGAAGCCGTTGAGTTACTCAGCGGAGGGAATTTCATTCTCGCCGAGAGCAAACTGCCGGACTGGGTTTCACCATCCCAAACTCATTTTGCTTTCACACCGCGGGGACTGGATCAATTTAAACAGCTCATTTGTCATTTAACAATTCTTTTCATTTCTTATTGACGTCTGGTGTTATTATGGGATATATACAGTAATAGCAGTGACGAACGAACGAAAATCCTGGTTGCTCGGTCCCATCTCGCCTGCCGCCGACGGCACGCTTTACCAGCAAATTGTGGACCGCCTCAAACGCGAGGTAAGCGAAGGACGTCTCAAGCCTGGCAGCGCGCTGCCCTCGTTTCGCCAACTTGCCGAGGATTTGCTGGTCAGTGTGATCACAGTGAAGCGCGCCTACGAGGAACTCGAGCGGGAAGGGATCATCTTCCGCCGTCAGGGACTGGGCACGTTCGTCGCGGAACAAGGCCAGAACCGAAGCCGCGAAGGGAAGATCGTTGCCGCTCGGAACCTGCTTCGTCAGGCCTTTCAGGAGGCTGGCGAAGCGGGGTTGAAACCCAATGAGATTCTTGATTTGGCCCGTGAAATTCAGAAAGAAACCAAATGATATGAGCAACGCCATTGAAATCCGTGGACTGACCAAGAAGTTTTCCCGCTTCGCACTAGGGCCACTCGACCTGACAGTGCCCAGCGGAGCCATCTACGGCCTGGTAGGCCCAAACGGAGCCGGAAAAACCACCACTATGGATCTCATTTTCGGGATGGGCAGAAACGATGGCGGGACCATCCAGGTGCTGGGCTTTGATCACTGCAGCGAGGGGGTGAAGCTCAAGCAGCACACCGCCTACACGAGTCCCGAGTTGAACTTCCAGGTTTGGGGCAAAGTTGGCAAAGCCATCCGCTTCGTTCGTGGATTCTATCCCGGATGGGATGACACGTATTGTACGGCCTTGATGAAGGCGTTCCACTTGGGCGCGGGCGACCGAATCGCCACACTTTCCTCCGGAGCCAAAACCAAGCTGGGCCTGTTGCTGGCTCTGGCACGTCGGCCGGACGTGTTGATCTTGGATGAGCCGCTAGGCGGCTTGGACGCCATCTCCAAGCAACAGCTCTTCAGTGAATTGCTCAAGGCGGTGGAAGATGGCCGGCGAACGATCCTAATCTCCTCACATAATCTGAGCGACTTGGAACGCTTCGCCGACCATATCGGTTTGCTCAAAGAAGGAAAGCTGCTGCTGGAAGGCTGCACCGACCAGGTCGTGGAGCGCTATCGCCTGGCGGAGTTTTTCACGAACAATGGCGCAACTCTCCAAACCCCTCCTCCCGAGGGGCTCATCATCCTTAAATGGAACGAGAACCGCTGGCAGGTATTGCTGGACCTGCGGAGCGGAGCCCAAGCGTGGCTCCAAAGCCAAGGCGTTCACCACCTCTCTCTCACCCGATTAACACTCGAAGATTTATTTGTGGCTCTGTTCAAGGAAGAGGACGACCAATGAAACGCGTGATGCTGGATCATTTTCGCCGATGGTGGTGGGTGCTGGCTCTGACAGGACTGCTCGAGTTCTGGGTGGGCCGGTTGATCGCCAACCGGCCGCAGGATCCGTTCGAGTTTTGGGCTCTCCTGGTATCCTTGTGGGCGGGAGCGAATCTGCTTTCATTTGATTTCAAACGTGGTCTTCTTCGGCCCGTGTCAACTCTGCCGCTCACGGCAAGGCAAGTCGGACGCAGTTGGTGGCTGGCGACCGTGCCTCTGCCGGCGATTGGCCTGACAGCGTTGCTCTTCCTGGGGGCGGGCACTTTCTGCCACTTGCACCCCGAAAAGGCTTTGCCGACGACGCACCTGGCGCTGGGAAGTCTTTTTACACTCGTATGGCTCGGGAGTGGGTTCCCGATGATCTTCGGTGCCACGCGTGGGTTGGGGGGCAGCCCATGGCGGGTGACTTGGAATTTCTTCCTCAGCGCACTGGGGATTTTGATGCTTTTCGGCAGCATGTTGTTGGCGCAAGGTGCCTCTAACAGTCCGATCAAATGCGTCGTCCTGCTGGGAGTCGGAGGATTCTTGACCGTAGTGGGTTGGGTCGATGCCGAGCGATTTGACGTCGGCCGTGGTGTGCAATTTTATCGCGGACGCCCCGAGCCGCCTAACCTAGGCCGTCATCGCTTCCAGCTAACTCCGCTGGAATCCAAAGTTTCTGAGAATCAGACCCCAGCGGAAGCTGGGTATGGCGGAGTGTGGTTCTTCGTCCTTAGCCGAGTGATTCGCATGTTTTGGATAATTGCGGCAACAAGTGCGTTGACGGCGCTGCTGTGGGCTTGGCGAGGCTCACCAATGGCAGGCCACTCTGGAGTTGTCCTGTTCGCAGGCAGTGGGAGCCTTATGTCTTTTGGGTTCATGATAGTATTTCAACTTCTGCCCGCGTTGCGGCACTTGCGGCTGTTGCGGACAATGCCCATCTCCGGGATTGGCCTTTCCGCCGCGCTAATGGCCATAATGCTCCTGCCACTCATCGCTTTGGGAGCGGCATCAGCGGCGGTCGCTGCCATTGTCTTTGATCCTCCCTCCGCGCTCACCTTTTTGAGCGATTATACCTTTGCGCTGGCGCCCGCGTCGTTGTGCGTTGTCCTTCTAGTCTGGCTCGGTGATGGAAAGCTAAGCTATGCCCTGCTGATCCTGATCTTCTTCGGTTCACAGCAGGTACAACTGCGCTTGCAATCACTTCTCCACGTGCTGGAGCTCCCTGTCAGCCTCGCTGCTGCCATTGCAGCGGCCTGTGTCCTGTTGGCGCTACCGCTCACGCTCCTGGCACTTCGATCCAGCCGACTTGCCTATCGGGAGCGGGCAATTACTCCCGGTAGCTTCCCCTTCGGAGTAGGCGCTTGATGCGCGAGCGCGTCTGGCCTTGAAATATGAAACTTTACTTCTCGAGTGGTCAGATTCCCGAACTCAAGGAATTGACACGGCCCCAGCGCAAAGCGGTTCTCCAATGCGCTTTGGAGGCGTTTTACTTTGATGATGTTTCGAGAGTCTGGTTTGGAACTCCCTGGATTGTCGGAGGGATTTTCGGCGGTGCGATGATGGGGTGGGGCCTCGCCTCCCTATCGGGCTTTTCTCATCCGAAACTCGCCAGTACCTTTTTTGGTCTGGGAGGAGCCGCGATAGGGCTCTTTTTGGCTACTCAGATCAACTTCACACGGTTACGTCCCTATTTGCGGCGCGTTGTTGAGGAGCGAAAGAACGAGATCGCGAAGATCCACTGAATCAACACGAATCAGAGAACGTATGAACACAAACGAAGCACAAAAAATGAGACCGGACGAGGCTGCCTTTATGACGGCACTCGTCGTGATTGAACTTTTCATTCTGCCTCTAATCGGAGACCACCTCGGCAAATATGGCGGAGGGCTTGCCATGGCGGGCGTGGCGCTGATAGGGATCATCGCATATTTAGTCTTCTTTGGGCAGCGCCTGCGCAATCGCGGGCAAACGAAATCATTCGTGGGTGTGCCCGCCGCCAGCTTCGCCGTTAGCCTGATTCTTGTCCTGGCGTATGGGCTGTTTCGAAGTCACTGAACATTTTCTCGGAAGGCCCGCGGTTCCCACTTGCCTCCCTGCCTGCACCTGAGCAGATACCGTGGCCAGGACCACAAAGGCAAGAAGGCGCGGAGTCGAGATGAATGATACGTTGGCTGCGAGAGGACTTACGCGGAACGCAGCCCTTCGGCGCCAACACAGACGTCGACTTCCACCGGAAGATTTAAAGATGTGCCCGCCGCCAGCTTATTTGCCGAGCCATTTTGAAACTTGCCTTTGGATCGGCACTGATGGTTAGTGTCCGCGTGATTTAGACTTGTTGCGTATGACACACCTTGGCTCTGTCTGGTTCGGCGTCTCACTGGCGATTCTTGTCGCGGGTTGTGCGCATCAGAAGTCTTCGTTGATCGAGTCGACGCCCAAACTGGAAATTCTCAACAAGCAGATCCGGATCAATCCGAATGATGCCCAGGCCTACTCGAATCGCGGCTATACGCTGGCCTTGCTGGGGCGGAGAACCGAGGCGCGCGCCGATCTAAAACGAGCCGTGGCACTCAAGGACAATGCGCCGATGCGCAATCGCGTGGGCTGGGCTTACTTCAACATGGGAGACTTCACCGATGCCTTGCGTGAATTCGAGCTCGCGGCGAAGCGAACCAATTTCAGAGAGCACTACGACTTCTATTCCCTCGTGCTCGGCTATTGGGGTGTTGGCGACACGAAGCGGGCGCTGGAGAATTACCAACTTGCCGTCGAGCGCGATCCGCGCTTCGGCGAATACAAATCACTGAACGAGCGCACGAGTGAGTGGACGCCGCTTGAACGCCGCGCCATGCACGAGACGTACATCTTGTGGAGCAAAACCTGGAAGCCATAAAATGAATCAAGAAGTCTCGCGTCTCAAGCAGGGCAGGGGGATACGAGGAACAATCCCGCCAGGAGTGGATCGGCGCGACTGGCTCGAAACCAGGGGGGAAGAGATTAATTAGGTGTGCGCCCGAACGCACGCTTTTCAAAGAGCGCGGCCGCGATAACGTGGGCGCGTGAAAGTAACGCAAAAGGCGTGAAAATCACGCGTTTTTACGGCGCCTTCGCGACGGTCTACGAGGAAGCGTGAGCGGCATGGCCAATGCTAAATCGCTCCCAGACGTTCGGACGTAGTGGTAAAGGCATGTATTTCGGCTGCCCTATGAAAACAACTCAGTTCGTCCCCATATCTCTGTTGGTCATAACCTTCCCTCTCATTCAATTAACTCCGGCCCGCGCGATCACGTTTACGGGCGACACCCACATCGGTGCCTTCGACATGACCTTCGACGGAATGGACATCATTGTCAGCAACTGCACGTTGACGATCGATGGTCCGCACGGCTTTGAGGGCATTCAAGTCCTGGCGGGGGGAATCATTACGCACACGTTCGCAGCCAGCGGAATTTTGCCGTCGCCCATTTACACGGTTACGGCAGAGCCACATCTGCTCAGCAGCAACACGCCAAGCTCGCTAAGTTTCTCGAACGTGAATGCCGCCACGATCCTGGTGCGTGATTCGTCCGCGAGCGTGCTTTACACGAACGGCACGGATTACCAGGTTGTTTCTCAAGCAAACGGCCTGACCGGGCTGCAGCTTCTGCCCGGTTCCTCGATTGCGGAGGGCAGCACCACTCTCGTCGACTATCAGTATTCCAGCCCGAGCGTGCCGAGCGGTTTGACGCTCACCGTGAGTAACAATGTCCTCATCCGGGCCGGTGGAACCATCAACGTGGATGGGAAAGGTTTTGGATCCGGCCAGGGACCGGGGGCAGGCAGAGTCGTCGGCAACCCCGCTACTGGCGGGGGCGCCGGGCACGGGGGCAACGGCGGGAATGGCGTGGGCTTTGCCGCCGGGGGGGCAGTTTATGACTCGCTCCAACAGCCGACGCAGAAGGGGAGCGGGGGCGCAGCCGGCTATAATGGTCCCGGAGGGTCGGGCGGTGGCGCCGTGCGGCTGGTGATTGGAGGGGCGCTGCTTGTCGATGGCAGCATTTCGGCCAATGGTTTGGGCAGTGCCACCAGTCGCTCAGGCGGAGGCTCAGGTGGAAGCATTTGGGTCAGCGCTCAGACCATTGCCGGGTCCGGGCTGATTTCGGCCAATGGTGGTGAGGGCGAATTACCCGCGGGCGGTGGCGGCGGCGGAGGCAGGCTTTCCATCCAGAGCGCGGATAATGTTTTTACCGGGCAGCTTACTGCCTTCGGTGGCAACGGCAATGCCTACGGCGGGGCCGGAACGATCTATACCCAGACGCGTACTCCAAGTGCTCAGCAGGTGCTGGTGGACAATGCGGGACATCCGGGCCTAACCACCATTTCGCAGGGCTCCGAGCAGTCACTTTTGACGCTGCAGGCGGGAGCCTTGGTTTCGATTCCCGGGCCGCAGTCGCTGGGTGCGTTATTAGTCCGCTCCAACGCCTCGTTAATCGTGAGCAACGACGTATCCAGCATGCAGACGCTCACGATATCCGGCGACGCGACCATCGAGGCGGGCGGTGTTATCACGGCAGATGGAATGGGTTTTCCAGCGAATCAAGGCCGCGGGGCGGGTCTGAACTCTCAATCGCTGGTGAGGGTTGGCGGCGGAGGCGGCTACGGAGGAAACGGCGGCAATGCGGGTGCGCTCAACGCGTGGGGCGGATCTGGGTATGGGAGCTTCACGAGCCCGACCGATTCGGGAAGTGGCGGGGGGAGTTATCTCCCGGTCGGTCCGGGCAGCGCCGGCGGGGGACCGATCCATCTGAGCGTGGCCGGCACGCTAATCGTTAACGGGAAGATCTCTGCCAACGGCAATGCGGGTGCAGCAGATGGCAGTGGGGGCGGCTCGGGAGGCAGCATTTGGATCAACGCCAAGATGCTTGCGGGCGCGGGAACAATCTCGGCCAATGGGGGCGACGGCAATGGCTCCGGTCTGTATGCGGGTGGCGGAGGTGGCGGCGGCCGGATTGCCGCAGACGCTTTGAATCTATTCTTAGGGAAGATTTCCGCACAAGGTGGCAACGGATATATCCGCGGAGGTGCCGGGACTGTTTATCTCAGCAGCGGGCCCGATATCCAGCCACGGCAGCAGCAGCTGGTGATCGACAACGGCGGGACCGGGGGAACCAACACTCTCTTGAGTTTGTTCACGACTTCGTCGGTTGACCTGACGGTCAGTGGCGGCGCGGTGCTGACTCTTTCGGGACAGCTTTATCTGCACAGTCTGCTGGTGACGTCCAACAGCTGGATTGTTGCCACCAACCTGTTCCTTTCCACTATGGGCGACGCTCTCATCGAGGCCGGTGGCGGCATGGTGGCCGATGGAAATGGTTACGGCGCTTCACAAGGTCCGGGCGCAGGGAGGTACACCGTGATCCCGCTGGGGGGTTATGTGGGAGGCGGCGGTGGGTACGGCGGCTACGGAGGAAACGCTGCCGGAACAACGTCAGTCCTGACTGGCGGGGGCACCTATGGGCTTTTGACGGAACCAACGACAGCAGGTAGCGGCGGGGGCGCCCCTTCCTCCAACCTTGCGGGCGGCGCCGGCGGGGGAGCCATTCACTTAATGACCTCGGGAGCACTGAAGCTCGAGGGCATGATTACGGCCAATGGAAACCCGGGTCTGCAGGGTGGAGGCGGCGGCTCCGGAGGCAGCATTTGGGTGTCCGCGGGGAGCATCTCCGGAAACGGAGCCATCACGGCCAACGGCGGCAACGGTGATGGCAATGGCGGCGGAGGCGGAGGCGGGCGCATCCTGCTGGATTACGGCACCAATTATTTTTCCGGGGGCCTCGCCGCTCGCGGTGGAATTGGGACGAATCGCGGTGGCGCGGGTACGGTTTACAGCAGGGCCAGGAATACCAACTTTGGAGAGCTGGTAATCGACAATGGTGGCCAGCCCGGGACCAATACCAGTTGGCTTGTCACTGGAACAATGGATCTGACGGTCACGGGCGGTGCAGTAGTCGCGCCACCGCCCTCCCAGGTCTTCAGCAATCTGGTCATCGGCTCCAATAGCGCCCTGGTGCTCTCCAGCCAGCAGCAGCCATTGACGGTTCGGGGAAACGTCCTCATCCAGCCAGGCGGGGCCATTACGGCCGATGGCGCCGGCTACGGTCCGGGTGAAGGTCCCGGAGCCGGCAGAGTTGGTGTAAATCAGCAAGGGTCCTCTGCAGGCGGCGGCGGTTACGGCGGCAACGGCGGCAGCGGGACAACCGCAACCGGGACGGGAGGGGCGACCTACGGGTCACTGACACAGCCCATCGTGTGGGGAAGCGGCGGGGGCAGCGTAGCTCAGAGCCGCTCCGGTGGGGCGGGCGGTGGGGCGATCCAAATGACCGTCACCGGCACCGTGACAGTTCTGGGCCGCATCTCGGCTAACGGGACTGCGGGCCAGCAAGGCGGCGGCGGCTCCGGTGGCAGCATCTACCTGACAGCCAGCGCGTTGCTGGGGTCAGGTCAAATTTCCGCCAATGGCGGCCGGGGCGGGCTCCAAAGTGGAGGAGGCGGTGGCGGTCGGGTTGCCATTATCCTTCAGCAACCCAATGCATTCAGCGGCAGCATCACCGCCTTCGGTGGAAGTGGTTCTGCCGCGGGCGGGGCCGGCACGGTTCTGGTCGGTCTTTCTCCCAGCCCGCGCGCGCTAGCGGCACAGGTCTTGGTAGATAATGACGGCCAGCTTGGCACCAATACTTCCTGGACGTCCGCGAGCGGTCCTATTGATCTGACCATCCGCGGCGGTGGAGTTGCTGCCCCTCCGCTGCAGCAAGTCATCCAGAATCTCTTCATTGAAACCAACGGCTGGCTGCGGCTCAATCAAAGCCTCACCGTCATGGGAAACGCTACCGTTGCAGCGGGCGGTGGGATTGTGGCGGACGGCATGGGCTACACCAATGGGCAGGGAACTGGAGCTGGTCATAACTACAATACGCAGGGCTACGGCTATCTTGGCGGAGGCGGCGGCTACGGTGGGTATGGCGCCAGTGCGGCCATACCTACGCCCGCGGTTTTGGGCGGACTGACTTATGGCTCGCTGATAGCTCCGTTCGATCGTGGCAGCAGCGGAGGCGCGTACCCTTCCAGCTACGGCGGCGCGGGCGGCGGAGCCATTCGGCTTATAATCTCGGGAACCTTGGACCTCGATGGAGAGCTTTCGGCTCAGGGCTCGCCGGGAGCAATTCCCGGGGCAGGTGGAGGTTCGGGGGGGAGCATTTGGGTGGCGACCGGCTCGCTCACCGGGTCTGGATCGATTACGGCAAACGGGGGCAGCGGCAATGGGTATGGCGGTGGAGGCGGGGGTGGCCGCATTGCCCTGGAATACGGATTAAACAGCTTTAGCGGGCCCATCACCGCCTTTGGCGGCGAGGGCTCAAGTCCTGGCGGCGCCGGCACGATTTATCTCAGACCCAAGAGTCAGCCGATGGGAAAGGTCATTGTGGATAATGGCGGGCAATTCGGCAGCGCTACGACCATCGGTGCCCTGAACTCGGCCTTCGATCTTGCGATAAAAGACGGAGCTTCGGTCGAGGCAAGCAGTTCGCCACTTCTGCTTAGTAATCTGGATATCGGTTGGGGTGCTTCGCTGAGCGTTTCAAAATCACTCCAGGAGATCAGCGTAACAGTCCTGCACGACGCGCTCATCGAGGCCGGGGGTAGCATCACTCTGGATGGAAAGGGCTACAGTGCCATGAGCGGGCCGGGCAGCGGAGCAACGACGAATTCGATTGGCAGCGGCGGAGGCTACGGGGGCAACGGCGGAGCCTCGTCACTTCAGCCGGGTGGCGGCACCTACGGATCGGCCTTGCTGCCCATCGATCCGGGGAGCAGCGGCGGCCTGGGTTATGGAACCTGGACCAATGGCTCGGAAGGGGGCGGCGCGTTGCGGTTGAGCGTTGGCGATGCCCTGACCGTGAACGGTTCGATTAGCGCCGATGGCGCCGATGGCAATCCCGGACTGCAGGATAATGCCGGCGGCGGATCGGGTGGCAGCATCTGGATTTCCGCCAACGTTTTGACCGGGGCGGGACAAATTCTGGCGACGGGAGGCGCAGGGGAGCTCTTTCAGGGAGGTGGGGGTGGCGGCGGCCGCATCGCCATCTATTCGCCGGCGAACTTGTTCAGCGGCTTGGTTTCGGCCGCAGGGGCCAGCGGCTTTGCTCCCGGGCAGGATGGAACGATTTACTCTGCTTCCTACCTGCCGCTGGGTTTAATCGCCCCCACGGCGTCTGTGCTCTCTGACTCCAATGGGTCGGTCATGAGCTGGCAAATGATTCCGGGCATCACCTACCAGGCTTATTGCTCGACCAACCTGGTGGACTGGATGCTCTACGGTGTGCCGACTGTCGGAAGCAATGGTATGGCCGAAATGATCCTACCGCGACAGAATGCACCACAGATGTTCTTTCGCATTCGCGCGAGCCAATGAACCAAGTGCCTGCGTTTGGATAGAGATCGTCCGCAATATCTTCAATGGATTGCGGTTAATATGCTGTGACCGTTGGGCCGGTAGAGGTCGACAACTCGTCGAAAGTCCTCACCAGTCGCCGGGTTCACCAGTCAGGCCCGAGAGTGGCTTGAGAACTATGCAAATCCTAAGCAGCCAGAGAAAATGGCCATCCCGGAAAAAGGCGCAATGCGCGGCAAACCTACCAAGGTTTGACTACTGGACTCGCCTTCTTTAAAGGGTGCCAGCTTTCGCCGTCTGCTAACCTGTTTTTTGGACGGACGACGGAAGCTGGTCGCCCTGGATGGATAGGCTGTAAGGGGATTTTGTTTGCCTTTGAAACGGTCCGAAATACCATTGCGCGCGAGGTCTGTATGGTAGGTAATAAGTCGGCTCGGAACCGTCATTTTCCAACTTCCGGCGACGGTTCTTTTCTCAGTCCCCAGGAACCCGCCTTTGTGTGTTGAATTATGCACTGGATTGCCCCCTCCGAAAAAGACTCCGATAGTGCCGCGCTGGATGTTTGTCTTGCTTTTGAGATTCCCAAAGTGCGATGAGGCGGGAGAAGAAAATCGTAATTATCGCGGGACCGAACGGTGCCGGGAAGACGACGTTTGCTCGCGAGTTCCTGCCGAATGAGGCGGGGTGCCCGGCCTTTATAAATGCGGACCTCATTGCGGCGGGCCTGTCGCCCTTTGCACCGGAAGTGGCAGCGGTGCGGGCAGGGCGCATCATGCTGGCGGAAATCAAAGCGCACGCGCTGGCAGGAGAGAACTTCGCATTTGAAACGACGTTGAGTGGGTTGATGTATGCGCGGCTGATTCCACAATGGCAGCGGAAGCGCTACCGGGTGAAGCTCTTTTACCTAAGCCTTGGCACGCCGGAACTGGCGGTGGCACGGGTGGCGGCGCGCGTCGCCCAGGGAGGGCATAACGTCCCGGAACACGTCATCCGCCGCCGTTACGTCGCGGGCTGGCGAAACTTTCAGCAAAAGTTCAAGTTCCTGGTCGATACGTGGGCGCAATACGACAACTCGGGCGAGCGGCCGGTGCTGGTCGAACAAGGAAGCAACAGATGAAAAGGAAATCAACCAGGGTGGATACGGACATGTCCAAGGCGGGGCGTGCGCTGGAGCGCGCTGCGGCGCGGGCTCGAGAACTGGCGGAGCAAACGGACACCCCGCTCTATGTTCTAAAGGATGGACGCGTCGTGGACTTGAACCGGCTGTCCCAAGCCAGCTACGTGTTGCGCGAGAAGCCTGCACGAAAATGACGCATGCCCCACGCCTACACCGAAGACCAACTTGTCGAGCGGCCCGTCATTGGGTTGTTCGCTGAACTCGGTTGGGCCACGGTGTCGGCGGCGGAAGAAACCTTCGAGGCACCCTCACCCCGCCTGTAGGCGGAGAGGGAGTCAAAAACTATGCCGTTGTTATGAGTCGCTTTTACTGATGGACTTTCCTAAGCCCAGAGGAAGGTCCAACACTTATTTGCAGGGTCGCCACTCACCTCTTCGCGCCCTCACCCAAGTGTTGCTTGAGACACGCCAGCACCTCCGATAATTCCACCGGCTTGGCTAGAAAACGAAGCCCTCCCACCTTGCCCCCGCGCGCGTAGACCTCTGATTTCGTAGCGGCTGCTGTTAGAAACACTATCGGCACGTTTTTCAACTTCGGGTTGGCCTCAAAACGGCTGGCCAATTCCCCACCATCCAGACCCGGCATCATCACATCGAGCAGAATTAAGTCCGGTTGAAATTCCTCCGCACCGGCCAGCGCCGTCTCGGAGTCATTTTCTGCCCGGACCACGTACTCGTTGGTCTGTTCGAGGTTCAGTTTCAGCAGCCGAGTGATGCTGGGCTCGTCATCCACCACCAGGATCCGCTTCTTCTCAGTTTCCATACCATTGATGTTATCAAAGTCTCTTTCCGCAAGATAGCCTTTACTCCGATTCCGCCCTTAAAACCAGGGTCACCACCACTCCCCCCTGCGCCGCGTTCTGTATTTCAATGCCTCCGCCATGAAAATCCACTATCTTCTTAACCACCGACAGCCCCAGCCCGGTTCCTACGCCCACGGGCTTGGTCGTAAAAAATGGATCAAATACCTTCGGCAAATTGACTGCGGCTATACCGGTGCCGGTATCCTGCACTTCCGCGAGCACTACCTGCTCGCCACGGCTGAATTGGCGGAAGGCCGTTTCGTTCACCTTGAGGTCCTCGCCAAATTGTCCGGCGCGCGTAGTGACCGTAAGAACGCCGCCGGGGGACATCGCCTGGAGCGCGTTAATCAAGAGGTTGATGAAGACCTGCTCGATTTTGCCGCGATCCATTTTCACCGGCGGCAAATGAGCGTCCAGCTTTCGCACGACGCTGATCTTGGAAGCGATGATTTGGGCTTTGACCAGGTTCAGGGCGCGCCGGACGGACGCATTCAGGTCCTCGCGCTTCAGCTCAAAATCCGTCTGCGCGGACAGTTGGAGCAACCCCCGAATAATTGTATTGGCCCGCGTCACAGCTTCGCGCATATCGCTGAGCACCAGCGCCACGTTTTCATTTTCCGAGGGGCAGTTGGGAACCAGATAATCCAAGCCCATCAGGATTGTCTGGAGGGGGTTCTTGACCTCGTGCGCCACGCCCGCAGCCAACGCCCCAACCGATTCGAGCCTCGCCGCCTGGATTAATTGCAATTGCGTTTCCTTAAGTTCCTGGTTCGCAGCCCTAAGCTCCTGCAGAGTCCGCTTCAAGACCTCCTCGTTCGCGGCTAATTCCGCATGAGCACGAGTCAGCCGTTCTTCCGCCTCTTTTCTTTCTGTAATGTCGTAAACCAGCCCGTCGTAGGCCACCAGTCGGCCCTGCGCATCCTTACGTGGCACGGTGGTGTTGCGGATCCAGCGCACACTACCGTCTTTGTGAATAATGCGATGCTCCAGCGGTGGCGGTTCCTGGCCTTTTGAAATACGCTCCGCCTGCTCCAGCACGGCGGGCCGATCCTCCTCTTGGATCATTCGATACCAAAGTTGCTGGTCCCGCTCGAACTCCTCGGAGGTATAGCCCGTCACCGCCTCGCAGCCCGGCCCGTGAACCGTCGATATCGCCCGTCCCTCCTCCACCGTCACGGCATAGACGTAATCGGTCACCGACGCCAGCAAGCGCTTGTAGCGTCGCTCGCTCTCCAGCGTGGCTTGCTCAGCTGTCTGCTTTTCTGATTCGGTGAGCGGTTCGGTATTCATCGCTTGTGTGCCTCAAGCTTAAAGGCTCCAGGCCCACTCTCAATCCTGTACGTGGCGAATGTTATTCGAGCGGCGACTGGCAAACCGTGCCGACCGGAAACAGGGGCTGTCCGCTGCCTTGATTTCCTCTTCGGTCACGTTGGCGAACGGATATCTTGAACTCTTCAGCGCGTGTTTTAAAATTCGGTTTGGAGTCCCGCCTTTAGGCGGCCCGGCGCCAAAACCGCCTGAAGGCGGGACTCCAAACTCAGGTGTCCACGCCCAAGCCGAGGTTTTAAGACACGCTCTAAACTTACTCCTAATAGGCGGGGTTTCACGCAGGTACATTCCAACGACTCACGCCTCTTGGCCGCAGCCGCGCATTTTGGGCTTAAGGGGGAAAATGTCATTTAGTTCATCCAACCCTCGCCTCTACAACCGAAACGGCCAACGCAAGTCAGAGGCGTTCTCTTTTGAATCTGCCTTGAACAGGCGCCGATGCTCGGGCAGTTTTCCCCCACGCGAACCGCCGAACATACTTCGCTCCTTCATTTGCCGGTGACCCGAATCGTGTCGCTTCTCAAGGCTGGAATGGCGGATACCATTCGAATCAGGCTGCGAGCCCCGGTCTTGACCCTGGTACTGGCGGCGACAGCCATCCCCGTTGAGTTGCGGCCACTCGGCAGCGAAAGCATCGATTTTGGCGTCGGACTGTGGGACGTGCTGGCTAACATCGGCGGCTATGTGCCGGTGGGAATTGTGCTCGGTAAGTTCGGATTCGCGCGAGCAATCATCTCTGCGGGCCTCATTTCGATATTTGCGGAGTCCCTCCAACTGGTAATGGTGCACCGGACCCCCTCGGCCATCGATGTTTTGACGAACCTGCTCGGAGCGACGCTCGGGGCGTTCATCAGCATCCGTTGGAGGATGCGTTCGCCTGCGCTGGGAATTGGTCGGAGTGGGGCAGTTGCGGCGCTCGCGGTGGCTTTTGTGATCTATGTCTGGATTTGGACGGACGCCGCCACAGCCCCCAATGCCCGCGGAGTGACGGCACCAGGCACCCTTGAAGCTGAATGGAGGTTCGATGAAAGCGCCGGCAACCAGGCCGTCGATTCTTCAGGTCATGGTCTCAACGGGAGGCTGAAGCACCGCGCGAGAAGGGTTGCAGGAGTGCGAGGTAGCGCCATTCTGCTCGACGGTAAAAGGGACGCCATCAGTTTTGGACGCGCCACCGCCCTTCGGTTGGCTGGCAACATGACGATTTGCGCCTGGATCAACTCCACTGCGTTTCCAGCCGATGACGCTGCGATTGTTTCGAGTTTACAAAGCAGCGGTTCTCGGGAGCGCGCGAGCACCATTCCACGTCTGGCGACAGTTGGCTACCAATTAGACACCACCATCGATCGGGGACCCCGCACGATCGGTTTCAAACTCAGCGACTCTTGCGGCGAATTGATGGCGCGCTACGGAGCCACGCCGCTCGCATTAAACACCTGGTACCATGTTGCGGGGGTGTACGATGCTGAGGCGAAATCGCTCAATGTCTATTTGAATGGAGAATTGGACGACGGTTTTTTGCTCGGGGCCGTGTCCGGCACCCAGCGCAGTTCCCGGAAACCGGTCTACGTCGGCCGGCGCAGCAGCGACTCGGGCTTTGAGTTTTCAGGGTTAATTGATGATGTCAGGATCTATTCCCTTGCCCTGACAAAACCCGAGATCGTCGCGGCAATGAACGGAGCTGAAATCGACAATTCTACGGCACAGAGGGTCAGTTCCGTTCAATCGCATCAAGCAGCAGGAGCGGTTTTGGGCGCGGGCAATCGCTGCGCGGTGCTTTCGGATCCGGAGGATTCAAGGCTGCCGACGTTCGCCGGCAGTTTGGGGGTCCTGGCCGCGGTCGCTTGGGCCGGTCTTTGGTCGTCAACGCGCAAGCTGCCATGCCTGGTTGTCAGCTTGGTCGCGGGATTGGGTGTTCTTGCGACGACAACTCCCAACTTGCCTTCTTTTAATCTATGGTTGATTCCGCTGACTAGCCTCGCCGGGGGCGTGTCGGTGGCCGTGTCATTATACCGGCCCGGCACGGAGGCGTAGGGACGACGGCTGTATTTGAAAAGGGGTCGCGGAATGAAGTGCGACGTTAATAGGAAATAATTCGGTAAAAGCGCACGGGCGCCACTGCGTTGGTGTCCTGGAAGGTCAAAGCTCGGCCTGTTCCGGGTAAGGCTGGGAGCAAGGGAATCCAGGCATTCCCGCCGAGAGAATCTGTGTACTGCAGAACGTGGATCAGGCCTGCCACGCTGTCGATGGTGATGGAGCAAGTTGTGCCGGTGAAGGTGACTTTGGAGATCGTGGGTGCTCCGGATGAGGTGACAATGGTTAAGGTGGCGACAATGCTTGTAACGGAGCCGGCGGAATTCTGCACAATAGCGCTGTAGCCGCCCGCTTGACTGGCTTGAACATTGGCCAGCGGGAGAGAATTATTTGTCGCGCTCGCCAGATTGTTGCCGTTGAAGAGCCATTGATAACTCAAAGGAGCAGTGCCGGAAGCAGCAACCTGGAACGTGACGCCAGCTCCCGCAACGACGGTCTGGTTGGTCGGCTGGGTTGTAATAACTGGCGGGCTCAGGACCGTCAATTGTGCCACGGCGCTGGTGACCGAGCCCGAGGAGTTAGTGATCACGGCATAGTAGGCTCCGGCTTGTGCAGGCTGGACGGTGGTCAAAACCAGAGCGTTGCTGGTTGCTCCCGGCAGATTGGCGCCATTGAAAAGCCATTGGTAGCTGAGCGGGCCGGTGCCGGAAGCAGCGACCTGGAATGTGACACCAGCTCCCGCGACGACGGTTTGGTTGGTCGGCTGGGTTGTAATAACTGGCGGGCTCAGGACCGTCAGTTGCGCCACGGCGCTGGTGACCGAGCCGGCGGAGTTGGTGATCACGGCGGAGTAGGCTCCGGCTTGTGCGGGCTGGACCGTGGTCAAAATCAGAGCGTTGCTGGTTGCTCCCAGCAGATTGGCGCCATTGAAAAGCCATTGGTAGCTGAGCGGCGCGGTGCCGGAAGCGGTGAGTTGGAATGTGACGCCAGCTCCCGCAACGACGGTCTGGTTGGTCGGCTGGGTTGTGATAACCGGCGGGCTCAGGACGGTCAGTTGCGCCACGGCGCTGGTGACCGAGCCGGCGGAATTGGTGATCACGGCGGAGTAGGCTCCGGCTTGCGCGGGCTGTACTTTGGTTAAAACGAGAGGGTTGCTGGTTGCTCCCGGTAAGTTGGCTCCGTTGAAGAGCCATTGGTAGCTGAGCGGGCCGGTGCCGGAAGCGTTGAGTTGGAATGTGACACCAGCTCCCGCAACGACGGTCTGGTTGGCGGGCTGGGTTGTAATAACCGGCGGGCTCAGGACGGTCAGTTGCGCCACGGCGCTGGTGACCGAGCCCGCGGAGTTGGTGATCACGGCGGAGTAGGCTCCGGCTTGCGCCGGCTGAACTTTGGTTAAAACGAGAGGGTTGCTGGTCGCCCCCGGCAAATTGGCTCCGTTGAAGAGCCATTGATAGCTGAGCGGGCCGGTGCCGGAAGCCGTGGCCTGGAATGTGACACCAGCTCCCGCAACTACGGTCTGATTGGTCGGCTGGGTTGTGATAACTGGCGGGCTCAGGACGGTCAGTTGCGCCACGGCGCTGGTGACCGAGCCGGCGGAGTTGGTGATGACGGCGGAGTAGGCTCCGGCTTGTGCGGGCTGTACTTTGGTCAAAACGAGAGGGTTGCTGGTCGCCCCCGGCAAATTGGCTCCGTTGAAGAGCCATTGATAGCTGAGCGGGGCGGTGCCGGAAGCGGTGAGTTGGAGACTCGCATTTGCTCCCACCAGGACGGTTTGGTTTGTTGGCTGGCTGAGGATCGCGGGGGCAACCAAACCATTCGTATCAGGGGGAACAGTGTAGGGCAGCTCGCTGGATGGAAGGCTTTGCAACCCAATGCTGTTGTAAGCGGTGACCGCGAAGTAATACGTGCTCCCGTGAAGCAAACCAGAAACCGAAGTGCTTGTCGCCGGGCCGACATCGACGATGTTTGTGTAGGTGCCGCTGGCCGAGCCGTAGTATCGAAAATAACCAACCACATTCGAATCAGGACTCGGGTCCCAAGCCAACATCACAGTTGCGGGGCTCTGAGCAGAAACGGAAAGGAGGCCAAAAAGAGAGGTGCCCAAAAAAAAGATTGCCAAGCCGGTATTGAGGAATTCCCAAACCGGTCGTCCAAAAATCCCGTGGTGCGGGTGGGTTTTCTGCTTCGCCCCTTCGTCCCGTCCGGCTACTGCTGCTTTTGTATCATGCGGCATCGCGACCCGAGTTTCACCCTTCGCTGGCGGACACTTTTACGTCTTCGGAGCGTGAAGATCTAACGCATCCGACCTACCTATTCAAATAGGGCAGGTTGCTACCAGGGTGCAAGAACGAAGAGTCGCATGGTGAGCAAAAGATAAAGAAAGTTATTCACCACCTATTTTACCAAAGCTGGCGATGCTGCGGACACGCCACTCCTGGCCCTCATCGGGCAGGTCTTCAAAAAGTCATGCAACGTGTTTGCAGGCCTGGGTTTAGTTCGAGATTTGGTTCGTTTTTCCATTCACAATCGCTAGAGATGGCTGGCATCATTCTGTCTCCGTTGGCCCCGCCTGCTGGAGACGCCGGCGCAGCCAGACCTGACCGAGCG
This sequence comes from Verrucomicrobiia bacterium, assembly GCA_035651635.1. Classification (GTDB taxonomy): domain Bacteria; phylum Verrucomicrobiota; class Verrucomicrobiia; order Limisphaerales; family UBA8199; genus JANXQE01. The sequence continues at coordinate 2,009 of DASRFK010000066.1, read as the reverse complement.
CGCGACCCAGCCCGCAGAGCGCGTCAAGGTGAGCGTCGGAAAGTTCCAGCGCGCCGGGCATAAGGAGAATCCCAAGCCAGGGGTGGACGCGCGGCCAAATCGGTTCCTGGCTTTGTTGCAGGCAGCGAAACGTGGCCCCTTGCAACAGGTTAAACCAGCCCCGGAGCCGGGTCGCTTCCCGAGCGTCGGTCGCCAACCCGGCCACCAGGAGGGGAGCGTCACGCCGGCAGATCTCAAACTGCGTTGGCCAGCCTGGCTTTTCAACCCAGCTTACGTCGACAGGGCAGGGCGGCTCACCCAGCGCAATGGATGCCCCTGGCGCCAGCAGGGGCTGGAGGTCGTGGTATTGACGCGCGCTGAGCGATTCATCGGGCAAGTCCAAATGGCCGCCGGCGTTGATCATGATGCACGGGAGTGTGGCAGGGTAAACGAACGAGTTGGTATTCATATTTCCTGCCGGGGCTTGTTGGGCGTCAGCCTCCTTTGGCCGGTCTCGCGTGAGACGGGCCAAAGAATCGTGAGCAGCCGCCAGCCTTACCTCTTGCCAGCTCTGGACGAGCTACCAACCCGCTGGATTTCTCGGCGGTTCTTTCGGTGTTTTGGGCACACCTCCCTGCAAGCCCTTAATATTTCTGGCGCGCGCTGTGCCTTCTTGGTTGCCTCCGCTTAGCCGGCTGTTTTGGTGGTAAAATGCCCGGGCGGCTTGTTCGCCACTGTCGGCCTGTTACTCAGGTCAGCCTCGGTTTGGACGCTTGCCGTGGCCGGAGAGTTGGGCTGTTTGGGGTCCTTGTAAGGCACCCTCGCGATTGTCTGTCCTTCGCTGCCGGGGAGGGACGCGGTGGTGCCGGTCGGGTCGGACAGACTTTGCCACACTTGCGCCAGCATTGCGGGGTCGGGTTCGGTAATCCGAATCACAATATCGGCAAACAGAATAAAGATCACCCCGCCAGTCTGGTTACCCTTGGCTGGTTTCAGACACAGGCCTAGCGACTGGCTGATGGGATAGCCAAATACCTGGTCGTCTTCTTCAAAAAGGAAATATTTGTGGTAGTTCATAGCCTGGCTCTGGATTGACTTTGATTGATCCGACGGTTTCCAACTGGGCAATGAGAGGCTCCGCCGGACGATCGGCGAGTATCTCGGTCAGGAGCATCATTGCACTTGTCGATTGATTAGCGGCATGGCACTCGATGAGTACCCTGTGAGCGGTGAACTCCATTTGGAGCACATCGCCCGTGGCGGTCTTGATTTGGTCAAAGCTCACCAGGTGGGTGCGAGGTAAGACCCACAGACATTCCTCGTCATCCACGAATTGAAGCGATCGGCCTTGCGCCATGGAGCAGATTCTGGGTGTCGCTGCCGCACGTTGATTCGAAAAGGGCATAGCCGATGCACCGGGGCTGGCCTGGGGATTTTGGACCGGCCCCGCGTTTTGCCGCGGGCCGGGACAGAGGATGACGGCACGCGGCGCTATTTCGGCTGCCGGTGTAGTTGGAGCCGGTTTGCTGGGTTGCACGGGAGGCGCGGGGCGCGCGCTTGGCTGACGGGTTACCTGAACCGTTACGACCCACTCGAAGAATTCCATGGCGGCCTCGAGCGGGCCCCATTGTCGCAGGAATTTTAACAGGGGTGTTACCACGGAGGCTTTATTGGCTGGGTGTGAAGCCAGCCGGTGCTGGGCCGTCGTTGGAGGGGTTGTGCCTGCCGTGGCGGCGGCCGCCCTGTGGACGGCGAGCTTTTCCGCTGTTACGGCATGCTGTGCATTGGCCGGTGAGGGCACCGGGTTCGTATTTTGAGCGAGTCTCATAGGATTCTTTGGGTACGTTAATTGTTCATAAGTCCATCCCGAGTCCCCCCTCGGGCGTTTGGGACGGTTCCTTTGGTTCCTCCTCCGGCTGGACGGGGATCGGTTTGGGAGCCGGAGGTGTTTTGCGAATGGTCACCTTGGCCGCGGGTGGCGGAAGCACAGCGGGACGGGTCGGTGGGAGAGGCGTTGGGGCGTGAGGTGG
>DASRFK010000065.1:0-2916 GCA_035651635.1 Verrucomicrobiia bacterium | reverse complement strand
TAGTCTGGAATATGGTTCTTGCACCTATGGTTAGTCTCGCCGAGACACCACCGACTGGAAAGCCGGATGCGGGAAATCCGCCCGTCCGGTTTGGAGGGAGGGGTGGCGCGAAAGCGCCATCCCTACCCCTATCGGGGCGCGCGGACCTCGGAGGTCCGCAGCGATGCACGAAACGGGTCTGATAAAGGGTAGGTTTGGCGTCAGCCGGTTATCGTTCGTTGCTGCGGGCAGAATGCCCGCGCGCCGGGGCGCGCGGACCTCCGAGGTCCGCAGCGATGCACGAAACGGGTCTGATGCAGGTCAGATTTGGTGTCAGCCGGTTATCGTTCGTTGCTGCGGGCAGAATGCCCGCGCGCCGGTCAGGCTTTTGAGAGGTAGTGTTGCTCGCTGAGTTGGCGCAAACGCTGGGCGGCTTGTTCGGGTGTAAGATCGCGTTGCGCTTCCGCGAGCAGCTCGTAACCCACCATAAATTTTTTGACCGTGGCCGACCGCAAAAGCGGTGGATAGAAATGCGCGTGCAGCTGCCAGTGCCGGTATTTTCCCTGGTCGTTTGGCGCGCCATGCCAGCCCATGGAATAAGGAAAAGAGGTCTCGAAGAGGTTATCATATCGGACCAGTAGCCGGCGCAAGAGATCAGCGAGGCTGTCACGCTCCTGGGTCGAGAGATCGGGCAGGCGCAACACGTGGCGGCGAGGCATTAAGATCGTTTCAAAAGGCCAGACCGCCCAGAACGGCACGACGACGAGCCAATCTTCGTTTTGGACGACCAGGCGCTCGCCGGAACGGCTTTCGGCGGCAGCCACATCCACCAGCAGCGGCGAGTGGTGTTGCTCGAAGTATAGTCGCTGGTGCCGGTCCTCGGCCTCCGGCTCGTTTGGCAACGAACTGCTTGCCCAGACCTGGCCATGCGGGTGGGGATTGGAACAACCCATCGCCGCGCCCTTGTTCTCGAAAAGCTGGACCCAGCGATAGGACTTGCCCAGGTCGAGGATCTGCTCAGCCCAAACGTCCACCACCCGCCGGATCTCCGGCGCCTGCATTTGGGCCAAAGTCAGGTCGTGTCGAGGTGAAAAGCAAATCACCCGGCACTCGCCCCGCACCGGCTGGACGTGAAAGAGTTCGTTAGGGGCAACCGCCTCCGCGGGCGTGTCGGGCAACAGGGCCGAAAAGTCGTTCACAAAAACCAACGTGCTCGTGTAGGGCGGATTGACGGCGTTTCCCGCGCGCTTGTTGCCGGGGCACAGATAACAGTTTGGGTCGTATTCGGGGCGCTGGTCAGGTGCCAGGCGTTCGACCTGTCCCAGCCACGGTCGTTTCGTCCGATGCGGCGACACCAGGACCCATTGCCCCAGTAATGGATTGAATCGGCGATGCGGATGGTCTTCCGGATTAAAATTCATACTGATTCATCCCAATCAAATCGTCCTTCCATCGCGGCGTCAGGTCAAGGTTCGGCTACACCAGCCCGGCTACGCCTTCTGTTTCGATCGCCATCTCCTGCGGTAGCGCCGAGAGCTGAATCTTGGGGTTCCGCTCCGAGAAGAAATCGCAACTCCATTGTTCCTGGAACAGGATGACGGGCTGGCCGGCGGCGTCGTAGGCCACCCGCGCGCCGGTCGGCAAGGTCGTCTCATCGAGCGCCGTTCCATCCAGTCCTTTGACCCAGCGTATGACTTTCCAGGCGCCCGGTTCGAGACGTGATTCAGCGCCGTATTCGGTTTGCATGCGGTATTGGACCACTTCGAATTGGAGCGGGCCGACGGCTCCGAGCAAGGGGACGCGCTGGGCGGAATCTTTAAATTGGAATGCCTGGACCACGCCTTCCTGAAGCAGTTGGCTTAGACCTTCACGGAAGCGCTTGAATTGGGCCGTGCTCGGGCTTTGCAGCCAGGCAAAGCATTCCGGCGTGAAGCGGGGGATTTCCTTGTAAACCAGGGTGGGGTCTTCGGCGAGCGTGTCGCCGATGCGAAAGTCGGAGTGGCCGACCAGGCCAACCACATCGCCCGGATAAGCTTCATCGATGGTTTCCCGATCGCGACCGAAGAGCTTGTGCGAGCTGGAGAGCCGGACCTTTCGACCGGTGCGGGTGTGAATCACGGTCATATCGCGCTCGAAGCGGCCCGAGCAAACCCGCACGAAAGCGAGGCGATCGCGGTGCTTGGGATCCATGTTTGCCTGGATTTTGAAAATGAACCCGGAAAAACCAGGTTCTTGAGGCGTAATGACTCGGCCGTTGACCGAATGGGGGCGCGGGGCGGGGGCAAGCTCCAAAAACGCATCGAGCAAAAGCTGCACGCCAAAATTATTGACCGCGCTGCCGAAAAAAACCGGCGTCAACTGTCCGGCCAGAATGGCCTCGTGATTAAACGCCGCGCCGGCGCCATCGAGCATGGCCAGTTCATCAACGGTGTGTTGATAAACGTCCGGGTTCATGGCGTCGCGAACCAGGGGGTCGGAAAGGCCGTGAACCGAGACAGGCGCGCGAAACTCGCCGCCCGGCACCCGTTCGAAAAAATGAACCAGCTTGCCCTGGCGATCGAATACCCCACGGAAATCGTGACCGTCGCCCAAGGGCCAGTTCACCGGGTAGGCGGCAATGCCCAGCACGCGTTCAAGTTCGTCGAGCAACGAGAGCGGGTCGCGCGCTGGCCGATCCATCTTATTCATGAAGGTGAAAATGGGCACGCCACGCTGGCGGCAAACCTCGAACAGCTTCCGCGTTTGGGTCTCGATACCTTTGCCGGCGTCAATCACCATGACCGCCGCGTCCACCGCCGTCAGCACGCGGTAGGTGTCCTCGGAGAAATCCTTGTGGCCGGGTGTGTCGAGCAGATTCAGACGGTAGCCGTCATAATCGAACTGCAGCACGGTTGAACTGATGGAAATGCCGCGCTTCTTTTCCAGTTCCATCCAGTC
>DASRFK010000064.1:0-3645 GCA_035651635.1 Verrucomicrobiia bacterium | reverse complement strand
GAGCTTTTCATCGGCGGCGATGGCGTCGCTCGGGGTTATCTTAACCGTCCCGAACTGACGGCGGAGCGATTTGTTGCTCATCCATTTCAAGCGGGTGCGCGATTGTACCGGACGGGTGATCTGGCCCGCTGGCGGCCTGATGGCACCCTCGAATATTTGGGGCGGATCGATCATCAGGTCAAGATACGCGGATTCCGGATCGAACTGGGTGAAATAGAATCGGTGCTCAAGAGCGTCGAGGGAATCGGGGCCGCCGTGGTTGTGGCTCGCGAGGATGAGCCGGGAGATAAGCGGTTGGTCGCTTATCTGGTAACGCGACCTGGTGTTACGGTAACGGCCGAGACGCTCAAGGCCAAACTTCGAGCGGCATTGCCGGATTTCATGGTGCCTTCGGAGTTTGTGTTCCTCGAGGCGATGCCACTGACGCCCAACGGCAAAATCGATCGCAAAGCACTGCCTGCGCCCAACCCCAGCGCGCGGGATCTCCGCAAGGACCTGGTAGCGCCCCGTACTCGGCTTGAGCAGCAGTTGGCCGATATCTGGCGCGAAGTACTTCGGCTCAAACAAGTGAGCATCAAGGATAATTTCTTTGATCTCGGCGGCCATTCGCTGCTCGCCATGCGTGTTTTCTCGGCGATCCGTGAAACCTTCCACCTTGAATTGCCGATTTCGACTCTCTTCTCGACCCCGACGATCGAAGGACTAAGCGAATTGCTGACCGCCAGCCTGGCTCGGAACGGACATTCGGCCACAAACCCAATCCCGGTGGTTCCCCGCACCGGGAGCCTTCCGGTTTCATATGTCCAGGAACGCCTCTGGTTTCTGGACCAGCTCCAACCCGGCAGCCCGGCTTACAATGTGCCGTCCTGTTTGCGTTTGCGGGGTCCGCTGAATGCTACGGCTCTGCAAAAGGCGGTCAACCAGGTTATCGCCCGGCACGAAACGCTCCGCACGACGTTCCAATACCAGAACGGCGCCTTGCTTCAGGTCATCGCCAAGACGCTCTGGCTTGAATTGCCTTGCGTCGATGTGCAGAGCCAGGCGCAGACGGACCACCAAGCCTCCATTCAGGAACTTGTTACTGATCAGGCGCGGCGGCCGTTCGACCTGGCGACCGGTCCCTTGATCCGGCTGACGCTTTTCCGTTTAGGGCACGAGGAGCATTTGCTGCTGCTGGTCATGCATCACTCTATTTCAGACGGTTGGTCGCTGGCCCTGTTTTTCCAGGAACTGGCCGCGTGCTACGACGGTGCCGTGCGGCCGAGTGCGGCCGCGCCATTGCCGGTCGCGCGGATCCAATACGGCGACTTCGCACAGTGGCAACGGAGCCACATGTCCGGACAGTTGCTTCAAACTGAACTGGCGCATTGGAAGAGTGTGCTGGCGGGGGCACCCGCCGAAATTGCGCTGCCGCTCGACCATGCGCGGACGGAGCGTCCAAGCGGGCGCGCCAATACGAAGATAGCGCGCCTTGATCGTGAATCAGTTCAGGCGCTGACACATTTCACGTTGCGCCACGGTTGCACTCCCTTCATGGCCTTCCTGACGGCCCTGCTGATTGTCCTGCGCAAGTGGACGGGTCAGCGGGATCTGGTCGTCGGCACAGTGGTTGCCGGTCGAACCCGGCGCGAACTCGAGAATATCATCGGCTGTTTCATGAACTTCCTGCCGCTCCGGGCGCAGCTCGCTGATGAGCAAACGGCCAAAGAAATTCTTTCCGCGGTTCGGAGCTCGGTTTTGGACGCGCAAACTCATCAGGACTGTCCGTTCGAAAAGATCGTCGAGATGGTTAATCCGCAACGGCGCCGCGATCAAAACCCACTCTACAATGTCGCGTTGCTGCTGCAGAACTTTCCCGCGAACTTGTTCGGCACGGCGAATCTGCAAGCGGAATCTGTTCCGGTATCTCTCGAAGCGGCGCTGCTCGATCTCCGGTTCGAGATTGAGCAGTCGGGCGATGGTCTTGCGCTTGCCTGTGAGTATAAAATCGACCTGTTTGAGCCCCAAACCATCGAACGATTTCTCGAGGCATGGGTGGAGATGCTCCAGGCCCTGATCCGCACGCCGGAAAAGCGCGTCTGCGAACTGGAGTTGCCCCAGGAGTTGGCCGTCCCTGCGTCTGGCGCGAGCGCAGGCGAAGCCGAAACGGACACAATTGTGGTGGCTGCCACCTTCACGTCCGAGCCGGTGCGCGAGCCGTTGCAATACTGGTTGCAACGTCTGGATCTGAAGGCTGAAATCGAATTTGCCGCCTACAACCAGGTCTTCCAGAATTTGCTCGATCCCGGCAGTGTGCTTGGCCGGAATGGCCGGGGGCTAAATGTCATTTTGGCCCGCTTGGAGGATTGGCAGCGAACGGCCTCCGATGACACCGGGTCGGCCCAGGCCACCACATCGATCGAGCGCGGGGCCGGCGATTTCCTTGAAGCTGTTAAGGCCGCCGCCGCCCGCACTGCGGTGCCGTTATTGATTTCACTTTGTCCACCTTCGCCTGGTGCTTTAATGGATGCCCAAAAGGCGGCGCTCCTGAAACGGACTCAGGAACAGCTTGAGAAAAACCTGGCCGAATTGTCCGGCGTGTATCTGCTCGGTTCCGAGGAGTTCGGCAGGTGGTACCCGGTTGCGGATTATTACGATCGGGCCGGCGAGGAGTTGGGCGCCGTTCCTTATACGCCGGCCTTCTTTACGGCGCTGGGCACTGCGCTGGCTCGGAAGTACCACGCCCTGAAGCGGCCCGCGTACAAGGTCATCGCGCTGGATTGCGATAACACGCTTTGGACTGGCGTTTGCGGCGAAGACGGCCCAAAAGGAATCCAACTGGACGAAGCGCGTCGCGTGCTGCAGCAGTTCATGCGCGCGCAGCGCGACAGTGGGATGTTGTTGTGCCTGTGCAGTAAGAACAACGAAGAGGACGTTCAGGCGGTCTTCTCACAGCGCGAAGAGTTTCCACTCCGGATGACGGATTTGGCAGGGTGGCGCCTCAACTGGCTGACCAAGTCGGAGAATCTTAAATCACTAGCCCAGGAGTTGGGCCTGGGACTCGACAGTTTCATTTTCATCGATGACAACCCGGTCGAATGCGCCGAAGTGCGGGCGAATTGTCCTGAGGTTTTGACTCTCCAGTTGCCCGAGGATCCGGCTAAGATCCCGCAATTCCTGCAGCATTGCTGGGTTTTCGATCGATTACGAATTACCTCGGAGGATAAAAAACGCACCGAGCAGTACCAGCAAAACCGACTGCGCGAACAGCTTCGGGCCCAGGCTCCCACCCTCGAAGATTTCCTGTCGAGCCTCGAACTGAAGGTCGACATAGAGCCGATCGCGTCGGAGGACCGGCCGCGCGTCTCACAGCTCACGCAGCGGACCAACCAGTTCAATCTCACGACCCGCCGCTTGTCCGAACAGGACCTGGCCGCTTACCTCGCCACCGGCGAGGGTTTGGCCGTTCGGGTCAGCGATCGTTTCGGGGACTACGGCCTGGTGGGTGCTATTCTATACCGGGCCCAAGGCGAGTCGTTGTTCGTTGAGAGCTTTTTCTTGAGCTGCCGAGTCCTGGGGCGGGGTGTGGAACATCGGATGGTGGCGCGGCTGGGTCAAATCGCCCGAGATCGAGGGTTGAATTGGGTGGATCTTAAATTTGTGCCG
>DASRFK010000063.1:0-9165 GCA_035651635.1 Verrucomicrobiia bacterium | reverse complement strand
CTGGTGGTCACGCCCAGCACCAATGGCGTGGTCACGCCCACGAATGTCCTGAACCTGATCGCCAACTTGCAGGTGACCAACAATGGCGGGGGCAACCGCACTCTGATCATTACGCCGAGCGTAAACCTGCCCTCGACTATCACAAATGTTGACGCGACCGCAACCATTCTGCTGACGGTAACGGATACCAACAATAATCAGTTCTCCACTTCCTTCCCGCTGACCGTCTCCTACGGTAACCAGGCGCCGGTGATCGCCACTCCCACTAATCGCCTGGTCGTCCTCGAGAACGGCACTGTCACCACTACCTTCACCTTGTCGGACGTCGATTCGACCCTTTACACCAGTAACATGGTCGTCGCCTCGACCTCAGGCAGCCTGATACCTAATAACACCAATGGCCTGCTCGTGAGTGTCTCCACTAACGCCATCGTTCCGGGCGCAACCGGCACGGTGACCGTTAAGGTGACACCCACTCCGAATGTGTTCGGAACCAACACCGTTACCCTGTCCATCACCGACGGCAGCACGCTCGTCACCAGCACGGTAACCGTTGAAGTCGGACACGTGTATCAGGCCCCGACCATTAGCGGCTTGCCCGCCAACTTCTCGACGATTGCCGGCAGCACAACTCCGCCAATCCCATTCACCGTGGGCAGCTTGGAGGGTGTGCCCACCTCGAGCCTCGTGGTCACCGCCACTTCGGCAGATCAGTCGCTCGTGCCCAATGCGAATATTGTGCTGGGCGGTTCGGCGGATGCCCGCACCATCCAGTTGACCCCCCTCGGAACCGTCAGCGGCAATGACACCATTACCTTGCTCGTTAGTGACGGCAACAAGGTTACCAACGCGCCGTATTTCCTTGTTCTCAAGATCCAGCCTCCACCGGCGACACTCTTTGGCAACGGCCAAGTCGCGAATGTGGTCGGCAATGCCACCAACGTCAACAGCGCGCCTTACCCGTTGACCTTCGATGTGACCAACCTGGTCGGCTCGATCTACAACGTCTCCCTCGAAATGCGCGGCTTCAGCAACAGCGCTCCCGCCAACCTGGATGCGTTGCTCGTCGCCCCGGACGGCACTCCCGTCATGCTCACTTCCGGCGGGGGCGGCACCACACCCGTGTCCGGTCTGGATCTGGTGTTTGATGATTCCGGCGTTGATATCTCGACCGTCAATCCGCTGGTCAGCGGTACCTATCATCCCGCGTATGTGACCAAACGTTTGTTGCCCGCACCCGCTCCCCAGAGCGGCTATGCCAGCCGAATGGCCGCCTTTACCTCCGTTGACCCAACCAAGATCAACGGTACCTGGAGGCTATATCTAAATGATCTGACCTTGGGCGACTTTGGCAAAATTACCGGTGGCGTTTACCTCACCATCGTGACCAAGCCCGCGATCACTATCACCACTCCCACACCGGTGATCATTCCGGAAAATACCACCTCCAACGTCAGCTTCACGGTAAGCGACTCGGTCACCGCTATTTCCAACCTAACCGTTACCGCTTCGGCTTCCGATAACCGGTCCTTGTTGCCGACTTCCGCCGTCACAATCACGGGACCCAGCCCGATTACCAGCGGCAACTTCGTCGCCAACCTGGCTCCTCTCCAATACCAGAATGGCAACGTCAATATTACGCTCACCGCTACGCGCAGCGACGGCGCCACCAGCACGGCGGTTATCCCTGTCACGGTGCCTAAGACTAACTTCCCGGTGGTCATTGGCCGCCTCACCTCGCCAACCATCGATGAAAACTCGTCGACCAGCTTCCAGTTCCTGGTCTCCGATGTGGATACACCGTTGTCCAACATTATCGTCAAGGCCGTTTCGGCCAACCAGGGCTTGATTGGGGACACGAACATCGTCTTCGCTGGTTCAACCAACAATGCGAACATCCTTTTCGGGTTGCCGCCCAGCGGTGTGCCCCAGGCCAGCACTTTGACCCTGACTCTGACGCCAAATCCCTACCAGATCGGTTCCGGCACAATTTGGGTCATTGCTAATGATGGCGATAATATCGTCTCGAACAGCCTTACTCTCACTGTCCTGACCAAGGTCTACGATCCGACGATCAGCCAGATTCCGTCGCAAACGGTATCGGCCGGTTCCGCCACCCCGCCAATCGGGTTCCAGGTCAATACCTTTAATCAGCCTGTGCCGTCCCTGACTGTCACGGGCACTTCGAGCGACCCGAGTATTGTTAAGAACAGCAGTATCGTCATTTCACCCGCTTCGGGCACCAGTGTGACCAACCGCACCGTGGTAGTCACCGCTGAGCCTAACGCCAAAGGACCTGTCACCATCACTCTCACGGTGACGGACACGGTCAACAACCGCTCGGCTGCCACCCAGTTTACCCTCAACGTGCTGCCGACGCCGGTTCACTCCTTCGCCAACACCAAGCAGATCCTCATCAACGACAACAGTCCCGGAACTCCGTATCCGTCGACCATCGATGTTTCCGGCCTGGCTGGCACTGTCAGCAAAGTCTCCGTCACGGTGAGCAATTTTGCCCATCATTACCCGGCCGACGTCGGCCTGCTGTTGGTCGGTCCGGCCGGTCAAAAGATCGTCCTGATGAACAAAGCCGGCGGCGGCACCCCGGTGACGAATGTCACTCTCACCTTTGACCAGGCGGCCGCCACCGCCGTTCCTCAAGGAACGACTTTGACCAGCGGCAGCTACAAGCCCGCCGATTACAAGTCGGGTACCTATGACTTCCTCGGCTCGGCTCCCGCTCATCCGTATGGAACAGACTTGGGCGCCCTGAATGGCGGCTCAGCCAATGGCACCTGGTCGCTCTACGTCCAGGATGATACACCGCCGGATTCCGGATTCATCAACGGGGGCTGGTCTCTGAGCATCATGACTCAGCCGCAGCTGCTCGGCTTGGCCAATATGGTCATCCAGGAGAATACCTCCGGCAGCCAGCCGTTCACCATCGCGGATGACTCCCCGTCCGGCCCATCCTATCGCTTCGGCTCGAGTTCGACCAACTCGGCCCTGATCCCCGCCAGTGGCATAACCTTCTCTGGCTCCGGGAGCACTTGGACGGTGAATGTCACCCCGGCGGCCAACAAATTCGGGACCAACCTGGTCACTGTGTACGCCACTAATATCGACAATGCCGTTGCCAGCAACAGCTTCGTCGTGGCCGTCCAGCAGGTCATTTACCCGCCGGTTATCCTGCCGATCGCCGACACCAACACCTTCGCGGGAACGGCCGTTACTGTGCCGGTCACTTATTACGATGTGCAGGTGCCGACCAACCAGCTCACCGTGAGCTTCCAGTCTTCCAATCCGGGCTTGATCCCGGCGGGTAACATCAGCCTGGTTGGAAATCAGGCCATTCAAATCACACCGGCGGGCGCTTCGAGCGGTTCCTCGCTCATCACCGTGAAAGTGACGCAACCGGCCAATCAATTCGGACAATCCGCCCAGACCAGTTTCACTGTGACGGTGGTCCCCATTGCCGGCCTGTTCGGAACCAACCAGGTCATCGCCATCAACGACCGCGCGCCGGCCACGCCCTATCCTTCAACCGTTAACGTGAGCGGCCTGGCAGGAAATATATTCTCCGCCTCCGTTACCGTCCTCGGCTTGCAACACAGCTATCCCAGCGACATCTCCATGCTGTTGGTCGGCCCGCAAGGCCAGAAAATCGTGCTTATGAGCCGCGCCGGCAGCGGCGCCGGATCCGCCATCACGAATGTGAACCTCACCTTCGACGACACCTCCGCTAATGTGCCGCCGCAGACAGGGGTGATCTTGAGCGGGACGTACAAGCCCACCGATTATAACGGCTCGCTGAGTTTCTACCCGCCTGTGACGGGATCCTACGTGACGAACCTCAGTTCGCTTAAAGGAACCAATCCCAACGGTACGTGGTCGCTCTACGTTCAGGACGACCTCTCACCCGACAGTGGACAAATCATCGGCGGTTGGCTGCTCAAGCTGATCACCACCGCGCCGACGATCTCCTTTGTGGGACCGCAAAGCACACTCGAAAACAACAGCCTGACTCTTAACCTGAGTGTCAACTCGGCCATCACCAACGGCGACAAACTTACGCTCACGGCGACCAGCAGCAACGAGAGCGTTCCGGGTCTGGTGAATAAACTCACCGTGACCGGGCCGGGCACCAACGCGGTGACCAGCCGCACCCTGGTGATCACTCCAGGCGCCAACCTGCCTTCGTCGCTCACTAATGGCGATGGCACGGCCACGATTACTTTGACGGCCACCGACGGTGTGAACACCAACACCCTGTCTTTCCCGTTGACGGTAACCTACGTGAATCAGGCGCCGACACTCTCCGGTCTTAGTGACCAGTCGGTCCCTGCCAACGGTCAGTTGAGCCTCGCGTTCAAAGCGAATGATGTTGACACCGCCGGCAGCAACCTGGTCGTCACTGCCAGTGCCGCCCCGGCCAACCTCGGCCGCGTCAGCGTGGCCTCCAGCGGCAATAATCAAACCCTGCTATTCACGCCAACCAATGGCATCGGCGTGGCAACCGTTGCCGTGGTCGTGTCCGATGGCACATCGTCCGTGACCAATTCTATTGCGGTCACCATCACCAGCTCGGTGCCGCCGGTCTTCGGACTCATTCCAGACCAGCTGACCAATGCTAATGCGTCCATCGCTGTGACGCTGCCAGTCACCGACGCCGTTACCGATATCACTAACCTGACTTATCTCGGGTCGAGCGATAACTCCAACCTCGTCTCCAAGATCAGCTTCGCCGTGGTTGGCACAAACGTCGTCGCCACCATCACCACCGTGCCCAATGCCATTGGCACGGCGAATGTCACCATCACTGCCAAGGACGCTCTGACGAGCGCCTCGGCCACTTTCCTGCTCACCGTCACCAAGCCGAGCCCGATGCAATTGCAGCCTATCGCAGACGTCTCGACCCAAGTGAACAAGTCGGTCGATGTGCCCTTAAGTGTCACCGTCGGTGACCTTCCTCTCACCGCACTGCACTTCAGCGCCGCGGATACTAATTCCGCCCTGGTCTCCGGGATCACCTTTACCTACACCGGCTCCAATGAGTTGGCTCACGTGACTCTGGTCGGTAACAAGTCCGGCAAGGACTACATCACCATCTCGGTGAACGACGGATTCACGACCAACGCTCAAAGCTTCCTCTTAACCGTCACCGGACCGGTTGTTCCGCCCACCGTCAAACTTGGTATAAGTGGCAATAAGCTGGCACTGACAATCTCCGGCGCTCCCAACGCAAGCTACGGAATCCAGGCCACTTCCAACCTCGTCCAACCTTGGACCGAGATTGCAACTATCACCGCAGACGCTAGTGGTAATGCCGGCTATACCAACACCATCTCGAGCAGCGTCCCGGTTGAATTCTACCGGGCAGTAGCAAAGTAACTGAGGCATAAGTTGCTGTTGAACAAAGCCGCCTGCAGTTAGCTGCAGGCGGCTTCTTCTTTGAGGCTCAGAGCGTGTTTTAGAATTCGGTTTGGAGTCCCGCCTTTAGGCGGTTTTGGCGCCGGGCCACCTGAAGGCGGGACTCTCAACCCCATACGGCCACGCCCAAGCCGGTACTTTTAAAACACGCTCTCAGTGACTAAAACAAATGGATAAAGTGTGAATCATCTGATCTAATTCTGAGGCTTGTCGCTCTGGGACAATTATGTCGCTTTTAGAACATCGTTTTTGTTTGATTTTGGAACCGCTTGGGCATTAACTCGGTAGCAAGGTGCGGGGCAACCAGTTCCATAGGTCATGGGAATGGCCCCTTACCCGAAACAGTTACTGGACAGATCAAACCTTTCAGGCGCTGAAAGGCGGCATGGCGGGGCAGGAGGGCAGTGGCAAACGGCTGCGGATGCCAATTGGCGCCGAAAGTAGAATTCGGGAGAAACAGCAGCATGAGCAGCACAGAAGTTCGAGTCGAGGAATGGGAAGCCGTAGCTCGGCAGGCGGAGTTCAAGCCGGGGAAGATGGCAACGCTTTGCGCCATGTCGGAGCGCCATCTCCAGCGCGTCTTCAAGAAACATATGCGCCAGACGCCAAGCCAATGGCTTCGGGAGTTGCAGTGTCGCTTAGCCAAACAACTCATCTCACAGGGGTATTCGAGCAAGGCGGCCGCAGCTGAGCTGAATTTTGCTACGGAAGCGCACTTCTGCAGGGAATTCAAAAAGATCTTTGGTTTGACGCCCCAAAGCTTCGCGCCAGTTCACAGTTTTAGCATTCGAATGTCCCTGAGTGATAAAGGGTCAGACACGCAAAGCTTGAATCAAAACCGGAGGTTGGTTGCCGCTTCCGCTCCGTAGCGATCGCTGCCACGGTTCTTCACTCTTGGGTCCGGCACAGGACTTCGGCTCGGTCCACTTCTCGCATCGCGTTCCTCCAGGTCAGTGCTAAGCCAGGACATGGCCTGCTGCTTTCACTATCGTTACTCTCCGGATTGAGCTGAATATCACCAAACCGTGGAATCCCTGAACTATCCCAATCTACGGCGAAACATCCAGTTGGCGGAAGCCAGAGTCATGCACGCAATCAGCACCAGCGGCCAAAGTGGGTGCAGCAGTTCGCTTAGTCCGACATCCTTCAAGAAGACGCCTTTGACAATCACAATGAAGTGTCGCAGCGGGTTGAGCCAGTCAAGGTACTGCAGCCATCGCGGCATGTTCTCGACTGGTGAGGGGAAACCGGACAGCAAAACAGCCGGCATCATGAAACTGAATACCCCCAGGAATGCCTGTTGTTGGGTCGAACAAATCGACGAAATGAGCAGCCCAAAACCCGCCAAAGCGAGAATGTAAAAAAACATGCTTCCGTACAAAAGCGCGAGCGAGCCCTGGAACGGAATTCGATAAACAAACACGCCGGCGCTGAGAATAATGGTCGCCTGAGTGGCCGCCACGATCAAAGCCGGCACGGTCTTTCCAACCATGATCATGCCAGGGGTCAGCGGCGAAACCAGCAGTTGATCGAAGGTGCCGTGTTCCCGCTCGCGGGCTACCGAGAGCGAAGTGACGATCAACGTGCTGATCGTCGTGATAATTGCCACCAGGCTCGGAATGATGTGGCGAACATAATCCAGGTTGGGATTAAACCAGTGCCGCACGACCACCTCGGATCTCGGGACCTTGCCTGAGGCGCGGTTGCGGTCTCCAATGAAGTCGCCCAGGATTTGGCGAATGTACCCCAGCGCGATTTGGGCGCTATTGGATCGGCGGCCATCGAGAATGGCCTGCAGCTGTGGGGCGCTGCCCGAAGCCAGCTCGCGCGAAAAATCCGGTGCCAGGCGCAATACCAACAGCACTTGCTGCAGGTCAATCGCCCGGCGCAGTTCCTGTTCCGAATGAAGATAAATCAGTTGAGTGAACGCGCCGGCTTGCGCCAGCCTTTGAATGAGTTCGGCCGAGTCGGCCCCGGAATCTTCATTAAACACCCCCAGGCTGTTGTTTTTCACTTCCAGCGTCGATGCGAACGGGAAAATCGCCAACTGGAGCACCACCGGCGCAATCAGCAGTGCCCGGCTCTGTCGGTCGCGCAGCAGCGCGCGCAGTTCTTTGACCACCAGTGTCAAAATCCGGAACCACATGGCTGTTACTCCAATCGCCGGCGCGTCTTCAACGTTGTCAACCCGATGAAGAACAGCGAGGCCACGGCCAAAAACGCCATGCTCTTGAACAACACGGGCCACACATCGCCCGCCTGGAACAAGGTCTGCATCGCGGTCACGAAGTACCGCGCCGGGATTAGATAAGTCACCGCCCGGATCGCCACGGGCATGCTGCGGATTTCATAAATAAACCCGGACAGAATCAGAGCCGGCAGAAAGGCGGCGTTCAGAGCTGCCTGGGCCGCGTTAAACTGATTGCGAGTCACCGTCGAGAGCAGCAAACCCAATCCCAGCGCGCTGCCCAGGAATAATGACCCGATCATCCACAGGGCTGCCGCCGACCCCCGAAACGGCACGCCTAAACCGAAGACCGAGACTCCCACACACAGCAGCAGCGAGACGATCCCCAAAGCATAATAAGGCAGCAGTTTGCTGAGCAGGAACTCCGTTTTGGTCATGGGCGATGCCAGCAAGGCTTCCATGGTGCCGCGTTCCCATTCCCGCGCCACCACCAGCGATGTCAGCAATGCTCCGATCACTGTCATAATCACGGTAATCGATCCGGGGATAAGATAATTGCGGCTTTCGGCCGCCGGATTGAACCAAAATCGCGGTTCGAGGCGAATGTCGGCTGGATCGATCTGGCCGTGCTGCGCCGCGCGTTGTTGCTCCCAGCCTTCCCATGCGCTGCGAACATAATTCTCTACGAAGTTGGCGGTATTCGGTTCCGCGCCGTCGGTTACAATCAGGATCGGAGCCGACTCGGTGGAGCGCTTGAGTTTCTTCGAGAAATCCTGCGCCAGGACCACGAATCCGCGGACCTCACCGCGCGTGAGGGCCTGTGCCATTTCGCTTCGCCGCTGGCTGAAACGGATGCGCAGATAGGGCGAGCCTGTCAGGCTGGCGGCAAACAACCGCGCCTCCGGCCCGGTGTCTTCCAGGACCAGGCCCACGCGCAATCCCCGCGAGTCGAGGTTAATGCCATAACCGAAGATCAGCAGCATGATTACCGGCAGAATGAAGGCAATGATATTGCTGCTGGGATCCCGCAGGATCTGGCAGGTTTCCTTGCGGCACAGGGCAAATAATCGGCGGCTATTCATTCAGGATTCCATTAATTGGAGGCTGCCCATGAACCGCAGCGGCGTCTCGGCAGAGAGCCGCCAATCCTCGAACCATTGCCAGCGGCGCTCTGCCGAGACGCCGCTACGCCCCAATCTTTTTGCTCTGTTCATCCTTCCGTTTGCGATTGCTCCTGCACCAGCTGGACAAAGGCGTCTTCCATCGACGGGTCGGCATTCGTGGGCGTGGCCGCTTTTGCTTTGAGCTCATCCGGGGTGCCGGCCGCAATGACTCGGCCCCGGAACACCAGGGCGATGCGATCGCAGTACTCCGCCTCGTCCATGAAATGGGTGGTCACCATCACGGTAACACCTTTCTCGACCACCCCGTTTATATGCGTCCAGAACTCTCGCCGCGTGACGGGGTCCACGCCGGAAGTCGGTTCATCTAAAAACAAAACGTCTGGCTGGTGCATGACCGCGCAGGCCAGCGCGAGGCGTTGTTTA
>DASRFK010000062.1:0-44091 GCA_035651635.1 Verrucomicrobiia bacterium | reverse complement strand
TCGAGGCGGCTGGCCGGGCGATCGTTTGGGTGGAGGAATAATCAGCCGAAACTGGTCGGCCACATCCAAATAATCCAGGCGGGTCTTGAGCCAGAGCGCATAGGGCAAAGTCTCCTCGTAGGACTCCAACAATGGGATTACCGATTTTGCGGTGTCCTTGAGTCCGGCGAGATCCAAAACGTATTCTCCCTGAAATTGCTTTTGGAGATCTGCCAGTGCTTGCTGGACTTTTTCGCGGTCGGCCTGTTGCAGCACGTGCAGCGCATCCTCGTCCAGATTTTCCTGAGCCCATTGCTGAGCCGAAGAGACCAGATCGTCCAGGGTCACTGCTTCATTCTGAGCTTGGCTCGAGAGCGCGAACAAAGCGCCAACATAAAGCGCAATGAACGGGGCAATTCTCATCTAATCGACCTTGGTTCTGGCCCGGCAAGCAGGCTTGCCGGCGATCGCAAACGCAACTCAGAAGTTTGTCCTTCGCGGTCTTATCCGTGGCGGTCGGTGTTCATCAGTGGTTTTCCATCCATCAGAGCGCCAGGATTTTCCCGAACCGCGTGGCCAAATCCTGCAATCCCTCAGGCGTGTCACCCCCGCCCTGCTCCGTCATGGCCCAACCTCTGTAGCCAACTTCGTCCAGCGCCTTCATTACCGCGGGCCAATCATCGTCGCCTTCCAGCAGCGGCACATCGAAACCTTTCCAGAGTCCTTCCTTGTCGCGGCGTTTGCGGCTGAATTCCTTGATGTGCAGCTTCTGAATTCGTTTGCCAAGAATCCGAACCCATTGCTCCGGCCAGCCATAATTGATCACGTTGCCGACATCAAAATGCCAGCCGACCGCCGGACTGTTGAACTCATCAACGTACCGGGCCGCCTCCAGTGGACTAAGCAAGAACTGGTTCCAGACGTTTTCAATCGCGATTTTGACGTCGAGTTCTTCGGCCAACGGCACCGCTTTGCGGATCTGTTCTTGCGACCGGGTGTAGGCGTCCTGGTAGCTGACTTCCTTGTTCACCACCGCCGGAACGAGCAGCACCGAGGAAGCGCCGTAACGTTTGGCGTCGCGCAGCGTCTGCTTGAGAGCTTCCAAACCCTCCTCTCGCACCTTCGGGTCCGGATGCGACAATGGCTTTTCCCAATGATGCGCGCCGCAGACACTTGGAATAACCAGGCCCGCCTCGTCGCGCGCGCGCACGACTTCGTCCTGGTCCATGTGGCTGTTCATCTCGACCCCTTCGAAACCAGCGGCCTTGACGGCTTTCATCTTCTCGAGCACGGAACCCTTCACACCCACCGTGCCCCACATGATGGCCTTGTGAATGGGACGTTTGGAGACAGGAGAGTCTGTCCCGCTCTCAGCCAGGCCAGCCGGAGCCAAAGCAGCCAGCGTCAGCGCACCAGCGCTTCTTTTCAAGAATTCACGTCGCCGCATAATGTTCGGTTCTGGTTTTCGCAGTTTTAACGTTTGAACATTTTGACGTGGTGACGTCTCAATGTTTTAACGTCTCATTGTTTTAACGTTTTCGCGTTTCAATGCCTCAAGCAATCTTGGTCACTCCCGGCATCGCTATCGGCTGGATGTCCAGCTTCATCTTCCAATCCAGATTGTCCGGCACGAGTTTCTCAGTGGAGTTCATCGCCTGTTCCCAGGTGACTTCCTGGCCGGTATAAGCGGCCATTCTGCCCATGAGGCCCATCAGGGTGCTTTGAGCCATCCATTCGCCATCATTAATTGGCTTGCCGCTGCGAATGCTGGCGAAGAGTTCATTATGTTCAATCTGGTACATGTCGGTTTTTGGGCCGGTATCATGATAGCGCCAGTTGGTTTTGCCTTTGATGAACGGGGCCTGCCAGCCGGGAATCTTGGCGAAACCTTCTGAACCCATGAGGTAATCGGAGTTTTCGGAATAACAATCGGCAACTTGCCGTTGCCCGACGAACCCGCGCACATCGTTGGGGAATTCGTACACGACAAACATATGATCGAAGATGTTGCCCTGGTTATTGGGGGTTTGGCGGCCACCCACGGCCACCGCTTTAATCGGCGGCACGTCTTTAAGGCCCCAGGCCACTTTGTCCACGCTGTGGCAGCATTGCTCGACATAACCGTCGCCAGAGAGCCAGACGAAATTGTACCAGTTGCGTAGTTGCCATTCCAAGTCGCCCATTCCAGAAGGGCGATCCGTCGCTGCCGGCATGGGCTTCACCGGGCCGGTGTAGTAAGTGGCATAAACTGCACGGATATCCCCGATCGCGCCTTCGTGAATGCGCTTGTAGAATTCACGACGGGCGGTGTCCCGCCGCCAGCAGAACCCGGCTACCAGCGAAAGGTTTTTGTCCCGCGCCGTTTTGACCGACCCGAGCACGGAACGAACGCCGGGGCAGTCTGTTGCCATTGGTTTCTCACAGAAAACATGCTTGCCGGCGTCGATGGCCGCTTTCAGATGCGTCGGCCGAAACCCGGGAGGTGTCGCGAGCAAAACCACGTCCACACCGCTATCGATCACTTTTTGATATGCGTCCAAACCCACGAAACATTTATCCGGCGTGACTTTGACTTTTTCGCCGTGGCTTTTTTGCAGATCGCGTAAGCTCCTCTGCAGTTGGTCCTCAAACGCGTCCCCCATGGCCGTCAGTTCGACCTCGGGGTCGGCATTGATCGCCTGGCTGGCGGCGCCTGACCCGCGACCACCGCAGCCGATCAGCCCGACCTTAATCGGGCCAGTTTTTTCGGAAGCAAAAGCGCTGCTCGGCAAGATGGCCGGAGCGGCCAAAACCCCGCCCACCAGGGCGGAGGTCTTGAGAAATTCGCGGCGCGTGGTCATTGGGTTGGATGGCGTATTCATAAAAGAAGTTCTAAGGATGTGATAGGCGGCACGTTTCGGGCCGTCAAGCATGCATCTCATAGGTTTCGCGAGTTCGGGGCCGGCGCCGTAAACCCCGGCACCCGGCTGAAATCCTTGACCGTGTGAGCACCGCGCCTTCCAACTGGATCCGATTCAAGGAGCTCAAATGCTCAAATGCGTTATTGCAAGCCGCCGCCTGGTCTGCTAAAGACTGCGGACACCTTTGAGCGGGTGTGGTTCAGTGGTAGAATGCGGGCTTCCCAAGCCTGAGATGAGGGTTCGATTCCCTTCACCCGCTCCAAGCTTCAAGAATCAGACACGAACGACAGCAATCGCAACAAGTTCGGAACGGATTGGATCCCTGTGTAGCAATCCGCCTAGACTTGTCGTTCTGAAGGCGGTGAGGTATGGTTTCGCCGTGAGCACTCTCTCCGAAATCGAAGCCGCAGCCGACGCCCTTACGCCGGAGCAGAAGCAGGAACTGTTGCTGTTCCTCGCAGCCCGCCTGCGGGCGCAAGGCGCTAAGCTGCCTGAGCCGCGCAAATTCTCGCGCGAACAGATCGCGAATTGGATTGGGCGGGATGAGGCCGATATGCACCGGTTTCGTCAGGGCTCGTGAGGCTGTTTTTGGACACAAGTGTTCTGCTTGCGGCGTGCGGCTCGGCGGCAGGCGCTTCCCGCCAAATCTTCAGTCGGGCTTCTGCCAACGGTTAGGTCCTGATTGCAACGCCTTACGGACTGGAGGAGGTGCTTCGGAATCTTCCTGACTTAACTCCATCAGCGAGCGCGGACTGGGCGGCACTGCGACCGTCTTTGCTGATCATGGACGACGTGCTGACACTTGACCGCGCAGCCGTGTTCGCAGTCACCAAGGACCGCCCGGTATTATTCAGCGCGTTAGCCTGGGCCGACATTTTGCTGACGTTGGACGAGAGTGACTTTGGAGCTTTTATGGATAAGCCGTTTTACGGCCTGCTTGTGTTCAGGCCAGGCGTATTCCTTAAACGAGAGCTCGCCGCTGGCCGCCTGCGATAACCTGAGGGCGCTTAGAAAGGCCTGCCGGTACTCCTCGATACCGGGAACATTACGACTGGAATGTCTCCGGAGTGAGTACCCCTTTTTGGAAAAGCCAAACCCAGATGGAAGGTGGCCCAGTTAGTGATGTGGCTTCCGCTGATTACGCTTACGACTTTCGAGCACCGCGAGAATCTCATTAAGCACCTCGTCGAGACGCCTGGCAAGGTCAGATGCCAGAAATCGCAGCACAAAATACCCGTGCTGCTGAAGCAGCGCATCTTTATGCCGGTCTCGCCGGTAGGCGTCCGCATCACCCAAGTGCTGTTCTCCATCTAGCTCGATCACTATCCCGAGTTCCGCGCAGAGGAAATCCACTTCCATGGTTCCAGAGCCATCGAAAGCTATCGGCAATCGAGCGTTCAAGCGAAAACGGTCCTTGGTCGCGGACATGGTTTGCAGTCGGCCATAGAGGAACGCTTCGCTGGCACTCCTGGCCTCACCCTCAGCCTTTGGCATCGGAGGACTTGCGGCGCGCACGAACAGTTGGCCGAGCGGCACATCGACTCCATCCAGTACAAGACGGCGCACGCTGGCTGCATAGTCTCGTTTCCATTCCGGATCAATGGGCAAGGGCGCTTCGACTGGCCACCCTGGAAGGGCGCTGGCGGGGAGGAGGATAGTATAACCCAGCGACTCATAGCCGCGGCATCGCCTATCAAACATTCTTGAAAGCATGGGCACGTTTAGGTCGGCGTAATCGTAAACGCGAACTTCCCGTTTCCCTTCGTGCAAGCGGTTCAGCCGTCCAACATACTGAGCAACCGTGCCGCGCCACGAGATCGGTAATGACAGGAACAAGGTGTCCAATCTCGGATCGTCAAAACCTTCACCGACGAGCTTACCAGTCGCCAGGATGACTCGCTGAGCGCTTCCGGCACTTTCAGAAACGCGCGCGAGGGCTGCCTTTGTTTCCTTTTTGCTCTGGCCACCATGCAAAACGATAAGACTTGCCGCAGGCGTCAGTAGTTTGGCCAGGGCTTCGATGTGCTCGACTCGTTCCGTCAGTACCAGGGGAGAGCGACCTTCACGCAGGGCGCCGAGTACGTCAGCGCAAATCATCTGATTCCGGCGCTCGTCATGAACCAATTCTCCGTACAACTCATGAAACTCAAGGCGCATGTCCGGTTGCGATAAACCCAACTGACGAAAAGCAGTCGGCCGTACGTATACGTGGTGCGAAAACGGTCGCGAAGCGGCCTGTTGCCTCGCGTCAACTCGATGGCGTACGGGCCCGCATTGCATGAAGGTGATCGGGTGATGTCCATCCTTGCGCCCAACGGTCGCGGACAGACCGACGATAAATTTGGCCTTTGCCCGCCGGGCGACCAGTTCGAAGCTCTGTGCCGGGATGTGATGACACTCATCTATGATCATTTGGCCATAGCCTCCAATGCAGTCATTTACATTACCTCCACGGACGAGGCTTTGGATCAGAGCGATGTCCAAGGTTCCTATGAGGTTCTTACGGCCGGCCCCGAACTGCCCGAGACTTTTGGGCGGGACATTCAAAAAGGTCGAAAGCCGATCGATCCATTGTTCAAGGAGTTGCTTGCGATGCACGAGTATTAGCGTGTTCACGCCGCGTTCGGCGATCAGCTTCGCGGCAATTACGGTCTTCCCAAAGGCGGTTGTTGCGGCCAGTACCCCGGTTTCATGCCGTAGCATGCACTCCGCGGCGGCTTGCTGTTCGGCCCGCAAGGTTCCGCAAAAAGTAACCCTCAGAGGAGTTCCCGCAAAGCGTTCATCGCGGATTATAGGCTGAATATGCAAGCCCCTCAGTAGCGCCGTTATTTCCTCCAGGCATCCGCGTGGGAACGCAAGATGTTTTGGAAGATCCTCCGCGCAGGAAATGATCCGCGGTTTGCCATATACGGGAAGCCGCATAGCCTGGGTCCGATAAAACTCCGGATTTTGAAAAGCTGCCAACCGAATCAGGCGGTTCCTGAGTCCCGCTACAATGTCCTGTTTGCAGATATAAATCTGATCAGCGATTACGACTTCCAATTCTTCGGGCAAAGGACCGACAATTGGAGGTTCCTTGAGGCGTCGCGACGGCGGCCTCACCCAGGGAGTATCCTCCTCGTCATCCTCCAGCACGGCGGCTCTCACGCCGAGGATTCGTCCTTTGGATTCAGCTTCTGCCACGAGAGTTTCGATTTGCGAGCTGGCAGTGGGTGTGACGGAGGAGAGGAATGTCCACTGATCGGGCCACGGTGAAAACTGTTCGTCAAGGAACACAGAGTTTCCACGCTCCCGCGCCTGCTTTTGCAGCGGCAGCGCAATCAAATTTCCGAAACCGCCCGACGGAAGAGTATCTTGATTGGGAAAAAGTCGATCGTAAGAATCGAGACCAATTTCTGGACGCGCCTCCATGGTCTCGGTGAGGAGGTGCGAACCGAGTTTACGAGCCAGGTTAGCGGGAACTGCTTTTTCAAAGAAGAACCACACATGCGCGCCCTCGCCGGACCGCGACCGTTCCATTACCACTGGGAGCTTTCGCTCTCGGCATATTTGAACAAATGCGCCCACATCCGTTTTCCAATTGGCTCCATCGAAGTCAACCGCAAGAAAGAAACAGGTCTCATCCAGAAGCATTGGATAAACCCCGAGAACGAAATCTTTGCCCTGACCATCTCGCCCGGAAAGATGCCCCCGAATGACTTCGTCGGTTACAGGAACGAAACGCTGGTGTGGACAATCCGAACACTTAATTCGCGGCTTTTCGCAGATGCCGCGCACCCATTCATTTGCACAGGCAGGCGAATACCCGCTCTTACCGGTTCGGCGGTTTTCAAATCGGCGCGCGTAGACGTCTTCTCGCCCCCGAAAGAGGGACCGAAACAACGCAATCTTGTCTTCTGGAGGCGAATGGCAGGTCAGCGCACCTGGCCGCCAAGCCGAGGCATGCATCTCCCCATCCGTGGTTCTTATCGAGTGTGAGTCAGTTGTCGCCACCGGAGCGGAATGTAACCCGTTGAGACCGGGCTTGGCGAACTCCTTGTTGGGTAACTCTTGTTTGAATTAAGGCTCAGGGCGTGTTTTAAAATTCGGTTTGGAGTCCCGCCTTTAAGCTGCCTTTAGGCGGCCTGGCACAAAACCAACTGAAGGGGGAACTCCAAACCCAGGTACCCACGCCCAAGCCGATGCTTTCCAAATGTCCGCTCCAAATTAAGTGCACCGGGATCAGCTATCGTTGTGGGTGGGTGAGATATGGGCCAAGGGCACGGAGCTGATGAAATTTGCGTACTCGTGAGGACGTCCCGCGCTTGGAGTCTGATCCCGAAAACGCGGCGGCGTTGAGCTCAACTCCACGCCTTTGTGAGAAAGCTCAGAAAATTGCCGTGCATGATTTGACGAATATCCTCCTCCGGGTAACCACGCGCTTTGAGCAGGTCCGACAAGTTGGCCAGGTCAGCAATGGTGTCGAGATCGGCCGGTGATTGCTCGCGCCCGAAAGCGCCGTCCAGGTCGGAGCCAATTCCCGAGTGGCGCGCGTTGCCGGCGATTTGGCAAATGTGATCGATGTGGTCGATGACCCGCGTCAGGTTCAACCCGGCCGATTGAGGAGTCGTTTTTCCTCTGACCCAACCGGGGACCAGCATCCAGCCGTCCAGGGCGCAGCCGATGATCGCGCCGCGTTCAACCAGCGCTTTAATCTGTGGATCGGCCAGTTGACGGTTATGCGGGACGAGCGCGCGACAATTCGAATGGCTCGCCCAAACCGGTCCTTGAAACAACTCAAGGGTTTCCCAAAAGCTTTCGTCGCACAGATGGCTGGCATCTAAAATCATGCCCAGTCGGTCCATTTCCGACAACAGTTCACGTCCAGGTGGGCCCAGACCTCCCGCAGCGTCGGTGCCTTGGGCGTAAGTGCCGGGACCATAGTGGGCCGGGCCAATCGCTCGCAGACCTTGCTCGTAGGCTCGTTCCAGATGGCGCATAGTAAGCAGCGAGTCTGCCCCTTCCAGGCTGAGAATGTAAGCGATTGGGATTTGCATGTGGCCAGGCGTTACACCTTCGATTTGAGCGTTCGGCTTTCCAGCTTTAGCGGCATCCAGCTTCGTCTGCCATAGGTGCACGTGCTCCAGTAGTTGGGTTGCACTTGTGATCTGCGCCAAGTGTCCGGCTTCTTCCATTGCGCGGTACCATCCGAGCTGGCATTGGGTTTGCGCCCATGCTTGTTGAGGACTATGCCAGCCAGGCAGCTTATTGCCTGGTTTAACGAACCGCGCAATTTGGGTCGCGACGCAGATGCCTATTCCCCCACGGCGCATTTCGGGAAAGCAAACTGTATTGCGGCCGCGGTCGGGTTTATCCGCGACACCTTGTTCTCGCTGCCGGATAACGTCGATGGGCTGTGTCAGATCCCGATTCCATTCCATGGCATTCATCGCCAGGTCCAGGTGAGCATCGAAAGTGAGCATAAAGAAAAGGCCGATTGGAGTGGTTGAAAAGCAGCCAGGCAGTAACCCTGCCATCAGACGGTCAGTCGGCGTTCCCGAGCCGCTACCTCCCAGGTGCCAACGGCCTTTCCATCTTCGACTACGAAGGCTTCGGAATGCAGTGCTACGGTCGGACAGATATGCCAGGGCACTCCATACAGGCAATTCCCGACCTTGAACTCCCCGCTGCGGCTGGTCTCAATGACCAGGTGCTCCTCGCTGTGCATGACCGCCTGCGCCTCGTCCAAGTCGAGGAACTTGACCCGCGGATGCGGCATCTCCGAGGCGATAGCTTTGTGCCCGAGATCCAGGCAGAGCCGATTACCGCCGGGTTTGCTCACGATTCGAGTCAGGACCAACGCCGCTGGCATAAAATCCAAATCGCGCAGCTTGCTTGCATAACCGGCATCCCAAAACACGCACGTGCCGGGGCTGCACTCCACGTCGCCACGTTTGGCGTGAAACGGGAATGTCGGCGTCCCGCCGGCCACGATTCGTGGAACCGAAAGGCCGGCAGCCTGCAATTGCTGTCGCAGGGCAATTACGGGAGCAAACGCCGATTCACAAGCGTGCGCGCGTTGAACCGGATCCGGTTCGGACAAGTGGCCGTCATAAGCGTGAAGCCCGCCGGGCTTCAATCCGGGAAGGGAAGCGACCAATTGATACAGTGCCACCGCCTCGGGGCCAGCCGGCACACCGGTACGATGCTGGCCAATGTCCAGATCGATCAGAACCTCGATCTCTCGTTGTGAGGCGCGCGCGAGCCGCGCCGCGGCTGACCCACGGTGTGGAAGCGAGGAGATAGCCGCCGAGAGCTCACGGATCGCGGCCTCATCATCGCAGACGACCGAGAACCGAACCAACCGGAATTGGCGCACCAGCTCGGCCACTCGCCGGGCAGCCGGCCCGACAGGTTGGTAAGCCAACAGCAGATCGGCGACGCCGGTGTTCGCAGCTAACTCGGCTTCCGCAATGGTCGCGCATTTGAATTTGGTGACCCCAAGCCGCTTCAGGAGCTCAATGGGTTCCCGCATCTTATGCGTCTTGATATGCGGCCTCAACCGCTCGGCGGCACCGGCAATGGCCAGCATACGTTTCAGATTCTCCTCGACCCGTTGAGGATAGACCAATAGCGAAGGAGAGGGGAGCTCAGCCACCTCGGTGACGTGCCACCAACCTGGTCTTGAAGTTTCCTGCTTCATTTTAGAGAGAAGATCGCCTCTATCTCGACCACAATGTTGGCTGGCAGCGAATTCATTCCGACCGCGCTCCGGGCGCCGATGCCGTGGTCGGGTCCCCAAATCTCGGCGAAGAGTTCGCTGCAACCATTGATGACCTGGGGATGGTCGCGAAACTCGGGCGTGCAATTCACCATTCCGAAGATTTTGATCACCCGTTCGATTTTATCGAGGCTGCCCAAAACCCGGCGCGCCGTGGCCAGGATGGTCAGGCCGGTTTGGCGGGCCGCGGCTTTCCCTGCAGCCAGGTCTAAATCCAGTCCCACACGACCGACCATGAACGAACCGTCGGACTGGATCGGTCCGTGGCCAGAGGCGTATGCCAGCTGACCGCAAACGATCATCGACTTGTAGACGCCCACCGGTTTGGGTGCCGGTGGAAGTTGGAGATTTAGTTCCTTTAATCGGCCTTCGGCACTCATGCGCAGTGTTTTGTTATTTGTTCATTACGGTTTCGTGAGTGGCCAAGAATTTGGCTGAGCCACTGCGCAGTCAAGGTGTTTGTGCGAATTGAGCAAAGGGGTGTGTCGGAAAGCCGCGCTGTCCTGGAACCTGTAAGTAATAAGCGCACAGAAAGATCCGTCTTTCCCTGACAGACGTGGGCTTACTTCTGCGCTAAGGTTCCGCCATGAAGATTTTCTTTCGACGTCCATGCGGCGGCGAAGCCGTTAATCCAGTAATGAGGCAAGTCATGACTTACCCCAGGGTTCATTCGCGCAAAGCGTTCACCGTTGTCGAATTATTGGTAATCCTGGGCCTGGTTTTCTTAATTGTGGCGGCGTGGCTGCCGGCGCTGGCGGGTTCCAGAAGCAAGGCGCAGGGATTCCGGTGTTTGGATAACGCCAGGCAAATCGTCAATGCCGTCATGATGTACACCCACGATAATCACGATTTGTTGCCGCCTAATCCCGATGACGGAACAACTCTACCGGGCTATACCTGGTGTGCGGGAAACGCCGGAATTGGAAGTGGCGACCAATTCGATCCTGACCTGGTGATCGATCCAACACGAACGCTGATCGCGAAGTATTTGGGCACCAACGCCAGCGTCTTTCGCTGCACGGCCGACACCCGCGTTGGGAAGTATGATGGTGGTGCCTTCTATCCGAACTCACCGTTGATTGGAAAACAGGTGCCTGCCGCTCGCACGATATCCATGAACCATGCCGTCGGTACGATCGACCCTGGGTTCAGCTCTGGCGGCGGTCATTCCGGCATTCCCAATTTGCCGGTCAACGGCCCGTGGTTGACAGGAACACACGGAGTCAATAATGCCAATACGGGTCCTTACCGGACTTACGGAAAAATCAGCCAAATGGTCATGCCCGTGCCGGCACAGCTGAATATCATGACCGAAGAGTCCCCCTTCTCCATCAACGATGGAACCTGCGCGACGTGCGTTTCCACATTGAATCCCGAGTGGATTGATTATCCAAGCACCCTGCACAATAACGGATGCGTCCTCAGTTTCGCCGATGCCCACGTCGAGTTGCACAAATGGGTAAAGTCCAGCTTGTATTTTACCGTGCCTGTGGGAATAACCGTGGTTCCTCCTAATGATCCAGACTGGGTCTGGTTCACGCAAAGGACCTCCGCTCGATTGCGCTAAAGCTCATGAAATCAAGGTGGCCCATCTTTCTTTTAGTGTTTCTTGTGACCGGACGGCTCACCGCAGGTCCAGCCGCTTTGAAACAGCTTCATTCCTTTGGCCTAACCAACCTGGCAGCAGCCAACCCCTATTGCCGGCTGCTTCAGGCCGGCGACGGCCTGCTTTACGGAACCACTTCCGCCGGCGGTGCTTTTGGCCAGGGCACGATCTTTCGCATCAGTGCGGATGGCGGCCAATTCCAAGTTCTGCACAGTTTTGGGGCAGGAACGAACGATGGCGCCCGGCCTTTTGCGGCGCTCGTCGAGGGATCAGACGGTTTCCTCTACGGCACGACCGAAGAAGGCGGGCAGTATGGTTTTGGGACCCTCTTTCAATTGAGCAAGGGTGCAACAACGTTCTCTCTTTTAAAGAGTTTCTCCGGTGGATCGGACGGAGCATATCCGGAGGCCGCCCTGTTCGAGGCGAGCGATCACCTCCTGTACGGCACCGCTTCGGGTGGTGGAAGCAACGACTACGGCGTGGTGTTCCGCGTGGCCAAGGATGGGTCTGCCTTTACGACTTTAGTGCAATTCCAGGGCACCAATGGGGCGAATCCGGAGGCGGAGTTGATTGAAGCGAGCGACGGGTTGCTCTATGGCACGACCAGCGCAACCGATTCACTCACCAACGCGGGCACGGTTTTTCGACTGCAAAAAAACGGAACCGGATTCTCCATGCTTAAACGCTTCTTTTTCACTAGCTCCATCAGGACCAACGGCGCTTCACCGCTGGGCGGCCTCGTCGAAGGCACTAACGGGCTGCTGTTCGGGACCACTTCGGCTGGAGGCGCTAATAGCATGGGCGCGGTCTTTCAACTGAACAAGGATGGGACCGGCTATCGAACGATTTACTCGTTCAGTTCGAACAAAACGTTGGACGGACGAATCCCGCTGGGAGAATTGTTGCTGGCAAGCGACGGGGTGCTTTACGGCACCACTTACGATGGCGGCACCAACGGCAATGGCACGGTGTTCCGCATCGGCCAGGACGGTGGCGGTTACACGGAGCTTGCCGCTTTGGATGCAGCCAAAGGACCTGCCGGCGCGCTTGTCGAAGCCACCAATGGGCTGCTCTTTTGCACCTCGCAGTTCGGAGGTGATGC
Organism: Verrucomicrobiia bacterium; assembly: GCA_035651635.1. GTDB lineage: Bacteria > Verrucomicrobiota > Verrucomicrobiia > Limisphaerales > UBA8199 > JANXQE01. The sequence continues at coordinate 31,744 of DASRFK010000062.1, read as the reverse complement.
TAATGATGGCACGGTTTTCAGCCTGCAGAAAGATGGCTCGGGCCTGACAATCGTGAAAAGCTTTTCGGCCAGCGGCGGTGACGGCCGGACGCCCTACGCCGCCCCGACATCCGTCAGCAGCGGCCTTGTTTTCGGAACGACGCGCACCGGGGGTGACCTTGGTATTGGCAGTGTTTACAGCATGCGTTTTGATGGCGAGGGTTACAGCCAGGTTTCGAGCCTGGTACCCGTCGGCACGAACGCCAGTCCGGTCGGCGGCCTGCTTCAATTGAGCAATGGCCTGCTCTATGGCGTCACCCAGCTTGGCGGCAGTTCCAACCTTGGCGCCATCTTTGGTTTGGATCCCTCTGCGGATGACGTAGCCCTGGTTTATAGCTCGGCCGGCCCCGGCAGCGGAATTGAGCTGCGGGGAGATCTCATTCAAGCCAGCGACGGTCTGCTTTATGGCAACACCGTGAGCGGCGGCAGCAGTGGCGAAGGCACCGTTTTTCGCGTTAAGCCGGATGGCTCCGAGTATACTGTTCTAAAAAGCTTCGCTTTCGGCGCCACCGGGCCCGGGATTAATCCAATGGAACCGTTGCTCGAGGCGAGCGATGGAAATCTCTATGGCACCACGTATGGCGGCGGCGTGACCAACCGAGGCGTGCTCTTCAGCATTTCCAAAGACGGCAGCACCTACACCGTCCTAAAAAACTTTGGCGCACCGAGTGCCGACGGAGAAAGTCCGATGTCCCCTCTGATTGAAGATGCCGAAGGGACGCTCTATGGCACGACATACGGCGGTGGCTCAACTAACAACCGTGGAACGGTATTTCGCATCAACAAAGATGGAACCGCTTTTCAGGTCCTGACGGAATTTACTGCCGGCGCTCCGGACGGCAGTCATCCCTGCGGCCGGCTCGCCCAAGGATCCGATGGTGCTCTTTATGGGACAACCGAGCGGGGCGGCCTTAATGATCAAGGAGCTCTATTCAAAGTAAACCGGGATGGGAGTGATTACATGATGCTGGCCAGTTTCGGCGGCAGCATGGGGATCTACCCACGCGGAGGATTGGTCCGTGGCCCTGATGGCGCGCTGTACGGGACAACCGATCGGGGAGGTGATTTGGGGTTCGGGACTGTATTCCGCTACGGCCCGCGTTTTGGCGATATCGTCGACGTGCAGGTGGCCAATCAGATCCCTACAGTTACCGGCATTGGCCAGCCGGGCACGAACTATGTACTCCAACGCACGTTGCAGCTGGGCCCGCTCGCGTCCTGGACGCCGGTTTTCGCCACCAACGCCCCGGCCAAGGGAACCTTCAGCGTGGTCGACCCGACCGGCGGCCCACACGCTTTTTATCGGCTGAAACAGTGAATTGAGGTGCTCCCTGGGCTTTCTCCGGCCACTGGGATGACGAACCTCCTTGGCCTTGGACAACCGTGATGGGCTGGGCCTTCAGCCATGAACGCGATCAAGGTGACGATACGTGCCAGTCTCGCGTTCATCGGTGACCAGGCATTTAAGCAGTGCTAGCAGTTGGCGGCGGCCTCCTTTCAAGGTAATGCTCCTGTCGAGAGGACTTCTTGGACGGTTTTCGATCAAGATACAAATGTTGTTTGCTCCTTGCGAAAACCATCTCTCCGTTCCTTGAAGAAAGCGGCGGCGGACTTTATCCTTCCCGGATGTACCTTCAACGAGCGACTTTCTGGTCCATTTTTTGCCTGGTCCTGGCGCAAGCCTTATTAGCCGAAGCGAAAAACCTTACCTTCGATGTCCTCATTACCGCAGGGCATATTGTCGACGGCACCGGCTCGCCGTGGTATTCGGGGGATTTAGGGATTAAGGATGGGAAGATCGCCGCGCTCGGTAACCTGGCGGGCGCTTCTGCCCAAAGGACTATCGAAGCCCAGGGGAAAGTCGTTGCTCCTGGTTTCATCGATATGCTTGGACAATCTGAATTGTCAATTCTGATTGAACCATCGCTGCCTTCAAAAATCTACCAGGGCATCACCACCGAGATCACCGGTGAAGGCGGCTCAGTGGCGCCACTGAACAACAAGCTCATCGAGGCGGATCGGGACGGCTACGAGCATTACCATGTCACGCCGGATTGGCGGACGCTCCGCCAATATTTTACGCGACTCGAAACACAGGGCTTAGGAATTAACCTGGCGACTTACGTCGGCGCCACACAGGTGCGGCGCATGGTCCTGGGTGACATTGACTGCCAACCGACACCCAAGCAACTCGAGCAGATGCGCGCCCTCGTGGTTGATGCGATGCACGACGGCGCTGTTGGGGTCTCCACTTCGCTAATGTATGCCCCGGCGCCCTATGCGAAAACCGAGGAATTGATTGCACTAGCCAAGGAAGCTGCCCGCTTGGGCGGGATTTATGCCACGCACGTGCGCAACGAGAGCGGCGGTGTGATAAGCGCCATCGATGAAGCCGTGCGCATCGGGCGCGAAGCAAGAATTCCTGTCGAGATCTGGCACCTCAAGGTGGCCGGTAAACGCAATTGGGGGCGAATGCCAGAGGTAGTGGCCAGGATTAATGAGGCCCGGGATCAAGGAATCGATATCGGAGCAGATACTTATGCTTACCCGGCGTGGGCAAACGGCCTTTCCGCCTACATCCCCCCATGGGCACATGACGGAGGCGACGCAAAGTTGGTTGAACGCCTCAAAGATCCGGCCGTGAGAGCGCGCCTTCATAAAGAACTGCCCACTCCCTCCACGGATTGGGACAACGAATGGGATGGTGTTCCGGGACCAGAGGCCATTCTGGTCGGCCAGGTTCAAAACCCAAAGCTATTGCCGTTGACAGGCAAAACGCTGGCCGAAATTGCGAAGATGCAGAGCAAAAACCCAATGGATGCCTTGTTCGATCTGCTGATTGAAGACAAAGCGTTTACCCGCGGCGTATCCTTCGGCATGGATGAGCGCGATATTGTTCTGGCCCTGCAGCAACCCTGGGTTTCCATTGACAACGATTACGAAGGCACCTCTCCTGATGGTCCCTTGGCAAAAGATTTTGCCCACCCTCGAGCCTACGGCACGTTCCCTCGGATCCTGCGCAAATACGTACGGGAGCAAAAAACACTCAGTCTTGAAGAAACGATCCGGAAGTTCTCAGCTCTCCCGGCGCAACGGATGCGTCTGAGCGACCGCGGCGTGCTGAAGGTTGGCCTGTGGGCCGACGTCGTGGTTTTTGATCCTCAGACAATTACTGACCGCGCCACGTTCGAGCAGCCTCATCAGTTGTCCGAAGGTATGGACTACGTCCTCATCAACGGCGTGCCCGTGATCGCAGAAGGCAAAATGACCAAAGCCCTTCCCGGGAAAGTCCTCCGTGGCCCCGCTACTCGCCGTTAATGTGACGCCAAGCAGATGAGGGCCCACCGCAAGCCACGTCATTCGCCCGTAACTCTGCCACGCGGCAAGCGGTCAACTCCTCGCGCTCTAATCGACCTCCAGGACCAGAAGCCAGTCACCGTCCCCGTCGCCATTGTTGCCTGGCGGAATGAAGTACGATTGCCCGGAGTTAGGAAAGGGCGAGCCTTTGATTGGTGAAAACCTTCCGGCACTCGGATCGTACCACCGCGCGTTGACTTGCCCGCGAAGCTGGGACAAATCGATTTTGAGCGGGCGCAATGAGGGCATGTAAGCGATGGCCAGCCGTCCGTCCGATGTTCGTCCCGCGGTGACATAGTCGCTGGTCATCACGTAATGATTACCCTCGTGCGACGCGCCGTCGAAAGTCCCGTATCCGGCCACCACCAACTTGTGCTGTTGATCCGGGACCAAGTCGAACCAAGCGCGCGGTTCGAAGAGGGCTTTGACCCAGGCCATCTGGACTGCCCCGGTGGAATCCAGTGACCGCTTCCAATTATCGGTGAAAGGCCAGATGGGTCCACTGCCATAGACCTGTCCGGTGGCGCCTGCCAGAATCGACCAATATTCTTCGCGACGCAGCACCGCGGGCGTGGCGCGCTGCTCAAATTCGTAATCTGATTCGATCATGATCACCGGCAGGAAATTGGGCCGGTTGTATTCCTTCAGCACTTGGGCGTAAGTCGGATAGTAGGTATAGGCGCAACTCACGCTGATGAGTGGTTCCCATTTTGGATCGTCCAGCGAACCGCTCACCTCGTAGTTAAGTTCGACGGTTTGCAAATGCTCGGGATCCACTTCGTGGATACCTTGAGCGACCGCCAGGGCCGCCTTGTCGTTTTTGGCCTCGTGCCAGGTTTGAAAATCGTTGCCGCTCATCCAAACCAGGTTGGGAAAGCGCTTGTACCGCCGACCCAGGTAACGGCCGAACGCGCGGCATTTCTCCGGGCCGTTCGTCATCAGAATCTTGAGGTGGTCGATCGTCTCGGCCGGATCAAGCATTACCAATAGGCCGTGTTTCTGGGCCAGGGTCATCATCCGATCGCAACGGGCGAAGTAGGCTTCATTGGGAGCAGACAGATCGTCAGCGACCGAGAATGGAGGAATACCGTCATAGGTGGCGCCGTCTTTCCGACCGCCAGTGCCCGGGCGGCAAAGGAGATTAATCCAGACTGCATTGAATCCATGAGTTACCCGGTTGGAGAAGTACAGGTCGGCGTCCGCTTCGGTCAGTTTGACCATGAGGGCTTGGGGGGCGTCGCCGGCCAGCAGGAATGGCGCTTCCTTTGAGTCAACCAGGTACCGTCCGTTCGAGCTCTTCTTCAGCGGGTAGGCGGGCGGAGATTGGATTATGCCGGGCCCCGCAAGTCCCGGGTCCGCACTGCGCCCCCGGACCCCGAGGCACAGCGCGACAGCCAGGACTGCGGCGCCGGCGATGCGAGCGCTTTTAAGCTGAGTCCTCATGGTAACTCGAATAATCGCGACGCTGCTTTGTTTAATTGCCATCTGCCGCTACGCATAAGGATTTGTTCCAAACGATCAGGCTCAGTTGAGGATGAGGTCAAGATGAAAGAGGATTGGTGGAGCAGGATATCAAAACCCGAACTCGACAAACCCTAAATTCCAGACTTCCCTCTTCGCAGGAGCACATAATGGCTAGACGAACATTTCTGGCGCTTGGCAACTTGGCAGCTCTTGTCGGTTGCGACACCGGCAGCCAAAGTTGAGCATCAAGAGAATCTAAACTCATGAAAACGCCCGTCTACTCAATTTCTAGCAGAGCGCTACGCCCGTTCATGGCGGCGCTTCTGACAACAACGCTCCTCCCATTGGTCGTGCCCTCACGTGCGGTTTCACAAGCGCCCTCGCCTCGGCCATTGCGGGCTGGGATGATTGGCCTGGACACTTCTCATGTGCCGGCCTTTGCCAAACTGTTCAACGACGCGAAGGCCGGGAGCGAACTCGCCGGCATTCGCGTCGTAGCGGGTTATCCCGGCGGCACCGACCTGCCGGCCAGCCGTGATCGCGTCGGCAAATTTACCGAACAGTTGCGAGGCATGGGCGTCGAGATCGTGCCCACGATCCCGGCGTTGCTGGAAAAGGTGGATGTGGTGCTCCTGGAAAGTGTGGATGGCCGGATTCATCTGCCGGAGGCCATACTTGTGATCCGAGCCGGCAAACCCCTATTCATTGACAAGCCGGTGGCGGGGTCGCTCGCCGATGCCATTGCCATTTTCGATCTGGCGCAACAGCACAACGTGCCTTGCTTTTCGAGTTCATCGCTCCGGTTCGGAGGCGGCGTTCAGGAATTGAGGACCAACACTGCCCTGGGGGAAATTGTCGGGGCAATTACTTGGGGACCGTGCTCGTACCAGGAAGGGACGCCGGATATGTTCTACTATGGCATCCACGGCATTGAGGCGCTCTTCACGCTCATGGGCACCGGTTGCCAAACGGTTTCACGCGTGCAGGCTGACGACGCGGACGTCCTGACCGGAGTATGGCAGGGCGGGCGCGTGGGAACCTATCGCGGCATCAGGCGCCACAAGGAGGAATTCGGCGCGGTGGCTTTTGGTACAAAAGGCATTGTCCCGACCACCAGATCGGACCGTTACGAAGAATTGTGCCAGGAGATCGTCAGGTTCTTTAAGACGCGCCAACCCCCTGTCACGGCCGCAGAAACCATCGAGCTCTTCGCCTTCATGGAGGCGGCCGACGAAAGCAAACAGCAGGGCGGGAAGCCGGTAGCGCTGAAAGAGGTGTTGAGTAGGGCGCGCGCTCAAGCCGCCTTGAAACGATAACTCTTTACAACGGACACGCCAGGCAATCCATCAGCCAACACTTTCTTGAAGATAACAAAGGAGCATTACTTCGCCGACTGGCGAGCTTTGTTCATTTCAGCCCACCATTAAGTAATCCGGCGCAGCTCTAAGAACGTGTTTTAAGATACCGGCTTCGGGCGTGGGCGCCTGGGTTTGGAGTCCCGCCTTCAGGCGGTTTCGACACCGGGCCGCCTAAAGGCGGGACTCCTAACAGATTTCTAAAACTGGCTCGAAGGGCTCGAACACCCATGGTTCACTCGGGAGGCGGATTCTGCGATGCTTCAGGCGCTGCCTGGCGTAGGTTGGGGCGAACGCGTGCTTTGGCGTTTCCCACCGCCCACTGGGTACCGCCCAAGAGCAAATTCTTGAAAACGGGGTTGGTCCAAACGTCTTCGCGATGTCCCATATTGGTGTAGAAGACTCGGCCGCGCCCATAAGGACGGGCCCAGGTAGCCGGGTAAGGAGGACGCTGGTACATGTTGCCCTTCATTCCGTGGGTGTCCTGGACTAGAATAACATGAAGGTCCGGCGCAAAATTCTTCAGGGAGTACCACTCTTCAAGCGGATTGAAATTCTCCGGGAACCCCTCCACGCCGGGGAAATGCGGATCGGCCGGAATCATCCGGGATTGCTGCTGCGCTCCGTGAATGATGAATTCGCCTCCGAGCATGGCGATGTATGGATCCTTCTGCGCGTCAGGATCGTCCTGATAACGTGTGTCGGCGTGGGCGTAGTTTGGGCTATGAAACGTGTCCGAGGCACAATGCGTCCCGATGAAACCTTTGCCACCGTGAATCCCATCAAGAAACGCCTGCTTGCCTTCGGCTGTCATCGGGGGATTCTTGTCAGTCCCAGCCTCGGTTAATACCCCGGTTGTATGAAAATGAAACGCGTCGAATTGAGCCAAATACTTCGGCGCGAACAAGCTGCCATCCTTGGAAAAAGTGAATTCGATGTTTTGTTCCGGGCCCCATTGTTGCAGCAGTTTTTCGGCGAAGCTCAGCTCTCCATTGTGCCGCTGGATGACGCTGTGTTCGAACCCTGAAGATTTGGAGAAAAAGAGCACCTTTCGCTTTTTACCGGGAGCGGCAGCTCCGAACATCGTGGGGACGCACCCGAGACCAAGGGCTGTGAGGGCGGTGCGCGCAAGCATGTCACGCCGATTAATTCGTTTCACGCTTCAAAAATGAGACCTCTGCCACACGAGATCAAGCGCCAAGATCTCGGAAACATGTGTTAGGGTCCCCCCAGAGTTGGTCTTTGGTTAACCCTCCATCGCGTCGTTGCAGACCGGATGCCAGCGTTCGATCAGGTCGTGTTCTTCGGAGCAGCGTGTTCCCTGACCGCTGGTCGAAAGATGAACATGGATATGAGTAGCACCTTGCGCCATGGCGTCGGCCACGCTCACGTGCCCCTCAAGCCGCTGCTGTAAAGCCCGGGTCTGGGCAATATAGACCGGCACCCAGGTTCCGTCCTCGGATTGTCCGGCATAGATGTAGTTAGCCGGCACGGCCTGGAACTGTGTGTCGAAGGGGTGAATCTCGTAAGGATATTCGGCGCCCGACTGCCCAACCCAGTTGATCGAGGACGAGGACGCGATCTCCGGTGGTGTTTGACGATGAAACAAGTGACTTAAGAAGCTCATAATTGGCTGCTTTAGGTTCAGTGCGAAGACAGCTCACCAGGCGTGGCAAGGTAGGGGTCGCAACAACACGACCACGAACCAAGTTCCAGCCGCCCGGGCTAGAAAAACCGCCGCTCGGCTGAGGAATCTTGTCGGCCTCTTATCTCACGGACAGGGACGCTTGTCCATCAGATTCGTATCCGTCAGCCCACCTTATAATCAGAATGTGTTTTAAAATTCAATTTGGAGTCCCGCCTTTAGGCGGCTCGGCGCCAGAACCGCCTACAGGGGGACTCCAAACCCATGTGCCCAGGCCCCAGCCTATGTTTTAAACGCGCTCTCAGAGCGTTTGAGCAGTGCCACCGTAGAATTTGTCGCCCTTCGCCTCCGAGGTGCTGATTTCCACGTTTTCCCGCGCCGCCTGCTGGCTGCGACTTGCGGGGCGTGACGAAGCTGGACCGACCCGGTCTAAACCTCGAATCGATAGAATGACTTCATTCAAGAATAAGCGTGGGTTGTATGCCCAGCCCTAAGAGCATCCGCACAACCTGGCCGGTAAAAGGAACTGGCCCAAAGCCGTCTTGGTGCGGCTGGCGAGAGTATTTTCGGCGGCTTTCCATTACCGCGCGGCTGGCCTTCGCTGTCGCCGCGTTGCTTGCCGTGATTTACCTGTTCTTTGCCGAAGAGAATTGGCGTGGCCGGAGGGCTTGGGAGATTTGCAGACAAGAATTGCAGGCGAAAGCTGTGGAATTGGATTGGAAGAAGTTTGTGCCCCCACCCGTAGCGGCTGATGAAAACTTTGCCGAGACTCCTTTCCTGGCGCCTTTATTCGATTTCAATCCCAAGCCAAGAGGACCGGGACAAACGATTTGGCGTGATACGGTCGGGCATGACCGAGCTGCTAACTTTGCCGCCGTACTGGTGCCGATCGATAAGCAGGGAAAGATTTCATCGACGAGGTTGGACGGCAAAATGATCGATTTGGAAGGCTCGTTCGCCCTGTTGCAAAGCCAACCGAGCCGATCCGCGGGTTCGTCCCACGCGTTCGCGACTCGAGCGGAAGCAGCGGCAGCGGTTTTGGGAGCCCTGCAGGAGTATGAACCGGTTCTCGATGAGCTTCGCCTTGCCAGCCGCCGAACGCATTCCCGCTTCAACATTGATTATGAGGCCGAGGATCCCCTCAGCATTCTCCTGCCGCATTACCTGGTCCTTCAACGGGTCTGCACAGTCTTGGAAGTTCGCGCTTCGGCGGAATTGGCGTTGCAAAAGATTGGGCCGGCATTCGCGGACGTTCAACTCATGCTGTATCTGGTCGGTTCAACCCGGGGCGAGCCATTTCTTATGGCCGTGAGGTCACAAGGTTCGATGTTGAAACGAAGCGAACAGATTATTTGGGAAGGATTGGCGGGCCGACATTGGACTGAGGCGCAGTTGGAATGGATCGAAATGCAGCTAAAAAGCAATCGCGCGCTCGAGGAACTGGAACGCGATCTGCACGCAGAACGCGCCGCATTCGGGGAGAAAGTATTTCGCTATATCCGCGCTCATAAAAACGTGCTGCGCAATTGGATCGCTTCAACGGATGAAGCAACTCAGCTGATGTATTTGCTCGCGGGCCCGAGCGGCTGGTTTTATCAGGAACAGGTTTCGTACCACCGTCTGTACGACGCGCACGTGTTGGCCGGCTTGGAGGCTTGCGCCGGGCGAGTTCATCCGGGAATCATCGACGAAAAACAGAAGGCGCTGCAGTATCAACTCCAGCATTCCTCTTTCTGGCACCACCTGGGCTTCTCGACACTGTTGCTGGGCCCATTACCTAAAACCATCCACCGAGCGGCTGTCGACCAAAATTTCACGGACCAAACGATGATTGCCTGCGCGTTGGAGCGATATCGGCTCGAGAATGCAAAATATCCGCCAACTCTCGAGGCCCTGTCGCCACGATTTGTCGATCGGCTTCCATCGGACGTTTGTACTGGTCGCCCACTGAAATACCGCCTGCTTCAGGATGGCCGGTTCTTGTTATACGGTGTGGGTTGGAATGAATCGGACGATGGAGGAGTGATGGTCCTGGAGCAAGATGGGACCAACAACAATGCCGACAAGGGAGACTGGGTGTGGCCCCCATATCCGGAGCGATGAAACACACTCAGCGTCCAATTCTGATTGCGCTCGTTGCCCTGGTGCTGGTGTGGCTGCTCGCCTGGTCTGGGTACGTTATCGCCCGCCATTCCAAAATGACCGCGGAAAAAGTAAACCAATACCAGCTTGGCTGGAACCCGTCCCGCTCCGCGGCAGATCGACTTAAGTTCTTGAGAGGCCTGGCCGAAAGGTTAAATGCTCTGTCTCCGGACGAGCGTCAGAAGTGGCGCCTCGATCAGGACTGGTTCAGAGTGCTTACCGATGAGGAAAAGGCATACTTTATCGACGCTTTCCTGCCTGGGGAAATGCAAACCGCCCTGAAAATGTTCGAACATTGGCCCAAAGAGCAGCAACAACATGAAATCGACCAGGCCCTTAAGGAACTCCAGGCGAATGCCCAGAAGCCGATCGGAGAGCAACTCCAAGGTTTGAATGGCGACAAGCCGCCGCTCCTCACGCCGGAGTTAGATAAAAGAGTCCGCACGGTGGGTCTGAACACGCTCTTCAGCCAGGGATCGGCCGAAACGAAAGCACAATTGGCCCCCTTGCTGATCGAGATCCAGCGTCAGCTCGAAAGCGGACAACTGGACCTGAACAGGTTTTGAAAACGCTCGAACCATTCGGTCCCGGCAGACGTTGCGAATACCAGGCTCAACGCGGCTGGGCTTTTACTTTGCTCGAGTTGTTGCTGGTGATCGGCATCGTTTCGATCCTGGCCGCGCTCGTGTTGCCCGTGCTTAGTCGTGCCAAGGAATCCGCACGCTCAGCCAGATGCTTGAGCAATCTCCATCAGATCGGCATCGGCTTGCAGCTTTACGTGTCCGACAATAACAACCGGCTGCCGACCCTGGTTGACTGGTCCAGTTCATCAGAAACGAATGGTCCTGTGATCAATCGCGTGCTTTGGCAGTACGTCGGATCTTCGAACGTCTTTTGGTGCCCCTCGGACCGGCTGGGAGTTTTTGAACAGACCGGTTCAAGCTATTCCTGGAACTTTCTTCTCAACGGACAGAACGCCGATCAAATCAAACTCCTCGGCATAAATTTCAGCTTGGACCAGATTCCCCTGGTCTTTGACAAAGAAGAATTTCACCGCGCCCGTGGAGCAGCCAAAGCCAAAAACTACCTTTACGCGGATCACCATCTCAAGAACTTACTGGAACTGCAGACTCCTTCTCCGTGATCGAACTTCAAAATGTCTCTAAAGCCTTCGGCCAGCGGATGGCGGTTCAGAATCTGAGCCTCACGGTCCCGCCCGGCGAAATTTTCGGTTTATTGGGCCACAACGGCGCCGGCAAGAGCACTGCCATTGGAATGATGCTGGGCCAGGTTTGGCCAACCGAAGGGGAAGTTCGTATTTGCGGTTTTGATGTGGCTAATGACCGGCAGCGCGCGTTGCGGAAGGTCGGCGCAATTTTTGAGACGCCGGTATTTTACGACTATCTGAGCGGTTGGCGAAACCTTGAAATCTTCAGCCATTATGCGGCGCGCACTTCCAAACAGCGGCTGCAGGAGGTCGTGGACTGGGTCGGCTTGACCGGCCGGGAAAACTCAAAAGTCAAAACCTACTCCCATGGAATGCGCGCCCGCCTGGCGCTGGCACAGGCCCTTTTGCCGGAGCCAGACCTGCTGATCCTGGATGAACCCGGAGATGGTCTCGATCCCGAAGGAATTCATGAAATGCGACAAACCATACTGCGGCTGCGGGCCGAGATGGGGCTTACTATCCTGCTTTCATCTCACTTGCTGAGCGAGGTCGAGCAGCTCTGCACGCGCATTGCGGTTATGAACCAGGGGCGCAAAGTGTTCGATGGTCCACTCGCGAGCATTCATGAAGCGCAGAACTGGGTTCGACTTCGTGTCGACAATTTTAGCGCTGCGGTCAAAGTGCTGCGGCAGGACAATCTCATTATCGATGAACGCGACAGCCAATTCATCGCCCTGGCAGTCGACGCCAAGCCGGCACAGGTGGTCCGCTGCCTCGTTCGCAACGACATTTCTGTTTGTGAGATTACTCCTCGGCAACGGGATCTGGAGGGGTTTTATCTTTCCCTGATGAAAGAGGACCCGAGCGAGGATCAACCTCCCAATCGAGCCCCCTCCAACTCCGCGACTTAGCCCAATCCATGCTCTGGCTCCAACTGCGCAACGAACTCTGGAAGCTCTTCGGCAAGCAACGGACTTACATTGGCTCGGGAATGTTTTTTCTCGCCCAGAGCATCGGCATCCTCCTGTTCCAATTCGGGCAGGGCCCCTATCGGCAGCTCGTGGGGGACATCGAGAAATTCGGGCTTTCAGCGGACCATTTCGTTACCAACTTAACTGTATCAAGCTTTCTATTGGTCCCGATCGTTTATTTTCTGCTGCCTCTTTACGTTTCTCTCGTGGGGGGAGACCTGGTCGCCAAGGAATCCGAGGACGGCACCCTGCGTATGATCCTGTGCCGGCCGATTTCACGGTTACGGCTGCTTTTGTTGAAATGGCTGTCCGGCGCTGTCTTCTCTTGCATCCTGGTTTTATCCCTGGGCGTGTTCAGCATCCTGGTCGCGAGTGCTTTTTTCCCCTCCGGCGGTCTGTTTGTAGTTCTACCACTGGATCAGATCGTGAGCAGTTTTGATGGCGCCGCGGCTTGGGAGCGCTTTGCGACGGTCCATCTGTTCATGGGTTTCGAAGCAGTCACACTGATGAGCCTGGCCTTTATGTTTTCATGCTTCAATGTGAAGCCGGCGGCCGCGACCATCCTGGCCATCTCCGTCTTCTTCATCAGCATGATCCTGCATGACATGCCCTACTTTCGAGAGATGAGGGAGTGGTTCATGGTTCACCATCTCTACGTTTGGACCCACTTCTTCCGCCTGCACATACCGTGGTGGCGCGTGGGAGAATCTTTGAGCATCCTGGCGGGGTACAATCTTACTTTCCTGATCATCGGATGCGCCGCCTTCCAGCGTCGTGACATAAAATCCTAATTAAACGGAAATCTTAGAGCATTTCTTAAAACCTCGGCTTGGGCGTCGGTACCTGCGTTTGGAGTCCCGCCTTCAGACGGTTTTGGCGCCGGGCCGCCTAAAGGCTGGACTCCAAACCAAATTTTTAAAACACGCGTTTATGACCTTAAAAGCTAAAATCCTTTCGGTGTGTGTCGGCATTGCCGCCCTTCCCGTGATTAGCACGGCCATCGTTTTTAACCGGAACGACCGGTCTACTTCGAACGGAAGAGACGTTGCCAACACGCCCCTGGGTGCCCTCTTTCACAGAGCTTCCGCAGTTTCAGATATTAAACGGCGGATGGGAGAGCTTCGTGACGTTTACCCCGCCCTAGTGCAATTCGCGCAGGCGCATCAGGATGACCTTCCCAGGAGCATCGTCGAGCTGCGCCCATTGCTGCCGCAAAAGCTGGCCTATCTTGATGATCAGCATTGGGAATTGCCCGCGGTTGGAAAAATGAGCCCCTTGGTAAATGGTAATAACGCCCGCACCGTGATTTTGCTTCAGGAGAAGAGCCCCTTCCCGGAACGCCCAAAGATTATTCTCTATGGAGACGGCCACCTCGAATACCGTAAATGAATAAACCGCGCCATCCCCTGCCCCGCGCCTAGTTGCATTTTCCCACCCAAAGACTTCTGATTAATTGTTCCACCCGCCACCCAACGCGCGGTAGAGTTGGACCACCGCCAGGATTTGGTTGAGCCGGGTTTGAACCAGAGCGTTTTCAGTCGGGAAAAGCAGCTGCTGCTCCTGTAAGACCTCGTAATAGCTCGCATTGCCGGATTGGTATCGTTTCATAGCCATCTCCAGAGCGACTCGGTACGCGTTCACAGCCTGCGCTTGCTCCGCCTGCTCGTCCGCCAGTCGTTCGTAGGAAATCAGCGCGTCGGAAACCTCCTGAAAGGCCCGCAGCACCGCGTACCGATATTGCAGCGCGAATTGTTCGCGCGCCGCCTCGGCCTGTTGATATTGCGCCCGGAGCTGCCCGCCATGAAAGATCGGTCCGGTCAACCCTGCGGCGATGCCCCATGCGGTTGCGCCCCCCGAAGTGAACGCGGAAAGCTCGGGGCTCACCTGTCCGAGTAGTCCGGTGAGATTAAGCTGCGGAAAAAGCTCTGCCTTGGCCACACCAACCTGTGCGTTGGCCGAGCGCAATTGCTGTTCGGCCTGGCGGACGTCCGCCCGCCGCTCGAGCAGCGCGGAGGGCAAACCGGCCGGTATTTCAGGAGGCACTTGTGTCCCCAGGACGGAATTACTGTGCAGGATCGGACTGGGATTTTGGCCAAGCAGGACACTGATCTGGTCTTCGATCAAACTGATCTGGCGGCCGAGTTCCGGAATGGTTGCGGCGGCCGAATGCATCAGCGCTTCGGCCGACGAGGTTTCCAATTTAGAGGCAACGCCACCTTCGAGGCGTTGGCTGAACACCTTCAGGCTTTGCCCAAACGAGTTCGTCGATTTCCTGGCAATTTCCAATTCGTCCTCTACCGCCAGCAATTGAAAATACTCTTGTGCAACTTGAGCAATGACGGAAGTCAATACATCGCGCCGGGCCTCCTCGCTGGCGAACAGTTGAGCGCGCGCCGATTCGTTGAGCCGCCGAATACGTCCCCATAAATCAATTTCCCACGAGGCGTTGATATCCGCCGCAAAAGCGCCGCCGGTGATCCCCGTCGGTGAGGGGGTGTTCCCCGCCCCGACGTTCTTGCCCTTGCCGGCAACCGCCGCAAAATTCAGCTGTGGAAAGAATTGCCCGCGCGTCTCCCTGGTGATAGCGCGGGCCTGCTCAATCCGCGAAACCGCGATTCGCACATCATAATTATTGGTGAGCGCAATGCGAATTAACCCTTGCAAGGTTTCGTCGTGGAAAACCTCCCACCAGGGAAGATCAGCGAACGAATTGGTGGTGATGACGCTTTCGTTGCGAAAGCCGTGCGGCGCCGTGATGCTCGGTCGTTGGTAACCCGGCCCAACAGCGCACCCAGCCACAAAAAGCATCAGACAAAAGGATGCCAAGGCGTTGCGCATTGTTTCACCCGCGATTTTGCGAGCCAGCAGTGAAATAGGAGTCATCCGTTTGGCTCCGGCGGTTTTGGCGCTGGTTGCGGCGCCCGGCTGAAACGCGCGCTGAGTCTCTCGACTACGGTGAAAGTGACCGGGACGATGAAAGTGTCCACCAACGTCGCACCCAGCATTCCGCCAATGACCACCGTGCCAAGGGTCCTGCGAGAAATCGCGCCGGAGCCCCCCGCCAACCACAGGGGGACGCAGCCCAGGATGAATGCGAAGGAGGTCATCAGAATCGGGCGCAACCGGATTTGCGCCCCGGCCATCGCAGCCTCCTCGATGGGGCGCCCCCGCTCGTACTCCATTTTGGCAAACGCGATAATCAGGATGGCGTTTTTTGCGGCCAGACCGATCAACATGATCAGGCCAATCTGCGCGTAGACATTGTTTTGAAATCCGCGGGCATTCAGCGCGAGAAACGCGCCCAGGATTGCGGTCGGCGTGCCCAACAGAACGCTTACCGGTAGCGACCAGCTTTCAAATTGTGCGGCCAGGATCAGAAACACGCACAGGATAGAGAGGCTGAAGATGAGCGCGGGCGAAACACCTTCGGCTGCCTTCTTTTCTTGAAAGGACATTCCCAGATAATCAAAGCCCATTTCCCCGGGCATGGTTTGCGCATAGACCTCTTCCAGGGCTTTGGTGGCCTGGCTGGCGCTATACCCGGCGGCGGCTGAACCATTAATCTGCGCACAGGGATACTCGTTGTAGTGCATCACAAATTCCGGGCCGGTACGATATTGCACTTCCGTGAAGGCGGAGAGGGGAACACTCTGACCCTGATTATTTCGCACATAAAAAAGGCCAACATTTTCCGCGCGAGTTCGATAACTGTCCTCGGCTTCGATATAGACCTGCCATTGACGGCCGAACCGGTTGAAATAATTTACAAAATTCCCGCCCATGAATGTCTGCAGGGTCCGATAGACATCATTGAGCGGCACTCCCAGTTTCAAGACCTTATTGCGATCCACTTTGACAAACACTTGCGGCACATCCGGCAAATGCGTCGTGCTCACACCGGAGATTTCAGGGCGTTTTCGCGCGGCTTCCATGAACCGGTTGAGGTTTTCGGTGAGGAAAGCCGGATCCTGCCGGCCGGACCGGTCTTCCAGAATGAACGTGAATCCGCCTGAAGTGCCGATGCCGGGAATGGATGGTGGCGAAAACGCGAACGCCGTCGCCTCGGGTAATTTGGCCAATTCTCTGTTCAAGTGCTCTCGAATCGCGGTGTATTGCTCCTGCGGCTTTTTGCGTTCGCTCCACGGTTTGAGTGTCGCGAAAAAGAAGGCGTTGTAAGTAGCCTGCACCTGGCTCAATAAGCTGAAACCCTCGACGGTCGTGTAGTACTGCACGCCGGGAGTTTTTTTCAGAACGTCCTCGATGCGCGTACAAACCGCGTCGGTTCGTTCGAGGGAAGCCGCATAAGGAAGCTGCGCGATGATGAAGGCATAACCCTGGTCCTCTTCCGGCAAAAATGAAGAAGGCAGTCGCGCGCCCATTACGACCGCGACAACCGCGATGATGCCCAGCATCATCAGTGAAAAAGCGCTCTTGCGGATGAGCCCGGCGCTGATTTTGAGATAGCGTTTCCGCGATCGGTCAAACCCTCGGTTAAACCAGTTGTAAAACCCTTGCAGCGGTCCGGGCGACGCTGTGGTTCTGGGCCGCAATAATTTTGCGGCTAGTGCGGGACTCAAGGAGAGCGCACAGAACGCGGACAGAATCACCGAGATCACAATCGTGAGAGCAAATTGCTGGTAAAGCCGCCCGGTAATGCCGGCGATGAATATGGTCGGAACAAACACCGCCGCGAGGATCAGCGCCAGCGCTACGACCGGTCCGGCGACTTCGTGCATTGCCTTGAGTGCCGCGTCCTTCGGAGACAGTCCCTCTTCGATGTGTCGTTCCGTGGCCTCGACGACCACGATGGCATCGTCGACCACCAACCCGATGGCCAGCACAAGGCCGAACAGCGAAAGCGTGTTAATGGAAAAACCGAAAATCGGGAAAAACGCGAATGTTCCAATCAGCGAAACCGGAACTGCCACCAACGGGATCAACGACGCGCGCCAGCCTTGCAAAAAAACGAACACCACGATCGCGACCAAAACCAGGGCGATGCCCAGCGTCCACAGGATTTCGCGCGTGCCTTCCGACACGGCCTGGGTCGTGTCGAGCGAAATAGCGAAATCCAAATCCGGAGGGAACCGTGTCTTGAGCCGCGCCATCAGCCCTTTGACTGCCTCGGCGTCCTCCAGCGCATTGGAGCCCGGCAGTTGATAAATCGCCATCACCGCGGCCGGCCGGCTGTTCAACTTGCCGACGATGTTATAGAGTTGCGCCCCCAACTCCACCCGCGCGACGTCCCCCAACCGCACGATCGAGCCGTCGGGGTTCTCGCGAACCACAATGTCCCGGAACTCCTCTTCGGTCACGAGCCGGCTCTGCGCGGTGATGGCGTAGGTGAATTCCTGGCCTTTCGGAGTGGGAGGGCCCCCAACCAGCCCGGCTGGATTGACAGTGTTCTGCGCGTTAATCGCGGAAACAATATCGTTGACCGTGATATCGAGCTTCGCGAGTTGGTCCGGTTTGACCCAAAAACGCATCGCGTATTGTCCGGCCCCGAATACGCCCACGTTGGAAATGCCTTTCAACTGGGTGATTTGGTCCACCAGGTTGATGTAAGCGTAATTGGCCAGAAAGGTAGCGTCATGGGTCCCCTTCGGAGACACCAGCGCGACAAGCAGCATGGGAGTGGTCGGCGATTTTAACAGCGAGATGCCCAGACTGCGGACGTCTTGCGGCAATTGTGGTTCGGCCTGGTTTTCGCGCAGCTGAGCCAGCACCTGGTCGACGTTGGGGTCGGTCTTGACGTCAAAATTTACCCCCATTCGCATCACTCCGTTGTTGGCGCTGATGGAATACATGTAGTTCATGTTATCCACCCCAGCCATTTGTTCCTCAATCGGCGTGGCAATGGATTGCGCAACCGTTTGCGCGTCCCCGCCGACGAAGGTCGTTTGGATACGGATTTCCGGCGGGACGATTTGTGGGAACTGCGCCACGGGCAGATTGAGCATCGAAACCGCACCGATAATGACGATCAGAATAGCGATCACCATCGCCACGATTGGCCGGTTGATGAAAAAGCGATACATGCGGGATTAAGGCCGTTGCCCCTTTGCGCTTGGTTCCATGGCGATTGCAGATGGTGTGTTTTGATCCGTGAATGGGCTGGGATTCACGACGGCGCCTTCTTTGTTGGCTTTTTGGAGCCCCTCCACCACCACGCGGTCGCCGGGCTTGAGACCGGTCTCGATAACCCAATTCGAGCCGGTTCGCTCGCCGACTTTCACGGATTGAATGTGCGCCTTGTTTTGATCATCAACGACGATAACCTGGTAGGTTCCCTGCAATTGAGCCACCGCGCGCTGCGGCACTACCAGTGCATTGGTTTTGGTTTGCGTCTGCGCGCGCACCCGCCCGTATTGGCCGGGGCGCAGGATGAAATCCGGATTGGGAAAAAGGCCGGCGATCTGCAGCGTGCCGGTGGTGGGATTAACCTGACGATCGGCCATAAAGAATTTTCCCTTTTCCGGATAAATCGTGCCCTCCGAAAGAATCAGTTCCAAAGGCGATTCATTGCGCGATTTTTCCGGATCCGCCGCGAAACGTCGCCAGAAAGTAAGAAACGACTGCTCGCTGGCTTGAAAATAGACTTTGATCGGATTGATGGTTGAAACCGTTGTCAAGACGCTGCCGGACGGGCCGACCAGATCACCGGTCTGACCGAGCGCGACTCCCGCCAGGCCGTCGATAGGTGATGTGATTCGGGTGAAACCAAGATTCAATTGCGCCGTTTGTATGGCCGCTTCGTCCGCCTTAACCTGCGCCTCGGCTGCCAGGTTTGCCTGCCTGGCGTTATCCAACTGCTCCTGGCTAATCGCCTGCTCCTTGGCCAGTGGCGTGTAGCGCTTGACGTCCAATTCGGTCTTGTCCAATTGAGCCTTGTCCTGGGTGAGCTTTGCCTCCGCCTGGTCCAACGCCGCTTGAAACGGCCGCGGGTCAATTTGAAACAGGAGGTCGCCTTTTTTAACCTGGGTTCCCTCCACATAATTTTGCGTTAACAAATAGCCCGTCACTTGCGCGCGGATTTGCGCGTTGATGAAACCGTCGAGTGTGCCAATCCACTCCTCGAAAACCGGAACATTCGTCGGGGATACCGTGAGCACCCGAACTTCCGGTGGCGGAGGCGGTTTGGCATTTTTCTTTTCGCAGCCGCAAAAAATGAAAAAACAGAGGCACACCGGCACTAGTGTCCACCGCTGGAAATGCCGCATCAGGCTTACGCTCACCGACTCCGCCGCTCGGAAACAATCCACCTGGCAAAGCAACATTTTCGCGTGGCATCGGTTCAACCGCTCGCCAGGAATGGATTTGGAAGGCTCAGCGTTCATTTGATGCTATAATTTGGTCGCTACTTTCCTGCGGCTGGCTGCCGCACGAAACCCCGCCGAGAAAAAGTCGACCATTTCTGCCAGCACCTTGCTGGCATCGACTGGGTCGCAAGCTCCCCGCGTCTCAACTTCAATCGCGCGGGGATTGCAGAGGATGAACGCCAGTGCTCCCCAAACGAATTCCATACGCCACTGCAGGTCGGCTGCCAGGGCATTGGGCAGACTCGTCCGTAGGGCCTTGAGAAAAGCCGCCCGCACCTCTGAACGCTGCTGACGCAGGATTTTCTGCGTTTGAGCGTCCGGCTCGGTGACCATCCGGCCCATAAGCCGCGTGACAGCTTGCCGTTTGGCCGCCGGGGCGGCCAACAACCGTAACGGCGGCAACAGCATCGCCTCTAGTACCTTTTCCACCGGCAATGGACGGCCTTTGGCGTCGTGTTCGAATTGGTGCAGAACTTCGAGATGTTCCCGGCGCAGCGGACCGAACCGCCGCTTGAGCACGGCTTCCATCAGCCCGTTCTTGGAGCCAAAATGGTAGTAGACCATGGCTAAATTAACGCCGGCCAAACGGACGATGTCCCGCATCGAAGCCCCGTTATATCCGTCATCGGCGAAGGCAGTCTCGGCCGCATCCAAGATTTTGGTTTCTTGGCTCTCCTTCGCTCTTTTAGTCATATTAACGAACGTTCGTTATAAATGATCTTCATGCGGCTCCGCCTGCCCGTCAAGGCTTGAGTATCGAAGTGTCGGCTGCGTGCCGAAACATTTCAAAGAAAGAGTGTACCGAGTAAGCTCGCTGCCTGTTCATCCCGGTTTTAAGGGGTTTCATCCCACCTGCATGGGCAAATCGCCCCGTTTGGCAGCGTTCTTGCCGCAAGATAATTGCTGTCGCGGCGGAACCAAGCCCGACGAGCGATTCAGCGGTGCCGTTCTGGTAGATTTGATAATCTAATCCATCTTACTCTTCAAAGCACAAAAAATGTATACCTTTCAACAAGGCATGGTGAGACCTCTTGATTGGAATCGCGTTCTCTTTTCGGAGACGTGCGGTGCAGTTGACCGGATCCGCGAGCACGATGGACGGCCAGCCAGAGCTGGGCAAATCGCTCAGGATGGAAATCAAACGCACAATTAAGTACGACGCCGACCGAGTCGTAGGTTTCGGCAGGGAGATTATGAGCGTGGCGGGCTGTGATCAGCTTCCCAGCTGCATCCAGTGCGGCACCTGTTCGGGAACCTGCCCGTTGAGCATCTACATGGATTTTTCCCCTCGCCAAGTGATGGCATTGGTGCGTGCCGACTTTAAAAATGAAGTGTTGAGCAGCAACACCGTCTGGCTTTGCGCCTCCTGCTACAGCTGCACGGTCGAATGTCCACGCCAAATTCGCATTACCGACATCATGTATGCCCTGAAGCAGCGGGCGATCAAGGAACACGCCTACCCCAGGCACATGCCGATTCCCATCCTCGCCAAAGAATTTGCCAAGATGGTCCTCAGCAAGGGGCGCATTACCGAGACTCTGTTAGTCATGCAATTGTTCCTTCGCGCGAACTGGCGCGCGGTTCTGGGTTCCTGGCGTCTGGGCCTTGGATTAATCCGCACCGGCCGCTTCGTTCTCAAACCCGAGCGCATCAGCCGTCGCTCCGAGCTCGCGGCCATGCTGGCTACTGTTGGACGCGGCAACAGAAAGGACCACCTGTGAAATACTCCTATTTCCCAGGTTGTTCGTTGAAGGGCTTGGGCCGCGCCTACGAGGAATCACTCCTGCCGGTCATGCGCCACCTCGGCGTGGAGCTTCTCGAACTCGATGATTGGAATTGTTGCGGCGCGACCGCCTACATGTCGGTCGATGAGCAGGAAGCTTGTGTCCTGGCCGCTCGGAACCTGGCGATTGCTGAAAAGCAAGGTCCACAAGACCTCTTGACGCCGTGCAGCGCATGTTATTTGGTTCTCAATAAAGCCAAGCATAACGTCGAGGACTTCCCTCAGATTCGTGAGGGAGTGCACCGGGCCCTCAAAGCGGCAAACCTCACCTACCGTGGCACTACCTCGGTCCGTCATCCCCTGGACGTGCTCTTTCACGACATTGGGGTCGAGGCGATCAAACAGAAAGTGGTCCGACCCTTAAAAGGCTTAAAGGTCGCTCCGTATTACGGGTGCCAGGTCGTCCGTCCCTATGCGACGTTCGACGAAGCGTGGAATCCGACCACGATGGATCAAGTACTGACGGCGCTGGGCGTCGAAATTGTCCATTACCCGCTGAAAACAAAATGCTGCGGCGCCAGTCTCACTGGCACTATCCCAGAAGCCGGGTTGCGCATGTCTTACATTTTGCTCAAAGAAGCCGTGCGTCGCGGAGCGGACGTCATCGCCACCATCTGTCCGCTCTGCCAGTTCAATCTGGACGCATATCATGACCAAATCGCCAAGCGCTGGGGACCGGCTCGCATCGCCACAGTCTATTTCACCCAACTCATGGGTTTGGCCTTCGGCCTGGAACCAAAACAACTGGGCCTGCAACGAAACTTTGTCCCGATGAACCCGCTCTCCGAACCAGTGACCACGTGACAGATAGAATTCGAAATCCGAAACTCGAAATCCAAAACCAATTCAAAACGGACAAAACACAAAGTAACCGACCTGTGCCCGCAAACGGCAAACCGAAATACTACGATTTGGAAGAACCAAGCTAAGTGTTCGCTGAAGAAATGAATCCAACCCGGCTAACCATGCAACCCGCCTTCATTTTTCGTCACTGCTTATTGGCATTTCGGCTTTGTTTCGGATTTCGAGCTTCGGATTTCGGATTTATACCCCATGCGCGCTTCCTCTCTAGCTGAAGGCGATCAGATTCGCATCGGTTTCTACATCTGCCACTGTGGGCACAATATCGGTGCGGTGGTGGATTGCCCGGCGGTGGCGCAGTCCATTGCCAAACTTCCAGGGGTAGTCGTCTCCCGCGATTACAAATACATGTGCTCCGATCCTGGTCAGGAGCTTATCCAGCAAGACATCCGCGAGCACCGCCTCAACCGTATCGTGGTGGCTTCCTGTTCGCCGCTGTTGCACGAGCACACTTTCCGCGTCGCTACGGAACGGGGCGGATTGAACCCATTTTACTTCCAGATGGTTAATATCCGGGAACACGATTCCTGGGTGCACACCGATCCGGTGGCCGCGACCGCCAAAGCCAAAGCGCTGGCGCGCGCGGCTATCCAACGGGTCCGTTTTCACGACTCCCTCAAAACCACAAAGGTTCCCATCCATCCCGATGTGCTTGTAGTCGGCGGTGGGATCGCGGGCATCCATGCCGCTCTCACGCTGGGTAACGCCGGAAAGAAGGCTTTTCTCGTTGAACGCGAGCCGAGCATCGGCGGGCACATGGCCAAATTCGATAAGACCTTCCCCACACTGGATTGCGCCGCCTGCATTTTGACCCCAAAAATGTCCGCCGTCAGGTCTCACGAAAACATCACCCTCTGGACCTACTCGGAAGTAGTAAAGGTCGAGGGCTATGTGGGCAATTATACTGTGACGGTCCGGCGCAAGCCGCGGTATGTAATCGAAGATTTGTGCGTCGGCTGTCAGGAGTGCATTAAGTCTTGCGTCTACAAGGAACCCAAGTTTGCGGACGAGTTCAATGTCGGTCTGAGCAAACGCAAACCGATTTACATCCCCTTCCCACAAGCCGTGCCCCAGGTGGTGGTGATCGATCCCGAGCGCTGTCTGCAGGTCAAGACGGGCAAATGCAAGAAAACCTGCCTCGAAGCCTGTGCGGACCGACGGGCTATTGATTTTTCGCAGAAAGAGCAACTCGTCGAAATTAAAGTCGGAAATATTATTCTGGCCACAGGTTTCAAGTTGTTCGACGCCAAGCGCATTCCTCAATACGGCTACGGCCTTTATCCAAATGTCCTTACCTCTCTGGAACTCGAACGCCTGGTGACCAGCTCCGGCCCAACCGGCGGAGAGATCATTTTGCGCGACGGCAGCAAACCCAAAACCGCGGGCTTTATCCTGTGCGTCGGCTCGCGCGATTTAAAGACCAACCGGTGGTGCTCGCGCACCTGCTGCATGCATTCAATGAAGCTGGCGCAGCTCTTCCGCGAACATACCGATGCCGATGTCACCATCTTCTATATGGACATCCGCGCCCCGGGAAAGGGGTGTGAAGAGTTCTATGATAAATCGCTGCGAGAAGGGATTCGCTTTGTCCGCGGTCGTGTCGCCGAAGTAACCGATTGGGCCCTCGCGCCGGAAGAAGAGGGAAAGCTGGTGATTCGTGTCGAAGACACGCTGGCTGGATTTGTTCGTCGCATCCCGGTTGACATGATTGTCCTGGCGGTCGGGATGGAACCACAGTCCGATGCTCAGGAGGTTCGGCGCCTTTTCAACATGAGCTGCGGGTCCGAAGGCTGGTTTCTTGAGAAACACCCCAAGCTGGCTCCGGTGAGCACTTTCACCGACGGCGTCTTCATTGCCGGCTGTTGCCAGGGTCCAAAAGACATTCCCGACAGCATCGCCCAGGCGGGAGCCGCCGCTGCGGAAGCCATGGCCCTGATCGACAAAGGCTACATCGAACAAGAGCCGAACACGGCGTATGTCCTTGAGGAAGCCTGTTCTGGTTGTAAGTCCTGTCTTTCATTGTGTCCTTACACCGCGATCTCGCTGGACCAGGCTACACAGAAAGCCTGCATCAACGAGGCTTTGTGCAAGGGTTGCGGCACCTGTGTGGCCTCCTGTCCGTCAGGCTCCATCAGGCAACACCTCTTTGAGGACAACCAGATCTTCAGTGAGATCGAAGGCGTTCTGGCGAACTAACAGACCAGGAATCGGTAGCAAAAAACAAAACCGCGAAAAGAAGCCAAACATGAACGCTACCACCGCAACCTGGCAACCCCTGATCGCTGCGTTCTTTTGCAATTGGTGCACCTACACCGCGGCGGATCTCGCTGGTGTTTCACGCCTCAAATACGCGCCCAACGTCCGCGTTATTCGGCTCATGTGCTCCGGTCGGGTCGATCCTCAGTTCATCCTCGACGCCTTCGCCAAAGGTGCGGACGGCGTGCTCATCGGTGGCTGCCATCCGGGAGACTGCCATTACGTCGAGGGCAATTATAAGACCCTGCGCCGTTTTGCCATGCTCCAACGATTGCTCGGCGGCTTTGGCATTGAACCCGAGCGCTTGCGGCTGGAATGGATTTCAGCCAGCGAAGGCGACAAAGTCCGCACGGTCGTCAACGACATGGTGGAGAAGCTCAAAATCCTCGGCCCTCTGGGCCTGCCCGAACGATTCGCTGAGTGGGACCGGGAGATGATCGCGCTCGAAAGCAAAGTTCGCAGCGGTGACCCCACACCGGCAACCGCATAGAAATTGCGAAATGACTATCAAACCCAAGATTGGCTTCTACTGGTGCGCATCGTGCGGTGGGTGTGAAGAGGCCGTCGTTGACTTTGCCGAAGACACCCTCCGGGTGCTGGAGGCTGTCGATATTGTCTTATGGCCGTGCGCGATGGACTTCAAGAAAGCCGATCTTGAAGGGATGGCCGACCAATCCATCGTCGCAACCCTTCTCAACGGGGCCATCCGCACCTCCGAGCAAGAGGAGATGGCCCATTTGCTGCGCCGCAAAAGCCAGTACTTGATCGCCTTTGGCGCGTGCGCTCAGCTCGGCGGCATCCCTGGCCTGGCCAATCAATTCTCACGCGAAGAGATCCTGCGCTATGTGTTCGAAGAGGCCCCCACAACAGAGAACGAAACCAAGACACGACCGGTCCCGCACTCCGACCACGATGGCCATTCTCTAAGCCTGCCGACCATCAGAAATGTCGTCCGCTCGCTCGACCAGGTCGTCGAGGTGGACTATTACATACCCGGCTGCCCACCCACGCCGAAGATTACAAAAGCTGCGATCGCCGCGCTGCTTGAGGGCAATTTGCCCCCGAAGGGCAGCGTCCTTGCACCTGACATCGCCTTATGTGATCAGTGTCCGCGCAAAGGAACTAAACCTCCGGACTTGAGCTTCACCGAGTTCAAGCGTCCCCAT
The DNA here is from genome assembly GCA_035651635.1 of Verrucomicrobiia bacterium. GTDB lineage: Bacteria > Verrucomicrobiota > Verrucomicrobiia > Limisphaerales > UBA8199 > JANXQE01. Next base: position 6,218 of record DASRFK010000062.1, on the reverse strand, counting down.
CTGACCAGGTTAGATCCCGACACCTGCTTCCTGGCACAAGGCGTCGTGTGCCTGGGACCGGCTACCCGGAGCGGCTGCGAGGCGGCTTGCACCACAGGCGGAATGCCCTGCTCAGGTTGTTTCGGCCCGACCTCCCGGGCGCGCGACCAGGGCGCCAAGATCCTCTCTTGCCTGAGTGCCAACCTCGCCGCCAAAGAGGAAAAACAGATTTCTGATACTCTCGCGGGCATCCCGGATCCGGTCGGCACCTTCTACCGCTACGGTCTAGCCAAGAGCCTGCTGCGAAGGAAGGTGGAACCGCCGGCGCATCCAGTCATATGACTAACGCTCAACCAATTGCTCCGGCATCGCGCCGCCGCATTACGATCGATCCGATCACCCGGCTCGAAGGCCACGGCAAAATCGATATCTTCCTCGATGATCAGGGCGACGTTGAACGCGCTTACCTGCAAATTCCCGAGCTGCGTGGCTTTGAGGTCTTCAGCATCGGCCGGCCAGTTGAGGAAATGCCGCAGATCACCAGCCGCATCTGCGGCGTTTGCCCGACCGCCCATCACATGGCCGCCACCAAAGCCTTGGACGACCTCTATCAAGTGCAGCCCACCATCCCGGCTCGCAAGATCCGTGAGTTGATTTACAACGCTTTCATCCTCGAGGATCACGCTCTGCATGTCTATTTGCTCGGCGGTCCTGACTTCATTGTCGGCCCCGACGCTCCCAAGGAACAGCGCAACGTCGTCGGGGTCGTCCAGAAAGTCGGTGTCGAAGTCGGCAAAAAAGTGATCTCGATGCGGCGCCGCTTGCGCGAACTAATTGCCTATTTTGGCGGAAAAGTGATTCATCCTGTTTTCGGGTTGCCAGGTGGCGTCTCGAAAGGTCTCAAATCAGAGGATTTGCCTGGATTCCGGGAACTGGCAAAGGACTCGCTCGAGTTCGCGCTGTTCACTCTCCAGGTCTTCAAAGACATCGTTCTGCGAAACGCACAGTACGTAAACCTGATTTCTTCACCCGCCTATACGCACCGCACTTATTACATGGGCTTGGTTGACGCGAACAACAAAATCAATTTCTACGACGGCCTGATACGTATTGTCGATCCGTCAGGAAAGCAATATGCCAAATTCCCCGTGCAGCAGTACCGTGATTTTGTCGCCGAGCACGTCGAAACCTGGAGCTACGTTAAATTCTGCTTCTTGAAGCCACTGGGCTGGCACGGGTTCGAGGAGGGGCCACAAAGCAGCATCTACGCCGTCGCTCCACTCGCCCGGCTTAACGTCAGCGATGGACTGACAACTCCTCACGCGCAACAAGCCTACGAGGAGTTCTTCAACACGCTCGGTGGCAAACCCGTGCATCACACTCTGGCCAACCATTGGGCTCGCATCGTCGAGATGATTCACGCCGCCGAACGCATCGCCGAGTTGGTCAACGATCCCGAAATAACCAGTAGCGACATCCGGACTATTCCACAAGCCGTGCCCCGGATCGGCATTGGCGTGGTCGAGGCTCCGCGGGGAACACTCTTCCACCAGTACGAGACCGACGCCAACGGCCTGGTCACCAAAGCCAACCTCATTGTCGCGACGCAGAATAACGCTGCCCGCATTGCGATGAGCGTCGAAAAAGCGGCCAAAGAGCTCATTAAAAAAGGCCAGGTGAGCGACGGCCTGCTGAACAGGGTCGAAATGGCCTTCCGCGCGTATGATCCCTGTTTCGGCTGCGCCACGCACTCCCTGCCTGGTCACCTCCCGCTCTCGGTCAGTATTTATGACCGCCAGCGCAGTCTCATGCGTCAACTCAAGCAGGAGTGAACTTCAATTTCCAAACCACAACTTCGGCGACAAAGCCCGAGGCAGGAAATCTCCGACCGTGTTTTAAAACATCGGCTTGGGCGTGGGCACCTGGGTTTGGAGTCCCGGCTTCAGGCGGTTCTGGCGCCGGGCCGCCTAAAGGCGGGACTCCAAACCGAATTTTAAAACACGCTCCCTGCTTCTCCAATACCACCAACCCGGAGCCTCGTGCACTGCCCAAGCTGGATTCTGACGCCGTTTCGGATTACGTCGTTCATTCTGCGGAACTCGGGTGTAACTTGGCCGCTAATAACGGCAAAACCATCTTACTTGGACTGGGCAACGACCTCCTCACTGACGATGGCATTGGTCTGCGTGTTGCCCGCGAGATTCACCGCCACTTTGATGGCCATCCATCCATTTCCGTCGCGGAGAGTTCCGAAATGGGGTTGGCGCTTCTCGACCTGGTCGTCGGCTACGAGACCCTCATCATTGTTGATGCCATCCAGACCCAGGACAGCCCTCCGGGCTTCGTCCATGAGCTCAACGCAGAGGACTTAAAGACCCTCCCCGCAGTCTCCCCTCATTTCCTCGGCATCGGTGAACTGCTGGCACTGGGCCGTGAACTCGGCCTTTCCGTTCCGGTCCAGGTAAGAATCTTCGCCGTTGAAGTGCAGGATTGTTTCACCGTGGGCACGCAACTGACACCGACGCTAGAGGCCGCTCTTCCCGATATCGTCGAGCGGGTTCTAGTGAATTGCCGGCAAGCGTGAGTGGCTTCGTGCCCCGAGCGGTTCAGTTCCCCAGGCTGCTTATGCAGGGAGAGGTCGCATCTACCCCGTTGCGAAAGTGGGGCTAATAAGAAAGAACTCCCAGTCGCGGAACACGCGTGAAGGCTGCGTCCCGGCTAACCAGGCGCAAGCCCCATGTGCGCGCGGTCGCCGCAATCCAGTTATCATTTCCGCCCAACCGTGCGCCGACCTCGGCCAACTCGCGCTCGATCCGTTCGGCTTCCCAGGCTGCCTATCCTATCTTGGCGGCCATTCCGCGCCAGCAAGTTCCTCGGGCAATTGTTTCGGGTCCACCGGATAGATAAGCGAGAGGTCCATCTTGGATTTTGACCCTTGAAGAAATTCCAGTTCCTCAGGCGCCCCTATAATAAGCCAGAGCACGTCGGCGTCGGTGTCGTTAAACACCTGCCGCAACTGGTCGGGTCCGACCAGCACACCGCCGTAACGCGGCACAGTCAACGTCTTCTCGCCTACGCGCATGCGCCCGGTGCCTTCCAGCACGAAATACAATTCCTCTTGCCGGATGTGCTTGTGCAGCGTGTTGGCGCTCTTGGGTGGCAGCCGCCAGAGACGTGCGGCGAGATTTTCACTCCCGGTTCGCTCGAGATAATCTGCGTTCGGGATTTTCATTAGATTGGAGGGCCGCCAGAAGAGATCTTCCGGCTTGATCACGTGGTAACCCTGAATGGTTCTCATCATTTGCTGCCTGAAAATATACTTCAAACCCCCTCGCCGGCCAGTAGTCGGGTTTGGCAAATTCCCCGCCCCCGCCCGTAGGGCGCAAGTGGCCCGCCAACCGCTTTCAGCAACCTTTCAACTTTCATCCAACGCGGGATGACGTCAAAACTATGCGGGTGAGAATCAGTTCTTCGCAATTATTTAAAACCAGGTGTTTTTGTTTATGGCTGATTCTGTTGTTCCTAACGGTCATGCCTCACCTGGCTCCGGCGACGCAGGAGGCGGACGCCCAACTGCCCGCCGGCACAGCGCTGAACTGGGACAAGACGACCATTACCACCTTAAGCTCAAAGCGAGCGCAGGTGTCTTTGGACGGCATCTGGCGTTTCATGCCGGCAACTGAAGGAGTTGCGGAGCCCCAAAAGGTGGGGTGGGCCTATATCAAGGTTCCGGGCAGTTGGCAAAGTTCGCGCGGGAAATCCAGCGATTTTGTGGCCTTTGGCAGCGGTCCGCAGTGGGAGCACTACGACGGATCGCGGGTGGCGCGCGCCTGGTACGAGCGTCAGGTCACCATCCCCGTAGATTGGAAAGGCCGCGCGGTCAGCCTCTGGTTCGATCGCGTCTGCACGGATGCGATTGTTTATGTGAATGGCAAGGAATGCGGGAAAGTACCTTGGCCATGGGGCTCAGTAGACATCACCTCGGCGATAACACCCGGCCAAACGGTGGAGATTCGGGTTTTGGTGGCGGCCATTGCCGATTCAGAACAGGTAGGGACATTCTGGCAGAATGCGTTCGCGAACGTTACCTACACTGCGGCATCGCTGAGATCGCGCGGCCTGACAGGCACTATCTTTTTGGAAAGTCGTAGGTCGGAGGCGCGAGTGACCGATGTGTTCGTGCGCACTTCAACGCGGAACAAGGAAATCTCTCTGGACGTGGAACTGACCGGAGTCAATCAGGCCGGCCCGGTGCACGTCGTTGCGGACATGCTCAACGAAAAGGGCGACGTGGAAAAGAGTTTCGCCGTGGACACAAACGTCGTTGCGGAGCAGACCCAAAGCCTGTCTCTATCCTGGCCCTGGTCAGACCCGCGCCTCTGGGACGTCGGGTCGGAGCCCGATGGTCCCGCGGCCAACCTCTATACCCTTCGTCTGAAAGTCGCGGGCGCCGGCCTGGACGACGAATGCAATCAGCGGTTCGGATTCCGCGAGTTTTGGATTGAAGGCCGCCAATTCTATCTCAATGGGACGGTTATCCACCTGCGCCAGCCTTGCTTTAACAATGGCCCGCGCATGCAAGTCGGGGACATCTTCTCCGAAATGGGCCAGGAGAAGGTGGATACCCGCGGCGACCCGGGCGATTCGGGGCGAAACCTCGAGGAAGCCGATCGCAAAGGTTACCTGGTGGCGCAGTATATCCTGAATGCCAACAAGTACATGACAGATTCGAAAGGCCGGCTGATTTGGGAACAGAGCCGCCAACGCGCTTTGGACCGCGCCACCGTTTGGATGCGCCGCTACCGCAATCACCCTTCCGTGGTCATGTGGATCGCCGGCTTCAATTTCTTCAACAACGCCGTCGATGCGGATCCGCGCCACATCGGTCGTCGGGCTTGGGGACAGGGCGACGAACGTTGGCAGCGCCTGGTGGTTGCGGGTAATGAAATGTTCGACGGACTCAAAAAGCTCGATCCCACCCGGGTCTATTACAGTCACGCTGGAGCCTACGCGGGCGATGTCTACACGATGAACTGCTACCTGGATCTGATCCCTCTGCAAGAGCGCGAGGATTGGCTCAGCGCCTGGGCGGAGGCCGGGGAGATGCCGATTTCAATGGTCGAGTTCGGCACGCCGATGGACTGCACGTTCCGGCGCGGGCGCCACGGCTTTGAAAGCAACATCACCAGCGAACCGCTCCTCACGGAATACGCTGCTATTTATTTCGGCGCGGAAGCCTATGCCGCGGAGGAAGCAAAGTATCGGCGCTACCTCCACGATCTGTTCCGCAACGGGATGCTCTATCAGAGTTCCGAAAATCGGCTGGATGAATACGCGAACAACCACAAAATCCAGCAGCTCTACCGCGTAAATACCTGGCGCAGTTGGCGCACGGCCGGTTTGCCGGGCGGCTTGCGCACCTGGTCCTGGATGCAGGACGCTCTTCCAGAGGTTAACGGACCAACCTTGGCCTGGATCGCCGGCCTGGCGGGGACCTATACCGCCAAGGATCACCACTTCAGTCCCGGCGCGAAAATCCAGAAGCAGATTGTTTTGATCAACGATACGCGCCGGCCTCAGGACTTTACTGCTAGCTGGACCGCCACGGTGGGCGGCAAGGAAGTCGGCAAGGGCCGGACGCAAGGCAGCCTGGCCATCTCGGAGATCCGATTCATTCCTTTCGATCTAATTGCTCCGGCTGGAGAAACCGATCGCGATGGCCAGATCTCGCTTGAGGCAACGATTGGCCAAAACAGGCACGAGGACACTTTTGCCTTTCGCGTCTTTGGCGAGGATAAACGGGGCGGTGGCCGGATCGCCGTGGTTGATCCTCATGAATCGACCCGTCAGATGGTGGCGAGTCTGGGCTATCGAACCGGTTCCTGGAACGGTGCGGCGGCCCCACTGGTGATGGTTGGACGCAACGCGTTGAAGGACGATCCGGCGATTACATCCAAGCTGGAGTTGTACATTCGGGCCGGAGGCCGGGTGCTAATCTGTGCCCAGGACCCGGATTGGATGAGTCGTGCCCTCGGGTGGCGAGTGTGTCCCAAGGTGGCCCGGCGCGTCTTCCCCATCCCGTCTGCGATTCTGCATTCTGCATTGTCCACTTTGGATCCAAGTGACCTTCGCGACTGGACCGGCGCCAGCGCACTGACCGAGGCTTATCCGGAGTATGTGGGGAATTACCTTCGAGGCAACGAACGCGAACAACCCTACGCCGGTTGGCACTGGGGCAA
>DASRFK010000061.1:0-25374 GCA_035651635.1 Verrucomicrobiia bacterium | reverse complement strand
AAGACCGTCAAGCCGTTGCGGCCGCCTGAAGATCTGACCAAGGACATCAAGGAAATGATGGACAAGGTCCCCATTGCCGGCTGTTTGTTGATTGGCGAAAAAGGCCAAATCTTTTCGCCCGATGATTACGGCGCCCGGTTCTTTGTGAAGCTCAATGATGAGAAGGAGCTGAAAAACGGCAACGACCACGAGGCCTGCAAAGCCGTGCCGGTGACCTTGCCGCGCAACCACCTGGCCAAGGACACCGATGCCAAACAGCACCTGGAATGGATCGAAGGTTGCAAAGGTAACCTGGTCCCTTACTCCAACTTCGATATCGCGGCGTATCTCACCGAAATCATTCTCCTGGGCTGCGTCGCGCTGCGCGTCGGCAAGAAATTGGAATGGGACGGTCCGAAGATGCGCGCCACCAACGCACCGGAAGCCGCGCACTTCGTCAAACGAACCTATCGCAAAGGCTTCGGCTTGGCGTAATTGCCGCCTAAGCAACTTTTCTCTTAAGCCGGTGGCGCTCTCGCTGCCGGCTTTTGTTTTGCTCGCGATGAGTCTCCCCACAGATTCGGGGCGACCGCAGATCGGGAATGGACTCTCCTCGCGCCTGCGCGGGCCGAAGCCGCCTCGGTGCCGTGAGGGCCCGTCGAGGGGAGGGAAGGACGGACAGCCATCGGCGCGCAAGGATCGCGCAACGATCGATCTCCCTCGCCCCGCGAAGAACGGCGGAGAGAGGGACGGGGAGAGGGATATTCCTGTGTATTATTCCGCAGAGCCCCGGAACGCCGCATTTATGCGGCAGGGGCCTGGAAGATTGCGCGCCCACATTACTCGCCACGCTGCCGCATAAATGCGGCGTTCCGGGCGGCTAGCTGGCGCATTCCGATGGGCGCGCGGCGCCGGCCTGCTTCAACAGCCTACTCCAGCGCCAGGGCCACCGCCGCTGGAAAAATCTCTTCCACGTTTCCCTCGATTCGGAGCGTGACTTCTGGAAGGCCGTCATGCTCCGTCGCCCCACGGTTGACGACCACGTAACGAACCCCACGCCGTGCCGCTATCAAGGGAACTTGTGCCGCTGGATAAACCGAAAGCGTCGAGCCCAGCGCCACGACCAGATCTGCTTCTTCCGCAGCGCGGGTAGCTCGCTCAATGTCTCCCGGGCGCAGGTTCTGGCCGAAACTGATCGTGGCCGGCTTGAGAAATCCGCCGCAGTCACATGCGGGCGGTCGACGCGTTGTTCTGAACCGCTCGAAGTGCGGTTCCGGGTCGCTCAGTTTCCCGCACGCTTGGCACTCGACCAGGCTGTTCGTGCCGTGGAGCTCGATCAGTCTCTCATGAGAGGTTCCAGCCCGCGAATGCAACCCGTCAATATTCTGTGTTACCACCGCTAGTAACTTATTCGCTCGCTCCAATCTCACGATCGCGTGATGCGTCGCGTTCGGTCGCGCATCTCGAAATGCGGCCCATCCTTCGAGCTTATAATCCCAATGTTCAATGCGAGCGGCCTCGCTGCTCATGAACTCGGCGTAATAGACTGGCTTGCGCCGTGTCCAAACCCCCTGCGGTCCGCGAAAATCAGGAATTCCGCTCCCGGTCGAAATACCGGCCCCGGTAAAAACCAGGACCCGCTTTGCTTGCTTGAGCAGTCCAGCGAATTTCTCCAAATCGCACTCCACAATCTCATTTTCGCCACGATTGGGTGCATCGTCCATGACTTCCTGAGGAGTGTTGAAACAGTTTCCTGCGCCCGAGCACGTCATTACACCGGGCTGAAGCCGCGGTGTTAATGAGAGTGTCACAGAAAATACCCCCCATTTGAGTCTGCCTCCTCCCACTTCCCTAACCGTTCCATAGCTTTCCGAACCTCAAAGTCTTTTCATAACTTGCGGTGGCCGCAAAGGGGTTCCTCAGACAAAAAAGGGCTTTCCGACAGTATTTTCGCGCGTAAGTTCCAAAGTATGCCGTTGCCAGTCTTGAGCCTCGAGCAGATGCGCCAGTGGGAGAAAGACACCTGGGCGTCCGGGCAAACTGAAGCCGAAGTCATTCGCCGGGTCGGCCGGGCTGTAGCCAATTGCGCCCTGGGTTTAACCCAACCCTCGGATCTGATCCTCATCCTCGCAGGCAAAGGCCATAATGGGGACGATGCACGTTGTGCTCGGGACCATCTGCCGGAACGCCGGGTGGATGTGCTGGACGTTGGCGATCCGCAGGGCGACCTTCCGAAACTCGAGACCCTGCTGTCTTTGAAGCCCGCTCTGGTAATCGATGGCTTATTTGGCATTGGCCTCAATCGTCCGCTCAGCTCTCCCTGGGTGACCTTGATCGATCGCGTCAATGCGACTGGGTTGAAAGTCCTCGCCGTGGATGTGCCCTCCGGCTTGGACATCACAACCGGCCAGCCTCAAGGTGCGGCTATCCGCGCTTTGGTAACCCTGACCGTTGGAGCTCCCAAGGCTGGGTTGCTCTCGAACTCGGCATGGGATTATGTCGGCCGGCTCGAGGTGGCGAATGACGTCGGCCTGGCTCCAAATCTCCCACAGTCCGAGCTTCAGTGGACCTTACCGCAGGATTTTGCGACCTTCCCACCGCCCCGGGCGGTCGCCGGGCACAAGGGAACATACGGCCATCTGTCGATAATCGCCGGCAGCCTTGGTTACCACGGCGCGGGGGTGCTGACGGCCCGAGGCGCCCAACGCGCGCAACCCGGGCTGATTACCCTCTACGCGTTGGAACCGGTTTACCACGTGATCGCCTCCCAATTGCAGGCGGTGATGGTCTCGCCGTGGCGGGCAGAAACCAAGCCGGCGGACAATCGCACTGCCATCCTGATGGGGCCCGGTCTGGCCGCTGAGGATGTCCCGGACCAAATCAAACTGTTAGTGGCGGAACTCTGGCACCGTTTTGCCGGGCCACTAATCGTCGATGCCAGTGCTCTGGCCTGGATCCCGCCTGAACCGCCTGAGCAACCCGGTATCCGGGTCATCACTCCACACCCTGGCGAGGCGGCCCGGATGCTGAGCTGCCAAACCAAGGAGGTTCAGTCCGATCGCTTGGAGGCGTTACGCAATCTTTCGCGTCGCTTTAGCAATACGTACGTTGTCCTTAAAGGCCATCAAACCCTGATCGGCAGGAGCACCGGCCCGGTGTTCGTCAATTCGTCCGGCAACCCCCACTTGGCCCAAGGCGGCAGTGGCGACGTGCTCTCGGGCTACCTGGCCGGCTTGCTCGCGCAACGCACGCTTCAGTCGGATTCGCTGCTGACGTTGCGCTACGGAGTATGGCAACATGGCGCCAGCGCCGATGCCCTCCAAAATACCCGGCCCAACTGGGTGGTGGAGGACCTCGTAAGCCATTTGGGAGTGGAAAGGAGCTGACTGTAATTTTCCTTCCTTCCGCAGGGGTCATTTGTTATCCAAAGGCCATGGTGCGTAGTTTATACCTGGCCCTGACGATGCTGCTGTTGGGGCTGCTCACGACACAACTCCGGGCCGACACGTTCAAGCTTACCAACGGCCAAACTGTCACCGGCGAAATCCTGCCGACCACCGCCAACGACCAGGGCGTCCAGGTCAAAATAGGTGAAGGCGATTACCAACGAGTGCCTTGGACCAGCTTTGCACAGGAGGACTTGCGCAATTTCGCCAAGAACCAGCGCATGGAACCTTTTGTCGAGCCGTTTATCGAGATCAGCCAGGAAGAAAAAATCAAGAAAACCGAGGTCAACATAAAAGAACCGCCGCGGTTGGAACGTCCGCCCCGGCAGTCCCTCTTGGGAGCGATGGCTTCGTCAACTTTGGGCATCATTGTTTTGTTGGTTTTGTACGCGGCTAATGTCTACGCCGCCTACGAAGTTGCCTTGTTCCGCGCCCAACCGCCGGGGATGGTTTGCGGCCTGGCGGCCATCCCTTTCCTGGGATTGCTTTCACCCATTGTGTTTCTTTCCCTGCCGACGCGCATGCAGAAAACCGCCGCCGAGATCCGCGAGGAGGTCGCCGCCGCCCAAAGCGCCGCCGAACCCATTGCCGCTCCGGCAGCCGGCACGGCTGACGAGCTCAATCCGATGCGGGGCCAGGCTGAACACCCGGCCGGTCTGAAATTAGCCCAGACCGAAGCGGGTCACGGCAAGCCGTCCGTACCCGAGACCGTAACGTATCAACGCGGGCAGTTCACTTTCAACCGCCGCTTTATCGAGACAAAGTTTCCCGGATTTTTCAGCGTCGTCCGCCGTGACGCCGATAAAGACATGGTGCTGTTAATCAAGACCTCGCGGGGAGAATACTCCGGACAGCGCATTTCCCGGATCGCGGCCAACGACATGCACCTGGAAATCCAGCGTAGCGGAGCCACCGAGGAAATATTGATTCCGTTCCAGGAAATCCAGCAGATCCAGCTCAGGCACAAGGATGCTTAGCTGACGGAACTTCAGCCAGGTGGGGTGTTCGAAGGAACGGTTATCAGGTTTATCAGCGAGCAAGAAATCAACGACGAGCGGGCCAAAACCTGTAACCTTCAACCTGTAACTTGCAACCCCCTGAACCCCGGCCTGGTCGAATCATCAAAACACCTCGACGTTAAGCCCAGTCGCCTGGCGCACTTTTTGCGCAATGCCGGACAGGACCCGCAGCGGCAAGTGAGTGCATTCCGAGCGAGGGGTGGGACGGCTGGCCGAATAGATCTGGACTAACGAAATCTGAGCCCCGGCTTGCCTGAGTTCCTGCAACCGCCGGGCGTATTCCTCAACTTCCTCGAGCGGCGGTTCCTGGCCGCCAATCGCGGGAAAGAGGCTTTGAATGACCACCGGCCGTTCCCGGCCCAGCGCGAGGATGTTCGCCAGGACCTTGGCTAAAGGAACATCCGCACCATTAATTCTGTTTAGATAGGCTTGCGTGCCGCCGTCGAGTTTGGCCCAAACCTCATCCTGCTTGCTCAGGTGAGCGATGCCGCGCCGGACGGTTGGCAGATCAAGGGCTACCGCGTTGGTGATGAGAACCAGCTTGAAAAACGGAAAACCGCCGAGCGCGCGCACATGCATCACCGCCTGCAGTGCCTCGGGAAACTCAGGCGCCAGCGTCGGCTCGCCGTCCCCGCTAAGTGCCACGTGCCGCAGTTGGAGCAACTCGTCCGGCACACGGCGAAAGGCGGGCAGTTCGCGCAAGCGCCCGCTGCGGATATATTCGAGCGTTTTCGTCAATTCACCCGCCATTTGGGTGACGTCCAGCTTCTGTTCGGGGCCGATTGCCGAACGGTCCACTTCGCAATAAACACAATTGAACTGGCATTTTTTGTCGGGGTTCATGTTCACCCCGACCGACAGCCCACGGGCGCGTGGCGAAACCACCACGTAAACAAAGCGATGGTTGAGGGATTCGCGCAAGTAACCACCCGCCCGACGGGAGGCATCCGCCGCACCGGCCACCAAGGGGCCCGTTAGCGGGTGCTCGCTCAACTTCACCACCCGGCCATTGGCTTCTTTCATCAGTTAGATCAGCTTAGAAAGGAGGCCGATCCCAGCCACACCGGGCTTGGCATTCAGCAGCCATTTTTTGCGGCCGGATCCTGCACAACTGGAAACTAGCAAATGCTCAATCCTCAATGCTCAATGACCGCAGGCTGCACGTTCCCTTCACTAGGGGCGCTCACGGGCGTAAATGGCGCGCTTAAGGTCAAACTTAGAACTTGTGAACCTGGTGGAGCTGGCTGAAAATCGTGGTGGGTCGCCTGGCCGGCGGAGATACCGAATGGCCGAAAAGTCGAAATCCTACTATGAAATACCGCACGATCCTGCTCTTCGGCGCCCCGGGCGCGGGCAAGGGCACGCAGGGCAAAATCCTTGGAACCATTCCCAACTTCTTTCATTGCGCCTGTGGCGACGTCTTCCGCAGCCTCAAAGCCGACAGCCCGATTGGCCGGGTTTTTCTCGAATTCTCCAGCCGCGGCCAACTCGTGCCCGACGCCACCACTATCGAGTTATGGCACGACTTCATCGACGGCTCCACCAAGGCCGGCCGGTTCCGGGCGGACCAGGACACCCTGGTACTGGACGGGATTCCGCGCAACGTCCGCCAGGCGGAGATCCTTAAGGATACCCTTGAAGTGGTTGCTATTTTCTACCTGCGGTGCAACAACCAGGAAGCTCTGATCCAGCGGTTGCAGCGCCGCGCCCTCAAAGAAAACCGGCTCGATGACGCGAACTTGGATGTGATTCGAGAGCGCCAGGCCACCTACGAACGCGAGACTCGGCCGGTCCTGAATTTCTATGACAAGGTGATCGAACACGAGATCAACGCGGATCAACCGCCTCACAAGGTGCTGTTTGACCTTTTGAAGCACATCGTGAAGAGTTGAATTCATGGCGCAGCAGCAATTTGGCCAGTTTACCGCCAGCGAACTTTATTGCCCGAAATGCAAAACCTCTCAACCGGTGCGCGAGCGGCTGTTGCTGGTGCTGCCCACGGGAGAACTGCATGAATTCCTTTGCTCCAAATGCGCCACCTCCCTGGGCAAACGGACCGTAACCGGCCCCGCGGTCGCTGCGCCGGTCCGTGGGCGACCCGCCGCGCAGCCGCCCCGGCGCAAACTCTTGCGTTAATAAGCTCGGTGGGAGCACATTGATTCAAGGGCTGCGACCATCCGGTCGCTCGGCCGCGACGTTCGAGATCAACTATGACGATCCGCAACCATCCCGCTCCGGCCCGCCCGAGATAATGCCGATCACCGGTGCCCAAAGACCTGGCTCGAATCGTCGGGCCGCGTTCCCTCAACCTGAAGGGTTAACCGACCATAGCCCAGAACTGAGGCCGGCGGCCGATGACCTCGGTCCGTTCATTCAAAGAATCCATTGCACCCTGAAGGGGCGCCACAAAAACGGGGCTTACCCCGGCTATAAAATCCGATTGAAAGAGGTGCGCTCTTGATCCCGCGCGTAGCGTTCATGGGAACCCCTCAACTGGCCTGCGACAGCCTTCAGGCGCTCGCAGATGCCCCCGCCGTTGAGGTCGTCGGTGTAGTCACGCAACCTGATCGGCCCAAAGGCCGCGAATTGAAGCTGACACCCTCGCCGGTCAAGCAGTTGGCGCTGGAACGACAGTTGCCGGTTTTGCAGCCTGAAAAGGCGCGAGACCCGCAGTTTCTTGATGCTCTGCGAGAGCTGCGGCCCGATCTCATTTGCGTCGCCGCCTTCGGGCAGATTTTACCCCCTTCCGTGCTGGAATTGCCCCGCTTCGGCTGCCTGAATGTTCACACGTCGCTGCTGCCGAAATATCGCGGCGCAGCGCCGATCCAATGGGCCATTCTCAATGGGGATACCGAAACTGGAGTGACTATTATGAAGATGGATCCCGGGTTGGATACGGGGCCAATCCTGGCGCAGGAATCAACGCCTATTCTCGAACAGGATAACTCGCAGAGCCTTCACGACCGCTTGGCGGCGCTGGGAGCGCAGCTTTTGATCCGGACCATCCCGCCCTACCTGGAGGGACAGCTCGCCCCGTCACCGCAGCCGGCCGCAGGCGCAAGTTACGCCCGCAAAATTGTCCGGCCAGACGGACTGATGGACTGGAGAAGATCCGCTCGCGAGCTTTGGAACCAGATACGCGGACTGGTGCCCTGGCCGGGCGCCTTCACCTATCTGCCGGCACCCATGGGCGGGCTGCTCAAGATTTGGGCCGCGGACATGGTTCAGAGCGCGGGCCCGCCCGGCGCAATTCTCCGCTCCGACGGGAGCGGACTTGTGGTCGGCTGCGGACAGGGCGCGTTGCGGCTTCTCCTGTTGCAGCGAGAAGGAGGCCGCCGTCTTACGCCGCAACAATTTCTTGCCGGTTGCCCGCTCCGGGCGGGGCAGCGACTGGGCGACCGAACGCCCGAGCAGCCGCCGACGTGACCCGGTGGAAATCGAGCGAATATGAGCCAGGGTTCGCCCGCCAACTCGGTGGCTACGGCCCGCGAACACCGCTCTAAGGCCCACCGCGACCGCGAACCAACCCCAGAATCAGCGAGACAATAAAGATCGCAATAAAGATGTAGAACAGGATCTGAGCGATACCTGCCGCCGTCCCCGCGATTCCGCCGAAACCAAAAATCGCGGCTATGATTGCGATCACCAGGAATGTTAATGCCCAACTTAGCATGATCCAACTTCGGGCCGGCGCAACGCCGCTCAATCAGGTCTGTCCCTACTGCCTGGCAGGGCCGCACCCGCTCGTACGCGAGGCCTAACCCACCTCCCTAAAACGAGGCCAATTGCTACGCTAATGAGGGTATGAGAACCTGGCGACACCCGGATAGAGGGGCTTTACCTGCAAGGCCACTGGAAGCTATAACAGCAGGAACCGGGGTCGGGTCCTCAAGTCAGGAGCTTGGAAATTGCGACGACGTTGATCAGCGCCTTGGGGACGAACGAGCTGATCTCGACGAATTCAGGCAGCTTGGAACCATCCGGGCTGCGTTCGGAGCAATGGTCGTTGTCGCCCCATGGTCCCAAACCATCGAGGGTAGGGGCTACGTCCCAGAAGCTATTCCCATCACTTAATCCGCCGCGCTCTTCGGCCAGGATCGACCTGCCCTGTTGAGCCGCAGTGGCGCTCCACAAATCCAGCAGGCGGTCGGTTGCGGCATTCCGCGGCCAGGGGCGGCTTTCGCTGGTAATCTCCGCCTCCACCCGGCAAGCATAGCCATCCACCAGGCTGCGCACTTCTCCCGGGCCGGATAAGGCGAGCAGCGCGGCCTTGGCTTGTTCACAAACTTCCAGGCTGAACGCGCGAAACTCACCCTCGGCGACTGCTTCATGCGGGACTCGATTGAGCACCGTTCCCCCTCGAATGATTCCGACGTTGAAGGTCAGGTGCCTGGCGAAATCGGTCATCGCATCGATCTTTTGGATCGTCCGGCCCAGTTGCACCAAAGCGTTGGCTCCTTGTTTCAGGTTGCCTCCGGCATGCGCGCCGCGGCCTTGGACCGTTACTTTCCAGGTGAAGCGCCCTTTGCGCGCGGCAACCATTAAACTGGTGCCGTTGCGCCTGTTCTCAGCCTCGAAGACCAAAACCGCCACCGTTGCAGCTTCCAGGCGTTTCCGACAAACCTCGTCAAAATCCGGAGAGAGACGTTCCTCCGAGGAATTCCAAAATAATTTCCAGGTGATTTCCTCGAACAACGCGGGTTCAAAGGCCGCCAGTGCTCGCAGGACCAGCCACATCATCACTGTTCCTCCCTTGATATCCAATGTCCCGGGCCCAAAAGCACGGTCACCTTCCACCAGCCAATGAAACTGGTTGGCTATTTCCTCCTCGGGAGGAAAGACCGTATCGAGGTGGGCGACCATCACGACGCTGCGGGAAGAGCGCCCACGGCGAGTCATCGCCAAATGACTGCCCCAGGAAGGATTGCTGGAAGGCACAAACTCCGCTTGGAAACCTAACCTTGAAAACCGGTCGGCCGTGAGCCGGCCCAAACGATTCACACCTTCGGCGTTGGCGGTAAAACTGTTAATCTCCACCATCTGCCGAAGCATTGCGAGTGCTTCAGGCATTTGGCTTTCGAGAAAGACTTTGAGCGAAGCAGTATCCATGGGCACCGATCTTTAGCTTTTGAAAAGTTCCGGCATCCTTTCAAACTTTGTGTTGCGAAGGGATCAAACGTTCACCAAAGGTGCTTCGGCCTTGAGCAGCAGCTCAATGTAGGCCAGATCCTCGGGCCGGGTTACCTTTGGATTGGGCCCAAATCCGGTCACTAAATGCACCGGTTGGCCGATCAACTCGCACGCCGCGGTGTCATCCGTCAGCACCAACCCGCGTTGGCGAACTTCGACCATAGCCCGCCGGATGATTTCCACCCGAAAAGTTTGGGGCGTTTGCACCGCCCATATTTTTGACCGATCGATCGTCCTCTCGATTACCTGGCCATCGCTCGATTCTTTGAGGGTGTCGGTGACCGGGTGGGCCGCAACGGCGGCTCCGTGGTGTCGCGCCGTTTCAATCGTGGCGGAAATCAATTGCTGACGGGCGCAGGGCCGGGCTGCATCCTGAATGGCCACGATTTCACTTTCGTTGCTTAAAGCCGAAAGACCATTCCAGACGGAATCCTGCCGCTCCTCCCCCCCTGCGACCAATTTGACGGGCTTATTAAACCCAAAGCGCTTCTGCAAATCGCGAAAAGCCGGCTCCATCCCCTCGCGCACAACCAGGATGACTTCGCCGATCTCCTTGGTTCGCTCAAATTGCGCCCAGGTATGCGCCACCACCGGACGTCCGGCGACCTCCAGGAAGAGTTTGTCGATGTTCCGGCCCATCCGTGTGCCTTTTCCCGCCGCAACGATCAAGGCTGACACCATAAGCGCGCCGAGCCTAAGGACACTGAGTGATGCCTGAAAGACTAAAGTGAATTCACAGCAACCCCCGGACGGCGCGCTGCGTTGCCAGGCGGCTTGGAATGGCTTCCTGGGCACCGGGTTTTAGGGTCGTCAAAGCTCCGGCGCAGTTCGCTAATCGAATGGCTGAGACCAGGTCCAAACCTTCGGCGCGCCGCGCGCTGAACGCGCCCGCGAAGGCATCGCCGGCCCCGACCGTATCGACTGGTTTCACGGTCAGCGAAGGAATTTCGAAATGCTCCGGGCCGCTGAAGCAGATCGTCGAGCGGGCTCCGCGTGTGATGATCAGGTGTCGGACTTTAGTTCTTTTCATTGCGCTGCACCAGAGCTTGGGCGCGATTCCCCCTTTATCAGTTGTTAGCCTGAAGATCTTCCCGGCCTCGCCTTCGTTGACGATGAGAGTATCAATCCAGAAGCGCCCCCATGAAAAATCAGGTCGCAGCGGGGAGGGATTTAGAATAACGGGAACGCCTGCCCGGTTGGCGTGCTGTATCGCGGCCTTGATCGTTTTCATGGGAATCTCGAACTGAAGCAACATAGCGCCCGCGCGGCCGATAGCTTCCCGTTGCGCAAGGACGGCCTTGGCGGTCAATTGCCCGTTTGCGCCGGCCGCGACGATAATCATGTTCTCCGCCTGGCGATCGACTGCGATCAGGGCGGTGCCGGTCCGCGCCTTTTTAGTGCGCGTGACGCCAGCGACATCGATCGATTCCGCTCGCAGGCGCCGTACGTATGCCGCTCCGTCGTCATCGTCGCCGACGCAGCCGATCAGGGTGACCCTGGCTCCCTGGCGCGCGGCCGCGACCGCCTGGTTGGCTCCTTTGCCTCCAAATCGACGGATGAGTGTTGTGGCGGGAATAGTCTGCCCCGGCGCGGGCAAGCGCTCGACCGAAGCGATGTAGTCCAGGTTCAGTGAACCGATCACAACCAGCCTGGCGGGCGTGACAGCCATGTCGGTTTACTTGCCTGAACGGCACGGCGGCTGACTAGCTAATTGCACCAGAGCTTCCTTGACCCGTGGCGCCTCAGAGCGTTCGAGCTTGAGATACCGATCCCGGCCATCCGCCGTGGGAGTGAATCGGGTAAACCCGTCTGCCTCGACACTTACGGTGCCGGGCTCTGAAAGGGAAAAATAATTGTGATCGGGCAGTACGCCATAGAGAACAGCGGTCAGATCCCATGTGGGACGCTCATGTGGCGGTGGGTTGTACAGGCAGTAGGCCTCTGCGGCGGGGTGATGTGCGACATAGCTGAAATCGCGTTCGATGCTCGCGGCTGGGTAGGGAACGGCAATGCCAATCTCGAAGCCGCTCCAGACGATGGGAGTGGGCCAGCCGGCTGCAAGCTTGCGCGCCGCGGCCAGATCTTGAGTGACGTTGTATTCCAGGTAATGCTGGTTGCCATCGATCGTCTGGAAAGCCCCTGCCATAACCGACAAATATTTCACTTTCGCCTTTACCAGATCTTTGCCCGTGTTCGCTGAATATTTATCCCCCGGTGTATCCAGAAGCGCGGCCAGGTTCGAGAAATAACCGACCTGCACTAAGACCACGGAATGATCCGGCTGCTGGCTCAGAATGCGGCGCAGCAAATCCGTCGCGGCCGGCGCATCCGAACTGCGCTTGAGATGATGAGGATAACGAAACTTCCCCTCATCCTTCTGCTCGGCAAGTGGCAGGAATTTGCTCGGCTCGTTTTTAAGACCTGAGTGAGTGAACCCGACCGGAATGCCAGGCCGGTCGTAGAACGTGTTCATGGCGTCGACAAAGGGACCGGCTAATTCATCCGGCTTGGTGATGGTCACGCCCAACAATTCGCAATCGCCCCGGGTTTGCAGCGCATGCAACATCGAAAGCGCCAGCACATCGTCCACGTCGTTGCCGATATCCGTGTCAAAAATGACTTTCGTGCGCGGTGGTTGGGTTTGCATCCCCGTCGCGGCTTCGACCCGCATCGCGCACAGCAGCACGACCAAAAACACCGCAATCAGAGCTCTCCATGAACCGTGCGGATCCCGAAGGTTTTGGAGTGCGCCGCTTTGCGGCGCTTTTTGGCGCGAAGGAGTTTCTAACGATTGACGAACCTTGCGGGTGGCTGGACATCCGATCGAAAGCGGCGCAAAGCGCCGCACTCCAAGACGCTGGCGTGCGACTTTTCGCGGTGTGTGGTTTGCGGGGAGGAACTCGCCGGCGAGACGCCGAAACTCCCGGCCCGCGATCGTTCTATCTAATCTGTTCATAATTACCCTCATAGTTGCTGTCGGACTTTACGGCTGAGCAGGCGCTGCAATAAAGGGAATTTCGCGCCCGTCAAATGTCGGCGCCAGGCATCGAGGATCACTGCCAGCACAATCACGGCGCCGGTCACCACCCGTTTAACCGGTTCTGAAGCCCCGATCTGCGCCAGACCCGCCTCCAGCGTGGCAATGATCAACACGCCGAAAAAGCTGCTCACCACTGAGCCGCGCCCGCCCATCAGACTGGTGCCGCCGATCACCACCGCTGCGATGGCCGATAACTCCAGACCGACGCCGGCATTGGGGTCGGACGAACCCAAGCGCGCGGTGTAGAAAATGGCGCCTAACCCCGTCAAGAATCCCATCAGCGCGAACACCGCTATTTTGGCCGGACGCGGATTAATTCCGGCGAGCCGGACAGCTTGCTCGTTGGTGCCGATGGCGATCAGGTGCCGGCCGAAAATAGTTCGCGAAAGCACTAGTTGGATTAGCGCGATCACTGCGACGGCAACCAGAAATGCCGGCGAGCAACCTAATCCTGAGATGGGGCGGGCCAAAGCTTCGACGGGGCTGCCGATATACTTGGTTTGCGAATGCGTCGTCAGGTAAGCCAGTCCCCGGGCAACCTCAAGCATTCCTAACGTCACGATAAAAGAAGGAATGCCCAATTCCACGGTCAGTAACCCGTTGAGCGTGCCGACCACCGCTCCGAGGCACAGACACACCGCCATCGCCAGGGCCAAAGGCATATGCCAATCCAGCAAAGCCACCCCAAGCAGCGCTCCGCCCAAGCCCAGGACCGAGCCGACCGATAGATCAATGCCGCCGATGATCAACACCAGGGTCATCCCCGCCGAAACCACGGTCAGGGCGGGAATACGATTGGCCAGTGCGCTGATCGTGCGCCAGGTCAGAAAGTTGGCACTGAATAAGCCGAATAAAAAGAGTAGGGCCAGCCAAATCACCAGCATGGCTGCGAACTCGCCGATGTGACTTGATTTGCGAGCCATCGTTGCTGCGGGCGCCGGATGCGAGCCGGGTCAGGCAGTTGCCCCGCGGTTATCTGACCGCGGCACTCATGCTGGGGAGAGCATTTCCCCGCTCATCTATTAGGCTGCGGTGCTGCCTCGGCGCGATCCAAGTAACCGCTGAAGGCGGCGTGAGTAATCTTTTCCTGGCTCCATTCACCGGGGAGAAACTCCGCCACGATACTGCCGGCCGAAATCACCAAAATGCGATCGCAAAGCGCCATGAGCTCTGTCAGTTCGCTCGAAACCATAACCACCGCTTTACCCTCCGCCGCCAGGTCCCGGAGCAACTGATAAATGGTATCCTTGGCCGCCACATCGATACCGCGCGTCGGCTCGTCGAACAGCAGGACCCTGCAATTGCGCGCTAGCCAGCGGGCGATCACGACTTTTTGCTGGTTGCCGCCACTCAACTCAGAAACGGTTTGCTCCGGCGAAGCACAACGCACCGAAAGACGGTCTTTCAGCGAATCAGTCGTCCGCGTTTCGGCGCCGACGTCGAGCCAGCCGCCGGAACGGACATGCCGCGCGAGCGTGGCCAGTGTGGTATTCACTCGAATCGACTGAGCCAATAGCAAACCATCCAGCTTGCGGTCCTCCGGCACCATGCCGATCCCGGCACGGACGGCATCAGCAGGCTCACGAATCGCGACGGGCCGTTTGTCCCTTCCCAGAATGATTTCACCGTTGTCTTTGGAATCCGCTCCAAAAATCGCGCGCAGAGTTTCCGTCCGGCCGGCCCCGATCAGTCCTGCCAGGCCCAGGATCTCGCCCTGGTGAACCTCGAAACTGACGTCCCGGACGCGCTCTCCGGCGCTCAGGTGATTCACGCGCATGGCCACTTCGCCAGCCGTCCGGGCGCTTCCGCTTTTGCGCTCGGGCAAATCGTGCCCGACCATTTCCCGGACCAATCCCGCCGGGGTGACTTCCTCGACTGGGTGAGTGGCCACCCGGCGGCCATCGCGCAGTACCGTAACGCGGTTTGCAATCCGTCGGATCTCATCCATCCGATGGCTCACATAAATTATCCCCACGCCCTCGGCCTGAAGGCGCCGAATGTTGGCGAACAGACGATCGATCTCGGGATCGGTCAGGGCGGCGGTGGGTTCGTCCAGGATGAGTAACCGGCAATTCTGGGCCAGCGCGCCGGCAATTTCAACCAGTTGCTGTTGGCCGACGCCCAACAATCGGGCGGGCGTGGTTGGATCGAGCTCGTTGAGCCCAACCCGTGTCAGGGCTTCCCGGGCCATTCTCCTTAACTGGCCAAAGCGCACGAAACCGGCGCGCCGTGGCAAACGGCTCAGGAAAATATTTTCGGCCACCGTGAGCGTGCCGATCACATTAAGTTCCTGCATGACCATCACGATTCCCGCATGCTCGGCTTCCCGCTTCGAGCGCGGGCAATAAGGTTTGCCTAAAAACTCAAACTCGCCGGCGTCGGCCTGGGTCAACCCGGAGAGAATTCTGGCAAAAGTGGATTTGCCGGCGCCGTTGCTGCCGACCAAGGCATGCACCTCGCCCGCTAACAACTCGAACGAGAAATCCGACAGTACGGGCACGCTGTAGCTTTTTTGCAGGGCCTTGACCAGGAGGAGCGGGTTGGCAGGCATATTGCGGCGCGTTGACCTCTACCTGGTCACCAGATCAACTGCTGTGGTTTGATCCTGCGGCGGGGCTTGTCCTTTGAGAATCTTCAAGGCTGCTTCGATTCCAAACACGGCGAGCTGATCGGCGTGTTGATCCGCCGTGGCGACGATCCTGCCATCGGCGAGCATTGGCTTAACGGCGCCGATATTATCAAATCCGACGACCAGGACCTGACCGGTTTTGCCGGCCGCTTGAATGGCTGCCACCGCCCCTAGCGCCATATTGTCGTTGGCGCACAGGAGCGCTTTCAAATCACCATGTTCGCTCAGAATTGCCGCCGCAACGTTGTTGGCTTTTTCCATTTCCCAATTCCCGCTCTGAACTGTGACAATATTCATCCCCGCGGCGCGCATGGCATCCTCAAATCCGAGACGGCGTTGTTGTCCGTTGTACGCGGTGGGAATGCCTTCAATAATCCCGACCTGGTCGCCTGATTTGAGTCGTTGAGCCAGCGCCTCGCCGACTTTCCGCGCGCCCGCTCGGTTATCCGGTCCCACAAAAGGCACCGTCAAGCCCGCTTGCTTGAGCACGTCCGCGTCCAGCTTATTGTCAATATTCACCACCAGGATCCCGGCGTCCTTGGCGCGTTTGAGCACCGGGACAAGAGCTTTTGAATCCGCCGGGGCAATGACAATCGCGTTGACCTGGCGGGCGATCATCTGTTCAAGCAGATTCACCTGCTCGCCCAGATCAGTTTCGTTCTTGATCCCATTAACGATGAGCTCATAGGCGGCTGGATTGGCCGCCTGGTGCTTTTTTGCCCCGTCCGCCATCGTGCTGAAGAATTCGTTTGCCAAGGACTTCATTACCAGCGCGATTTTGGGTTCGGCCGAAGCGCCGCTGTTTTCAGTTTTGTGGCAACCGACGAGTAGAAAACAGAGCGGGAGGCAAGCAACTATAAACGGGCGGAGCATGAAGCGGGCTTTCATTCAGCTTTTGCGCCGAGATTAGTAACCGCTGCTACGCCCAAAGACGAGCCCAATCTCTAAGAGCGTGTTTAGAAATACCCTTGGGCGTCCGCCCCTGAGTTAGGAGTCCCGTCTTCAGGCGGCCTGGCGCCAAAACCGCCTGAAGGCAGGACTCCTAACCGAATTCTAAAATACGCTCTAACGCGGTCACTCGGTCTGCGAACACGAGGTGTTACAAATGCCAAGGAGCTCGCATTTTTCTCGGCCCGAGCCGCAAGTTCGCGGCCTCATCATCCACAAAGCGCTCCTTGCGCGGGTCCCAGGTGATTTTCCGGTTCAGCCGAATGGCGGCTTCACTCAGATGACAAAGTGTGTCCGAACGCACCGCTTCATCGATTTCACAGACCGTAGCGGAACGATTCTTAACCGCTTGGATGAAGTTTTGGACGTGATCCGGACTGCGTACTAGTTTGAGTTTGAGGTCGTCCTCTTTGACATCGATCAGGTTTTCAGGCTGCAGGTTTATCCCATCTCGGTCGATGTGCACCCAGCCGTCGGTCCCCTCAAAAGCCGTGCCATGCGTGCTGATGCGCCGGTAACGTTGCTTCCATTCTCCCTCTTGCGGCCAGGTGTCCGCAGTCGGCCGGCCTTGGTTGTCACCGTTGGGAACACCGACGTATTTCATGCTAACTCCGTTGGCAAAGGCCAAGTCGATGTTCCAAATCGTGGCGGTGTCGCACGCCCCCTCGCAATGGAAGGTGCCGCGGCCTTCGACCTGGATCGGACCGGTGAACAAATCGGCTCCCCAAGCGGCGATATCGAGTGGATGGATTCCCCATCCGGCGATAAAACCAAGCGCATACGCGGATTTGAACCACCAGGTCTTCTTGTTTGCGTCCGCGGAACAAAGGTCCTGCGTGTGCGGTTGAAACGGCGCTGGCCCAAGCCAAAGGTCGTAATTCAAGCCGGCTGGCACCGGCGTCACCTCGTTGGAGCCCCCCGGCGCGCTCCCGGGAGCCCATACGTTAATGTGTTTGAGTTTCCCGATGGCGCCATTGCGCACGAGTTCGCAGGCAAAACGAAACAAGCGCGCGGAGCGTTGCTGGGTTCCGAATTGAAACACTCGCTGGTGCCGGTGGACTTCCTTTCTGAGGACAAAATCCTCGGCGAGACTCAAGCCCATTGGCTTTTCCAGGTAGACATCCTTCCCGGCCCGAACGGCCGCCAGCGCGGCCAGAACGTGCCAATGGTCCGGCGTTGCAATCAGGAAAGCATCGATATCTTTCCGGGCGACGATTTGCCGCAAATCAGCATACGTCGCGCAATCCTGGTTTTGGTAGCGGCGCTTGACCTGTTCCTGGGCCAATGAAAGTTGATCGGTTTTAACATCGCAGACGGCGACGACCTGGACATCCTCGTTGAGCAGAAATCCCTCCAGCACAGCACGGCCACGTTCACCGGTGCCGATGCACCCCACCGAAACTCGCCCGTTGGGGCCGGTTTTAGCTCGCCCAAGAACAGAACGAGGCAAAATGGACGGGCCAACTCCGGCGGCGACACTCAGCATCGTCGCGGCTTTTAAAAAAGCGCGACGGGACTTCAGGTTCGAGTTCATACGCGTGGCGGGTACTGCGCTGAACCGTTATGGATTGCGATTTCGAAGTTCTTCCAGGGTTCGGGCGCAAATCTCTTTTGGTGCTCCCTCAGCCGAAACCGGGCACAGTAGGCCCCGCGAGCTATAAAACGCCGTCAGGGGCGCCGTGCTGGTTTCATACGCTTCCATGCGGACGCGGACCGATTCGGGTCGATCGTCTTCGCGTTGATAAAGCGTAGCGCCGCAATGATCGCAGATGCCGGGAAGCTTTGGCGGCAGCGCGTCGATGTGAAAGACGGCCTTGCATTGGGGGCAAGTGCGTCGACCGCTCAAGCGCGCAACGATCTGTTCAATGGGCAGTTCATAACTAACTACCGCATCGAGGCTGAGTTTGTTCTTCTTTAGCAGTTGTTCCAAGGCTTCCGCCTGGGCGACCGTGCGGGGAAAACCATCCAGCAGGAACCCTCCTTCACACTTGAGGCAATTCACTCGCTCGGAGACCAACGCCAGGACTGTTTCGTCGGGCACTAATTCGCCCCGGCGCATGTACTGCAAGGCTGCGGCGAGTGCCGGCGAACGTTCGCACGCGCCGATGGCTTTGGCGGCGCGGAAAATATCTCCGGTTGACAGATGGCAAGCCCCGAGTTTCGCGCAAAGCATCTCGGCCTGAGTTCCTTTGCCCACCCCGGGCGCCCCAAGCAGCACCAATCGCCGAGGGCGCGGGTTGTGTTCAGGTCTCGAATTACAGGCGGCTCCGGGTCCCTCAAGCCACGCTTTGCGGTCTCGCGTAAGTTGCATATTCCTGTGCCGTTATTGAGGCTCGGAGCGCGCCGAACTCACTGAGCAAACAACACGCAGACTCTTGGGCGCGCCCCGAGTTAACTCGCTGACAGTTTCGTTTGCGGGGCCGACCTTAACAACACAGGAATTGTCGATTGCTGTCCGTATTTTGACCAGACTGAGGCTGGCGCAAACCAGCCTCAGTGTTCAAGCAGGAGAGGGCCGGGCTTGCGCGAGGCCCTGAACTCTTCCAACGCGCTTAGCGTTTAGGAGCGGTCGTTGGGGTCGTCGTCGTATCGGGCTGCAACTGCTGCGCCCCGGCACCTTGCAACGTTTTGCCGCTGGTGCCCGTTCCGACTCCGGTTTCCGTGGTCTCGCTCGTGCCGCCCACTGCCGGGGTCTTGCTCATAATCGAGGAGATTTCCGACTGATCCACTCCAACCTCGCGGGCAACCGTCTCAGCTTTCTGCAGGTGCTCACGCAGCTTCGGCAGCATGTTTTCGGCATACTGTTTCACATCAGCTTCCTGTAGCTTGTTGGCGGCCTTTTCAAACTTGTTGATCGCCTTCTGGTGATCTTTCATCATCGCGATCGCGAACTTTTTGTCGAATTCAGGGCCGGCGGTCTCTTTATCGAACTTATTGACAGCGTGCTCGCGCAGCTTGGACTGTTCTTCGGTGACGCCATATTTTGCGGCGATCGGCTGCAGGTCCTGGTTGGCCTTGGTATGGTCCTGCTGTATTTGCTGAGCGAATGATTTCAGGTCGGCGTTCTGGGCTTTGTTCACCGCCACCCCGGCCATATCGATCTCTTCCTGGTTATCGCGGAAGGCTTCTTTGATGAAGCTCTTGGCACTGTGATCGGCCAGGAAACCGTGGCTCGTCGTTCCGTTTTCATACCCGGCCGTGCCGGTGGTTGCAGTCGAATCCGCGGCTCCCGCAGTCAAGGCGGTGAGGCCGGTAACAGTTGTGATAATACACGCGGTCCTAAGTGTTTTGAGCATGACTTTTCTCATAATGAATTCTTAACCTCCACTTTCTAGTTCCGTAACCTAACTTTCTAGCGCCCAACCACAAGTGGGGTAAAATCCTCCTGAACGATGAACAAAAAACTCGCGCGAAAGGCGCGAGTTGAATTGGCCCGCTCGGCGGAGATCCGCGAGGAGCCGAGGACGAGAACGCTTACTGTTTATCGATGTCCGCCATGGCCCCCACCACCGTGGCCGCCATAGGCGTGACCACCGTACCCGTGCCCCCCATAATAGCCGTGTCCGCCGAACCTGAACCCGAAAGAAACTGACGGACCATACCAGCCATAATAGGGATAATAACCGCCGTAAGCTCCATAGTAGGGGTAGCCGGCCGAGTACGGAATGACGTAGACGCTGCTGGCCGGCGGAGTTAAAGGCGCTTCAGCATACGTCGCATTCGATTGGGTATAGACCGGCGCCGCAGGGGAGGTGGTTGGCGCCGCGGCTGCCGTGCTGTCTGGAGTATAAGACTCGACCGCTGGAGCCGCCGGCGATGGCGCCTGTTGCGCCGCCATTTCTACCCGTTTGCGTTGATTCAACATCGCATTGATGACCTTCTCGGACACCCCCTGCTCTTTGAGGTAAACGATTTCCTTCGAGCCCAGGTTATAAATAGTGCCTGAGCTTTGCACGTAATTGAGAATAACGTCTTCACCAACCTGCGCGCGGCTCAGTTTCAGAACGTCTTCGACCCCGTACGGCAGCTTGACCGCAGGAGTGGTCGTGGGCGATGAAATCACCGGGGCGGGCCCCGCCGAGATCACCGGAGCCGGGGTGGTCACGTCCGCCGTGGTATTGACATTCGAAGGTTGGGGGTCGTCGGCCAGAGCCGCACAGAACTGCGCAATCGCAAAAGCACCCGCCAGGAAAGTCATGGGTGTGCGTTTGGTGGTCATTTTCATAGCTACACAACAGAGTTACTGCTTTTAGGTCCACTGGAAACATCAGTGCAAAAGGTCCGCCGGTCAAGTCCCCGTCGATGCCCTTTTGCCGAACTGATTTGATTGAGTTTCACTACTTATTTAGACGTATTAACTTCCCGCCAAATTCGACCTCACCACGCGGTTCCTTCGGGGTTCCCGCTTACGGTTCCTGGCGGCGAGTTGGTTTCTTTGATGCTTTTCTTTCGTACCGCTGACGCGTATTGCTCCCAGTGCCATGAACCAAAAAAAGCTCAGAATCGCCCAATTTGGCCTCGGCTCGATCGGTCTGGAATGTCTCAAATTCGCGGCCACCAGGGAGTGGTCCCGCGTCGTGGGCGCCGTTGATATCGACCCGGCCAAAGTCGGGCGGGACCTGGGAATCCTAAGCGGGAATTCCAGCCTCCGGAACATCCCCGTGAGCAGCAGTCTCTCCGAGCTTCAGAACAAACCTGACCTCATATTCCACACGAGCGTCTCTTCACTCGAGTTAGCCTTTCCCCAGCTGGCTCGCATTCTCACGCAGGGCATCAATGTCGTGTCCTCCAGCGAGGAACTGTCGTTTCCGCAACTGCGCCAACCAGAACTCGCCGCCAGACTCGACCGCATCAGCCGCCGGTCCGGAGCGCGGTTGGTTGGGACTGGGGTGAATCCAGGCTTCGTGATGGACCTGCTGCCGGTGGTTCTGGCGAGCGTCAGCCGGGACGTCACGGAAATCCACGTTCAGCGGGTCGTGAATGCCTCGACTCGTCGCGAGCCCCTTCAAAGAAAAATCGGCAGCGGTCTGGATCCAGCGCAATTTCGCCGCCTCCTCCGGAGAGGCCAAGCTGGACACGCCGGACTTAAGGAATCTCTGGCTTTGATCGCTCACAGTTTTGGGCATCGTATCGAAAAGGTTGTGGAAACCCGTGACGCCATTGTAGCCCGGAAATCGATTGAAACCGCCTTTTTGGGCGTCCGCAAAGGAGAGACCTGCGGCGTGCATCAACGTGCCGAAGCCTTTCTCCCGGGAAAATTCCGGGTCAGTTTGGATCTCAAGATGTATCTCGACGCCAACGATCCTCACGATGCGGTGCAAATTGTCGGCGATCCGCCTTTGGACGTTCTCATCCGCGGTGGTGTGGCGGGCGATCAGGCCACCGTCGCAGCCCTGGTCAATACCGCGCCCAGGTTAATGCGAGCCGCCCCCGGTCTGCGGCTGATTTCGCAGCTGCCGCTTGTGTGAGCGCCAGGTGCCGGTCTACAAGTTTCCTAGCCAACGCGCACGGTTTTCGCTAATCAAGGCGCATGATTAGACGCAAGCTCTCGCGGCGCAGCGCGCTGACACAAACCGGACTGCTGGTCGGAGCTGCTGTGGCCGCATCCAAGCTTTCCAGTGGGCCGTCCTCCGCACAGGCTTCACCGGTACAAACCGCCGAAAAACCCTTCTTGTTTTGCCTCAACACCGCCACTATCCGGGGGCAGAAACTAGGGATTGCCAAAGAAATCGAAATCGCGGCACAAGCAGGGTACGACGCGATCGAGCCGTGGGTGGATTCGGTCCAGGAATTCGTGAAAAACGGCGGCGTGCCTGGGGATTTGCGCAAGCGTATCTCGGATTCCGGTTTAACCGTTGAAGGTGCCATCGGCTTTCCCGAATGGATTGTGGACGACGACGCTAGACGGGCCAAAGGCATGGAACGCGCCAGACGCGAGATGGAGCTCATGGCTCAAATTGGCGCCAAACGGTTTGCCGCGCCTCCGGCCGGAGCGACCGATTTGCCAAAACTCGACCCGGGCAAAGCGGCGGAACGCTATCTGGCCCTGCTCGAAGCAGGTGACCAAGCCGGTCTTATTCCCGAGTTGGAACTATGGGGCTTCTCTAAAAACCTCAACCATCTAAGTGAATGTGTCGCGGTGGCCATGGAAACCGGACACCCCAAGGCCTGCGTCCTGGCCGACGTATTTCATCTTTATAAGGGCGGCTCGAAGCTTCAGGGCATTCGCCTGTTGGGCCCCACTGCCATCCAAGTACTGCATATGAACGATTTTCCGGGCGAGCCAGGCCGAGAAAAAATCGACGACAGCTTCCGGATTTATCCCGGCACCGGCACCGCGCCACTGAAAGAGCTTCTTCAACTGCTGCATCAGACTGGCGGACAGAAGGTGCTTTCGCTGGAATTGTTTAACCGCACGTACTGGGCTCAAGCTGCCCTCGAGGTAGCCAGAACGGGATTGGAGAAGATGAAGGCGGTGGCCCAAGCCGCTCTTGCCTAGCTCTTTGCACCGTTTCACCGCGCGCTGCTAGCGCGGTTTGAGACCTACGAACGCTCCCCCGGCCGCATCTTGCCCCCCGCTAACGTCAAGAGAGAACGGGTAGGCCGCTTAAACCCCAACTTTGGATAAATAAGCCCACCTTGACAGCCTTAATGCCAAGGTGAAGGGTTGGATAAGGTGAAGTCAAACAACCCAGGCGCACTTCATCAGCTGTAACCTAAGAAAGGGGAGACAATGAGAAAGCGGATTCAGGATGAGTTTACGGACCTGCCAATTTCCCGGCAACGGAAATACCAATTACGGATGCAAAGAGATAAACGTTGCACTGAGTGCGGCCAACCGGCCATTCAAGGGTCCCGTTGCCTCAAGCACTTGGTCAAGGCCCGTGAACGTCAGCGCACCAAGCGCGGCCTCAAACGGCGCTATTACAATACGCTGAGCTACCGATTGGAAAATGTGACTTAACCGACTCGAGGACTGTGCCGGCTATTTCTTGGGAGGCCGAACACTGAACCGGACCATCGGACGGTTGCTCTTGGATTTTATCGGGCTGTGACTTTTGCGCCGCCGCCTGTGCAGCCTGGCCGAAGGGGAGAAAAAACCGATTCCTGCCCAAATGCCGGCGACGACCAGGCCGATAATCCAGAAAGCGATCCACTCACGTTGCGCCATACGAGTTCATTGTGATTCCCCGTGCCGGTGTGTAAAGGCTGATTTTGAGGCGAACTGATTTCAGCCCGGACAAGGCGGCTAAAAAAAAGGCCCACCAACCCAACGGAAGTCCATCAGTGTCGATCTTGTCATCGGTGTCAAAACGCCCGCGATTTCCGGTCGCTCATCCCCGGCAGGAATACTTGTTTTTTAACCCCTCCGCCAATACACTGTGGGTATGAAGAACGACGTGGTGCCCGTCCAGATTCGGGGAATTTTGCCGGCCAACAGTGGGTGCGCACTGTTCGTTGGCAATGACGAAAAGGTCTTCGTCATCAACGTCGAACCGAATATGGGCGCCATCATCGGAATGTTCCTGCGCGAGACTCCCAAGGAACGACCTTTAACGCATGATTTAATGCAGAGCGTGTTCAAGGGTTTCGGCATCACTGTTGAGCGCGTGGTCATCACCGAGTTGCGCAATTCCACTTACTTTGCCCGGCTCATCCTTCAGCAACAAAACGAGTTGGCCCGCAAAATCGTCGAGATCGATGCCCGTCCGAGTGACTGCCTCGCCCTGGCTACTGCTCAAAAACGGCCTATTTATGTCGCCTCCGCACTCTTCGAGCAAGTTGAGGACATGAGCGAAGTCCTTGATCGCATCAACGAGACCGGCACCGGCGAGACCGAATAATTCCACTCCATGCCCCTTTCCGCGGCCAAGCAGGCGGCTCCCGTGATGCTGATCTGCGGCGAGGATGAATTCGCCGTCAAGCAGCGCGCCAAACAGATCTACCATCAATGGACTGAGGAACTCGGGGGCATGGATCACGAGATTCTCGATGGCAGCGTGGCCAACACGAGTGAAGCGCTGAAAGTTCTGACCCGCCTTCGCGAAGGTCTCCAGACCTTGCCATTCTTTGGCACCGGCAAAGTCATTTGGCTCCAGAACTGTAACTTCCTCGGGGACGAACGCGCTGCTTCGACCCAGGCGGTTTCCGAATCGCTGGCGGAACTGGCCCAGGACCTGAAGGATTTCGCCTGGCACTCCGGCTCCGAAGCTCAAGCCGCCAATGTTCGCCTTTTGATCAGCGCCGGCAAGGTCGACAAGCGCAAACTGTTTTACAAAACTCTGGACAAACTGGGGACGGTCGAGAGCTTTGCCGGATGGTCCGCCGACGAGCGCGATTGGGCTGACCGGGCTGAGGTATGGGCCCGCAAGGCCGTTCACTCCCGCCAAAAAGAAATCTCCGATGAAGCCCTTGCTGAATTGGTGAGTCGCGTGGGGCCCAATTCCAGACAGTTGGACACTGAGGTCGAAAAGTTATCGTTATATGTGGGGGGCCGGCCAAAGATTGACCTCGATGATGTCTCGGCCATTTGCACTCGCAACAAAACGGCTCGTGCGTTTGCACTTGGAGACGCCCTCGGAGATCGCGATTTACCTCGACTGCTGGCGCGACTGGACGAAGAGCTTTGGGAGGTGAAGTTGGACCCGCAGAAATCAGAAATTGGGTTGCTTTACGGGTTGATTTCCAAGGTACGCGCCATGCTCCTGCTCAAGGAGATGGTGCGCGAAGGTTGGATAAAGAGCGAGATGGACTACGGGCGGTTCAAGGGCCAGTTAGAACGCGTGCCGGCAGATCAACTGCCGCAGGATCGGCGCTTTAACCCCTTGGCCATCAATGCCTATGTTCTGTTCAAAGCTCTCCCTCAAATCAAGAAGTACACTGAGGATGAGTTGGTCCGGGCGATGGAACTCCTGCTCAAATGCAATCAACAGCTGGTTTCGAGCGGCCTCGATGAATCGCTGGTGTTGCAACAGACACTGGTACAGATTATAAGCAACGCGGAGGGCGCCGCGGGACAGCCCGGGCGGAAAGCGACGCAACGCTAAATACGCTACCGAGTCTATTTATGAGCACAGCGCCAGCTAAAATGTGGGTCCTGGCGGGCGAACAATTCGTCTGCAT
>DASRFK010000060.1:0-28876 GCA_035651635.1 Verrucomicrobiia bacterium | reverse complement strand
AATCGAACTGACGGGCCGTGCCGACCTGCGTGGCACCAATTGGATGGCAGCGGGGCTGCCCCCGTTTGCGTTGACGTTGCGCGGCACCAACGTCCCCTTGGCGCGCGCACCCGAGTACATCATCCGCAGCGACCTCGACCTGGCGGTCGTCAAAACCAACGAAGCGCCGCCGCTGGTCTGCGGCACCGCCCATCTGCGCGATTCCTTTTATCTGAGCGATCTCAGCGCCCTGGTTCCCGGCAAGGTTTCCGCGCCCGCCTCCCGTCCTCCGTTCTTCAGCATCGACAATCCGACGGTGGCCGACTGGCGGCTGGGCGTGGCGGTGGATGGAGTTCGCTGGCTCAAACTGCGGACCAGCCTCTTCAACGGCGAAGTATCCGCCAACCTCCGCCTCGAAGGCACTCTCAGAGAGCCGATCGCTCTGGGCGTCCTCAAAGTGGATTCCGGCGTGGTGCGCTTCCCCTTTGCCAACCTGCAAGTTCAACAAGGGCTGGTTACTTTGACCAGCCAGGATCCCTACCGGCCGCAGTTACTGGTCCGGGCCGCCTCCAAGCAGTTTGGCTACGACATCCGGATAGAGGTTACCGGCTCGGTCGATTCACCGATTATCCAATTCACTTCCAACCCGTCCTTGAGTTCGGAACAGATCCTCCTGATGATCACCGCCGGACAGTTGCCCCAAGGCAACTATTCCCTCACGCCTCAGCAGCGGGCTCAAACCGTGGCCCTTTTCCTCGGCCGCGACGTCCTTTCCAAGCTGGGCTTCGGCGACACATCGCAAGATCGCTTGACCATCAGTTCGGGCGAGGAAATCTCGGTTCAGAATCGACCCACTTACCACGTCGAGTACAAACTCACACCCCGCTGGTCGATCACCGGCGAATACGATCGGTTCGGCGATTTCAATGCCGGCTTCAAGTGGCGCGTTTATTCCAAATAACTGCCACGCGGACTTCCGGGTCCGCGTCAGCGCGAATGTGGCCGCTTGCTTTCCTGGGAGCAAGGCAAGGAGCCGCTGGCCGAGGCAGCGGTGCTTTCGGCTCGCCGGCGCGTCTGGCGCTGGTCCTTTTCTGGTTAACGGTCCTGGCTTGCCAATCTCCGGCAAACGCTCCGGCCCAAAGCGCACCTCCAAAGCCCAAACGGGCCACCTTAAAAATCTCCGGCTACGGTTTTCTGGGCGATCGCGAGCTCAAACGCATTCTGAGCACACTTGAACTCGAGGGCAAAAAACCGGAGTTCTTTTCGGCGTCATTCGTCGAAGATGCGGCCCTGGTCCTGGCTTCACGCGTCCGGCGCGATGGCTATCTGCGGCCAAGCATTCAAATCAGCTTGCAACTGGACGACGGCCGGTCTCTCCAGGTCGAGGGGGACAGCTTGATTGAAACTCCCCTGCCCCGGCCTTTGCGCATCGTTTCGGCTCGTTTTCACATCCACCGGGGCGTGCTTTACTATTTCAAATCGCTGGACTTCCGTGGCCTCAGCGCGGTGCCCGAAAAAACCGCTCGCTCGTATTTCATGGAAACGGAATCGCTCTTCTCCAGCAAACGCGGGCGGGCGTACACCCCGGACCGCGTCCAGCAGGGTATTTCCAGCCTCAAAGACGCATTGGATCGCCTGGGCTATCAGGATGCGGAGGCCAACTCCGCCACCTTGCAACAGGACGATCGCTCCGGTGCGGTGGTGGTCTCGGTAACGGTCCATGAGGGGCCCAAGTATATCATCCATTCGATCCGCGAACATTTCATCGGCGGAATGGCGACCAACCAGGACCGGGTTATTACACCGAACCATCCCTACTCCAGAATCTGGCTGCAGGATTTTGTACTGGGCATTAAGACCAACCAGTTCCACCTGGGTTATCCCGGCACCACGGTCGAGATCCAGAATCTGCCGGCTACCCAGGGCCAGCCGCCGACCCAGAAAGACCTGCTCGCGCTCGTCACCAGCGGCCCCCAAGTACGCATCGGCGCCGTTGAGTTCTCGGGCGCCAAACGCACCAACAAACGTTTGCTCAAGCGCAGCGTGCGCATCACGCGCGGGGAACTGCTCGATCCCACTCGCGTCGAACAGGGCCGCTACCGCCTGGCGCGGCTCGGGGTTTTCGATGCGGTCGACCTGAGTTACCGCCCGGAAGACGAGCATACCCGGGATGTCCTGTACACCCTGCAGGAAGGCAAGCGCATCAACCTGAGCCTGCTTTTTGGCTGGGGCAGCTACGAATTGCTCCGCGGCGGCGTCGACCTTGAAGCCAATAATCTCTGGGGCGAGGCTCACCACCTCGAAGTCAAAGCGATCCAATCTTTCAAGGCCTCGAGCGGCGATTTTACTTACACGGTGCCGGAATTAGTGGGCGACGATATCGACTTATTCGTCAATGGCTCGGGCCTGCGCCGGCAGGAGGTCGGTTTCATTCGGCTCGAGTACGGCGGGGGCATCGGCCTGCACAAATATTTCCAACCGCTTTCGACCGATGTCAGTGCGCGCTACAGCTACCAGATCCTGAACGCCTCGGATTTCAGCGCCGTGCAGGAGGTCGCCACCGAAGGCCTAACCAACCCGGCGGTCGGCGCCGTTTCGTTCGAAATCAAACACGACCGCCGCGATAATCCTTTGTATCCGCGCAAGGGTTACAAAGTCTTCCTGACTCTCGAAACGGCCACGACCTACCTGGGTGGCGATGCCAATTATCAGCGCGTCGAAATCATGCCTTCCTGGCATCACCCGCTCGGGAACGGACTGTTTCTGAGCGTGGGTCTTAGCCATGGGATCGTCGATAGCTTCGGCAGCCCCGCCAATAATCTGCCCTTCAACAAACGCTTTTTTCCAGGCGGTGAAAACTCGATCCGCGGCTACCAGGAAGGCGAGGCGTCCCCGCGCAATGCTTTCGGGCAATTGGTCGGCGCCGAGACCTACAGTCTTGCCTCGGTTGAACTGGAACAGGCTTTGACCCCTCGATGGTCGGTGGTGATTTTTTCCGATTCCCTGGGTGAGGCGAGGCGGCTCGATCATTACCCTTTCGACACCGGGTTGTTTTCGGTGGGTGGCGGCCTGCGGTTGCGAACCATCATTGGTCCCATTCGCCTCGAGTACGGCCATAATCTCAACCCCCGCCCCGGGGACCCATCCGGCACTCTCCAGTTCTCTTTGGGTTTCCCCTTCTGATTAGGTCTCCCTGGCCATCAGTGTGGCTCCGTGATTTTCGATCAGATATTGCCTTTATTTCGCGCCAGAGTCACCCTGAGGTCATGCACATTCTGACTCGGTTTGGCATCCGGCCATCCGCGGTGGTCGGTTGTTGGCTGGGACTCGGCATGGCGTTGGCCGGCAACGCAGCTGAGAAGGATGTGATCATCAATGAGGTCATGTACCACCCGCCACTGGATCTGGAGGAGCTGCAGTACGTTGAGTTATTCAATCGCGGTGACAGCACAGTGGATCTCTCCAAATGGTCGTTTAGCAAAGGGATCACTTACACCTTTCCCAATGGAACAAAGCTCGGGGCGGGAGAGTTTCTGGTGGTCTGCCGCAACACCAGGGTGTTTGGGGGCAACTATGGCAATCAGATTCCGGCGGTGGGCGATTTCACGGGCAAGCTCAGCCACCATGGCGAGAAGATTGAATTAAGCAATGCGGCCGGCCTCACCATCGACTCGGTGAAATACTCTGAGGCCGCCCCCTGGCCCGCCGCGCCGAACGGTCATTCCCCTTCCTTGGAACGAATCAACCCGTTCGGCCCGAGCCACGAAGCAGCCAACTGGGCCAGCTCGGCTATGCCGCCGTTCGAAAGGCCGGGCGGCAGTCCCGGCCGGCGCAATGACAGCTACCTGGCGAAGCTGCCCCCCGGTATTTCGGACGTTGCCTTCAAGACGCCACCGCCAGAAGCGCCCGCCACGATCACGGCGCAAGTGTCGGATGGGGCAGCGGTGAAATCGGTGAGTTTGCTCTGGTCTGTTGCCAGCACCGGCAACCCGGGATTGGAAAAAGAAATCGCCATGCAACGTGTCTCGGGCGACGAGCGCAAAGGCTCATATCAGGCGATTATCCCCGGACAGCCTCACGGCTCTCTGGTGCGCTTTCGAATTAAAGCCGCCAATGCCGATACCTCGCGCCTGGCGCCAGGACCCAATGAACCGCTGCCCACCTTCTCTTACTGCACGCTCGCCAATACCAACACAGCCCGGATTCCCTTCGCCTTTATCATCAATGTCTCGCACGCGCCGGCCGAAAGTCACGCGCGCGTCTGGAACGGGCGCTCTTTCGACGTCCGCAGCGCGCCAACCCGCGCCGACGCCGCTTTTATTTATGTCCCCCCCGGTGGCGGAGAGGTGCTGACCTTCGACCACGTGTATGCGCGGCGGCGCAAAGGCGGTTTAAAGGTCCATTTCAAAAAGGAGCAAAGCTTCAAAGGAATGACGGGCATTAATGTGATTTTTGAGAGCTCCCCGAGGTGGTTGCTTTCGGAACCCATGGCCTACGAGCTGTATCGCCTGGCGGGAGTGCCGGCCTGTCTGACCGAGCATGTCCGGCTTTGGGTCGACGGCCGGCTATATGGTTACTATCTGGTGATCGAACAACCGAACAAAGCCTTCCTCGCTCGTAACACGCGCAATGACAACGGCTCGTTGTATAAGGTCTATTGGATGTATCAAACCCTGGTCGACCAGCACCACAAAAAGACCCGGCCCGCCACTGAATATGATGATCTGGTCGGGCTGGAAGCCGGCCTGACGAGAACTTCCGGGCAACAACAATGGGAGTTTATCCGCAAGAATTTCAACGTCGACGAATTCACCGGGTATTATGCGGTGAACATGTGCATCGAGAATTGGGACGGGTTTTTCAATAATTATTACCTTTACCACGATGAAAAGGGCACCGGTAAATGGGAAATGTATCCCTGGGACGAGGACAAAACCTGGGGAGATTATGATGGGGCCTCGAGGAATTACGACTGGTATGAAATGCCGCTGACCTACGGTATGAATGAGGGGCGTGGGCGAACCAACCAGCGATTCTTTTTCGGCGGTTTCAATGGCTGGCAGCGGCCCCCGGGCTGGTTCTCGGGCCCGCTGCTGGCCAATCCAGAATTCCGCAAAGCTTTTCTCACGCGGTTAAACGATATTTGCCGCAACGCCTTTACGGAGGAAAAAATGCTGCCGCTGATCGATGCCATGCAAAAGCGGCTGGAACCCGAAATCCCAGTCCGCGCGCGCTTGACGGGCCAGAACCCGCGCGAACTGCTCGGCACCTTCTACAACGATATTCAGTCGTTACGCAACCAGGTAAAGTATCGGCGCCAGTTCATCCTCGAACAGATTCCGAAGGACCGCGCCGCACCTTGAACGCAGAGAAAAACGGTCGCCATTCCGTTTGACCCTGGTTAACTTGAACGCAAGCCGAAGATTTTCGAAAGAGACCGCTACCGATTCTTTTTTTACAGTAACGAACACCGCCCCATTCACGTTTACGTTCGGGCGAGGCCGTTTTCGAGGTTGAGCAGCGAGTGGATTTGCGAGAATCGCAGGGGCTCAAGGTCCGGGAATTGGCGAAAGCCGAGGAGCTTGCAACCGAGCATCGAGGCCTTATTATTGAGAAGTGGAATGAGCATTTTAACCGATAGCGCGCGTTCAGCCGTCTTCCGCGACGGGCACATGCCCATCACCATGGAGAGCGGGGCCGAGATTCGCTTCCCTGTGGCCGAGAATCCACGACTGGCCCACGGAAGCGCAGAGCAGTTGAACCGGATCGAGCTTTCACCTTACGGCATTCACTGGCCTGATCTGGATGAGGATCTCTCCTTTCGAGGTTTATTGAGAGGAGACTACGGGCAGCATCAGACCGTCGAACCATCGTGATGGAGTCGACGGCGGGAGCCCGTCTTTTTTGAAGGTCGAACGTCACTTGCCCGCCGCGTCTCATCGCGGGCGTAAGCGGCAACACACGCAATGCAGAAATTACGTTCAATTCATTTGTATACCGGTTGCGTTTTTGCGCCGCTTCTATTGTTCTTCGCGGTATCGGGCATTTGCCAGACACTCGGCCTGCACAATCGCTCCCATTTCTTGGCGCGGTTATCCACGATCCACACATCACATGGGTTGAAAGCTGGCGGCAGTTTGAGTAGTGCTTTCCTCATGTGGTTCGTGCTCGTGATGGCGGTGAGCTTTATCGCGACGACTATTCTGGGTATTGTGATGGCGCTGAAATTCGGAAAGAGCCGCCGAGCAGCGTTTTATTGCCTTGCCGCGGGTGTGGTGATTCCCGTGATCATCATTGTGATTACGCTTTGGACCCGATGACGTCGCTTAACAATTTCGCTGATGACGAACCGCCGCTGCCAAACTCCGCTTGCTGCCACACGAAAAATCGGAGGCATCTGCTACGCTCAACCTCTGCACCCAGCGGCGGTTGCATACCTCAACCGTTGGGATGCAAGACTCGCGACGTTCCAAAGTGTGATGTGGTAGTGCATGAAAAGGAAGGCTGCAATCGCGCTGTTGATAGTGTTGGTCGTCGCTACTCCTCTGGGAATCATCTTGCGATGGAAGTCCAAACCTCCCTACAGCAAGAACGTGAGGGCGTCGATACAGCGGGCGGTTCTTGAGCTCGACCCAGTTGCAGAGTCTCAACTGGGTGTGACCATCGCCTCTGCAAATCCGTCGGCCAAAAGCCAGATCGAAAAGGAGTTGGTTAGTTGCACCATGGCGGGCCTCGAGACCAGGGACAATCTGCTCTGGAAGCCGTATAGCTATTTCAGAGCTAAAGCTCCCGCTTCCATCAGCCAGCGCATGGTGCAATGGCGCCAGCCAAGGAAAGTGCGGCAAGCGGCGGCTACGTGGCTCGTTGACCGAGCCGCCCTTTGCCCCGCCAGCCCTACAGATCCGGGCCTCAACGAGTTGGCTACCCCCGTCCTCTGTCAACTGGCAATAAACGACCGGGATCCCGGGGTTCGCCGCGCAGCTACTTCGGCTCTCGGTGCAATTGGCACACCCTCTCCCGAAGCCTTTCAGCTCATGCTCGGGGTACTGCATCGACCACGAAGCGGCTGCGAGGATCGGCGTGAGGTAGTGACAAAATGAGATCCTCTACACATACCGAGCCCAACGAATCGCTGAGGCGACTGGGCTGCGCTTTTTCCTTCTCAGGGGTCGGGGAAATTCGCAGTTTTCGGATTTTGTCGGTGGCCTGTCCCCGGCGCCATCAGCTCAGCTCACTTGTTCGACGGAGCAGCGGAGGGCCAGCCTTGCACCTGGCTGTCAACGCCCTTAAATTGTGGTCGATGAGCGTTCAGGAAATTAAAGAACAGTTGGCAGCCCTACCCCGAAACGAGCAGGACGAGGTAATCGCGTACTTGTTCCATCTTCGGCATGCGCACGATCAGGAGTACGCGAGCAAAACCGGGCGCAGGTTGGGGGACAAGGATCCCTCGCATTGGCTCCCACCGGATGCTTTTGAGCGCGAACTTGATAAGAAAGAGATCCCTTAGATGGGCGCCTACAGCGTCTACCTCCATCTTGAACTGCTGGAGGTCGTCCCCGCCCGAGGCGAGCAGCGCCGGTTGATTATGAGTTTCGTTCGTTCCCTAGCCGATAACCCGCACACGCCTGGTGATTTCACAGATCGGGACGAGAGTTTACGCACACGCCAGATCAAAATCATTGGCCGCTATGCTGTTACTTATTGGGTGGACGAGCCTGTCAAGGCAGTGATGATCGTCAACGTAGACGTTGCTGATCGATGAGCGGATCGTCGAACAAAAATGGTGCACTCGATGCCGGGCGCACGCGCTGTGTAGAGATCGGACGCTATTGGCCCGGCCCGAGTGAGCACGAACCTTCGGTTTTAGTGGTACCCGGGACTTCTCTACGCTCCGCCCCGTCAGCGACCCGTCAACCGTGAACGGCCTGGGGCTTATGACCGCGACGTCGGAAGTTGGGAGATGGCCCGCATGTACTGGGCTCGCTCGAAGGCGCTGGGTTCGGCGCAGTTTCGCTGGCTCATGCTGCCCTTGAGCTGCGTGACTGAGGAGTACTCGTGTTCCTCCATCCAGGCAACCAGGTCGCGTTCGATCACGCCGATTTGACGCGCTCCATGGCGAATCAAAGCCGAGCAAAGCATGGTGACATCCGCTCCCGCCATTAGCATTTTGAGCACGTCCGAGGCTCGGTGGATGCCGCTGGTGGCAGCCAGGCTGGCCCGGAGTTTGCCGTAAAGCAGGGCAATCCACCGCAAGGGCACACGCATTGCCATTGGTGTGCTCAACAGGATGTTTGGTTTGATCTCGAGACTATCCAGGTCGATGTCCGGTTGATAGAACCGGTTAAAGAGCACCAGGCCGTTCGCCCCAGCCAGGTCGAGGCGCTTGGCCATATTGGCGAAATTCGTGAAGAACGGACTGAGCTTGACGGCTACGGGAATATGCACCGCCGCTCGAACCGATTTGAGTATATCCAGGTAGTTGTGTTCGACCTGCGCCGAGGTCTCGTCCATGTTTGTCGGGATATAATAAATATTGAGCTCCAGAGCATCCGCCCCGGCGTGCTGGATGGCTTTGGCATAAGAAGTCCACCCGCCGGCGGATGAACCGTTCAGGCTGGCGATAATCGGGATATCCACGGCCTGCTTGGCATGAGCGATGTGTTTTAAATACTCTTCCGGTCCCAGCCGAAAATCTTCCGGCTCCGGGAAATACGTCAGCGCTTCGGGGGTGCTGAAGGTGCCCTGTTCGAGGTTCTCGGTCAATTCGGCGCTTTCCTGGCGCAACTGCTCTTCAAAGAGAGAGTAGAGAACTACCGCGGAAGCGCCGGCGTCTTCGAGTTGTTTGATTGAATCGATCTCTTCCGAGAGAGGTGAAGCCGACACCACCAGGGGTGTGCGCAGTTTCAGTCCGAGATAGGTTGTGGAAAGATCCATACGGTTAGTTCGCGGTTAAGCGTGTTGGTCGACTGTGGTAGGCGGTTTGGCCGACGGTGTTGGCGCAGGCGCCTGGTTGTTTCCATCACGGCCGGCCATAAACTGGTACTGTTTCCAGCGGCGATCGGCGTCCACCTGCGCCTGGGCGAACAATCGCTTGGCGTCCTCAGGTTTGCTCTTGGTCAGCATTTTGAACCGATTTTCCGACAGCAAATAATCCTGCACCTTGGACTTAGCTGCCGCGGAATCCAGTTGGAGCGGGTTCTCGCCGCGCTCGGCGCGGCGCGGATCGAAGCGGTAGAGCAACCACTGACCGGATTCCACCGCCAGCTTTTGCTGACGCGCGCCGACGCCCGCATCGAGCGCGATGCCGTGGGCAATGCAATGGCTGTAAGCAATGATCAGCGACGGGCCCGGATACGATTCGGCTTCGAGGAACGCCTTGAGCGTGTGCTCATCTTTGTACCCGAGAGCAACGCTAGCCACGTAGATGTGGCCATAGGTCATGGCGATCAGACCAAGGTCTTTCTTGCCGATGGGTTTGCCGCCCGCGGCGAACTTCGCCACCGCGCCACGCGGGGTGGATTTCGAGCATTGTCCACCGGTGTTGGAATAGACTTCGGTGTCCAGCACCAGGACGTTGACATCGCGACCGCTGGCCAAAACGTGGTCCAGGCCGCCGTAGCCGATGTCGTAGGCCCAACCATCGCCACCCACAATCCAGACGCTTTTGCGCACCAGTTTGTCCGCCAGACTCAGCAGCAGTTTGGCTTGGGCCGAGCCGATGCCCTGAAGTTTATCCTTTAAAGCCACGACGCGCTCGCGTTGATCGTAAATCCCCGCCTCCGAACTCTGGTCCGCCTTGAGGATGCCTTCGACCAGGTCCTGGCCCACTGCCGGGGCGAGTTGCTGCAAAAGTTCGCCGGCGAACTCCTGCTGTTTATCGAGCGACACCCGGAAGCCCAACCCGAACTCAGCGTTATCCTCGAAGAGCGAATTGCACCAGGCAGGTCCCCTGCCCTGCGCGTCGACCGCGTAAGGTGTGGTCGGAAGGTTGCCGCCATAAATGGATGAGCAACCCGTGGCGTTGGCCACGATCATGCGGTCCCCGAACAACTGGGTCACCATTTTCAAGTATGGAGTTTCGCCGCAGCCGGCGCACGCCCCGGAAAACTCGAAGAGCGGCCGCATGACTTGTTGCTGGCGAAGGGTGGTGAGCTTGACCTTGCGGCGGTCCAGCTCGGGTAGACGCAGGAAGAAGTCCCAGTTGTCGCGTTCCTGCAGGCGCAATGGCGCTTGCGGCCGCAGGTTGATCGCCTTGAGCTTGGTCTCGGTTTTATTGCGAGCCGGGCAAACGTCGACGCACAGCGCGCAGCCGGTGCAATCCTCGGCCGCCACCTGCAAGGTCCATTTCATCCCTTTCCATTCCGGCGCCCTGGCGTCGATGGACTTGAAGGTGGAAGGCGCGCCAACCAGGTCTTTGGGCTCGTACACTTTGGCTCGAATGGTGGCATGGGGGCAGATGACGACGCATTTCATGCATTGAATGCAGACCGCCGAGTCCCAAACAGGGATGTCCAGAGCCAGATTCCGCTTTTCGTATTGCGCCGTCGCGGTCGGGAAAGAGCCGTCATTGGGGAAAGCGCTGACCGGCAGGTCATCACCGAGTCCGG
Source organism: Verrucomicrobiia bacterium (assembly GCA_035651635.1). Classification (GTDB taxonomy): domain Bacteria; phylum Verrucomicrobiota; class Verrucomicrobiia; order Limisphaerales; family UBA8199; genus JANXQE01. Next base: position 18,290 of record DASRFK010000060.1, on the reverse strand, counting down.
CCGCAAGAGCGCCCAGGACTTTTTGCACATAAACCGGCGCATTGCTCGTGACGGCCGGCAGGAACCCTCCCGTGCCATTGACCTGGTGATCCAGGCTGATTTCATATAAGTGCGCCAGGGTATTATCCACCGCCTTCAAGTTCATTTGGACGATGTCTTCGCCCTTCTTGCCGTAAGTTTTGCGGATGGACTCTTTGATGGCTTCGATGGCTTCCTGTTTCGGCAACACCCCCGAGAGGGCAAAGAAGCAGACTTGCATGATCGTATTGATCCGACCACCCATCCCGCTCTCGCGCGCGACTTTGGTGGCGTCGATAACATAAAATCGGATTTGGTTCTCGATCAGCTCTTTTTGCACCGGGGTCGGCAACTGGGACCAGATCTTGTCCTTTCCAAACGGCGTGTTGAGCAGGAACGTGCCGCCGGGCACCAGGTTTTTAACCATGTCATACCGCTCGAGGAACATCGGTTGGTGACAGGCCACAAAGTTCGCGCGCGTGATTAAGTAAGAGGAACGGATCGGTTGCGGCCCAAAGCGCAGGTGCGACACGGTCATCGAGCCGGACTTTTTTGAGTCATAAACGAAGTAGCCCTGGGCAAAATTGGCCGTTTCTTCGCCGATGATTTTGATCGAATTTTTGTTCGCCCCCACAGTGCCATCGGCGCCCAGGCCGTAAAACATCGCGCGGATCACATTGGCGGGCTCGGTGGAGAAGTGGGGATCAAACTCCAGGCTGGTGTGCGACAGATCGTCCTTGATACCGACTGTGAAATGGTTTTTGGGAACTTCGTAGCTAAGGTTGTCGTAGACCGCTTTGACCATCGCCGGGGTGAATTCTTTGGAAGAGAGGCCGTAGCGGCCGCCGATGACCTTTGGCAAAATCTTGAGCTTGCCCCAATGGCTGGCATGCCCTTCATACAGCGCGGAAATCACATCCTGATAAAGCGGTTCGCCCACGGCCCCGGGTTCCTTCGTCCGATCCAGTACCGCGATGGACTTTACGGTCGCCGGAAGCGCTTCGATAAAACGCTTTGAATCAAAGGGACGATAAAGCCGGACCTTAAGCAGGCCGATCTTCTCGCCCTTGGCCACCAGGCTTTCAACGGTTTCATGGGCCGCGTCGCAGCCGGAGCCCATCAGGACTATGACTCGCTGCGCGTCGGGGGCGCCAACGTAATCGAATAGATTATAGCTGCGCCCGACCTGGGTGGCGAACTCGTCCATGACCTTCTGGGCGATGTCCGCGCAAGCGGCATAAAACGGATTGCACGTCTCGCGTGCCTGGAAGAACGCGTCGGGATTTTGGGCGGTGCCGCGCAGAACCGGCCGATCGGGAGTCAAAGCGCGTGCACGGTGCGCAGCGATGAGCTCGTCGTCCATGAGGGCGGCCATATCCTCTTTGGTGAGCATGGCAATTTTGGAAACCTCATGCGAGGTGCGGAAGCCATCGAAGAAATGCACGAACGGAATGCGGGAGCGCAGCGACGCGGCCTGGGAGATCAACGCGAAATCCATCGTCTCCTGCACCGAAGCGGCCGCCAGCATGCCCCAGCCGGTGGACCGGCAGGCCATCACATCGCTGTGGTCGCCGAAAATCGAGAGCGCATGGGTCGCGACCGTGCGGGCGGTCACGTGAAAAACCGTCGGCAACAGTTCCCCGGCAATCTTGAACATGTTGGGGATCATCAGGAGCAAGCCTTGCGAGGCGGTAAAGGTCGTGCTGAGCGTGCCGGTTTGCAGGGCGCCGTGCACGGCGCCCACGGCGCCGCCCTCGCTTTGCATCTCGATGATGGAGGGAATGGTGCCCCACAGGTTGCGTTTGCCTTCCGAAGCCCATTGGTCGCACCACTCCGCGATCGGCGAGGAGGGGGTAATGGGATAAATGGCCATTACCTCGTTGAGCCGGTAGGCCACATACGCGGCGGCTTCATTGCCGTCCAACGTCTTAAACGTGACGGTTTTGGGACCCGCAGAAATTGATTTCGTTGATGTCATAGCGAGCTTTTCTAAGAACCTCGCTACTGTGGGCCTGGGAGACCGCGCGCACTTCACTGTGCTTGGCAAAAGTTAACCTTTTTTTGTTAGGCCCGAGCGCAAAAGAGGCTGACCACCCATCGGGAATGGGGAGAAACCGCGAATGGACGCCGAGGAACGCGAATGAATTGCGACGGAACGCTAGAGACCGGATTTGCGCCGGGAAGATTCGGCGCGCTTGAGTTTGGGGAAATGATGCTTGCGCGGGGCCGCGGGCCTTTGCAGGCAGTAGGTGGTGTGAGGTAAAGCCGTTCGGGCGATGTCCTCGGGAGTGGTGTTTTTGGAATCGACGCCGGGGGCCAAATCCAAGCCGGCATTGCGAAACACGCATTGGATGAAAGCCGAGCAGTACATGGAGCTTTCGCGAGAGAGAACGTTGGATCGACCGCGCAGCTTGGGATGATGCAAAGCGAGCAGTGTGCCCGCCAATTCACGCAAAGAATAGCGGGCGCGTTGGGCCGCCAGATCGATGGCACCGGCCAGCAAACGCGCTACCTGCTCCGGGCCAAGATTGAAGTCCACCACCGCCAGGTTGGTGTACAGGTGTTCGTCGAAATACTTCGAAATCCGGTTTTCCTGGACTCCGAGCTGAATATGTTTGCGATGGACCTGCAGGTCCGATTCGATCACCCAATGATGTCCATCGGGGCGACGGCCTTGAAAGAGGAATGCATGCGACCAGGAACCCCAGTGTTCTTCGGGATCCAAATGCCGTTGGGCGCGGCAGATGGCTTTGTCAACCAGGGTTTCGCCGCTGGAAAGCCCAACACTTCCGGCCTGAGCGTACCGCTGCAGGAATTCCTCATTCGACAGCCCCGTGACGATTACGGTTTGGTTCGGTGCAGGTGTGGCTGACATGTCACGATCGGTTGCGGATTTTGAATCAGAATATCGCGAGTCTTGTTTGAGGACAAGGGGGACCGCGAGCTGATGCAGGGCAAACGCATCGAATTCTGGCGGTAGGGATGGCGCGCTGCGCCGTCCGTGCCGCGTTAGCGGCGCAACGTTGGATGTGAAGGTAACTCCTTTCGCATTAGTTCCGCCCGCTGGACGCGGGCGGGGACATCGCAGCGCCATGTCCCACCTCACGGGCGCTCTTTCTCGCGGTAGGGATGGCGCGCTGCGCCGTCCGCGCCGCGTTAGCGGCGCAGCGTTGGATGTGAAGGTAACTCCTCTCGCATTCGTTCCGACCGCTGGACGCGGGCGGGGACATCGCAGCGCGATGTCCCCACCTCAAGGGCGCTCTTTCTCGCGGTAGGGATGGCGCGCTGCGCCGTCCGCGCCGCGTTAGCGGCGCAGCGTTGGATGTGAGGTAACTCCTCTCGCATTCGTTCCGCCCGCTAAACGCGGGCGGGGACATCGCAGCGCGATGCCCCTACCTCACGGGTGCTCTTTCTCGCGGTAGGGATGGCGCGCTGCGCCGTCCGTGCCGCGTTAGCGGCGCAACGTTGGATGTGAAGGTAACTCCTCTCGCATTCGTTCCGCCCGCTAAACGCGGGCGGGGACATCGCAGCGCGATGTCCCTACCTCAGGGCCTCTTCTCAAGGGATTTAGATGCGTTTGCCCTGCGAGCTGATGGACAGGTCGCCGTGCGGAAGACAATTTATCGGCTTTCTCCTTTGTTCCTCAACCCCTAGCCTATTGGCGTCAGCCGGCGATCTAAACGCGATAGATTTATTTCACGATGCACGTGATTGTCCACGAACCGGCCATAGAAAAGGCCTCCTCTCCTCCCGAGGAGGAGAGGGGGAAAAGGCTGCCACAATACACGCGCCGCCGTCGGCCGCCCTCGACACCTGATGGACGAGCGGGAAGACAGTCAGGGAAAGGGATTGTTCCTGAAGGTTTTGGCAACCTCCTTCGATACACGGGGTGCTTGCTGCTGCTGATAGGTTCCTTGGCCTTAGGGCAAGCTTCGAGCCATGTTGGGGGTTCAGCGCCCTATCCGCCAAGCAACACAATTGGGGGGATTACATGGGATTGGCAGACCTATACTAACGCGGCACCAGGCAGCGACCTGTGGCCGGTCACGTGGGGACCAGACGATGAGTTGTATGCCGCCTGGGGGGATGGCGGCGGATTCGGCGGCTCGGATTCCGACGGGCGAGTAGCGCTGGGCATCGCGCGGATTGAAGGCAGCGCCGAACATTGGCATGGGCTCAACATCAACGGCGGGAAAAACCCGCAATACCCGGCTTCTTTTGCAAAAAAGGGAAAAACCACTGGGATCGCCTTTGTGGATGGAGTCCTTTATGCCACGGTCAATTTGGAAGACGGGACTTGGCCGGATGTGAACCACGCCCTGTTCTGGTCTACCAATCAAGGAGCGACTTGGACCAGGGCGGATTGGTTGTTCCCAAAAGGCGCTGGCAATTTCCAGCCAGCCAAGTTTCTCGCTTTCGGAAAGGATTACACGGGCGTTCCGACGCCACTGGCGGGCTATGTTTACCTGTATGGTCCGCGACAATCGGCTGACCGCGGCAGTGGAAGTGCGCTGTACCTCGCGCGAGTGCCCCGGAACCGGATGCGCGACCGTTCAGCCTACGAGTATTTCCGGGCAGCGGAACCGAACGGCGCCGTTTGGGCCGGCAGCATCGCGGAGGCCAGGCCTGTATTTATCGATACGAACGGTGTGACCCCGGCGTCAGCCGTTTACGATCCCGGCCTCAAGCGGTACCTGATGACTTGTTTTCACGTGGGCCCCGGGCAATTGGGCATATTCGATGCCCCAAATCCGTGGGGGCCTTGGTCTACCATTGCCTATTACGAGGACTGGGGGCAAATGGGGCCGGAAGGCGAAGGGCTCACCTGCGGGTTCCCGCAAAAATGGATGAGCCCCGATGGGCTGACGCTTTGGTGCATTTTCAGTGTCTATGGCGAAGGAGCCAAGCGCGGCATCCAGGCGCATGACCGCTTTAACCTGGTTAAAGCAACCCTGCTGCCGGAACGGAGGCTAAACAATATTGTTTCGGAGTTGTTGGTGGTGAATTCGACTGCCGACCCGCGGAAACCATACACATTTAATCGGGCTCACGACGGTTGGACATACGTTTCGGTCAGCTTTCGCGGCCAGGAAACGCCGGCTCTCTACCTGGACGATGAAATGATTGGAGCTTCGGCGAGACATACCGGCAACAACTCCACGATTGGCGAATGGATGCATTGGGTGAACCGCGGAGGGCACAGCTTACGGTTTGAACCTAAAGACAATCTTCAAATTGAAAGCGTAACGGTCAAAGCCATCCCTGAGCTCATCCATTGCGGCCTGGGATTTGACTCCCAAATCAAGTCCTACGGAAAGTATGACCTGAGTTTCCTGAGTGAAGAAGTCTTGCCCAATATCACGACTTTAATTGTCCCGACCAGCCTCGTCCTTACTCAAACAGTCATCGAGGACTGGCACCGGCAGGGAAAACATTTCATTGGCGAAGTCGGAATCGATCCCGCCAGCCAATCGGCTGAAGATCACTTCAAATTCTGGACTGGTTTTTACAAAAAAGAGCCTTTCCTGGATGGAATCATCATCGACGAGTTTATCGTCAATAACCTGCTGGTGCCGCCCGGAATGAATCCGAGCCCCGAACAATTGCAGCGAATGGAGCGGGAACAAGTCAGCCACCAAGTATACGGCCAGGCGATAAAACAGGTTGCTGCGGACACGGCCCCTCAGGGCAAGACTCTGTATGCCTACATCGGTGGCAGCGGCAAGAAGCTAAACCAGGAAATGATCGGGACCAACTTCATCCGGACAATTATCGATAGCGGTTCCCGGGTTGTTCTCGAACGCTACTTGCACGAAATGTCGAGCGAACAACGTTCCCGGGATGCGCTCAATGCTTTTGTGGAGGGCATTGCGGATTGGGAAACCAAACAACCTGGCGTCAAGAACCAGATGGTGATCGCGTTCGGGTTGTTCTCCATGCCACCGGGCAGCATCAACAAACAACCAAACGTCGACTATCACGTCTGGATGGACCAGCAGATGAATCTTGTCGCGAATCATCCGGCTTTGGCCGGAATAGCCGGGTTGGAATGGTGGACTTCGAGTTTGGCCGACGAGGAAACGGTCCGCTTTGTCGGCAAGCTTTACCGACATTACGGCATCGACGGCAATACCAACATGCTCACCAGGGATCCCCTCTTTCTCACTCACATTCAAAATGCCGATTTTGAGAGTGGAACCGAAGGTTGGACCCTCAAACCGGCTGAGGAAGGCAGCATCGCGCCAAAGAGCTTTCCGCGATATGGCCGGATTGAAGGCCGGTTCATGGGGCTGTGGCGCCCGGCCGATCCCGAGCACATCGGCGATACCTTTCTTTGGATGAAACGAAGCAGCAAAGGACCGAACACTTTTTCTCAAACCATCAAAGACCTGGAGCCGGGCAGGCTTTATTCGATGAAAATGTTCTCGTGTGACTATCAGGATCTGGTTCGGCCAATGGCGAAGACGAAAGAACAGGCCGCAGGATTTATTGGGAGCGTGACGCTCGAGGGTGTGGACGTCGATCAAAAACGGTCGTTTGCCGAAATGTACCCCTCGGGGCCGGAACCAAAAATTCCGGTCTGGATTACCTACCATTGGAAAGTCTTCCGAGCAAACGGCACGACTGCGAAGCTGCTTGTTTCCGACTGGGCAGGCGGACCACAGGAAACGACTTTTGATCAGGAACAAGCCTTCAATTTTGTTGAGATCGAACCGTATTACGGATCGGAGAGGTAGATTTTGCTTAGAGGGTTAAAAATGGGTCCGCGGGACTATTCCTGCGGCGAGACGCCGCCGGAACCCGCAGGCGAGAACGCCTGCGCTACGTGGCGGGGGCCTCTGGCCGGCGGGTTCTAGCGGGATCTCGCCGACAAGATCATTGTTAACCCACGCTCTTAGAGCGTGGGCTAAAACCTCGGCTTGGGCGTGGAAACCTGAGTTTGGAGTCCCGCCTTCAGGCGGTTTTGGCGCCGGGCCGCCTAAAGGCGGGACTCCAAACCGAATTCTAAAACACGCTCTTAGACCGTTCGACACCAGTGTCGTCCACTCGGTTCGCGTCAAGTTCGCGTCATTGCCAAGTGCGGCTGCTTGGCTCAAACTGATTCTCTAAATTAATTCCTATGTCGAGTCGACCCGCCCGAGGTTTTTTGTCGCGATTGATTCCAGTAAGTGGTGTCGGACCAACCGTTTGCCCCGCGTTTGGCCGAGTAAAACCCGATGCTCCGAAGGCCTTGTTTCGAATATTGCCGGCCGGATTGATTCTTTGGCTCGCGTGGCAACCATTAATGGTGGCTGGGACCTGGGCGCCCCTGGCGAGCGCGCCGCCGCAAGGGGTGAATCATCCGATGCTGCTCAGCGACGGCACGATCTACACCGACAATGGCAGCGGGCAATGCTGCCGTTTGGCGCCCGATATCCACGGCAGTTACCAGAATGGCACCTGGACTCACTTCTCGACCATGAACTACACCCGGCTGTTCTTCACCTCGTGCGTGCTGACCAACGGCAAAATCTTTGTGGCCGGCGGTGAGTATGGAACGGGGCGCCGCCACGCCGAGTTGTTCGATCCGTTGAATGATGTTTGGACCAGGATACCGGACCCATTGCCGGGCCCGGCGTTTTCCGATTCAATCGGAAAGCTCCTGCCGAACGGCAACGTGCTGGTGGCGCCCGTCAGCCAATTTGGCGGCTGCGTCATTTACAATGTGGCCGCCAACAGTTGGCAAACCGCCGGCAAGGCCATGAACCAGAATGAGGTCTGTTGGGTCAAGCTGACCAACGACTGCATTCTCACCATCGATACCGCCGCGCAGACCTCGGAGCATTATGTCCCTTCACTCAACCGGTGGGTGGCGGACGGCAACGTGCCGGTCGTGATTTACGGCCAGGGGGCCGAACTGGGCCCAGGGTTTTTGCTGCCCAACGGCAATGCGTTCTTCATTGGGGGCTCAACCAACACGGCGATCTATACCCCGGGAGCCGTTCCGACCAGCGCCGGCTCCTGGATAGCCGGGCCGACGATGGTATTCGGCACGAATCTGTTGGGCGCGGTGGATGCCCCTGCGGCGATGATGGTCAACGGCAAGATCCTGTGCGCCCTGGGACCCATTGCCGGAACCGGCCCGACCAGTTTCTACGAGTACGATTATGTAGCTAATGCATTCACCGCAGTGACTGCTCCCAACGGCAGCAGCACGTATAAAGCCTCCGCACCTTTTGGCACCAGCATGTTGACCCTGCCGGATGGTAATGTGCTGTTCGTGGGCGGCCAGAACTCCCAGTCGCTCTATATCTACAAACCCGACGGGACACCGCTCCCGGAGGGGCAGCCCGCGATATACAGCCTCAGCGAAAACTTCAATGGTTCCTATCACCTCACCGGCACCAATCTCACCGGGATCAGCGAGGGCGCCGCGTACGGCGACGACCTCCAAATGGACTGCAATTATCCACTGGTTAGGCTGACGAACTCCGTCAGTGGAAATGTCTATTACGCGCGGACGTTCAATTGGACCAGCACCAGCGTTCAGACCAGAAACAAGGTGATTGCGACGGAATTCGTCCTGCCCCAAAACCTGCCGGCCGGGACCTATTCTTTGGTCGTCGTCGCCAATGGAAATCCGTCGGCCCCGACGAATTTTACTTATTCTCCGGCGACCATCCCAACGGCCTTATCGGCAGAGAGCGGTAACCGGTTGGTCAATCTATCGTGGACGGCGGTCAGTGGGGCCACGGCTTACAATGTGAAGCGTTCGGATCGGGCAACGGGATATTTCTCCACGATCACCACCCTAAGCGGGACGAATTCGTACACCGACACCAACCTGACGAACGGCCTGGCTTACTACTACAAAATCGCCGCCGTTGGAAGCCAGGGACCGAGCAGCGACTCCACCGCAGTCAGCGCGACACCCTCGGGACCGCCCTTCATTCCCGGAGCCGCCCCGGTCAACCTGGCGCCTCTGTATAACCGTGCCGGTATTTACACCGACGGGCGCAGTTTTAGCGGCGGATTGGACGGGTCCGGCGGGGCGCTGTCGGCTAATCTGCTGGGAACCGCTCTGGCGTGGAACAACCTCGTTTTTGGTTTTGGCCCGCCCAATGTCGTCGATGTGGTATCCTGCTCGGGACAGACGATTAGTGTGGCACCCGGACAGTTCAACACACTGCAATTACTCGCCACGGCAGTCAACGGAAGCCAGGCAGCGCAAACGTTCACCGTTACCTACACCGACAATTCCACTGCCACGTTCACCCAGAGCTTCAGCGACTGGGTCAGTCAGCAATCCTTTTCCGGTGAAACCAGGGTTCTCACCATGTCTTACAGAAACCGCAGCGGGGGTGCCTCGCAGACGTTGAATGTTTTTGTCGATGGCTATGTATTCACTCTGGATCAAACCAAAACAGTCAAAAGCATCACACTGGCAGCCGACTCGAACCTCATTCTGCTGGCGATGACGCTGGCCATGAACCCGGCTCCCGTCACTTTGACGGCAATTTACAACGAGGCGGGCATTTATGCGGACGGTTCGACCTTTACCAATCCGGCGACCGGCGGTATCGACGGCACTGGTCATGCCTACTCCGGAACACTGCTAGGCGGCAGCCAAACCTGGAACAACACCCTCTTCAATTTTGGACCGATCGACTCGACGAATGTCGTCAGTTGTGACGGCCAGACCATTGCGCTTCCGGCCGGGAACTATGCCGCGATACGCCTGCTAGCCACTGGTGTGAATGGAAATCAACCTTCACAATCATTCACGGTGACCTACACCGATCTGAGCACGGCGACGTTTGTGCAAAGTTTCAGTGATTGGTTTGGCCCGCAGAATTATCCCGGAGAAACGAAAGCCATCCCCATGGGTTACCGCAATAGCAGCAACGGCTCTTCTTCGGAGAACAATTCCCTCTATTTATATGGTTACACCTTCGCGCTCGATCCGACCAAGGCCATCCAAAGTCTTCTGTTGCCCAGCGACGCGAATGTTGTCATTGCCGCCGTCAGCGCCGTCCCCAACTGGCCTCCGGCGTTCTCCGCTACTGATTACACGCTGGCCAATGCTCCTGTCGGCACCAGCTATTCCGCGAGCCTCGCGGCAGACGCCAGTGACTTGAACGGGGATAAATTGACTTTCGCTAAAGTCAGCGGGCCTGACTGGTTGAACGTCGCTGCTGACGGTTCACTTTCCGGCACACCACTGGGGTCAGACGTGGGTACCAACACGCTTGTCGTCAGTGTGACTGATCCATGGAATTTGTCCGCCACCGCGACACTGACCGTCGTGGTTCAGACGCCTGCGCCAATCATGGCGAGCCTGACCAACCCGTCGGGCCAGCTCCTTTTAAGCTGGACCGGTGGGACCGGTCCTTATCAGGTGCAGCAAGCCACCAATCTGGACAATCCTGTCTGGCAAACCTTCGGCGCCTCAATCACTGGCAATAGCATCTCGCTGCCGCCAACAAACAGCGCCGCATTCTATCGGGTCGTGGGACAATGAGTTCAGAAACTCCTGGAAGCCGAGTTCTACGGGCTAAGGGAGGGTAAGCCTGAAGAACCGCGCGCCGGCTTGCGCCGGCAGAATGATTTGGCTGCTGGTGCCCACGTTGGAGGGCTGGTTTGTCAGAGTCACCCAGTTCGTAGTCGTAAGCGAAGCGTTAACTTGAAGACGATAAGGGCTGTGTGTTAATGGCCAACTAAATTTGAGCAAGTTGGGGTCCGAAAGGTTGAGGCCCAATGGCGGATAAGTAAGCGCCATCGAGACATTGTCCAAAAGGATCGCGTTGGTGGCGGCTATTCCGTTGGTGGCATTTATCCCATGGAAGGACAGGATCGGGGAAGACGAGGTGGCAAGATAGTTAGTGCTGAACTTCTGATACGGTATAGCACTGGCAGAATTTGGATAGAATGCGGTCAACAAAAGGTCCTGCGTCAGGTCAATTCCAAACGAGCTGCCAATGACCACCCACATGGCGGCGCCGGTGCCAAGCGTAGAGCCATCGGTGCCCAGGTAGTAGGTGATGTTGTATAGTCCGCCGACTTTCAAATTGACTGTAGTGCCGAGGCAGTCCTGTGAATTGTCGGTGGGATGTCCCCGAAAGAAGGCGTAAGCTTTCCCCTGCTGGGCCAGGTAGGGGTAAACGCTCGAGTTGGCGACACCGTAGTCGCTGAAATTGTCTGCCGGACCGATTGCCGCCCATTCAGCAAATTGCTTCACCCCAATCGGCCCTGCCTCAAAGCTGCCATTCGCAACCAGGTTCGTCTGCGCGTCTGCCCTGGCGCCAGCCAGACCAACCCCCAACCCTACCGCGGAAGTGATGGCGCCAACTCTACTGCTGAGACTGTTTTTCATCGTTTGTCTTTCCTAGCAGCCAAGCCAGGTATTCAAGTCTTGGTCCCCCGCCTCAAACAGTAGCACAGGCCGTTCAAAGTGATCGCACCCATCGCGTGCGGGACAGCGCAAGATGACTCATGACCAGGTGGAGCGCAACAGGATGATGAAAATGCCGGTGCGATCGAGCTTAGGTTAACAAATAAGCAACCGCCAGCCTGGCCGGCCTAATGAGTGACAACGCGGTAGAAGCGCACCGGTAAGGCGCCGGCACTCGTATCCTCGAACTCAAAAGAGTCGGGCTGTGACCCCTGGGTCGCGGAGCCGATTTGCGTCCAGTGGGACCCGTCACTCGCGACCTCCAAGGTGTAGGTGTGATGTGGATCTGCTGTGAACCTGAGCAAGGGGTTCCCAGCCACCACACTAACGTTCAAATCGGCCACCGGCGCGGCCGGATGGCAATACAGGTCAGACACCCGGTGGCTGCGATAGCACAAATACCCGGAGTAAGTCGAATTGGTATTTTTGGAATCAAAAAAGGAAAGATCGAACACCAGCTTCGGCACCGCGTCGTGGGTAAACTCTCGAATCCGTACCATCGTCGCATTGGTCGCAGTGAGACTGGGATGGACCCCGTTGACATATGAGACCAAACCATAGGTAACCAGCACGTTGCCGCTCTGTTCGAGCAAATCCGCAGCGCCGACGGCGCTGGTATAGATCCGCTCCCCGCCGGCTTGAGTGCTATCCCACACCTGGGTGACCTGCAGATTGGTCTCATTAATACTATACTCGACGGCCCGGCTGTAATTGTCCTGATCAGCAATCGGCGGGTCAAACGGACAAGCCCTGCCATTGCCATCGTCGTAAAGCAGCAAGGTTCCTCGCGTCGTGATTTTCGGAGCATGCTGCCCGTAATTCCAAGCGAAGGGTGTGCCGACCGGGTTGAGGAGGTACGGCTGCAAACCGGGGCCCCAGTTTGCGTGCGGGCCCAGGATCCATTTCAGCCGGCCCGTGGAGCGCAGAAACTTGAACACCGCGTGCTGGGTTCGCAGAGAAACAATAATCGAATTGTCACTGGGATCCTCAATGACCGCGTTGGCGTGCTCATTATCAACTCCGAAAGAACTGGGGAACTGATAAGTCAGGTACGTCACCCGCGTCGGGTTTAACAAGTCAATCGGCGACCAGGCGTTAAGCAGCTCCCCGTTGGTGGCAGAAATTTCAACGACCGGGTTGTCATCCACGTTCGTCGTTATTAAGCCAGCCGCTGGATTGGTGACGTTGCTCGGAAAATTAGTGACTGCCCGACTGACGTCGCTCAGATAAAGGATGGTGCCATGGGCGGTCGGGACACCATCATGATTATTGACCGGATATCGAGCGGGCGCGGACCAGGTCTGGACCGTTTCGCCGAGCAAGTTGATTTCCCGGAAGCGGTTGAGGGGCGCGGGTTCTTCTACGAACAAATCACCATTGCTGAGCTGACGCACATCGACATCGCTGATCGCCGGGGCCGGGCTATACCAAACCACTTCGCCAGAATTATCCATCATAGTGATGTAAGCCTTTTTCGCGCTTCGATTCTGGATGGTGAACAACGTATAGCCGGGCTCCATCTTGCCGGGATCACTTTGCAGCACCACGCTGTGGGGAAAATCAGCCGGCAGAGGTGCGGTGACAAAGGTTAACAGTCGCGGCTCGGTATAAGTACGTTGTGCCTGATCAGAAACGGTGATGAGGATCTGATTTGTACGACCCGGCTTGAACCCCGCCAGAGAGAGAGAATGCGTGCGCTCGAAATCATAAAAAGCGCGCGCCCAGGAGCTTGTTCCGTCAGTGACGGAGACGCTAATTCTTGAGCCAACATCAGTTGTCAATTGCAGAATTCCGGCCAGTGGGGCGTTGGTGGACGGAGTAAAAGAAGGACCTGATAAGATCGTGACTCCATGGGAGGAATTGGAGACAAATATTAATCCGGCGATAAAAAGGCAGGATCGCTTGTTGGGCATATCATCACGGGGAGGCGATCAGGCTATAGGTCATCCTGGCCTCCAGGACCAAAACAATCAGATTGGCTGGCCTGATAAATGACAAGTTTCATCATGGGCTGACCTCTTCTCATAAGCCTTCCAGCGACGGAAACTCAAGGTGGGTGAAACCCTCGATTCACCTCAAAAAATGCAGTAACGGACGATAACCGGAGAGAGGGAGAACTGGGAGAATTGGAGGGATAGCGCGGTGGAAAAATGGAGGAGGGAAGAAAGCCAAGCGCTCAAGCGCTTGCCATTTTAATTGATTCTGAGAACCAACACTCCACGACTCAATTTCTAGTCGCTCACTTGCGAATGAGCCGAAGGAAGAGGGCAGGTTGGCTTGGATCGATCGGCACGATGACCGGGCTGGTGGCTGCGCCGGGGTAATCAAACCAGTTGGTGACGCCCGCCGACAGTGAATTCCTCTGCGCTTGGAGACGAAAATCCGAACCTGACCACGAAACAAGCAAATTGCCGGCGTCTGAGCGACTAGCGCGAATGCCAGGCTGGGCGGCCACGTAGAGGATGCCGTTGGCCGGGCTAAACTGCCAGGTCAGCCCCACGCCAGGAGCGGGAAAAATGGCTGAGAATTGTCCCATGGCGTGTGACGCGCTGAACAGAGGGAAGCATTGACCAGGCGCGAAGCTTCCGGCCGCCACGTTGCTCACCACGAGTGTACCCCCATAGGTAACCTGGCTCAGCCCTTGGACCGAACTGGCTACCCCTCGAACGTAATCTACTTCCATGGAAGTAGTGCTGTCGCCAGTAAGGGTGAGCGAGTTGCTCAGGCTAAGAGTTCCGAGCCCAGGTCCCGGCGAAAAGATCCCAGCCGTTTGTACCGTCACTGGTCCGGTAATGACTCCGGTGCCGCCAAGGGTTGCGCCGCTCACTACGACACTGGAGTTGAGCAGAGCCCCGTTGATCAACAAAGCTCCGCCGTGGACCCTGGTGACTCCCGAGTGCGTGGAGAGTCCGACAAGATCAAGCGTGCCCGAATTGGTTTTGATCAGCTCGCCTCTCCCAACGAGCGAGCCTGCAAAAGTGGAGTATCCGGCCTGGTCCAGCACCAGCCTGCCGCCTCCCAGAGTGACATTGCCGCCGCTCGCCCCACCCCCGGACAACAAGGCCACGGTTTGGATGTTGCCATTGAGGTCGAGGCACGCGCGGGCGGTGCTCGCCAGAACCAGTTTAGTTGCCGCCGGTAGGTACCCACGACCGTGGCGGAGCTTGAGTTTGCCTTCGACCAAGGTCCCGCCGGTATAGAGATTGTTCGCGGCAAGGAGGACAGTGCCTGTTCCCGGCATGATAGTAAGATTGGCATCACCGGCAATTGAGCCGCTGAAAGTGAGAACACTTCCAGCCTGATGGGCGTAAAAACCGGCATCGGCCAGCAAGGTTACCGGGCCATTAAGTTCGCCGTATCCCGAATGGTACATCGTGACGGCGCCGCGCGGGATTCCCTCAAAATTGCCGCCCCAGCCGGCGAGTGTAACCGAGTTGGTGAGAATAACCCCGGGTTCGATTTGCAGTGACGAATTGTTGGGAATATCCAGTTTGCCCAGGCCGAGCGCCTGCGGGTTGTGTGCTACCAGCGAGCCACCGCCGGACATTTCGGTTCCGCCGCTATAAGTGTTGCTTCCCCCCAGCAAAACGAGGCCGGAACTGCGGATAATGAGCCGACCAGAGCCCGAGAGCGTGTTGTGAAGAAGAACGTTGCCCCGCCCATTAATGGTCAGATCATAGCTGTTAAACGAAATCGGCCCATCGGCGTTCAGAGTGCGATTAGTGCACACTGTCCACATCTGCGATTGAGCAAGAGACAAGGGGGCGCCCAGCTCGAGGTCGGCACCCGCGAAACTCATATCGATGCCGTTGGCAAGAGAGAGAGTAAAAGGGCCGCCGGGCAGGAGCGTCACTTTCTGGGTGACGTCATTCAACCCAAGGGTATTGATGCTGAGATTGGCCCCGAGCGTCTGCGTGAAGTCCATGCCAGTTAGAGAATTGCTGTAGAGGAGATCGCATCCGCCGGGCCAAAGTTGTTGGGACCAGTTGGTGCAATTGGCCCAGCTCTCTGAGAGGGTGCCGCGCCAGGTTTGGAACGCACGCTCCTTGCGCAGCTGAGATCGCCATTTGGCTGCCAATGTGAAATGCGGTTCGTAAAGGTTGGTGACTTCGGCGGGATCATGGGCGAGGTCGTACAGCAATGCGGGAAAGATATTCGTAGCGGGATAACCGCGACTTTGCTTGAACCAGAGCGGTTCCAGCTCCGGGTTATGGCCATCGCCTGTCCTGGCATCGATAAACATCCAGTTGTTGGACCAGAGACCAAACTGCCCGGGACCGCTCTCCAGGATCAGAGAGGAGCGCGCGGTGGCGGATGAAAGCCCGAGGAGCGCGGGCAAAAAACTGATACTATCCTCAGCAGCATTGGCGGGGAGTTGCGCGCCGAGCAGGTCGGCTATCGTACGCATTAAATCAACATGGCAGATGAGCTGTGAGCTGACGCTTCCGGCGGCAATTTTCCCGGGCCACCGGGCGAGAAATGGCACCCGATGGCCCCCTTCCCAGAGGTCGTTTTTAATTCCCCGCCAGGGGCCCATACTGCAATGGCCGTATTGTTGAAGTCGCGCATAGGTGAACTCGTCCGGGCCATTGTCCGAAGTAAAAATCACTAGTGTATTGCCAGCCACGCCGCTGGTTGCGAGTTTATCGAGGACCTGTCCGACGGCCCAGTCCAACTCCTGCACGTAATCACCGTAAATGCCCGCCTGGCTGGTCCCCTGGAACTGTGCCGTCGGCACAACCGGCTGGTGCGGTCCAGGCAAGGCCAAATACAAAAAAAACGGCCGCTGAGCAGGCGGTGAGGCACACAGGTCAATCCATGCGGCAGCGTTGCTGACGACCGTGGGCAACACCTGGCTCCAATCCCAGTCAGCGACACCAGGCCCGGCCCAATGACTTTGCAGGCCGCTCGCGGTGTCGTATTGCGTGCTCGGACGACCCACGACGTGGTCATTCAGAATGTAAGCATAAGGAGCTTCATTGGGGATATTGATCCCGAAAAAATAATCGAACCCGTGGTCTACCGGCCCTCCGCCGATCCGCCTCTTCCAATTGATGTCCCAAGCCTTCACGGTTGTGTCGAAGCCGACCGGGATGGCACCGACAAAAGGCCAGGAGAATCCCAGGTGCCACTTGCCAAAACAGCCGGTCGTGTAGCCCTGGTCGCGCAGCAAGCTGGCCACGGTCAGCCGCCCAAACGGAATTAGGGGTTCATCCCACGCGTTCAAAACGCCGGATTTGAGCCGCGACCGCCAACAGAACTGCCCGCACATGATGCTATAGCGGCTTGGGGTGCAAAGCGAGGAAGGCGCGTGCGCGGAACTAAAGCACATCCCCTGGGAAGCCAGGCTGTCCAGCCGGGGCGTGCGAATTTTCGAACTTGGGTTCTGCCAGGAGAGATCGCCGTAACCCAAATCGTCGGCCAGGATGAAAACGATGTTTGGCTGTGAGGTAATCGAAGACACGGCCTTTGAATCCATACTCGCGCCGAGCCAAGCCAGCGCTATGCTGACCAAGGTCACCAACCTTACCGGCCGAGATCGCTCGATAGATTTCCTCTGAGAACCTCTCAAGGTCATAGGATTACAGAACAATCAAAGCGCACATACCAGGCGGGTATGTAACAACGATTCTCAGCCACGAGCTTAGAGCCTTTCTGGCAAAAAGCTCAATATTTTTCGCCAAAATTGAGCCAACAAACCACCGGATTTCGGTCCATCCCCCGGGTTGGCGGAATCAGGTCCGTACGTTTTGAGCACAGCCAGGCGGCATCCGGTCCGCACTTTCGAAGTTGAGGCTGCGTGTTGCTTCCTGGCTTGGTGGGCTATTGCGCAAGAAAGCTTAAGAATCCTGCCGGTGCCCTTTGCGTAATAACGAACGGAAAGAGATCCCAGATGTGGCGAATCTTTGGGCCTTTGAGCCAAATGCCTGGCAAATCTATGCCCATCCGGTGTGAACCTGTGAATCGGATCAATGGTCGCGTGGGTCTTCGTCAGCTTCCTCTGCCAACGCAGCGAGGAGATTGAAAAAGGCATGGCTCTGTCCGGAAAAGAGCCCTGAGGCGGTGAGCCCCATAACTGCAGCGTGCGCTCCCGCCTGAGCGGTGAAGGCAGGCCTTATTGCGGAGCACAGAGGCAAATGGGTGCGCAGCGCGCCGTCTGGACCATTTGCAGACAAGAAATGGTCAGCATTTGGCAAGATTAGCGTAGACAATCGATCTATGAAGGAGCGAGATGCGCTTGTTGTGATCATGAACATTTAGCAGACACAGCTCGCAGAAAGGAGAGAATACCGATGAAAGAGTTACAAGGAAAAGTTTGTTTCGTCACCGGCGGCAGCCGGGGTATCGGCCGCGCCATCGTGCACGCCATGGTAGATGCCGGAGCAGATGTCGCGTTTACCTACCACCACTCCGACGACAAGTCATTGGACCTGGTCAAATCAGTCGAGCAACAGGGCGTCAGATGCCGCGCCTACCGGGCAGATGTCGCCTCGCCCGAGGAGATGGAAAAGGTGATTAAACAGGCCATCAGTGAGCTCGGGCCGATCACCATTCTCGTGAACAATGCCGGCATCACGCGCGACAAGTCGTTTATCAAAATGACCAAGGCGATGTGGGACGAGGTGATGCACGTCAATCTGGACGGGGTGTTCTACACGACTCAACTCGCGCTGCAGGGGATGATCGACGCGGGCTGGGGGCGAATCATCAACATATCCTCGATCGTGGGGCAGACGGGTAATTTTGGACAAGCCAACTACGCCGCCACCAAGGGAGCGATCATTTCTCTTACCGAAAGCCTGGCGCGCGAATTGGCGCGCAAAGGCATTACCGTCAACGC
>DASRFK010000059.1:0-9400 GCA_035651635.1 Verrucomicrobiia bacterium | reverse complement strand
TTCGCCATAGCGCCGACGGATATGCCCGGTAACGAGCATTCCGCCCAGCGCTTTCAGCGCCTTAAGGTGGGGAATCTGAAATTTTCAAAAGGGACCCCCATTTCGACCCGTGGGGGTCCCTTTTGACCGTCCGATGACACCGATGTTCAGTCCCAATCCGGTGCAATATACTTTACAATCCTCTCCTTCCGGTGGCCCGGGCTCATGGAGTGATGTCAGCAACGCGGCTGGCAACAGTGTTACAGTTGATGCAGTTGGCCCGCAACGGTTTTATCGACTCGTTAACACGAATTTCTCAGTGATGCTTCAATAGATGAAAGGCTATCGGTCAGAAGCGCCCCGGCCCTGGCTCTCGGAGCCGCTGATGCGACGAGACGACCGCTGAGCTGAATCGGCTCGGACGACTAAACTGCGTCGGATGCCGAGGTGAAATGGAAAGCTTTCACCCTGATCGCCGGGACGAGAGAGGCGCCGCGGCCCTGGCCCTCGGAGCCGCTGATGCGCTCGGAGGCGCCCACGGCGTCGACATTCCCCGGCGCCAACAACTCGAGCACGCTTTGGTTGAAGCGGAAGTTGCGCACCGGGTATTGGATCTTTCCCTTCTCAATCAACCACACGCCGTCTCGCGTGAGGCCGGTAAACAGCTCGGTTCGGGGATCGACTTGCCGGATGTACCAAAACCGCGACACCAACAGGCCCCGATCCATCGATTGAATCATCGCTTCGAGGCTCACCGGCGACGCCGAGCTCTCGAAGATCTCGTTGACCGGCCCGGGCGTGGGTTGCTGGCCTTTCTCATTCGCCCAATAGCGTGAGTAACGCAGCCGTTCGAGCACGCCATTCCGAACGAAATACACGCGCTCAGCGGGGATGCCTTCCGGCCCCACGGCCGAATCGGGCAACTCGGCATTCCACGGATCGCTATAAACATTTATCCGCTCGTCGAAAATCTTTTCGCCAACTTTGGTTTTGCCGCCGGGAGCGGAATAGGCACTGCGGCCCTCATCGGCACTGCGCGCGTCAAAGCCCATGCGCAGCAGGTCGCCCGCAGCCTGGGCTTCGAGGATAACGGGGTAGGTGCCGGGCTCCAGTGTTCGCGGGTTTCTGGATTCGAGAGCTTTGCGGATGGCCTCCCGGCCGATGCGGGCGGTGTCGAGCCGGGCGATGTCGAAATGGTTGCGAAGGAAGTAGCCGGAACTGCTGCCATCAGGCAGGCGGGCCGTGACCGACAGACTGGCCTGGCTTTCACGGTCATAGTGAAAATTGCCGTTCCTGGTGGCAAAGCCGCCCGCGCTGCCACTGGCCTGGTGAAAGCCGGCGCCGATCACACCGTCTTTTTCGCAAGCGCGGATGATCTCATCGATGGCCTTGGCCCGGTCGGCCAAGGACAGGTTGCAGGTGGCTTCGACGTATCCACCCGTCGGCCGGTAAGTCTGTGGGCCGAGCGTTGGCACGTATTCCTTATCCACCGGTGCCAGGTGCGCGAGTTCCTCGGCTTGCGCAACGGCTGCTTTGAGGGACTCGGCGTCCAGGTTGCTGGCAGTGGCTGAACCTTGCTTCTTATCGATCCAAACGGTGATGGACGCCGCGGCGCTCTCACGCCGGCCGGACGTGGTAAAGCCATTGGCGGCAAACCGGAGCTGGGAATAATCCTCGCTGCCGACCCTGGCCTCGGCATCGTCGGCCTTGGTATAGCCCAGGAGTTGATGGCACAAGGCCTTCGTCTCGGATTCAGAGAGAAGCATGGCTCATTGAGGTTTGGTGGCCGTGTTGAGTACGTTGATCTGGCGGAATCTGGCAACCGGCGATCCGTGGCTGACAGCGTTGGCTTGGGTCGGTTCGCCCTTGCCGTCGTTGGCGGCGCCGCCGAGCTCGTAGGTTCTTTCCCCACCAAGTCCGTCGCAGGCGTGCCAGAAATCGGTGGTGCGCGATTGGTACGCGCCGTCCCGGAGCATCGCGCCGACCCTGCCATTCTTGATTTCCCAAAAGGTCTGCCCGCCAAATTGGAAATTATAGCGTTGCTGATCGATGGACCAACTGCCGTTGCCGTAGATCAAAATCCCGTTATCAACCCCGGCGACGAGGTCGTCCAACGAAACGTCCTGGGTGCCCGGCTGGAGCGAGACGTTGGGCATGCGCGGAAAGGGAACGCTGCCCCAACTATCGGCGTGCAGGCACCCGTGGGAATGTTTCTCGCCGATCAACGGCGCCAGGTCGCGCGTGGTTTGCCAGTCGACGAAAAGGCCGTCCTTGATGAGCGGCCAGCGTTCGGACTTCACTCCTTCATCATCGTATCCGACGGTCGCGAGGCCGTGCGGCTGGGTCCGGTCCGCGTAGAAATTGCAAATCTTTGAGCCAAACTCGAGCTTACCAGTCTTGTCCGGCGTGAGGAAGCTGGTGCCGGCATAGTCGGCTTCCCAGAGCAACGCGCGGTCCAATTCCGTGGAATGGCCGACCGACTCGTGGATGGTGAGCCACAGATTCGAGGGATGAATCACCAGGTCGTATTTGCCGGGGGCGACTGGCTTGGCCTGCAGCTTGGCGACGGCTTCCTCGCCTGCTTGTTGGGCTTCCTTTAGCCAGGGGTACTCTTCGAGGTATTCGTAGCCGATGGTCTTGGGCCCGGCCAGACTTGCGCGCGTTTGGAAATCGCCGGCGCTGCGGTTCACCGCAGTGACGGTGAAGGAGGGCAAGGTGCGAATGATGTACTGATCGATGAAAGACCCGTCGGTCGAGGCGTAGAATTTTTGCTCGTTCTGGAACGTCAGGCCCGAGTTAACGAAGGAAGCGCCTTTGGCTTTGAGGGCGGCCTCGTTGATCTGGAGGAGGAACTCGATCTTGCGGTCCGAAGGCACTTCGAACGGGTCCTGTTTGAAGGCGCTGCGCCAGGAAGCCTTCACCTTGGGTGCGGACACCATCTGAATCGGTTTGCGTTGGTAAAGAGCATTGGCGCGGGCTATGTCCAGGGCTTGAGACGTAATCCGCCGCACAGCCTCCGGCGTGACCAGATAACTCGAAGCAAAACCCCAGGCCCCTTTAAGCAGCACCCGGACGCCAAAGCCGAAAGTCTGGGAGCGTGAAACGCGTTGAATGCGGCGCTCGCGGGAAAAAATCGATTCGTTGCGATATCGGTTGATCCGGATATCGGCATAAGTCGCGCCCGCCTGCTTCGCCGCCTTTAGCGCGAGTTCCGCCAAACCCTGCTTGTCCACGGCCGCCGCCTCGGCGGCTTCGGTTTCGAGGACCCACGCGGGCAGAGCCGCTGCGCCGCAGGCCAGACCGGCGGTCTTCAGAAAGTCACGTCGGGTAAATTGCATGAGCACATACTATTGGAGAGCAGGAAGCGGCCGGGCGTTCGAATTTCAATAAACTCGTTCATGAGGCGCAGTGATGGCCAATCGTTAGCACGGTGGATGGCCAGGAGCAATCCAAATGCAACCGCTCATTTGAGCTAATCTTCGCTGATAAATGCAATGGGAGTTAGTCGGAAAGGTGTTCGCTGTCGTTGGCGGCACGACTGCTGAGGAATCGGGCCTATCGGATTGAAGCCCGGTAAAACTGGCTGGGGACGCCGGGAACGGGGAGTTGGCGGAATTGGGTAGTTGCTGCGGCGTTGAGGATGAATAGAGGCGCGCTCCAGGATTGCAAATCCTCAGATTGCTCGACGGCGAGATTAACCCTGGGCAGACCGGAAAGAGTGTATTGGAGCTGATCCTTAACGCGTTCCAGGGTCAAGGTCGGCTGCGGCATTTGCCCGAGGCGATAGATGTGGCCGAAGCTGCCAACGGCCAAAGCAATTTGTGAGTCGTGAGTGAGACCGTAGAGGCCGACAAACGGAGGCAGCGAGAAAGTGTTGGTCATCCAGTTTGTCCCGGAGGCCGAGACGATCACGGCGGGCGAGGAATCCGGACCCGGGACCTGCGGTCCTACAGTCGCGACCCAGTTCGAGCCGATGAAATCGACAGCCTTCAGTTGCAGGGCATTTGGACTCACTTGGGCCTTCCAGACCGCGCCGTCGGACGATGTGAGAATGACGCCATTGCCCACAGCAATGAATTGGTTCTGTGCGAACGCGACGCCGTTAAGGAACCACGAGGTGTCGATCGGGCGGATTTGCCAGTCGCTCCCGTTGGTCGATGTGACCAGCCTGCCATTGCCGGCGCAAACCCAGGTGCCTTTTGCCCAGGTCACAGCGTTGTAGGTAATGTCACCACCGGTCCACCCGCCAGAGCCTGGCTGCCAGTTGACCCCATCATCGGAATAGAACGTCCCTCCGAAAGTGCCAACTATGACCTCGCGAGTGCCGTCGGTGGCAAGGGAGCTTAGCGAACTGGTGGTTGCCACATTCGATTCAACCCAATTGGTTCCGTTAGTGGAGGTGAACAGCACGCCCCAGTCGCATCCAACGATGTATCTGCCACGACTGTACCTGATAAAATGCATCGGGCGTGAGGGATAGACCGGTAGGGGGCGCCAGGTAAGGCCATCGTCCGAAACCATGATCGTCCCACTCGTCACGGCAACGTAATTACCCGCACCGGCTGCAACGTCTACCAGGTCCGCGCCTAATCCTGGATTGATCACATTCAAATCGACAGGCGAAGTGCCGTAAGCCAAAGCGCCGGAGGCCCCGCCGCAGACGAGCCGTCCATTGGCGGCCAGGGCGGTCAAAACGTTGGCGGCAGTGGGCGGCGCAATCTGGGTCCAGTTGGTGGCGTCCATCGAGGTGGCGAAGCTGGTTCCGTTATTGAGCACGGCGATATATCGAGAGCCGTCAAAGAGCAGAACCTGAATCGAACCGCCCAAGGTAACTGTGCTTTGGCGCCACGCCAGTCCGTCGTCGGATTGATACAAATGCCCATCGAAGTCGCCGGTAACGAAACTGCCCTTTGCGAAAACCCCAGTAGTGGGCCCGTTTCCGATCGGGGTATAAACCTTCGTCCAGGTAGTTCCGTTCTGGGAAGAGTAGATACCCCGCCAGCCCAAGCCAACAAATACGCCGTTGCCATAACAGAAACCGGTGAATTGCTGCTGTCCATCGATCGGGCGATCGGTTTCCCAGTCAACAATGTTGGTTGAAGTGGCGATCGAGCCCGCGACTCCAAGGTAAACAAATCGGCCGTTGGCAAATCCCAGCGCGCCGGGAGAATCACTGGCAGGATTAGTGATTTGTTGCCAGCTCAGACCGTTTGAGGAAATCACCAACTGATCATTTCCGCCGAGCACCAGGAGTTGATTCCCAGTGGTCGCCGCCAGGAAAGCGTTTGTATAACCCGTGGATTGGTCGACCCAGGTAACCCCGTCCTGAGAACTGAGAAGAACACCACCCAGTCCTGCGGCGTAGTAGGTATTGCTGAAAACGGTCAGGCAGCGGAGACCGCGGGTCTCGGGCAGAGGAAGCAATTGAACCCAGGAGGCGCCCAGTGAATTCGTGCCCGGGAGCATTAGCCCGGAAACCACAATACCGCAAATGACTGCCAAAAGCTTCGGCCTGAGAAGGTGTTTGAACTGGAAGAACTCTCCTGGTCGTAGGGGATTAGACGTCACTCTGGCAGAATAATGGTTAAAAGATTGCACGCGATCAAGGAGTACATTATCGGCCCAGGTCACGCCCCCCAAGACTAACAATGAGAACGGGGGTCAGTCCGATAGAATGTACATTAGGTCCTACGCAGTTCGAATCAATGGCCGGACCCCCTTCTGCCCGGAAAGTGTCCGGTTGTGCCCGAAGACCCGCGTCAATCCCTAGTTTTTTGCTGCGTAGTAGCCTGAAAAAGCGAACCATCGCTCAGTTGTTCATCCATGGGCGTTAACCGTTGGGTACGTCTGAAGGGCCTTAGTTGAATTCACAAACAACAGGCCCGGCCACGCTACTTCGAGAGCCAGCTTGACGGATCGAGACGTTCTCGAACACTGGCGACGGGATCGTCTCGCAGAGAGCTTGCGGCCTTTGTTGGAACGATACGGGGCCTTCGTTTACTCATCCGCAAACCGGAGGGCTGGCGACGTCGCAGCCGCCGCCGAAGTGACGCAAGCTGTGTTTCTCGTTCTGGCCCGCGGCGCGCACCGGTTGCGAAAGGCAGTGCTCGTTGTTCCAGGCTACCGCGGTCGCCTGCCGTCGCGGATGTGCCCTCCGTCAACGCCTGCCGTTGTCGTCCGCGCCGGCGCGGGTTACAGCCGGCGTCGCTACGGAGTCCACCACGCGGTAGAAGCACTCGCCGGAATTCGGTCCTGGATCCTGAACCCAGGTTGTTTGTTGGGTGCAGGAAAAATTGCATACGCTTACCCAGTCCAGGAGATTGGTTGAGGTCTGCAATTTATAACGAGCACCTGGTAGACCTGTCACGGCCAGTTCGAACGAACCATCGTCCCTCATTCTGCCCGGACCGAGAATGATCTTTGGGGGAGCCACGAAGGTGAACACGACATTTGCGACTGATTCGTTATTGCTTTCCTCGAATTCGAAAAGGTCTCCCTCTGAATCAGTGCGAAGTTTAAGAAGGAATCCACCGCTCTGCGTTGCCGGCAGAACCAGGGTGTTAGTCCGCCAATAATCGGCGCCTGCTGGGATTGGATTGGTTTCCGCGAATCGTCCGAGCAAGATGGGCGAGCCAGAAGCGGAACCGGGAAACAGCAAAACCGCATCTGCCCAAGGACGTGCGGCGGGACCAAGTCCCTGGTTCTTGATGTGCCACGCTAATTGGATCGGTGGATTGGCCGGAGCAACCACAAAAGGCGGTGCTTGAAAATCGACGACGGCCAAATCCGGCGGGAGGGAGAGGTCGAGGTCGATGGCAACCACAGCGCTGTTGTTAAGCAGGTCGGATTCGCCGAGGGCATCATCGCCATCCGCTTCGAACACCAGGTAGTAACGGCCGCTATCGCTAACCGGCATTTCAACCGTATTGGTGATCCAATAGGTGGTGCCGGGCTGCACGGGTGCGGTGCGCGGCCAAGTGGCAACCCGAGCGGCGGAAACGTCTCTGCGCGGCGTGGCTGAAAGATACAACGTGTCGTTGCCGGCAAAAGCAAAGCCGCTCCCCTGATTGGTTACCCCGACAATAACCGTAACTCGCGGATGCGGAACGCTGCCGACCGAACTCGGAACCTGAAGGAAGATCGGGGCGAGATCCGGAACGCCAATCGTGAAGGTTACTGGCGTCACAGTCGTGTTGTTATTATAATCTGATTCCAGAACCGAACCGTAGCACACGGTCTTGAACATTAGATAAAAAGTTCCGCTAGCTGTAACCGGCAGCCTGACGTCATTTGTGCGCCAATAGACCGAGCCGGGAGCAAGGGTGTTGGTTATGTAGTAGCTGCGGACGAGCTGTTCGGTGCCGTCCGGAGTTGGGGAAGTCGACAAGTATATGCCGTCGGACCAGCCCCATTGCGATTCCGCAGGGCCGGAGCCCTGGTTGGTTACACCCCAGATCAACGTGAGGCTTGGGTTGGTCGCGATGCTTGGAGCAAGAAACAGTGCGGGCGTGAGATCGGCGGGCAGCACGGTGATTTTTATAGAGGTCACGGCGACATTATTCGAGGTGTCAACCTGCTGAAGAACGTTATCGGGGTCCACCGTGAGGATCAGGAAATAGTCACCGCTGGTGCGAGCGGGCAAACGGACGTTGTTGGTTCGCCAGTAACTCACGCCGGCCGCAATCGAATTTGTTTGCTGCCACGTCGCAACCACCACAGCGGAGGCGTCGAGGGTTGCGCTCGTGGAGAGGTAAAGCCTATCCCGCCAATAGGAATTCGGGCCGGCCCAGGCAGGAGTGCTGCCCTGGTTAGTGACGCCGCAGACGATTGTGGCGGACGGATTTACTGAGCTGCCAATCTGACCTTCAAGCCCCAGATAAACCGGCGCGACCTTGGGGGGAAGGACAGTCGCCGAAAGCAGGATGCTAGTTGAGTTGTTGGTCTTAATAGACTCGGCAAGATCATCACGACTGTCCGTGGTCAGGGTCAGCCGGTAATCCCCGCTTTTCGGGATCGGTAGAACAATGGTGTTGGTGGTCCATTGAGTCTCGCCGGGAGGAATGACATTTGTTTGCTGCCAATTCCAGAAATAGGTGAACCAGCCACCCGGTTGGTCCAAGGTGACCAGGGAAATCGAATCCGTCCACGGGAACGGGCTGCCGATGGCCGGGCCGGTTCCTTGGTTGGTAACTGCCCACGCCAGAGTAATACTCGGGAAAGCGCTGCTGATCTGTGTTTGGCACAATAAAGCTATTGGCAATAGATCTGGCGGGTTGATTTGGAACGTTACCTCGGCGGTGGCGAGGTTATTGCTTGTATCCGACTCGACCAGGCGGTTGGGATCGGAAGCGATTGAACAAAAGAGATAGTAGTGCCCATTAGTGCTGACCGGCAGCCGGACAAGGTTGGTTCGCCAGTAGGTTCCACCTGCCGCCAGGGGACCATTTTGTACGCCCGAGGCAATCACCGTGTCCCAATAGGGGTGCAGTATCGGGTCTGGTGAAAGAAATACACGGTCGACCCAGGAGGTCGCGCTTGAGGCAATGGTTCCGGGGCCCTGATTAGTGACACCCCACACGATGGTCATGGCGGAATTGGGCGCGTCAACCACATTGGTCGGGACGATGAAGGCTATCGGCGCAAGGTCGGGCGCCGAAATGTTGAAGTGCACCGGGACAGCCAAGGTATTGTTAGTGTAATTGGCATCTCCCAAAGTGCTTGCCGCATCCGTTCTAAAGATCAGGTAGTAGTCGCCGGTAACGCGGACCGGAACTTGAGCATTTTGAGTTCGCCAATAACTGCCCCCGGCGGGCAAAGGCCCGGCCTCTTGCCGGTTTAGAATCAACGGGTCAGAGTAGTCAAACAGAGCGTCGGTTGAGAGGTAAACCGCATCGGACCAGGAACCGCTCGGGATGGCCGGTCCGAGCCCCTGGTTGGTCACGCCCCACGTGAACTGAATACTGGGGTTGGGCGATGAATCGACTACCTTCGGCACTTCCAGAGCCAAAGGCGCCAAGTCGGGCCGATCGATTTGGAAAGTGACTGGCACGGCGACAAGGTTGTTACTCTCATCGGACTCGAAAAGGTTGTTATCATCGTCGGTGCTCAACACGAGGTAAAAGCTCCCGTTCTGAATGACCGGTGCACGGACCACTTGCGAACGCCAATAGCTTTGCCCTTGAGCAATGGGGCCCCGCTCAATGCATGTCGCGAGGACGGAATCCCCCCAACGATCACGCTTGGGCTGGGTCGAGAGATAAACGCGGTCGACCCACGATTCGTATTGCGCGACAGGGCCGACGCCCTGATTGGTCACGCCCCAGGCGATCTCGAAGCTTGGGCCAGGCGGGCCGGAAATCGAGGCGGGCGCCTGCAGTGCAATCGGCGACAGGTCGGATGGCTGGATGGTGAAGGTTACCGG
>DASRFK010000058.1:0-8882 GCA_035651635.1 Verrucomicrobiia bacterium | reverse complement strand
CGGTCGTATGCTCACGGATTGCGTCCAAAAAGCCGTTCGCCTCCTCGCGCTTGCTGCCGGTCAGGCTTAGGGAGGTCATCTTGGCCTCCAAGCCGGGCAATCGGCGGCCGACCTCGGCCTCGAATTCGGGCCCGGGCTTGACGTGTAAAACCTCGCTCGATTCCCAGACTGGTGGTTGATGCCGGGTGTAGTCGCGGCTGATTCGTACTTTGAGTAATGCGCTTTCCCATGTATTGGCCAAAATCGTGGTATGCAGCAGCCAGAGCCGGCTGCGCGGGTCAATGAACATGCACGGGTTGCCGTCCGGGAGTCCCGGGGTATCGGCCATTGTGAATCGAGGGCTCCATTGCCGCCGACCTTTCGGCAATCGCGCCCCTTCGATTTTAACGTCATCGGCTGTGCGTTCACCCGAGCCGTGGAACCAACACGCGATTAAATCGCCATTGGGGGCTTCAAGGATGCAAGAAGCATGGTTGTGCCAGGCTTCCAAAGGGAAAATAAGTTCGGACTCATAGAGCGGCGCTTCGGCGGACTTGCCCGTCAAGCCGCTCGCGAGCGCCGAATACACGAGTAATGCCGTGAAAAGATGACGCATATGGCCAGGTGTTTGACCGAAGGTTGAACCTCAGCAACGGAGATGTCCATGCTCTTCAAATGATGACTGGGATAGGGGGGATTGGCGGATGGCGCGGATAGGCGCTTTAGCCGTGGAAATCGCTTAATCCCCGCTCCAGAGTTTGAGATCCGGTTTTAGCTACACAAAATATCTTTCAAGGGCTAAACTTTCGGGTCAGCGAAGCAAAGCTCGCAGCTCAAGTTGCGTACTCAAGAGAAATCCGAACCGGAGCAACCCCATGAAAACACACACATCACTTACACGGCGCGCTTTTATCCGAAACACCACGGCCGGCTCACTCGCCGCAGGGTGGCTCGGCGCGATCCAGGCGCCCGCTGTTTTTGCGATTGAAACCTCGAAGCCCGCGATGCTCGGCGGCACGCCGGTTCACAAAGATGGCTGGGCCAAATGGCCGGAATGGCGCGAGGCGTGGGAAACGCCCTTACTCAACGTGTGGCGCAGCGGCCGCTGGTTCCGCAATTCGGACAAACACGTCGAGGAGTTCGAACAAGGCTACGCCCAATTGCTTGGCGCCAAACGCTGCCTGGCGACGGCCAGCGGGACGACCGCTTTGACCGTCAGCCTTCATGTTGCGGACGTAAATGCCGGCGATGAGGTCATTGTTTCTCCGTACACCTTTATTGCCAGCTATAATGCCATCCTGGCCGCGATGGCTTTGCCGGTATTTGCCGACACTGAACCGGCAACTCTCACGATTAATCCGGCGTCGATTGCGGAAAAAATCACCGAGCGAACCCGGGCGATCATGCCGGTGCACATTTTTGGGATGCCATGTGAAATGGACCCAATCAACGCCGTTGCCCGCAAACACAACCTCGCGGTCGTCGAAGACGCTTGCCAGGCATGGCTGGCCGAATACAAAGGTCGAAAGTGCGGGACGATTGGCGACCTGGGGTGTTTCAGTTTTCAGGAATCCAAACATATTCCCTCCGGCGAAGGTGGCGCAATTTCCAGCATGAGCGAAGAGCTGATTGATAAGTGCAACTCGTACCACAACTGCGGCCACGCCTGCGGCACGTACAAGGGCAGCGGATTTTTCACTCGGGGCAATAACTATCGCATGACTCAGGCCCAGGCAGTAATCCTGAGCCAGCAGTTCGAGAAACTGGTGAAGCAAACGGGCATCCGACGCGCCAATGCGGATTATTTGAGTGAGAACCTGGGCAAAATCGCAGGGATTACTCCCGTCCGCCTGCCGGAGAACAGCCGCGCGGTTTGGCACTTGTACCCCTACCGGTACGATGCCGCCCAGTTCAACGGATTGTCCCGCGATAAATTCGCCAAAGCCATGGCGGCCGAAGGCATTCCCTGCGGCGGAGTTTACCACGAACAATACTTCGATGGCTTAATCGATGAAGCGATCGGATCGCGTGGATTCAAACGGCTGTGGAGCGCGGAACGGCTCAAATCCTATCGGGACAGCTTTCACGAGCTCAAAGGCAATAAACAGGTGTGTGAGACCACGGTAGCGATGACGCAGAATTTGCTTCTGGGCGACCGCAAGGATATGGACGACATTCTCGAAGCTATTCACCGAATCCAGGCCCATAGTGCCGAACTGGCCAAACCCAATTAGCATGAACGCGTTTTGCCGCTGCTGGGTCGGTTCAAGTATTGTGCTCATCGGGCTCTCGTTAGCTGGCGCGCTCTTGGCGGCAGAGCCAGGCCCGGAGGTTGGGATCGCCGTGCGGGACATTACGCCGGAGTTGCCTATCCGCCTGGCCGGTTACGCGGCCCGCACGCGCGAAGCGGACAAAACCGACGGCCGGCTCGTCACCCAGGCAGTGGCCCTGAAGAACCCTTCCGGCGAGCGCTTCGTTCTGGTAGCACTGGACAATTGCGAAGTCAGCCATGCCTTCATGCAGCCGATACTCGAAAAATTACATGATAGGCTCCAACTCGGCCGCGGCGAGGTCGCGGTTGTTTCCAGTCATACCCATTCGGGCCCGGTGCTGCGAGATGTTCTGACTGATATGGGCACGCCTCCCCCGGCCGAGCTTGAACGCATCAACCGGTACAGTTTGATGTTGCAGGACAAGCTCGTCGAAGTTGTGGACGCCGCGCTGACCGATTGCCAGCCGGCCACGCTGGAACAGGGTATGGGTCGCGCGACCTTCGCGATGAATCGCCGTATTTATCAGGGCGACAGCGTGGTGTTCGGAGACAATCCAGACGGACCGGTTGACCATGACGTGCCGGTCTTGCGGATCAGAGGCACGAACGGAACGGTGCGTGCGATTCTCTTCGGGTATGCTTGTCACGGCACCTCGGTGCGGAATGGAGATGACTG
Source organism: Verrucomicrobiia bacterium (assembly GCA_035651635.1). Lineage (GTDB taxonomy): Bacteria > Verrucomicrobiota > Verrucomicrobiia > Limisphaerales > UBA8199 > JANXQE01. The sequence continues at coordinate 5,955 of DASRFK010000058.1, read as the reverse complement.
GTATACCGTGTCGGGCGATTACATGGCCTATGCCCGCCAACAACTGGAAGCACACCAACCCGGCGCGATCGCAATCTACGTTACTGGCATGGGGGCGGATTCCGATCCTTCACCCCGTGGCAAGCTCCTGGACGCCAAACGCCATGGCCTGGAGTTGGCTGGCGCCGTCATGCGCGTGCTGGACCGTCCAATGCGGCCGGTGCGCGGCCTGTTCAAGCTAGCGTATGACGAAGTCGAATTGCCCTTCGTGCCACCGCCTTCCCGTGAGCGCCTGGAAAAAGACGGTCAGAGCCAGGACCTCTCGGTTAAACTGCGCGCCGAAGCCTATTTGAAACTGCTCAACGCGGGTGAACCTCTGCCCGAATCAATCAAGTTGCCGGTGGCGATCGTGCGCTTGGGTGAAGATCTGACGTTCGTGTTGATGGGCGGTGAGATGGTCGTCGACTACGGCCGACGCATCAAACGGCTGTTGGCGGCAGACCATCCGTGGACCATCGGTTACGCCTTTGAAGTTCCGTGCTACATTCCATCGGCGCGCGTGATCAAAGAAGGCGGATACGAAGCCGAGTCGTCCCTCACCTATTATGGCTACTATGGTCCGTTCCGCGGCGAAATCGAAACACGCCTGGTGAACCGGGTGGAAACTCTGTGCGCAGGTTTGCGGCGGCATTGAGCAATTCTCGCAGCGCAAGCCTTTTCGCCTGAAAGGCTGCGTTGCACAGTAGTCGGGGCCAGCGGCAAGTTGCATCTCACCAATGGTTGACAAGAAGTTGGCAAAGTATAGCTACTTTCTGTAGTCATTTAAAATGCATATTTCTAATTGTCTTTTCCGGGAAAATGGGAAATTGGCTGAGCGTTCGCTCCATCAATTCCGCCTCGTAAAATCAGGCCGAACGCGCTGAATTAGCCTCGCCGCAAAGTGACCGGGTTGATGCTGATCGCAACTGAATTCCACGGCCGATTTTGGGGTCCGAGCCCCCGTGCGTCAAAAAATGATAAACAATGAGCAAAAAAGAGGGTGCGGGCGGGCTCATCGCGGAGATCATGCGCACGATGACTGCCCGAAGCTCTTCCGGCTGGGTCGCTGGGCTCCTGACCATGGCATTCCTCATACTTGGGGCGGGCTTCTACTTTGATTTGTGGGGCCATCCCCTTCGGGACCCCCTCATTCCCTTGGTGGATACCAACTTTATCAGCACTGCCACCGCACGAATGTCGGCAGCGGACCTCGTTCGTACCGGAGGTGATACTTCGGGCCTGGACTGTTACACCTGCCACGAGAAGAACAAAGTGCTGAAACTGAAGTTCGATGCCCAGGGAAATGTGGTGGTGCCGAAGGAGCACGACGACATTGTGATGGCACACGGCCGGCATAACCGCAACAACAACTGCTATAACTGCCACGATGAAACGAATTTGGAACTGCTCCAGACGCGCGATGGCCGGCATCTCAAAATAGTGGAGAGCCCCGCTCTGTGCGGCAGTTGTCACGGCCCGACCTACCGCGACTGGGAGGCTGGCGTGCACGGGCGGACCAGTGGCTATTGGAAACGCGAACTCGGTCCCATCGAGCGCAAAGTGTGCACCTCTTGCCACAACCCTCATTCGCCACCCTTCCCGTCACGCCAACCGGCGCCTCAACCGCACCTGCTGCACCCGGCCGGGAATTCGTCCCCGTCATAATTTATCGAAGGCTTTGCATTTTATGCCTGATTTGAACCCGAGCGATGATCCGGTGAGTGAGGGCACTTCGCGCCGAAAATTTCTTCGCACGTCAGCAGTGCTGGCCTCGGGAGTGGCGGCCCTCACCGCGAGCCTGGCGCCTTTGCGTGAACTGGCCGACTACACCTCGGTGGAGCGGTTCATGCAAAAGCACTACAAAGAGATGACGCCGGCGCAGATGCAGAAGGTGCTCGACCGAATTGCACGGGAAGTGGAACAGCAATATGGCGTCCGGCCCAAGGTGAAGGATTACAAGCCGATGGATGGAGCGGAATTCAGGTATTGCCTGAATCTGACCCGCTGCATCGGATGTCGCAAATGCGTGCACGCTTGCGTCGCCGAGAACAACCAATCCCGTAATCCCGAAATCCAGTACATCCGCGTGCTCAAGATGCCTCATGGGTCGCTGGACATGGAAAAAGCCGAGCATTACTACTCCCCTGCGGCCGTGCCCGAGAAGGGCTTTTTTTACATGCCGGTCCAATGCCAGCAATGCGAAAACCCGCCGTGTGTCAAGGTTTGCCCCGTCAAAGCCACCTGGCAGGAACCGGATGGGATCACGGTCATCGATTACGATTGGTGTATTGGGTGCCGGTACTGCGAAGCTGCGTGTCCGTACTTCGCCCGGCGCTTCAATTGGACTAAGCCGTCCATCCCGAAGGATCGACTCAACCCGGACATGTCCTATCTCGGGAACCGGCCGCGACGCCAGGGTGTGATGGAAAAATGCCACTTCTGCATTCAGCGCACGCGCCAGGGGCGCTATCCGGCCTGTTTGGAAGTCTGTCCGGCCGGCGCGCGCAAGTTTGGCAATGTGTTGGACCCGGAAAGCGAGGTCTCGTACATCCTGAAAAACAAACGCGTATTTATCCAGCTCAAGGAAGAGCTCGGGACCTCCCCGAGATTTTTCTACTACTTTGACGTATGAGCCTGCAGCGTAAAACCCGCAACTATTTGGTGTTTCTCTGGCGCTGCGGGCGAATCGCCTTCGTGGGTGACTGGCGCTATCACCTCTGGATGGGTTTTTTGACCTGCATTGTCCTGGTGGGAATCAACGCGTATGCCCGGCAATTTGTGAACGGCCTGGTGGTGACTGGCATGAGCGACCAGGTGTCCTGGGGTGTATACATTGCCAACTTCACCTTCATCGTTGGGGTAGCGGCGGCCGCGGCGATGCTCGTCATCCCCGTCTATATCTACAACAACAAAGAACTGCATGACCTGGTAATCTTTGGCGAACTGCTGGCGGTGGCCGCCATTTTGATGTGCCTGGCCTTTGTCACCGTAGACTTGGGCCGGCCCGACCGCTTTTGGCATCTGATTCCGGGAGTCGGAAAATTCAATTTCCCGGGTTCGATGTTGAGCTGGGACGTAATCGTGCTCAATGGCTATCTGCTGCTGAACTTGCACATTTGTGGATACCTGTTGTACTGCCGGTACACCGGCCGGCATCCCTCGACCTGGTTTTACATACCCTTCGTGTTTATCGCCATCGTCTGGGCCGTCTCGATTCATACCGTCACGGCGTTCCTGTATGTCGGCCTGGGTGGGCGACCCTTTTGGAATTCGTCCATCGTGGGGCCGCGATTCCTTGCGTCGGCGTTCACGGCCGGCCCGGCCCTGATCATCCTTGCGCTGCAGATCATTCGGCGCGTGACCGATTACCGGATCAGTAACCAGGCGCTGCTGACTTTGCGCAACATTGTCCAGGTATCGATGCTCATTAACGTCTTCCTCCTGGCGAACGAAATCTTCAAGGAATTCTATACCCGCACCTATCACGTCGCCTCTTCCAAGTATCTGCTGTTCGGATTGCAGGGATACCATGCGCTGGTGCCGTGGATTTGGACGGCCATCGCCTTCAACTTCATTTCAATGGGATTGTTGGTGCTGCCCTTGAGCAAGAGCCTACGCTATCTCAATCTCGCCTGCGTTCTGGCCATCGTGGGCATCTGGATCGAAAAAGGCATGGGCCTGGTTGTGCCCGGCTTTATTCCGACGCCCTTGGGCGAAATGGTCGAATACTCGCCTTCCTTGAACGAGACGCTGGTCTGCCTGGGCATTTGGGCATTCGGAATCCTTTGCTACACCGTGTTCCTGCGCATGAGCATCCCGATCCTGCAAGGGCGGCTGGTGCAGGCCAATGAATCGCTCCCGCGCGGCTCAGTCACTCCGACACAGTCGTCCACACCGGTCGGCCTCCCCGCAACCCATGCGTGATTGGGCGACCATAACCCTTTTTGGCTTTTGCTCTGACGAAGCAAAAGGAAGCAACACCCGTCCGCTTCCTGCGAAGCTTGAAACGGCTTCACCGGGCGGACGCCGCGCTTCCACACACGTCATTTAACAAAGTCATAATGCTGCAATAAACATGAAACGAATGCTTCTAATCAGTGCGGCCGCTCTAACGATGGCCGCGGTATCCGCCTCTGCCGGCGACGCCAAAGAAACCTGGGACAAGGCTTGCGCTAAATGCCATGGACCCGATGGCAAAGGCGATACCAAAATGGGAAAAAAGATCGAAGTCAAAGACTTTACCGACGCAAAGGTTCAGGCGTCCTTCAAGGACGAAGAAATGGTCAAGGCGATCAAAGAAGGGGTAAAGGACGGCGAGAAAACGAGAATGAAACCCGCCGAAGGCCTGGACGACCAGGGCATCAAGGCGATGGTCGCCTTTGTGCGCGGGCTGAAGAAATAACCGGGATCAGGCACCCGGAAAGAGAGCTGCCTTTTTCTTTAAATACCGGCTGCGAGTTCGGCGCCTTCGTGGCAGTTCGACGGGCCGGTTTCACTTAAGGTAAGCAGTTTTAGCCGGCCTTGAGCGCGGGCACTTACCTGCCCGCGCGCATCCAGTGTACTCAGGTCGAGGGAGCCGGAATGGATCTCCAGGACCCGTTCGACGTTTTGGCACCCCGGTGCGGGTTTCTCCGAACACCACCGCCCGTCCAGGTCTTCCAGGCGCACTGCCGCAGCGGGCGGAGCCGGGGCGGGTCGGACGTCCTTTTCGCAGCGCCGGGGCGAAAGGGTTGCCGATGGGTTGCGGGCCTGCCCCGCGACGCGGTCGGCGTTTTTCTCAAAAGCAACCAGCGACAGCGACACGACGTAAAGGAACCAAAACGCGGCCAGGCAGAGCATTGCCAGAATGGTCACTTGCTTTGCGGCCAATTCCGTGCGCTGCGACCGCAGCACTCCCAACAGGACTCCGGAGCAAAGGAGTGAAAAAATCAAAGCGAATCTTTTGGAAGCCCGCGTCGCTCCCATCATCATCCCGCCCAGTGCCGCGCAGAAGAGCGTACCGAGAAAGCTGAAGATGACCGTCAGAAGCGCCACGAAAGCCAGAACGATGCCCCAGGCGCCGGCATGTTTCAGCGCGAGGACGAGCGGCGCAGGCTTCATAAGAGCATGGCTGGAGCCTAAAAGGCGAGCTTGTTTGGATTGTGCGCATTATTAATTAACAGTCAAGCTCATTTTTCAAACAACCTTTGAAAAGCGCGCACGATTCCTGGCCATGGTTTGTGGCACAAATCAATGGCGACTTTGCGCACTCAGTGAGGACGCTCCCGACGCAAATCCAGGCAAACGAGTTTGTCTTTGCCGCGCGCGTAGAACAGTCCTTCGGCCAGAGCAGGGAAAGCGCGCACTTCGTCCGGGAAGATTCGTGCCCGAGCCTGGGGTCGAAAACCTTCGGCGCTGGCATTGGCCAGCACGAGTTCGCCTTTGGCGGTCAGGATCAATAGCCGCCCGCCAGCCAGGATCAGGCTGGCGGCGCCGATGGAATCGGTTTGCCAGGCAATCCTCCCGGTTTTCAACTCGACACACCGCAATTGCGGAGGCGGGCTGAAGCCGGGGTCGGTGCGGCCGTGGATGCCGTACAAAAAGCCATTCAATGCCACGCTGGTGGCGTAGTGATTGGAGAGCAGGTCGTCTCCGGCCCAGATCTTTTCGAGGCTCTGGCCGCGCAAGCGCAGCAAGGAGGCGCCGGTTCCGTAACTCGCGGAAATAAAGATTTCATCTCCAATGACGAGCGGCGTGGCGGCGTTGACGGACATGCGGTTGCGCGAGTGCCAGGAGTATTCAAACTCGTTCTGGCCGTTCGCCGGGTCGAGCCCGACCAGGCCTTCGCGGGTCAGAAACAGCGCATAACGGCGGCCGTTCAGGGAAGCACAGACCGGTGAGGAATAACTCGCTTCATCGGTGGAGGTCTTCCAGAGCAGCTTCCCGTCGGTTTTCCTG
>DASRFK010000057.1:0-3746 GCA_035651635.1 Verrucomicrobiia bacterium | reverse complement strand
CCTTCAAGCCCTCTATCAGGGCCGGCACAGTGATGCCTGGCTGGTTTGTGACAAAACCCAATTCCATGGCTGCGGTTGCCCCGACACTGGTGTTCGTGTCCCGCACACATTGTGCAAGAACCACAATCCCGGAAATGTCATTCGATGCAGCCCTGGTGGCGTTAGCGACGCTGCGAGCGATCATAACCCGATTTGGTGTTCGGCTATTTGTCAACGCCGAGAGTAGCGCCGGAAGCCCAGCCGCTCCAATATTCGCCAAGGCTAATGCGGCATCTACTCCAGAATCCGAGTTCCGAGTCATCATGCGGCGTTTCAACTCGGGCACCGCTGGCGCGGCGTTGGAGCCGAGGATATAGAAACCGCAAAGCGCGCGCTCGACACGATAATGGTCTTGCAACACTAGCCACCAATAAGCGGAATGCCAATTTTGAAGACTCTTTGGCAAGCCCGCGAGAAGTTTGAATTTCCAGGCGACACGGGAATCCTTGTCCTCCCAGGCAAGGAGAATCGGAATAGCATTGGTTCCGATGTGACGGACAGCGTCTGCGGCTTCTTTTTGTCGCGCATCGCCCTCGAGAAAAGTTTTCCCAGGGAATAGTTCGGCGTCGGTTGGATTGTCGGGCCATCAATATATATTCATCCACTCCTTCAGCGTTTTCCCATTATAGGAAGGTTTCGTTTCCTTCAACTGAAATGCGACCAATCCAGCAACGACGCAACAGGCCAGCAGGCCCAGAATGAAATGTTTGCGCAGGGGCATGGGCCAAGCTAAAGAGGCAGAGAGGAAAACGTTTTGTTCACGGTTTTGATACGCGAAGTTAGTGCTTCGGCTTTGCCCAACGATCGACCTCTGCGACTGGCACATGGAAGTGGGAATTGCAAACTGCACCAGCCCAGAGACTCACTTCTGAGCAACGGCGAAGCAAAACGCGGGTGCCAGTTCGCAGCGTGGAATTGTTGGGCTCGATGATCATTGGCCGGCGGGGCGTGGCGGAACAATTGGATACCAAAGACGAACATCCCTTCGATTCTTATTCGCACGAGTAGCTTTTTGAACCAAATCTGAATAATACCACGCCTCTTTGTTTCTGGGTTCAACCTCCAAAGCTGCCTGCAAAATCTTGTCTGCGGCTTTCAGATTTCCTGCCTCATACCTCTCCCGTGCGATTTGAACCAGACGATGCACCAAATCACCATCGCCTTTTCGCCTTTCCTCCCGCGTCCCCTTGTTATCACTAGAACGGCCGGGAGGTTCTGGATCCGCGTAGACGCTACTGGTCCAAAGGAACGTAAAGATGGTGAGCGCCGCGATTAGCTTCGAGTTCATGGTCGGCATGGCAATGAATTTGACGGCGCTAACGGTGCGCCTCAGGAACCCCCCGGCGCGGTTGACGCTCGCATGATAAGAGGCAGTCATCGCGGGGGTTTTCTGCAGGTGCTGGTTCGGTGGTTTCTTAGCTATTTTTGGGGTGACCACTTTTTCAAAAAGCCCATCACCTTATCCGGACTATATTCCTCGCCAGTCGCCAGTTCCGCAACGTTCTGAGTCGTTAACCTCTTTCCCTCCATGTCCGCGACCGCAATGGTCGGCAGGCCAAAGAGTATTGGCCCGTAGTTTTTAACAATATCCTGGTTGTGCCCCTTGTTGACGTCAATCATCACAACCACATAGTCCTTTCTTAATTCCGCCGCAACCTGCTGATTCGTTTCAAAGAAAAGGCGCAACGTATGACACCCGTAGCACCAGTTGGCACCAAACTCGATAAGCACGTTCTTGCCTTCCATCTTGGCTCTGGTCAGCACGTCTGCCATTAGCTTTGCGCCATCGACGGACTCATCATAAATCTTCGGCTGCGACCGCATGAAGGCCTTTTCCTGCTCATGTTTCGGGTTAGGGGCCTCTCTTGTAAATCTCTTCTGGTTCCCATCCCAAACCGTTTCAGCCGCTTGAAGTTTCTCCTCGAGCCTGAACACTGAGTCTGCGACCTGTCCAAGAAGGCGTGCGGATATTAGCTGCACTGTCCCTGTTGCAAGCAACGTTGGCGGTGAGGTAAATGGATACGAGCTGTGAGTCCATTCGATCCTCGATGGAAATCGATATCCGCTCAGATTGGTATAGTTGAGCAACCTGTTAACCATCTGGACCTTGTCACCAGGGTCAATCATTGTAATAACTTTCGGAGTAAATGCTCCACCGCCTTCGTCGATACTAATTTGCCAGATCGTCGCCTGGTGTGCATGCACCTGCCCCGGGATGGATATTTGAATTAAACCATCCGATCTTTCTCCCACCGGCAGAGTCAGTCCCGCTCCGGCTTCATCTGAAGTGATGTCTGTAAAACGCAACATGCAGTCGAAACAACTATCGGATTGCCGTGTTAAAAAACTGAACGGGGCAATCAGTGGATTAGCCGAACTCAATCCTTCTCCCCAGTGTGGGTTCCCATTCCTTGTTACCATTCGGCGAGAATCGCCCAAGTAACTGGAAAAGACGCTGCCGTCAAATGCTGACTCTGCCTCTCTCACCAGGTTCGTTTCCGTCCCTGAGATAAGCCTGCAATAAGCACGATACTTGGGTCCAGAAGCGACATAGGAATATTGAAGTGTTCGACAAAACTCCGTCTTGCTGACTTTCATGGCCTGCAATGCCTGGGGATCCTTGATCCAAAGTGTGTCCAGCCACTCAAGCTCCACAGTAGGAAGGGACTTCGCTTCTTGTAACGACTTTTCGAAGCGCGACTGGACATCATTGACCGCAGCACCCGTGAGCGGTAGCCAACTAAGCACGAATATTAGGGGGAGCAGTCGCCCGTTCATAAGCTACTTGGCGCCGAACGATGAAGCTCACGCACAGCCGCCGGAGCGGGACGTGAACTGAAACAATGATGTTCGAGTTTCATGAATCGGTCAACTGCCCGGCGCGGCGGCTGTTGCGTGCAGCGGCTTGTCTGACACCTGTTCTTCACGATCATTTACAATCTTTTAAAGGGGTCAACCGTCAGAGTGTTGGTTGAGTCGTAATACAGTAACACACTGGAAAAGGGTATTCCTGACTTCAATGACCGATTGCCGAAAACCACTCTGACTGGTGATTTTGGGGGAGCGCTGGCGTATGGCGGCTGTGGCCTGCTCCGGGTGTGCTGAATGTGAATGCCAATGCGCTCCAAGAAGCTGCAGACGCGCAAGAGCCAAGGAGGATGGGAACCGTATGCCCGACTCTCAAGCCGGACCTGCACTGGAAGGCTCGTCGGCGGGATTGTCACGAAAACCTCGCCCGAACCTTTGGGTCTAAGGTGAACCTCCACGCCTCCACCCGTCCTGCCACAATCCCCATCGGCGCAAGAAGTTGTGTATCCTGCATCAAACCGAAGTGCGAAGCTGGTGTTGTTTTTAACCCGAATTACCGCATTAGGCCAACCGTTCATCTCGCGGCACCCCAGAAAGGTAACCAAAACAGGCTCTTGCTCTTTTCCCGGGAAATAGATCAGCCCCAGGATTATGCTCCCCACCGTGAAAATGGCCACGGCAAACTGAGAAACAAGTTTGCCACTCGGTTTCAAGTTGAAGAAAAGCACGGTCTCGCCATATCAACGGTCGGCATCACTGGTGTACAGCAGCGAATTGCTCCGTGGAACCGGTAATGGAATCACTCGTGGCGCAACGGGCCAGATGAGCGAATTGGGCGCGAGTGAAAACGGCGCGGTGGCGTGTGGTGAACTTCGCAAACCGAAACGTGCGAAGGGTTG
>DASRFK010000056.1:0-2803 GCA_035651635.1 Verrucomicrobiia bacterium | reverse complement strand
CGCCGCGCGCGATCGCCGCTGGTGCCAGGGCAACCTGCAGCACGCCCGGCTCCTGTTCACGCCCGGGTTTCATTTCATCAGCCGGATTCACATCCTGATGGGGCTGATGTCGTACGTGGCCTCACCGCTTTGGCTGTTATTGCTGGCGTTGACTACGGTCGAAGGCATTAAAGAGAAGGTGGTCCGGCACGATTACTTCGCGCCCGGCAAATCCCTTTATCCGGTCTGGCACATCTCGGTCGGCCAACAGGCCTTTATGCTCTTTGCGGTGATGATGAGCCTGCTGCTCATCCCCAAGATTCTGAGCGTGCTAATTCACTGGCGCAAGCGCGAGCGCCTCCGCGCCTTCGGCGGCGGGGGCAAGTTGGCCCTGAGTGCCCTGTACGAAACGCTTGCCTCGACTTTGCTGGCTCCAAACCTGGCGTTGCTCCAGGCCAAGTTTGTCATTGGAATCCTGATGGGCCGAAAAGTGGAATGGAAAGCCCAGGATCGAGGCGAAACCAGCACGAGCTTCCGCGAAGCCTTTCAACGTCACTGGCCCAGCACCCTGCTGGGCCTCCTCTGGACCGTTAGTTTGATCCTTACGGTCCCGGGTCTGATCTGGTGGTTTTCGCCCGTGATTGCGGGCTTTCTGCTGGCGATTCCGTTGTCCGCATTCAGCAGCCGGACAAGTTGGGGCCAATGTGCCAGGCAACATGGACTCTTTCTCACGCCAGAAGAACTCGATCCGCCGGATTTGCTTCGGCGCTTTGAGCGCGAACTCGCACGCCAGGAAAACCGGGCTTGGAGTGCACCGACTGACGGTTTGCTGCGGGTACTTCAAGATCCGACGGCGTGGGAGGTTCATCTGCGCTTCTTGCCCGGCCTGGATGGAGAGAAGGATCCGTTCAAGCGAAATCACCTCGAACATTTGGAACTCAAACTTCGCCACCAAGGTCCCGGTGCGCTGAGCACCCAGGAAAGGCGCGAGCTCCTCCTCGACGCAGACGCCCTTCGCTCCGTCCGCAACGTGCCTCTCGAAGCCTCGCACGCTGCCTGAGCGTCCGCGGGAATGGGGCGTATTCCCCATGGCCCGCTGATCTGAACCGGTGGAGGAGTACATAAGAGGAGGGAACAACGAACAATCACAATCGTTCCCTCAACCAGGAGACTCAATTTATGGACACCAAATTAGACGGCAAAAAAGTGGCAATTCTGGTCGCGGACGGCTTCGAAGAGGTCGAACTGACTTCTCCCCAGGAAGCGCTGGAAGACGCGGGAGCCGAAACTGAAATTGTTTCCCCGGCCGAGAAGAAGGTTAAAGCATGGGCAGAGACGGATTGGGGCGGCAAGTATAAGGTGGACGTTCCGCTCGAGGAAGCCAATGCGGCCGATTATGATGCCTTGGTGCTGCCAGGAGGCGTCCTGAACCCGGACCATCTGCGGCTCCAACCCAAAGCCATCGAGTTCATCAAGGAATTTTTCGAGGCAGGAAAACCGATCGCCGCTATTTGCCACGGGCCATGGACGCTCATCGATGCCGGAGTGGTCAAAGGACGCCGCATGACCTCCTATCCGTCTATCAAGACAGATCTGAAAAATGCCGGCGCCGAATGGGTGGACGAGGAAGTAGTCGTTGATAACGGACTGGTCACGAGCCGCAAGCCCGCTGACCTGCCTGCATTTAATCGCAAGGTTATCGAGGAATTCGCAGAAGGTGTTCACACCGGCCGGGTCCATCATTCGATGGCGGAGTAAGGTAGCGCTGGGGGGGTTATCTCCATTTCTGGCGAGAACTGCTCGCTCGAGACCGTTGGTGATAATTCGTGAAATTCGTGTCTAAAAGGGTGCCTTAAAAAGGGGCGGCGCTATTCCGGCGGCGAGACGCCGCCGGAACCCGCAGGCGAGGACGCCTGCGCTACGTAGCGCGGGCCTCTGGCCGGCGGGTTTTGGCGGCGTCTCGCGCGGGCGCCTGGTTTGGAGTCCCGCCTTTAGGCGGTTCGGCGCGGGACCGCCTAAAGGCGGGACTCCAAACGGAATGGCGGGACTCCAAACCGTATTAGAGTGTTTCTTCGACCAGCTTGAGCAATTCATCCGCCATAAACGGTTTGGCCAGGGCGGCGTGGGCGCCTAACCGTTTGGCAACGGCCAGCATCGTCCCGGCAGTCGGCTTGCCCGAGATGGCGACGATGCGCAGGTCGGGAAATTCCATTCGCAGTTGTTTGATAGTCTCGATGCCTTCCTGTTCGGGCATGAACAGATCGGTAATAGCCAGGTCAGGCTGAACCGAGCGGCATTGCTGGACGCCCTGGTGGCCATCGGCGGCGACCCAAACTTCGTGCCCGGCCGATTCGAGCGTCGTTTTGACGAGATCCCGGATATCGGGATCGTCGTCGATGACAAGAATTTTCGCCATTGCTCGGAATAAGTTCACTCATCTTCAGGAAAATAGCGAGAATGATGAATGTTACACTTAGTCGGCATGGGCAAATGATCATGATTCCAGTTGTGCGATGAATTTGGGAATGAGGACAGGCGGCGAGAATTGGACTGTTTGGGAAGCTGAAGACGGGACCTTTCGATCGAGGGAAAGGCGACGGATCCGCCGAATCTGGGCGAGCAAAGCGGGAACGTCACCGTGCTGGACGTGTGCCCAATGGATTTGGGACGGTGCGCTTGCCAGAGTTTCGGAGGTGGGACTGGGCACGGGTCCGATGTAAATCACTGGAGCGCCAATAGTCAGGAGGTTGTAGATTTTACAAGGATGAACGGCCCCTACGAAGGCATTGCCCATGACCACAAGGTGAAGATCGGCCGCGGAAAG
>DASRFK010000055.1:0-13208 GCA_035651635.1 Verrucomicrobiia bacterium | reverse complement strand
GGAGTGCGGAGTGCGGAACAGATTTAATTTAGAAAACAGAAGTCAATTCATGAATTACGAAAACCTGAAAGAGCGAACACAGCGCTTTGCGCTAAATGTTATCAAAATTACTGAGCGGTTACCAAAGGATCTGACCAGCAGAGTGCTTGGGACACAGCTACTAAGGTCCGGCACAGCGGTTGGCGCAAATTACCGGGCCGTGTGCCGTGCCAAATCCAATGCCGATTTTATCGCCAAATTTGGCACGGTGGAGGAAGAGGCTGATGAGTCTGGTTACTGGCTCGAGTTGCTCGTTGCCTCGGGCAAACTTGAGCCCGATCCGGCTGCAGCTTTGCTCCGCGGATCAAATGAACTGACGGCAATTGCGGTATCCTCCATCCGCACGGCCAGGGTATCCGGCGGCCGAAGAAGTGCGGAATGCGGAGCGCGGAATGTGGAATCAAGGGATGGGGGAACGAGGGTAATGCGGATTGCGGCTTGGCGGAGCTTCGGCTCATACGAAATATGAGATTTGAATTCCTTGTTGAACGGGGTCAGCGCTGTTCGGTCTGCATTCCGCACTGCGCACTTCGAACTCCACATTTGGGACATTCCGCACTCCGCATTCCGCACTCCGCGTTCGAATGAGTTTTCTGGCTCCAGCAGCTTTTGCGTTTGCCGCGGCGATTCCGGTGGTCGTGGTTTTTTACCTGCTGAAACGCAAGCGCGTGGTGCGGCTCGTCTCGAGCACCGTGCTCTGGCAACAGTTCTTGGCCGAAACCCAAGCCAGCGCCCCTTTCCAAAAGCTGCGCAAGAACTGGTTGCTCATTCTGCAAATCCTACTGCTGCTGCTGGTGGTGCTGGCGCTGGCACGGCCCTATTTCGCCCTCAAAACCGTGCCGGCCCAACTGCGCGTGGTAATTCTGGACGCTTCGGCCTCCATGCAAGCCACTGACGAAACTCCGTCCCGGTTTGAGAAAGCTCGCGCTGAAGCGCTCAAGTGGGTCGATAGCCTGGCGAACAACGATCAGATGGTCGTCCTTCAAGCCGGGGCCAATACCGAGGTCAAACAGTCTGCGACGAGCGAAAAGGCCGCTTTGCGCCGCGCCCTGCAGGCCTGCGCCTGTTCCGATGGTCCGACTCGATTGATCGCCGCTTTGCGCATGGCCGAATCCCTGGTTCGCGACCAGCGCGGCGCCGAAATTCATTTGTTCAGCGACGGGGCGGCTCCCGACCTCAGCGAATTCGATAATAAAGGCCTGCCGCTGGTGTATCATAAAGTCGGGAAAAGCTCGAATAACCTGGGAATCACCGCGCTGGATGTTCGCTCCAATCCCGAAGATCCTCGTCAACGAGCCGTGTATGCCAGTGTTGCAAATTTTTCGACGAACACGGTCCAAACCGAGCTCGAACTTTTGCTGGATAACCGGCTGCTCCAAAGCCGTCCATTGAGCGTTCCGCCGGCGGAAACTTCGCCTCAGGTCTTTCTGGCTTCCCAAAGCCAGGATGGCGTTTTCACCATTCGCAGCACTGCCAAAGATGACCTGGCTGCGGATAACGAAGCGTCGATCGTAAGTTTGTTGCCCAAGCCGGTGAAGGTGCTCCTGGTTTCTCGGGGAAACCGCCTGCTCGAGAAAGCTCTGCGCGCCAGTCCGAATGTAGAACTGGCCGTCAGCACCGAACTGAACGATCCGGCGGTTGGATTTGATTTCGTAGTGCTCGACGGCGTCGTGCCCACGGTTTGGCCCAAAGGCAATGTATTCGCCATCCACGTCCTCAACACCAATTGGATTCCGGAAGTTACGCGCCTGGACGGGCCGCCGATTGTCGATTGGCGGTCGGCCCATCCGTTATTGCGCTATGCGGGTCTGGATAACGTGCAGGTCGCCGAAAGTTTCGCCGCCAAAACACCCCCGTGGGCCGTGTCCCTGGTCGATTCGCCCCAAGCGCCGCTCATCCTGGCTGGAGACCTGGGCCGCCAACGCATCCTGTGGGTCGGGTTCGATTTTCTCGAGAGCAACTGGCCACTGCGCATTTCTTTTCCCATTTTTATCGCCAATGCCGTCGAATGGCTCAATCCGGCCAACGCGAGAGGCGGGCAATTATTGGTCAAAGCCGGTGAAGCATTTCGCCTGGCTTTGACCAAAACCGAAACCGCGGCGACTGTCACCTATCCCGATGGCTCGAAGCGGAACCTGAATCTGGATCCGGCTGCGAACGAGTTGGTATTCGGAGACACCTTTAAACAGGGTGTCTATCGGCTCAGTCTGGGAACAAACGAGACCACGTTTTGCGTCGACCTGCTTGACGCGGCTGAAAGCAATATCAAACCCCGCGACGAACTGCAGTTGGGCAAGTACACTAGCGTCGCGGCCACCACCCGCCAGCGCACCAATGCCGAGGTGTGGCGCAGCATTGCCGGTTTGGGATTGCTCGTGTTGCTGATCGAATGGTGGTACTACCATCGGAGGACAGTATGAAACTGCGCGCGTGCACTGACCCTCTTAGCCTGCGAGCGTTCACGCAGTTCGTCTGGCTGATTGCAATTCTGCTCCTCGGCGCGCCCGAACTCCAGGCCAGGCCAGAGCATCGGGTCATCGCTTATTGCGCGCAGGACCAGGTTTACGCCGAGCCGATTTTCAAAGAATTCGAAAACAAAAGCGGCCTCAAAGTGCTCGCCGTTTATGACAATGAAGCCGTCAAAACCGTCGGGCTGGCTAATCGCCTTTTGGCCGAGCGTGGCCATCCGGTCTGTGACGTCTTTTGGGGCAACGAGGAAATGCGGACCCGTGAATTGGCGGCGCAAAACGTGTTTCGCCAAACCAACGGCTGGACCGCGTTTGGCTACCGGAGCCGGCGCATGGTCGTCAACACCAACTCGCTTTCCGCGGACTCGGCGCCGCATTCACTGTTCCAGCTCACCAACCAGCTTTGGCGAGGCAAGCTCGCGCTGGCCTATCCTCAATTCGGCACCACTGCGACGCATTTCCATGTGCTGCGCCAACACTGGGGAGAAGCCACCTGGCTGAATTGGTGCCGCGGCCTGGCGGCGAATAAGCCTTTGCTCGTTGACGGCAATTCCGAGGTTGTGAAAGCGGTCGCCCGCGGTCAAGCGCAGCTCGGGTTGACGGATTCGGACGATATTGCCGACGGA
Source organism: Verrucomicrobiia bacterium (assembly GCA_035651635.1). Taxonomy (GTDB): domain Bacteria; phylum Verrucomicrobiota; class Verrucomicrobiia; order Limisphaerales; family UBA8199; genus JANXQE01. Next base: position 10,075 of record DASRFK010000055.1, on the reverse strand, counting down.
CAGCGGGAAGGCTTGCCCGTCGCTGCGCTTCCGATGATGCCGGAGAGCCTGCTCATTCCGAATACGGTCGCGGTCGTCCGCGGTGCGCCCGACCCTGACGCAGCTCAGCGGCTCTTCGAGTACTTGCAGAGCGCGCCGGTGGTCCAGGCATTGATCGAGGCGAAGGCACTTGAAGGCGGTTCGCCCAAGACTATTGTCAGTCCGGTTCTGCAGCCGGATTGGAGGGCGGTTCTCGAGGATGTCGGCGTCACCACCCGGGAACTAAACCAGATCTTCCTCAGATGAGCTGGGCGTTGTGGTTCAATAGTCTGTTGGTCGGAAGCTTTACCACCATTCTTTCTGTGAGCCTGGGTTTCATGGCCGCACTGTGCCTGGCGGGCTTGCCCGAAGGCTTTCGAGGTTGGTTTCTGGGAGCCGCTATTGTCGCCCTGGCTTTGCCACCGTTTCTGGTTACCAATTCCTGGTTGGATTATTTCGGGCAGACCGGGTTATGGCACCAGTGGCTGCCCTGGAACATTTTCTCACTCAGCGGAACTGTCTGGGTGCTGACGCAGCTGCTTTGGCCGCTGAGTTTTTTGCTGGTGTGGGGCGCCTGGCAGCGGCTCGAACCGGCTCAATTGGAAAGCGACATGCTCGTGCGCGGTTGGTGGCTCATCCGGTGCCTCCTTCTTCCGCTGGCGCGTGAAGCGCTCCTGTTGGCGGTCTTGCTGACTTTTGTTCTCGCCATCAATAATTTTGCCGTGCCGGCCGTCCTCCAGGTCAAAGTGTTTCCGGCGGAAATGTGGATCCGCTTCAACACGGAGTTTGATACGCTTGGCGCTCTGCGGTCCAGCTACCCGTTATTGATTTTCCCAGTTTTGCTTCTGGTTCTCTTTTCGCGGAAACCCGTGCCTTGGCCACATCGCCATATCGGGGTGACCGGTCAGTTGTTCCGGCGCCAACTCGGCACCGGATGGATGTGGGCAGGCGGACTGTGCGCCTTGCTGCTACTCTGCTGCTCGGTCCTTTTGCCGATGATTCAAATTCTCTCTGCGTCTCGGACCTGGACCGAACTCCCGGGGGCCGTGGCGGCGGGTCAAAGCGCGATTTGGAACTCGCTCTGGTATGCCGCAGCCGCGGCAGTGGTAATCACCCTCGTTGGGCTTGCCGCGGCCGCGCGTCTTGGAACACGCGGCCCCGAATGCGACACCCCAAGCCAGCAGGCAACCAAGCGTTTTTTGGGCTCGACGTTTTCAACGATCCTTCGGCCTTCGGATTTCGGCCTTCGGATTTCCCACATCGTGGGCTGGTTGGCGTTTCTTTTGCCGGGCGTGCTTTTGGGAATCGGTTTGATCCACGCGTTCAACCATTCCTGGTCAGCGGCATTTTATCAAAGCGCGGGCATCGTGGTCCTTGCCCTGGTGATTCGATATGCCGTGATCGGCTGTTACGCCTCCGGACAAGCCGCACGGCTAGTAGATCGGGAATTGGTCGAAGTTGCGCAACTGGAAGGGGCGACACGCTGGCAGCTCGTGCGTCACGTCCTTTGGCCTCAAATAAAGCGTCCTGTGCTGATTGCCGCTTACGTGGTTTTCCTGCTTTGTTTATGGGACGTCGAATCGATGATCCTGGTCATTCCGCCCGGCGGTGAGACCCTCGCGCTGCGGATTTTTAACCTGTTGCACTACGGCCATAATGCGCAGGTCAATGCGCTTTGCCTGGCCTTGCTCGCGCTGGCAATTTTGCCTCTGATTCTGGCCGAGACGGCCCGGCGGGTTTACGTCAGGTGGGAACGGAACACACTCAAGCGCAGCTCGGCACCGTTCAGTCCAGCCGTCTGGATTGGCTGGTCGCTCGCGCTTTTTTCGCTGCTTTCGCTCTCGTCTTGCACGCCTCGTTCAGGCGATTCGCTGGCCGCTAGCCAGTTCTTCTCCCAAGCCCAGGTCATTGGCACGCGCGGCGTTGGGGTAGGCCAACTTAACAAACCGCGCTCCATCGCGGTGGATGCCTCGGATAATCTCTACGTGGTGGACATGACCGGCCGGGTTCAAAAGTTCTCCTCGAATGGCGTCTTCCTGCTCTCCTGGCAAATGCCCCAAATCGATCGTGGCAAGCCCAAAGGAATGGGCCGTGACCGCGATGGCAACATTTTCGTCGTTGAACCGCATTACTCGCGCGTAAACCTCTTCTCGCCGCTGGGCAAATTGCTGGCCCAGTGGGGCAGTCACGGCACCAACGGCGGCGAACTCTCGATGCCGCGCGCCGTCGCGGTCGATTCGCAACGCGAAATATTCGTCAGTGAATATCAGGAAATAGAACGAGTACAGAAGTTCGCCTTCGAACCTGCCAACCCGAATTCCACCTCGTCCCCTGCCATCGCCGGGCTTCGCTCGCCGCCTCGGTACTTGGGAGGTTTCGGCCATGCCGGAACTGGCCCTGGCGAATTCAATCGTCCGGAAGGGCTTTGCGTTGACGCGCAGGATCGATTGTATGTGGCCGATTCCTGTAATCACCGGATCCAGATTTTCAACCGGGATGGCACCTTTCTGCGGGCCTACGGCAGGGCCGGCCAGGGGATAGGCGAGCTGAGTTATCCCTACGACATCTGTGTGGACCGCGAAGGACGCCAGTACGTCTGCGAATTTGGCAACAGCCGAATCCAGGTGTTCGACGCTCAGAACAAACCCATTGAGATCATCGGCGGACCGGGGGCCGAACCTGGGCGGTTCAACAATCCGTGGGGAGTGGCGCTGGACTCGCAGGAAAACCTCTATGTAGCGGATTCGCAGAATCATCGCGTTCAAAAATTGCTGCGCCGGCGATGAAATTCCAGTTCACCCATCCTTTGTATCTGCTGGCGTTGCTTCCTGCGCTGGGTTGGGTGTTGTGGTTCGCCTGGAAAAGCGATGTCCAGACCACTCCGTGGCGTCGCTGGACCGGACTTTCCGTCCGGCTGCTTGTGTTGCTGACCCTGGTTCTAGCCATTGCCGGCCTTCAATGGCTCCTGCCGGTCGAAGGAATGAACGTGTTCTTTGTCCTGGACCGCTCCGACAGCATTCCCTCGCCGCAGCAGGAGGCGGCTCGTCAGTATGTCAACGAGGCCGCCCGCCAGATGCACCACGTGGATAAAGCCGGCGTCATCGTTTTTGGCAGCGAGGCCAGCATCGAATCAGCCCCTAATGCCGCAGTCGACGTGCAGAAAATTCAGGCGGTGGTGGGAACCGAGCGCACCGATTTGGCGGCTGCCATCCGGCTGGGCACGGCTGCGTTTCCCGAGACGGGCCAAAAACGCCTCGTGCTCTTGAGTGACGGAAATGAGAATGTCGGCGACGCGATGAGCGCTGTTCTGGCCTCGAAACTCCTGGGCGTTACAGTGGATGTGCTGCCCATCGGCATCACCCGGGCTAATGATGTTTCCGTTCAGAAAGTCCAAATCCCCCCCAAGCTCAAGAAAGGACAGACCTTCGAGGTTAAGATTTTCGTTCAGGCCGAACAGGCCCAGGCCGCGACGGTCCGGCTTTATCGCAACGAACAGTACTTGGGCGAACAGAAAGTTGAACTCGCGGCCGGCAAAAACCTGTTCACTTTCCCTCAGGTGTTGACCGACCCCGGACCGTACCAATACGATGTCCGGATCGATGCGCCCGGTGATCCTCTTCCGCAAAATAATCGCGCCTCGGGTTTCGCGACCGTTCGCGGCGAACCGCGGATCCTGGTCGTCTCGGCGGATCCGGAACAGGACCGGCAACTGGCGTCTGCTCTACAAACGTCACGGTTGGTCGTCCAGTTGACGGGCCTCGACAAATTTCCCGGCACGCTGGCCGAAATGCAAAGCTACGACGCGATTTTCATCAGCAACCTGGCGGCTGGTGACCTGGGCAATGACCGCCAAAAACTACTCGAGAGCGCGGTGCGCGACTTTGGCGTCGGTTTGGTGTGCGTCGGCGGGGATCAGACGTATGCTGCCGGCGGATATCGCGGCACGCCCCTGGAAAATACCCTGCCCGTCAGCATGGAATTGGACAGCAAAAAAGTCCTGCCGAGCGGGGCGGTGGTTTTGATCATGCACGGCATGGAGTTCAACAATGGCAACCAGGTTGCCCGCGATTGCGCTCAAGGCGTGCTCGCCGCCCTCGGCCCGGGCGATGAAATGGGTGTTTTGCTCTGGGACGGCGATGAACACTGGTTGTTTCCGCTGCAAAAAGTGCGCTCGAAAACGGAGTTGGCGCGCCAGATTGCGGGGATGAACCAGGGCGACCTGGGAAGCTTTCAGCAAATCATGGGCATGGCTCACGAGGCTCTTAAAAAATCCACGGCGAACCTCAAGCACATCATTGTGTTTAGCGACGGCGATCCCGGCGCTCCCAGCCAGGCACTCATGCAGGCCATCGTCGGCGATCGGATCACCGTCAGCACGGTCCTGATTTCCGGCCATGCCGGCCCCGACACCATGATGTGGATGGCCGACCAGGGGCGTGGCCGATTCTACAATGTCACTTCGCCAGACGACTTGCCCCAGATTTTCGTCAAAGAAACCGCCGTGATCCTCAAGTCCGCCATTTACGAAGATCCTTTTAAGCCGCAAGTGCGCTCGGTCAGCGAGGTCGTGCGTGGAATTTCTGCCACCGAATATCCCACGCTCCTGGGATATGTCGCCACGACATCCAAACCGCGCGCAGAAACACCTTTGTGGACTGACAAAGGGGATCCCTTGCTGGCTCATTGGCAATATGGCCTTGGACGATCCGTGGCCTTCACCTCCGACGCGAAGGCCAAGTGGGCCCGCTTGTGGCTTGGCTGGGACAAATATCGGCAGTTCTGGTCGCAAATTGGGCAATGGAGCTTGCGCCGGCTGGAAAGCGCTGATTTTACCACCGACGTTTCCGTCGATAAGGGCGAGGGCTTGATCGATGTTGAAGCGGTGGATGACCAGGGCAACTACCGCAATTTTCTCAACCTGCAAGCCGCTGTGGTCGGACCCAAAGGCGAACGTCAAACCGTGCGGCTCGAACAGACCGGCCCGGGCCATTACGAGGCGCATTTTCCGACCAAACAGGTCGGCGCTTACCTGCTTAACCTGATGGATATTAAAGATGGACAATTGCGCGGCTCGCAAGTGGTCGGCGCCAGCGTAAATTATTCTCCAGAGTTCAACGCGACCGAACCGAACCTGAACCTGCTCCGGCGCCTGGCCGAGAGCGGGGGAGGCAAGGTGCTGGATCGCGGTGTGCCGGGGCTCAATCCGTTTTCGCATGACCGGCGTAAGACCTACCAGCCGCGCGATCTTTGGGAATCTTTGATCAAACTTGCGATCGTGCTCTTTACCCTCGATGTCGCCGTTCGCCGGATCCAGATCGATCGGGAGGAATGGCTGCGTTTCCGTCGGCGCCTCTTCTTCTGGCAAGCGGCCCCGCAAAAGCCCGGAGCCGATGAATCCCTGTCGGTATTGCTTGCCCGCCGTGACCAGGTGCGCTCGACCAAAACCGCCCCAGCCGAGCCCCGGCCGGAGCTTTTCCGGCCGGTTAAACCAGTCGAAACGGAGCCGGTTTCTCCGAAGCAACCGCCGCCACCCGGTGCGGAACCTTCAAGCCCGGAACAGGCCGCGCCTAGGGAAGAAGAGACTCCGGCCAGCACTACGAGCCGGTTGCTCGAAGCCAAACGCCGCGCCCAAAGACGCAAAGGCGGTGGTGATAAACCAGGTTAGGGAAGACCCAGTTAATGATTCGCGTCACGACCTCCTTTTGGATTGCAGTTTCTACGGGCACATTCGCTCCGGCGTTCTCGGCCGTCCCTTTGGGGACTTGCGGACGTTTCAAACCGCAAACCTAACGCTGAAGCGTCGGGCTATTCTCAGACATCCCTCCGGGATGAGGGCCGAAATGCTTATGCGCGTTCTTAAAAAAAACAACTTGGCATTCTGTCAGGGCCGGGTTTAAGTATCGGCGTTCTTTGAAACCGGTGGACATTTTGTTCACCCTCTTGTCACAACCAAATGTCAGGGAACCCCGTGCGAATCGGGGACGGTTGCGCCACTGTAACGGGTTACAGACTCCCAATGCCACTGGCCCTCAGGCCGGGAAGGCGGGAGCGAGGTTTACGCCCGAAGTCAGGATACCGGTTTGGCTGTGCTCGTCATGATTCCGCTTTGCGGGATCAACTTCTCCGTCAAAGAGAAGGATGAGGCCAGCCTGTTCCGTGAGTGCGGGATAGGATCCGCTGAATGCCTTCATTCTCCGTTTTGCCGGGGTCTGAAGGTTTTTTATTTTCAGTCCTCGCGCTGGTCTCTCAACCATAACCCGCTTCATCCGGTTATTTGCAGGGCGAAGCCTTTGAAAGATCAGCACATATGTCGAAAGTTCGTCTTCAGGCGCTGGCATTGGCCGCCAGCATGTTCTTGGCGTCCCGAGTGTTTCCCGCCGGTTTTGCCGATGCGGTAGTGGATTACAATCCCGGGACTGGCTTTGCCGCGGGGTTTACCAATGCAGCCAGCGCTCTTGGCGCTCCCACGGGCACGGCCAGCCCCTTCAGTCCGCCATTCCGCACGAACCAGATTGTCTCGTTAGGCGCTGGCGGGTCGCTCACGTTGCACCTGGCTGACCCTGCGGTCCACAGTCCCGCCAGCCCTTACGGCATCGACTTTGAGATCTTCGGAAATTCATTTTTCATCATCACCAACGGAAATATCTCGGGTGGCGGGATTACCGACGGGAACGTTTTCAGCAACGGTGCGCCCACCCGTGTTGAGGTTAGTGCTGACGGAGTGACCTGGTTCACGCTAAACCCCGCTCAAGCCCCCACCATTGGAGATCTGTTCCCGACCGACGGCTCGGGCGACCCCGAGTGGCCCGTCGACCCGGGCCTGACCAACTTCGATTTTGCCGGACTCGGGCTGGCCGGCATTCGTTCGCTCTATCAGGGTTCGGGGGGAGGCGCCGGCTTTAATTTGGATTGGGCCCAGGATACTAATGGCGATTACGTCAACCTGCCCATCGCTCGGTTCATCCGTCTGAATGTGCTCAGCGGAAAAACCCAAGTCGACGCTGTCGCGACCACCCGTCCCGGTGGGACGGTTATCGCGGAGGATTTCGCTTTCGACCCGGCCCAAAATGGCTGGCGTATTGCCGGGGATCCAAATCTATTTCACTGGGACTCCACCAACCAGGATCTCAAGGTGACCTGGGATTCCTCCCGGCCAAACAGCTATTTCTATCATCCGCTCGGGACGATCCTTTCGCGCGAAGATGATTTCACGCTCGCCTTCGATCTGCGCCTGGGTGACATCGGTCCCGGATTGGACACGAACAAAACTTCCACCTTCGCAATCGGCATCGGTTTCTTGAATCTGGAGCAGGCAACCGGAACCAATTTCATCCGTGGGACGGGCGATAGTTCTCCGGATTTGGCTGAGTTCTCCTACTTTTGGGATTCCGGCTTTGGCGCGACCTGCTGGCCCACCTTCGTCGACACCAACAGTACTTTCAATTACAATGCGGCGAGCGACTACGCCGTTTTTACTCTGGCTTCCGGCGATAGCTATCACGTCGTGATGAGCTTCACCGCCTCGAACCAGACGGCGGTGGCCTTGGTGACAAACTTCGAACACACCACCTGGGTGAGGATAAGCCAGTTGCTCAACACCAATTTCGCCGACTTCCGTTTGGGTGCCGTCAGCATCAGCAGCTACAGCGACGCGGGTCAGGACCCGCAATATGCCGGGTCTGTCCTCGCTCATGGAATTGTGGATAACCTCGTGATTACAGTCCCGGCACCTCCAGTGCAGTATCTCGTCGAACTGATGACCAACGGCACTCACCAGGTTCAATTCGTCGGCAGAGCTAACTGGCTCTACACTCTCGAGCGGACGTCTGACCTTAAAACTTGGACCGCGGCGTCCTCTCCGATTGCGGGCGCCAACGCTTCGATGTTCTTGGCCGACACGAACCTCCCGCCAACTTCGGCAATTTACCGTGTCCAGGCCCATCGCTACCCCTGAAAGCCAACATTGAGATTCGCCTGCTGGTGATGGAAGGAAGTACAGACGTTACGAGCGGGCTCAGGCATGAACAGGGCGTCACGCCATGCCGACAGGTTCGTGCGCACTTTCACGACGCGTGGTTTCTTGCGCAGCACCCGATGCGGGGCTAGTCTGCGCTGATGGGCGCGTTCCCGGTCGGTCTCCATAAAGAAGAGCAGTTGGCTCAACGCATGGCCAGTTTGGGCGTGCGTGAGGAAGACTTGGAAGAGACGTTTGTGCGTTCGGGCGGGCACGGCGGGCAAAATGTCAATAAGACTTCGACCTGCGTTATGCTGGTTCACCGCCCGACCGGCTTGCAGGTCAAATGCCAATCCACCCGGCAGCAAGGGCTCAACCGGTTTGTCGCCCGGCGGCTTTTAATGGATAAGATTGAGGAGGCCAGGACCGGCCGCGTCGCCTCTGAACGCGCACGGGTCGAGAAGATTCGACGGCAAAAAAGGCGGCGCAGCCGCCGTGCCAAGGAACGAATGCTGGCGGACAAGGCCCACCATTCCGGCAAGAAGGCGTCCCGGCGCAGCTTCGAGGATTAGCGTTGGCTCTCGGCGCTGAAACGGCGCGCGGACTTCTGCAGTCCGCAGAGATCAAAGCCGGCGATTAACGAAACGACAAAGGGATCTCAGCCGGCGAGCGGGCGTTGCTGCGGGCAGAATGCCCGCGCGCCGGGTTCGCTCAAAACAACTTGCCCGAGTATTACGCGGCGTTAGCTTGGCGCGGTGAACCTGCTCTTCATTGGCGATATTGTCGGGCAACCGGGTCGGCGCGCGGTGAAAGAACTTTTGCCGGGCTTACGACGGCAGCATCAATTGGACGTGGTGGTGGCGAACGGGGAAAATTCCGCCGGAGGTTCGGGCATTACAGTAGGGACGGCAACTGAGATTTTCGCGGCCGGCGTCGATGTGATTACCAGCGGGGACCATCTCTGGGACCAAAAAGAGGTGATGGAGTTGCTCGCTAATGAAAGGCGATTTGTGCGGCCGCTGAATTACCCGCCGGGCGTGCCGGGGCATGGAAGCTATGTTTTCGAGCAGGAGGGCAGGGCAAGGTTATGCGTGCTCAACTTGCAGGGCCGGACCTTCATGCCCGCACTCGAGAATCCTTTTCATGCCGCGCTGAACGAAGTCAAACGGCTGCAACACTCGACCAGGAACATTTTTGTCGACTTCCACGCCGAAGCGACCTCGGAAAAAGTGGCGCTGGCCCGAATGCTTGACGGGGAGGTTAGCGCGGTGGTCGGCACTCATACCCACGTGCAGACCGCCGACGAGCAAATCTTCCCGGGCGGCACGGCGTTCCTGTGCGACGCCGGCTTTACCGGCCCGCATGAAAGTGTGATCGGGCGCGAGATCGAGCCGATTGTCGAGCGGTTCCTTACGGGGATGCCGCAGCGCTTCGAAGTGGCGCGCGACCGAGTGCTTCTGCAAGGAGTGGTCGTCCAGGTTGATGAACTGACCGGGCGCGCGCTCCGGATTCAACGGGTGTCTGAGCCGCTCTAGACACGAATTTCACGAATTATCCTCTAGACACGAATTCCACGAATTATCACCCAGCAGACTAAGAAGGAAATCCCACACCGTGAAATCCGGGTATTGGCTAAGCAAAATCGGACTTGGCGGCAAGAGCCGCACTCCCCGGAAGGCTAATCGATTTCCGGCGCTTCGATCCCCAGAGCATCGGCGAGATCCATCAGGTGTTCCTGTTCCTGGACGATGATGCTCCGCAGGACCTCACTCAAGGCGAACTCGCCCATGGCATCGGCCTGCAGGATTCGCTGGCGATAGTTCTGAATCGTTACGCGCTCATTTTCCAAATCGAACTGCAGCATGGCCCGGGGATCTTTCGAGGTCTTTACCGGAAGAGGCCGAACTTCGGGTTCGCCGCCAAAATAATCGATCTGCTTCGCGATCTTGAGCGCATGCTCGAGTTCCTCGCTGGCGTGCTTCTCAAGCTCGCCGGCGATGTCGAGGAAGGCGGCGCCTTTCATGGTCTGGCTGTAGACCACGTACGCGATGATGGCCTGGTACTCCCGGGCGAGATCTTCATTAAGTAGCTCAGCCAGCCTCT
>DASRFK010000054.1:0-34737 GCA_035651635.1 Verrucomicrobiia bacterium | reverse complement strand
ATAAGGTGATGACTGCCCCAGCCGTGATCGGTTCCCTGCCCATTGCTGGGGAAAGTCCGGCCGAAGTCGCTGGCGGTGAAGGAGGTCACATTTTTCGACAGCCCGAGTTGTTCCATCGCCAGCTGGAATGCCAGAATCGATTGGCTCAATTCCGCCAGCAGGTTGGCGTGCGAACCCACGGTAGTCGAGTTGGGGCCGGGGGTTTGGTTCGTGTGCAGATCATAGCCGCCAACCTGGCAGAAAAAGATCTGGCGGCGCATCCCAAAGCCACCGGCGGCTGCGCTCCGATTGCCGGCTTCGATCAACCGTGCCACCATCTGGAGTTGCGGTGCCAGGGAGGAGTTGAAAGTAGCACCGCTGGTAGGAGTAACGATTTTGGACGGAAACGGAGTCGTCCAGTAATTGGCTACGCCCGTAGGGGCGATGGCATTATTGAGCAAGCTGCCGGTATCAATCGAATGTTTGGCGACCCCGGCATAGGCCTGGGCCTGCAGATTCGGGTAGACCTGGCCCAGCACATTGGTCAGCGCCGTCAGGCGCGTCCCGCTGACACCGGCCAGCGAAATCGCGCCACCAGTCGAGACGGAATACTGCGACACCTGGTTACCAACCTCGAACGTATTGGAACCGGAGAGCGTCACCGACAGCGAAATCGGAGCATTGGGTTGAACGGCCGCCAGCAAGTCGGCGCAGCGTCCGCCCCACCCCGTCAAGGGCGGCCGGTCCGGAATCGAGGTCTGCCATTGACTCACTTGATCGGAATGCGAGAAGAGTTGCGGCGGCTTTTGCAGGGCGCCGGACTGATATTGGGCGCGGGTGATTGGATAGAGCAGTGTGCCGGTGTTGAACATCATGGCGAGTTTGCCTTCGCCAAAAAGCGTCTGCAGCTCGGGACAAGCCGGATGGAGCCCATACTCATGGCCGTCGCTATTCAGCGGTGAAATCGGCAAGACCGAGGATAGCGGTAAAGCCAGCACTGGCGTGCGGATGGACGCATAGCTGTCGTACTCGGACTGGATGGTGGGAATGATTAGGTTGTTCGAATCATTGCCACCCGAAAGAAAAATACAAACCAGGGCTTTGTAATCCTTGATGTTGCTTTGGGCGACCGCGGCATTCATGAACCGCAAGTCGCGGATGGCACAGGTCAGGGCGCTGGTGCCCAGGGCGGCGCAGGCCGCCTGGCGAATAAACTGCCGGCGCGTTTGGAGAACGGAGACCGATTTGTTTTCCATAAATTATTTCTGGATGATGAAGTCGGGTGAATCAATCAGCAGATGCACGACCGCGCGAACGCGATTGCGCATCTCAGTGTTGGTGGGGACAGTGTAGGGGAAGTTAACCGGGCTGGTGCTGGTTACGTAAGTGATGATCGCGTTCCGGGGACCGGCTGACATCGGCCCGCCCAGCAGCAGGCTGCTCAGGGCATCCACCAGGCTCGGGATCCCGGCATTCGAAGTGAATGCCGGAGTCATCCAGGAACCGAGGTCGATGGCAATCGCCCCATTGCCCCCGCTAAAGCTGCTCAAGCCATTGGTGTTGACATCGGCCGAGGACAGTAAAGCGCCTTCCATAAAGTTCATCTGCTGCGCCACGGTTGTGTCAGAAGTCAGTTGAAACTCGGGGGTCGTCATGCCCGCCGAGGCAATCACTCCGGGGAACCGGAAGTCGGGCAGGAAAAAGTTGAACACCGTGGGCGAATTGAGAGGGCTTTGCTGGAGTCCGCTGTCGGTCGCGCTCATGTGCCAGGTGCTCATTTGCACCGCCACATTTCCCGAGCGCACCACGGGCGGCGACACGAGCGGATAAACCGTCATGTTCCCGGTGCCTTGAGTTTGGCTCGTCGAATTGGTAACCCAGAAAGTAAAATGCAGCGCGTCGGGCACAGTCGCGACTTGGTACTGCCCGTTGACGCCAGTCCCGGCCGAGAACAAGACCCAAATTGGATCGCCCGGCTTGAAGAAATGCGGGCCGGCAAAGTCGACGGTGATATTCGTCTTGATTTGGACGAAGCCGCTGGGACTGAGTTTGGCGATCAGGCAACCGCCCGTGACGCTCTGAGAATCCTGAGCGGTGACGTTGAATGAGGAGCTCGAATTGGTGCTGTACACCTGGTAGAGCCCGCTCAAGGCGCCGCCATTGGTGAAGGTCAGATAGACGGGGTTTCCTGGCAGCAATCCATGACCGGAGATGTTGATCTTGATATTATTGGTGTTGGGATTGTTGGTGCTCGAATTCTCCGCATAGGTTCCGGTAGAAAATCCGGGCGAGACAACCGTAAAGCTGTTTGGACTGCTCACTTTCACCGAATACCCTTGCGTGAAAGGCGCCGGCAGGCCCGAGGTGTCGCTGAAGGTCAGCCACACAATATCGCCAGAGACAAGCCGATGCGCATTGGTGGTGGTGATGCTAACCACCTCGGTGCCATTCTGGCTATAAGTGCCGCCGGTATTTGACGCGGCGGGGAAGGCGCGGGCAACCGCCGTCACTCGCAACAGCGGCTCGCGCTGCTTGCCAAAGGTCGGCGTGTTCTTGAAGCCGGCGTCGCGCGCTTCGTAGTCGAGCAGGATTGCTTTGATTACTGCCTGCATATCGCCACGGACACCCGCGCCATTGTCGTTAAAGACTTGGGAAACGCGGTAGAGATAATCGCGGCTGGGACTGCTGGTGACCAGGCGTTGAATCAGCTCCCGGCAGATGAACGGTCCCACGTTCTGATGATTGAACAACGAATTGAGAGCCGATTCGAGGTCCTGCGAGCAATACGTATCGAAATTGGTGCTGTTCGGATCCGCCTGGCTGCCCCAGGCTTGCGGCAGAACCACGTTGTCCAGCAGCAACTTGGTCCCGAGTTCATGGTGTTTAGGAACCAGCACCATCGGATTAATGTAGTCCGAAGGCGGGTTGAAGTTCGTCGGCAGTCGGCCATTTGCCTGGTTGGCCTGGTGGTAATTCCAACCCGTAAAGACGCTGGCAAATCCCATGATAACATTTTGGTTATAAGTGGGGACCACATTGCCTTGGGAATCCATTACCAGCGAACCGTCCGGCCACATCCGGTTCAGCCCGATCGAGAATAACTGCTCGATTTCGCGCGCGTAATTCTCGTTGGCGTGAATGCCGGTAACGATGTTGCCCACGTCATTGCCGCGCATATCCAGATAGAGGCCCATGGCCGGCGAGAGCGTGACCGATTCAAGCAAATTACGGAAATTGCCGAACGCGTTGTCCAGAAGCACATCGTAATAGGCTGACAATGCCACCGCGTTATCCTGGAGCACTCCGTTCTGGGAAATCACCATGATTTCGCTCAGGGCAAAGGCCATGCGCTGACGCAGTTGGTCCGGGGCGGTGGCGGATTGTTGCCACCAGGTGTTGTAGAGCAACGAGCTGGGATATGGATCGGTGGGATCCGCGCTCGCGTTGGCGAGGACCAGTGGCAAATGGTGTGTCGTGGGCAGGGCGAACTGGTTGTTAATCCACCCGGCATACCCCAGCGACTGTACCGCGCTGATGTCGCTCGGGCTCGGGCCGAAAGTGGCTTGTGTCAGAAAACGGGCCGCTGCGCTTGGATCGGTGTGGTCATCCGTCCACGCGGGCGGCGGTGGCGGCGCAGTGAAATTCTGCGTTCCATTGGCGAGCGTGAAATGACCGCTGATCTCGCCATTGGGATAGTTAACCGAATGAATATTGATGTAGGCCTTCCCTTCTTTGATGATCTCGAGCTCATCAGCCACCGACAGACCTGGTGGGGGCGGGGTGGCCGGGTTGGCAAAGGTCCAAACATAAGTGCCATCCGGTTGCGGCGTTGCTTCGTCGATGTCGAACAGGATCTGGCTGGGGTTGTTAAGATATGGGTCGCAATGAATGTGTTCACCGGTGAGCGGCGCGCTCAAGCCGCTGTATTTGAAACTCAACACGGCTTGCGAATTGTCAGCGCTGACGCGCAAGCTGGCTGAACCAACCGCGGAACTGTTGACCCCCGGTTGCGCGAGCAAGTTGGCAGTATAAAGCGTGCCCGGAATGTCGATTCCCGGCGGAGGGAAGTACCGGCCCAGGACGTATCCCGGGACAATCGCGTCAGGCAGTGTGTTGGTGCCGAACGGGTCCTGCGACCAGCCGACTGACCAATTATCGCCCGCCCCTGAACCTGCTTTGTGCAGAATTTCAACGTAGTAACGCTGCCCCGCCACCAGCGCCAGCCAGGGCGAACGCTGGGTCGGCTGAACGTTCCATTGGTGAACCGCCGTTCCGTTGGCCGGAGGCGGAGCCGGATTTGCCGATGGCAACACATACGCGCGGCGAACCTTGTTCGCCGGCTCGCTATCGTTCGAAATCCACAGCCCAGCCGAGTCGCTGCCCGCAATCCAGAAATAATAGTTGCCGGTCACCGGAGCCGTCAGATAGCCGCGGACCCGCTCGCCGTAGTTGTCGCCATAGTCCGTCACGCCTTCGAGAGTGCCGATAGTATTGGTGCTGGTGGCGGGAGTGCCTACCGGAATGTTGGCCACCGCCGTTCCGGTAACGTTCCGCCAGACTTCGCGCACGACGGCGCTGCCCGTATCGATGACCTGAAGGTCGAGCATCGAGGTGCCCAGGCCGACAGTATTGGTGGCTTTAATAATCACCTGGTAGTCTCCGGCCAGGTTCGGCACACCGCTGATTGTCGCGTTGGTCGGGTTGAAGCTCAGACCGGGCGGTAAATTGGTGACGGCGTAACCACTGGGCGAATTCGCCGCCGTCAGGGCGTAGCTAAACGGCTGGCCCAGAAACGCCACCGCGGTAAGTGGACTGGTCACTTCCGTGGGGGCGGGTGTCGAGTTGGCCGGAAACAACCGGTTGCTCGGAATAACCTGCTTCGGCTGGCTGGGGCTGTACCAATACAGGTGGGCCTGGGCCGAGCCGCCCAGGTTCTCGTATTCCAGCCGGATATTGTAACGAATCCCCGCTTGCAGCGACATCGGCGCCACCACATCGGTCGCGGAGTGTACGCCCCAGTTATTGATAATCAGCTGATCGTTAACCCACAGCTTCGCGCCGTCATCGGTCTTTATATCGAAAAAGTATCCTTCCGAAAACTGCGGCATGGCTTGGCCGGTCCAACGGACGGTATAGTAACCGCTATTGGTGAAAGGCAACGTATTGTTGGTCCAGGTGAAATCAACCATCGGGTCGACCGTGGTCATGACCAGGTTCGTCGGATTAAAATTGGCGGGGCTGCTGTACGTTGCGCTTGAATTGGTAAAGTACTCGCCCATCAGACCGGTGCCGGCCGGATTGGCCGACGGATAAATGAGAACGCTCGCCGTGTTGGCCGTCCCGAGGGTATAGCCCGAGCCGCTGAGCAGCCGCACGGATGCGACTACTGGACTGACCAGGTTGGTATTGGCCAAAGGCGTTATCGAAACCACTTGCGAACTGCTTCCCGGGGCAAAGTAAACCGCACGCGGCAGGACGACATGATCCAGGCCCTCGACTGCGACCCCCGGGCCCGGCGCCGCCAGGCCAAGATTCACCGTCACTGCGTTCAGCGGGAAACCGCCGCGGGTTACCGTGACTAAACCAATGTTGATGGCTGACTGGCCCGGATCGGGTTCATTGGCGGTAGCGTCCGTGGCGCTAATCGCAATCATATTCTGGGAAGCCAACTTGCCCGCTACATACGGATAATCCCCCACCGGCGCCCCATTGGCGTCAATTTGACCGTTGCTCGATGGTTTCATCGGGTCCAACCCTAACTGATACTCCTCCCAGTCGCTCACTCCATCGCCGTCGGTGTCGACGTCGGAAACCGCAATTCGAAAGAACTTGGTGACTCCGCCAGACGGAGCCGTCAGCGTCAACACGCTGCCGGAGCGCGCGACCGCTGTCGCTTCAGTCGTCCAGTTGGTCCATCCACCGGAACTAAACGGCTGAATGCTTTGAAGCTGGTACTGCTTTCCCAGCGCACAGGAGATGTTTACGGTGACATTCGTGCCCGAGAGCCCCGCGGCCCCAATCATTGGTTTGGAGTTGGGATCAAAAGGGTCCGTTCCGGCGATGGCTTCCTGCAGGTTGGAAACCCCATCGTTGTCCGCATCGCCGTCGGGCGCCAGGCCAGTGGCGCCGTAAACCAGTTCCCAGACGTCGCTCATTCCGTTGCCGTTCAAATCGACGGCCAGGGAGGGTCGCGCAAACAGCAGCAGCGAACAGGCACCGGCCAGGACCAAACCAAAACACGGGAAACAACGCGGCTTGAACATACGTTAAAACGGGTGGCAAAGGGTTACGGCTAAGACAAAGAAGATACTGAGCACCGCAGGCAATTGGCTCGGTAACGGTTCGGCCCAAACAGGCGGGTTTTCTCTAGCACTACCAATCGGCGGATCATGCTGCGCGGCACAATAGCTAATGTTGTGCCAAACAAATTCTACTATCCTGAAACCCAGGGCAAGACAGCAGCCCGGCCGCAGCCCTAGGAATTTCCTGGCCTGGACGCCAGGTTGGCGAAATGCGGAGCCAAATTGATATCAGAAGCTTAGGACGACCGGACCCGTGACGAGCCGCCCTTGGAATGGTGAAATTTCCGGCCCAGCAGACGAAAGCTCCGCCGACTCTGCCGTAGCTTTAGGACAGGTAATGTCCAAAAGAAGCTGTCTCAGTCGTCTCGTCGAAACTCCACTTCGCCGCAATTCTCCCAGCGGAAGATAATGCGCTCGTGATTGACGATGATGAGCTGCCCTGGAATAAACCGCGGGTGGATGAACTCCTCCTCGGCAATCTGCCCTTCGCCCTTGAGAGTTCGGAGACTGGCTCGCCAGGTCGTGGCTCCGGCGGGCACGTAGTCGTCCCCGGTTATTTTGACCGCTTCGACTTCGTCACCGCGCTGGTCAATGCGAATCACTTCATCAAAATGACCGGGGTAGTGTCCGATCCACTCGCCTGCTAAATCTAAAGAAATCCGTTGTTTCACCCTGCCAAAATCTATTGGTGAGCGAAGGCGAATCAAATAGGAGGTTTTGCCCAGCCGGACCGGTGTGGAACACTTAAACCAAATCCAAGCGGAAACCATCGTTTCGTAGCGGCGTCTCGGGAAAGCGCCGCCAATCCTCGGCAGACCCCTATCGCAAGCGCCAAAGTAAAAGGAGGCCCTCGATGACCTCCGATGGGTGGAGTCACCCAATAACCTGTGGTGTTGGTATAAGTCACCCACTGCGCCGCGGTCGTATAAATGCGGCGTTCCCGTCCGGGTTCGAACGCCGCATTTACGCCTGAAAGCTTGATAACGCGTTCTGCCACTCACGGCTGGTCGCTAGAGTCCTCGAGCTGCAAAACTCGTTGTAATCAGGTCAAGTTTTAGAGCGTGCTTTAAAACTCGGTTTGGAGTCCCGCCTTTAGGCCGCCCGGCGCCAAAAACCGCCTGAAGGTGGGACTCCAAACTCAGGTGTCCACGCCCAAGCCGAGGTTTTAAGACACGCTCTTAGGGAGCAATGCTGGCGTGATGGAGTGAACCACGGAATATTCGGAATACACGGAAAACGTGAGGAACTACCCTTTCCGTGTTTTCCGTGTCTTCGTGGTTGTGGCTGCCTTTGAAGTGGCTGGTCTGAGGTTGTGCCTCGCTAGAACTTGACCTGTTCCAGGTAGTGCAGGCTTTCCGGAATCTGCTTCTCAGACCAGGGAGATTCGTCTTCAATGAAGTACCATTTCACGCCGACCTTCTTCGCGGCGCGCAGGATCCCCGGAATGTCCATAATACCCTGTCCAATGGCGGCGTCGTTCTTAACGTCCGTGCCGCCCGTCAGGGCGCCCGTGGGAGTTCCCTTGCGCATGTCTTTGAGGTGCATCAAGCGCCAGCGACTCGGATATTTTTCAAGCAATTTGATGGGATCCTGGCCTGGGAAAACGATCCAGAAAATGTCCATTTCGTAATTCACGTACTTGGGGCTGGTTTCCTGGAAAAGCAGGTCAAGGAGGGTTCCCTGACCGTAGGGCTGAAATTCGAATCCGTGAACGTGGTAGAAGAATCTCAAACCTTGCTTGGCCATGGCTTCGCCCGCTTTGTTGAACACAGCGATAGCTTCCCGGCAGGTTTTTTCATCAAAATCGCCGCTGTGAGGAATCCAGGCGCAGCCGGCATACTCCAACCCAAGAGCTTTCGCCTCTTTGGCCACGCCCTCAGCGTCGTCGCGATAGCGTTCGTAGCCAAAATGGGCGGCAATAGGCTTGATACCGCGAGCGGTAAGCTCCTCTTTGAATTTTTCAGGCGTTAATCCGTAAGTTCCCGCCAACTCGGCGTATTTAATGCCAAAGCTTTTCACTTCATCCAATGTGCGGGGGACGTCCTTGCCAAATTGCTCCCGCAAGCTGTAAAGCTGGAGGCCAAGGGGACCTTTGAAGCTCGGGCCTATCCCTGCGTCCGCCGCGAGCAATAAGGGAGTTGTCGTAAGAAGCCCGCAGGCCCCGATCCAGGCGATCAACCGAGGAAAGTTTCGTTTCATGAAGACTGACTAGCATGAAGGCCAAGTGATGGAAAGCATCCTTTTGCGGGTGCGATTAGAAGTGTCGGTCTTGGCTGGAAGCCGAAAAAAGCGGCAGGGGACTGCCGCAGTCCAAAACGCAAGCGCGACACGGGCGCGGGCCTCGAGAACCGAAAGTTTTGGAGTGCGGCAGCCCTCTGCCGCCTTTCTGCGGAGCAGTGGGGGCGCGCCGCCGTGCTATGTTCGCTGAGAACACACCGGCGCGGCGCCAATCCAGCCGAACGAGTTTCAGAGCGTGTCTTAAGACCTCGGCTGGGCCTCGGCACCTGGGTTTGGAGTCCCGCCTTCAGACGGTTTTGGCGCCGGGCCGCCTAAAGGCGGGACTCCAAACCGAATTTTAAAATGCGCTCTCAAGGTTGAATGTAAACAGGCGTGCCGACGCTTACCAGGCGCGCGACGTAAGCCGCATTCCAATTCGCCAGGCGAAAGCACCCGTGCGATTCGGTCCGCCCAACCTGTTCGGGCCTGGGGGTTCCATGAATTCCGTAGCCCGGCCTGTCCAAACCAATCCAGGCCACGCCGACCGGATTATTTGGGCCGGGCGGCAACACCAGCTTGGTCTTGAGCTCGCGCGCTTCAGCGGACTCCGGGAAGATTTCCGGATCGAACGTGTAGTTCGGGTTCAACGCCACGACCGTCACGTGCAGCTCACCGACTGGACGCTTATCGACCTGCCGCGCGATGCTGCATGGAAAATGCACCAATAGGTTTGTCCGTTCATCCCACGCCTCAAGAACTTTATCGCTCAGACCAATGGTAATGAATGCGGCACGTCGCCTCGATTCGGGCAGGCTGATATTGGGCAACTCCAATGGGGCGCAAGCACTCACGTTCGACCATACAATGTCGGGATTCAGTCGCTGGACCAGTGTCGGGGCGGCCTGGCTCTTTTCGGACACCAGTTCCAGGACCGTCTCATATTCCAGTGCGGTCTGCCGCGATTTCCCCAACCACGTTGAACTCAAAGGTTGAAGACGGGCCAGGTCGTTTGAAGTTACCAGATACGTGCCGGTGGGCGGCTCGGACAGCAGGAGCCGCTCGCGTGTCGCATTATCCAATTCGCCCGTCATGGACAAGTGTTCCTTTTGCTGAAACGCCCGCAGCGCCGAACGGGTCTGAGGTCCAAGCAATCCATCGATGGAGCCCGGTGAAAGCGCCAGGCGCGCCAGCGCGACTTGCATTTCAAAGACATTCTGCACCGGACGGGGGTAGCTGCTGGAGATTGTGGGTGCATTCGTGGCAGCGCTGGGCGGAAGCGGGCCGACGTCGTTGGTGGCATCGAGTGTCGGGCGTGAAGCCAGCGGCTCTTCCGGGGAACCAGCCGGCGGCTTTGGCGAGGGCGCCGGCCCTGTCGGTTCCGTAAGGTTAGCACGGGAGCTTGTCGAGCGGTGAGCTGCCGGCTCGGGATTGGGACTGGCGTGCGAAACGGGTTGAATGGCGGGGAGTCGTTGTTGTTTTGACCTGTTCGAGTCAAACCAGCACAAGCCGAGTACTGCCAGCAGAGCTGCGGCCAGCAGCCACAAGGCCACGCGACCAGAACGCTTGCGCCTCACAGTTCGAAGAAAGCGCCAATTCTCTGAATAAACGAGGCCGCGTACCGGCTTTGCCGGGCTTCTTGATTTCGGACCAGCGGGCCGCTTTCAGCGAACGCATCTTCCGTCTGCAGCTGACGCTGCGCCAGCAATTCACTGAGCTGCGCCAACAACCCCGGATTTTGTTTGAGGCTTTGGCCCAGAACGGCTTTGTCGATTTCGACCACCTCGCAATCCGAACTGGCCACCACTGTCGCGCTCCGCAGTTCTCCCGTCAGCAGGGACATTTCGCCAAAGCATTCGCCGGCCTTGATCTCGCCGACCTGTTTGGAACGGCCGTTGCGCTCGGCCACCACATTGGCTGCGCCTTCGACGAGGATAAACATTGAATCGCCGTTGTCACCTTGGCGAATCACCGTCTCGCCGCGACCAAAATGGACGACCTTGCCCCGCGGGAGCAACGCGTCGAGTTGCTCGTCGGTCAGGCATTTGAACAAGGGTTGCTGTCGCAGAATAAGGCGGGCGGCGGTTTGAACTTCCAGGTGTTTATCACGGGCCGGCCGTTCCAACTGAATGGTCCGCGTGGGATAGGGCATCCGGATGCCGTGACGGCGCAATCCATACCATACATTGGTGCGGATGGCGTCGCTGATATCCGAGAATCGGTGGTAATCATCCATCCAGAATTTGATCTCATACTCGATGCCGGAGTCTCCGAAATTTCTCAGGTAGACTTTAGGCTTCGGCTCCGGCAAAACTCCTTGGGCATTGGAGGCGGCGTGCAACAGCACGTTTTTGGCCCGGGTCGGCGGGGTGGCGTAATCAAGCAAAACAGGGATGCGCATGGCGTACGGCCGATGCGGCCGGTTCAGGTTGATCAGCGTCTGGCGAGCCACCTCGCGATTGGGAATCTCGATGCAGAAATCGTCCAGTGTTTTGAGCCGGGTCGAACGCCAATTGATTTCGATGACTTCGCCCTGACGATTCTCGACCACCAGCCAATCGCCGTGGCCGAAAGATCTACCCACCTGGAGCGCCACTCCGGCAATGATATTGCCGACCAGGTCTTGCATGGCCAGGCCGATAATGACCGCCGCAATCCCGGGCGCAATCAGCAGCCCTTTAATGGTCTGGTTATACCCGAACTCCAGCACCAGAAAAACCGCCACCGCCAAAATGAGAAAACGGACCAGTTCGGTCAGAAACTTCGGGACGGTCGCGCCGTGATGTCCCTGGAAATAAACTTCCCACAGGTATCGATCCACCAGGGCGATGACTACAGTCGAGGCCAGAACAATGACCGCCGCTCCGAGGTGGTGCAGGAAAGTCCAGGGGAATCCCAGCAGGACCGCTGGCAGGTAAGCAGCCAGGCCGAGGGAAAACAGATGGTAAAGCCAGCCAAGCTTTACGCCGTGCTGCCGCTTAAGCCGGCGCCCGAACCAAACCAATAGTAAGTACAAGCCTGGCGCCCCCAGCAGAAACACCAAACCTCGGTAACTTTGGGTCAGTTCAGGCATGATGCCAAAGATAACAAAGCCTTCGATCCGCTTCAACCAAGGTTCGCAACGTTCGGCAGGTCCGTGTTAACTGGAGAGGCTGCCGCGTAAATGCCGCGCGCCGGCGCGCGGGCATTCTGCCCGCAGCAACGCTCGACCACCCGGGGGAACGCCGCATTTATGCGGCGGCCGGCAGATTACCGATTAGAGCCGGCGTTGCGCGCGCAACGAAAACCGTAGATGTCGTAGCCGAAACAAACGTCGGCGTACCCGGGATTCTCGTTATAGCGGTAACCCGCGCGGCAATTCTCAGCGCTCGTGCGCCAGCAACCGCCACGCACGACCTTCGTTTTGCCCTCCGCAGGGCCCCGGGGATCCTCTTTCGCGGCGGTGGCGTAATAGTCGACCTGGTAGAAGTCATTACACCATTCCCAGAGGTTGCCGCAGATATCATAGAGCCCCCACGCATTGGGCTGCTTCTGGCCAACCGGCCGCGGATGACCTCCCGAGTTTTTGTCGAACCACGCAAATTCCGCGAGCCGCGCCGGAGTATTGCCGCAGAAGTAAGGCGTAGTCGTTCCCGCGCGGCAGGCATATTCGAACTCCGCTTCGGTGGGCAAGCGGTAACCGTTCGCTCCGAAATCGCATTTCCAGGTGGTCAGCTCATAACAAGGCTTAAGACCTTCCGCCTCGGATCGTTTATTACAGAAGCGCACCGCGTCGGACCAGCGGACCTGCTCGACCGGGTTGCCGGTTCCCTTCCAGCGTGAAGGGTTCTCATGCATCAGCTTCTCGAACTGTTCCTGCGTCACCAAATTCTTGTCGAGGTAGAAAGCGCTCACGCTGACTTCATGCGGCGTGGCGTCGACTTCATTGGGGTCGCCCATTGTGAATCGGCCGTCAGGAAGCAGGACCATGGAAGAGCTTTCCGCCTTCGAGTTGGGAGCTTGCGGGGCTGCGTTACTGGAGCCCGCGCGGTCGCTGGCTTGGGTCTGCTGCCCCGACGGAGTGCGTTCACAGCCGCCGGCCAGGACCAGTGCCAATAAAAGCAGCCGCTCAACGCGGCTCGGTTCAATAATCGGCCCAAATCTCATATCCATCCGGGTTGCGCAGACATTGGCGCGCGCGTGCTCTAATCTCTTGTGACAGCGCGACGGCATTGGGGCGAGCGGCGCAACTGTACCCAGCCTCTTGCGCGAGCTTGCGCGTCACAATATGGCATTGAGCCAGCACGTAATCCTGTGCTCCGCCCATCGCGCGCCAGTCTTTCAGCAGCTCCATGTAAGCTTTGAGGTTGTCCGGATCCTTTTTAGCAGTCAGGGCCAGCGTCCGCTGCACCAATTCATCGGCATACTCGAAGGATTTCATATTTTGTTGCTGCACGGCGCATTCCTGCGGAATCCGAGCGACAATCTGTTCCAGGCCTTCGATGTACTCGGCCAATTCCGGCGCTGCGGCTTTCTTCGAGCCCAAATCTCGAATCAAATCCTCCGCGAAACGCTGGTACTCGTTAATGCGGTTGACGTGCGCGTGAACGAAATAAACCATGTCCTCGAGGTCGCCTTTGATCTCGTCTTTGCGCTCCGCTTCTTCGTGCGCTTCGAAAACCGCCTGAATGGCTTCGGTGCAGCCGCATGTGCAGGCGCGGTGAACACCGTCACCCCCGCGCCGGTGATGCGTCCTGAGCTTGCGGCCCGGGATGTCCAGGATCGAATCGGCTGTGGGCCGGCCAAGTGTTTCTTTCAGAATGTCGGCCGGCGTCAGAATTGCCGCCGGAGTCCCTTGCCCTTCGAGGAAATAAATAAGCGACTCGCCTTTAGGGGGCACCTTCTTGCTCAGATGATAGTACGCCTGGTCGCCGTCAAACCAAACCGGGTAATCATAAGAGCCGGCTACTCCGCGCCAGATCTCACCTTTAGTTGGCCGGAACACATAGGTTGTCCGGCCTGCTTCTTCGGAAAGCTGCGTCTTCCAGCGCGCGGCAAACGGCTTTTTCCACGCAATTGCCACATCTTTCTCAAGATTCGTCGCTATCAGCGTCTCGCGGTGCCAAATGCCCGGCGCGGCTAGCGGTGCAAGGTAAAAGCACTGTCCGTCGTTTTCGAAGTCAACTGATCCAATTGCGGGTACGCTGCCCGTCCCCTGGGCCAGGCCCAACTGCACCTTCTGCTTGCCTTTTGGCCACGTCATCATTAACTCCGTGGCCTCTCCCTTCAAAAGACCCAACAGAAGGTTCTCCGAAGGAAGACAGATACTATTGCTCGAAATTTCCTCCGGCCCATAGATCAAGTCATCGCCCACAAAGCTGGGAATTACCGCATACTCAAATGGAGCCGCGATCGTGAAGTGCGTCAGGCCGCCAGAAGGAGACACCGTGATCACCTGCGTTCGATCAAACGCGACCGTGAGAGCGCTTTTCCCAGCATCGTGGAAGGCGAGTTGCACCGCTACCTCATCTGCCGCATTGCGGATCAGGACTAAATCTGCCGGCGAGGCGGGAACGGGATTGAGTTCGAGGATTTCAAGAGCAGTTCCAGGCGGGGACTTTGAATAGAGCACTATTTTTCCCTTGGCGGCCCAGAATATGGCCAGGATTTTCTGGTTTTCGACCACCGCATCACCTTTGAACGAATATTCCAAACCATAATAGCCTGGATCCGAGCTGGCTTTGGGCGGGTTCGCCTCGAAGGTCAGTAGGTCCGTCGGAACCGCTTTCCAGCCGACCCGGTCGCCGGGCTCAACCTGGACGCCAAAATGGGCGCCGGTATCCCAAAGCACGATGTTGGTAACCGTCTGGGCGGACGCATCACTGACCTTCAAGGTCATCAGCAAGACAACCGCCGCTTTGGCCAGCAGGGTCGTTTTGGGGAAAAGGTCTCGAATTGACTTCATCATACATGGCCCGGCTCGGTCGAAACGTTCGACCACAGTTGGGCTCTGGTTCGTTTACCCTGCGCCACCCCGAATTACAAGCGCGCGCTATTACCTGGCAATCTCAGCTTTTCCCTTTTCTTTCGAGGACCCGCGCCTAACCTTTTGCCAATCGCGAATGGCCTTTAAGATTTTTAACACCTTGTCCCGCTCCGTAGAGGAGTTCACCCCCTTGAATCCGGTCGGAAAACAGGTGGGCATGTATTGCTGCGGCCCGACCGTATACGACTTTGCCCACGTTGGGAACTGGCGCACATTCGTTTTTGGTGACCTGATGCGCCGTTACCTGGAATACAAGGGTTTCGAGGTAGTGCATGTGATGAACATCACGGACGTCGAGGATAAAATCATTAAACGGGTGCGGGATACCGTCAGCTCGTTGCGCGATTTCACTGGCAAGTACGAGGCGGCTTTCTTTGAAGACCTTAAAACCCTCAACTGCCGCATGCCGCATCAAACGCCCAGAGCGACCGAGCATATCGGCGACATCATCTCGTTGATCCAGAAACTCATGGCGCGTGGCATCGCTTATCGCGCTTCCGACGGCTCAGTCTACTTCAGCATCCAGAAATATCGCGACGCTGGGAAGCAGTACGGGAAACTGGTGAAATTGAATTTTGAAGAAATGCGCATTGGCGAACGGGTCAAAAGCGACGAATATGCCAAAGAATCGTTGGCCGACTTCGCTTTGTGGAAGGCACGAGTGCCCGAAGACGGACCAGTTTTTTGGCCCTCGCCCTGGGGTGAAGGACGCCCCGGCTGGCATATCGAGTGCAGTGCCATGAGCATGAAGTTGCTCGGAACCAGCTTCGATTTGCACCTGGGTGGCGAAGACCTCGCCTTTCCTCACCATGAGGACGAGATCGCCCAAAGCGAAGGTGCGGAAGTGCAGGCGCCGGGCCAGCCTTTTGTAAAGTATTGGATGCACGGGGCACACTTGATGGTTGAAGGCAAAAAGATGGCCAAGTCGCTCGGCAATTTTTTCACTCTGCGTGACCTCCTCGGCAAAGGCTATTCCGGGCGCGAAATCCGTTTCTTACTCCTGCAAGCCCGTTACCGGGAAAACTTTAACTTTACTCTGGAAGGACTGGACCGCGCGCGCGCGCCTCTGCTCCGGATCGATGAATGCCTCGACAAACTGCGTGAGGTGGCCGGTCCAACGACCGCACAACCTGCGGCTCCGGGCTTGACGGAGCAGTTCTCGCAGGCCCTGGATGAAGACTTGAATATCTCAGGTGCCTGGGGCGCGGTGTTCCAGTGGATCAGCGAAATGAACCGGCAATTAGTTGCCAATTCAGTCGATGCGTCCGCCGCCGCCGCCGCTTTAGGCGCGTGGCACAAAGTGGACGCGGTCCTGGGTGTAAGCGCTACAAGCGATGCAGAGGTGCCGGCGGAAATCTTGACCTTGGTGGAAGCCCGCCAGACTGCGCGCAAGGCCAAAGACTTCAAACGTGCGGACGCGATTCGCGACGAACTCAAAGCCAGAGGTTGGATCATCGACGACACTCCCAAGGGCCCCAAAGCCAAGCGCGGCTGAACCGGCGATGAAAGGCCTGTTCATCACCTTTGAAGGCAACGAGGGCAGCGGTAAATCGACGCAAATCGCCCTCCTGGCCGCTCGTTTGCAAGGCCTCGGTCACCGAGTGCGCAGCTTGCGCGAGCCGGGCGGCACGCCCATTGGTGAAGAAATCCGGCACACTCTCAAGCATAGCCCCAGTAATCACGCTATGACGCCCGAGGCTGAATTGCTGCTAATGAACGCCAGCCGCGCGCAATTGGTCCGGGAGATCATTCGGCCCGCGCTTGAAGCCGGCGAAATCGTCCTTTGCGATCGTTTCTACGATTCGACTACGGCTTACCAGGGATATGGCCGCCAATTGAATCTCAAATTGATTGAAACGTTGACCGATTTTGCCGTCGGCCATACCCGTCCGGACCTCACCCTGCTGCTGCTAGTGCCTGACCCCCTGAGCCAGCAACGCCGTTCCGCGCGCCAGGCCGCACAGCCCGTTGTCCGTGACCGCATCGAGGAAGCCGACCACGAGTTCTTCGCCCGGGTGGCCCACGGTTACGAAAATATCCTGCACGCGGAACCCAACCGAATGCGGTACATCGACGCGAACAGAACGATCAAACAGGTCGAGACGGAGATTTGGAACACCGTGCAGCGGCTTCTGCCGGACTGACCCGGCACGAAATTCATTAGAGCGTGTCTTAAGAAACCGGCTTGGGCGTGGCCGGCTCGGCTTGGAGTCCCGCCTTTAGGCGGTCAGGCACCGAAACCGCCTAAAGGCTGCCTTTGGGCCATCCCTCTTTGCGGCTTGGCGGCTTGGCGTGAGATTCTCGGTGGGGGTGGATCACGCAAAGACGCAAAGACGCCAAGGTCTGAAGCCAAATAACCACGGATGAACACCGATGAACACGGATTAGGAGCCGGGTCGGTAGGCTCACCTCCCGGCGTGGGCCCCGCGTCTGCGGCAAATCTTTTGGTTATCCATGTTTATCCCTTTCCATTGCCTTCAGGCGGTTTTGGCGCCGGGCCGCCTAAAGGCCTAAAGGCTGGGCTCCAAACCAATTCTAAAAGACCCTCTTAGCCTTGAGAAACGGGGTCGAGGAGTTCCTCGAGGTCGTATCTTAGCAGTTGCCCGATGCGATCGATGGTGATATCGGCCGCCGGGTTGGTTGAGAGGATCTTGCGGTCGTGCGCGTAGTGCCCCTGACGCGCAAAAACGGTGGTAACGCGCCGCCCCCAGCTCTTTTTAATAGCGGTGAGGATGTGTAGTTTGTCATCGATCACAAAGTAATGGTCGGCGGGAAAGCGGTTGGCGACGTCCGCCAGTTCCAATTGCTTGTGAACGTAGATGAGCACCTGGCCCTTGACCGCCTGGTACAGCCCGGCACGCTCGACTTTATGTGGTTGGAAAACCACGTCCCCATCGGTCAGGAGCGCGACCTGGCCCCAGCGGCGGACATGTTGAAGGACTTCCATACACTTCGGAAACAACCGTCTGGCAAACGGGTAATCGATCAGGTATCTGGAAACCGCCAGCAGCCGCATATCATGTGGGTACATTTCGCGGTAGCGCTGCAGGGCCCCAAGATAATCGGCATACCCGCATTCGGACCGCAGGCGTTCGAATATTCTCCAATATCGGCCACAGCCAGCCGGGCCGACCTCACCTGTCAAGAAAGTGCGGAGATCTTTGACCACCCGATCGTTGTCGAGCAAGGTGTTGTCGACATCGAACAAGAAAACCCTCGAAGATTTTCGGGCACGTTTGGCTGCGGGCCGGCCACTCACTTTCGGCTCCTTGTTTTGCGTTGGCGTGGGGTATTTCGTCGCGGGGGCCGGGGTGTGAGCGGTGATTCGGGACTCCAGCGCCACTCCCGAACCTCAGGCAGATCCTCGCCGTGCACCGCAATGTAGCGTTTGTGTTGGATGAGTTTTTCGAACAGCGCCTGTTTAACGTAAGCCGCGCTCGGCCCAAGCTGATCGACGCGGTCGATTACATCCATGACGAGGTGGAAGCGATCCAGGTCGTTGCGCACCACCATGTCGAACGGCGTCGTGGTGGTTCCTTCCTCCTTATATCCCCGGACGTGCAGGTTACGGTGGTTGGTGCGCCGGTAGGCCAGCCGGTGAATGAGCCAGGGATACCCGTGAAAGGCGAAGATGATGGGTTTATCCCGGGTAAAAAGCGTGTCAAAATCCTTATCGCTCAAGCCGTGTGGGTGTTCGCTGGCCGGCTGCAGACGCATCAGATCCACCACGTTGATCACTCGGATCTTCAATTGGGGGAAATGTCTCCTCAGGATTTCCACCGCCGCCAACGTCTCCGCGGTCGGCACATCGCCGCAGCAAGCCATCACCACGTCCGGCTCCGAACCGCGGTCGCTGCTCGCCCATTCCCAAATGCCGATACCGGCGGTGCAATGAACAATGGCCGCGTCCATATCCAGCCACTGTGGCGACGGTTGTTTGCCGGCCACAATCACATTGATGTAGTCGCGGCTGCGTAAACAGTGATCGGTGACCGACAAGAGCGTATTTGCGTCGGGCGGCAAATACACGCGCACCAATTCAGCCTTTTTATTTACCACATGATCAATAAAGCCGGGGTCCTGATGACTGAACCCGTTATGGTCCTGGCGCCAGACATGCGAGGTCAGCAAGTAATTGAGCGAGGCAATCGAGCGACGCCAGGGCAGGTGGCGGGTCACTTTGAGCCACTTGGCGTGCTGGTTGAACATGGAATCGACGATGTGAATGAACGCTTCGTAACACGAAAAGAAACCGTGGCGCCCGGTCAACAAGTAACCCTCCAGCCAGCCCTGGCATTGATGTTCGCTTAGCATCTCCATTACCCGGCCATCCGGTGCCACGTGTTCGTCCAAATCGATAATCTCGGCCACCGAGCAACGGTCGGTCACTTCAAAGAGCGCACCCCAACGGTTAGACGCCGTTTCGTCCGGACTGAACACACGAAAATTCCCTGGGTTCACTTTCATGATGTCCCGAATGAACTCGCCTTGCACGCGCGTGGCTTCGGCGTCCACGCTCCCTGGCTTGGGCACCTTAACCGCATAATCGCAAAAATCGGGCATGCGCAGATCGCGCAGCAGGACCCCGCCGTTAGCGTGCGGGTTGGCGCCCATCCGCCGTTGGCCCTGGGGTGCCAGCTCGGCTAGCTCCGGCTTCAGGCGCCCCGCCGCGTCGAATAATTCGTCCGGGCGGTAGCTTTTCATCCAGCGCTCAAGGATTTTGATATGTTCAGATTTGTCCATGTCGGCCATGGGGACCTGGTGGGCGCGGAAGGTGCCTTCGACCGGTTTGCCATCGACCACCTTTGGGCCCGTCCAGCCTTTGGGCGTGCGGAGGATGATCATCGGCCACGCCGGACGCGCGCTGAAACCCTGCGAGCGCGCCGAGGATTGGATAGTCTCAATCTCGTTGAAAATTTGATCGAGCGTCGCGGCCATCAGTTGGTGCATCCTGGCCGGATCGTCGCCCTCGACGAAAAATGGCGAGTACCCGTAGCCGCGAAAGAGGGCTTCGAGCTCTTGCTTCGGGATCCGGGCCAGAACGGTAGGTCCCG
This sequence comes from Verrucomicrobiia bacterium, assembly GCA_035651635.1. Classification (GTDB taxonomy): domain Bacteria; phylum Verrucomicrobiota; class Verrucomicrobiia; order Limisphaerales; family UBA8199; genus JANXQE01. Next base: position 15,163 of record DASRFK010000054.1, on the reverse strand, counting down.
CGATTTTGTAGCCGTTCAAGTGTAAGATCGGCAGCACGGCGCCATCGCGGGCCGGGTTAAGGAATTTGTTGGAGTGCCAGCTGGTGGCCAAGGGGCCCGTTTCAGCTTCACCATCGCCGATAACACACGCGGCGATGAGGTCCGGATTGTCAAAAACGGCCCCATACGCGTGCGATAGCGCATAACCCAATTCGCCACCCTCATGAATCGAGCCGGGTGTTTCTGGGGCGGCGTGGCTCGGAATCCCGCCCGGAAAAGAGAACTGTTTAAACAAGCGTTTTATTCCGTCAGCATCCTGTGAGATGTTGGGATAAACCTCGCTGTACGTGCCTTCGAGATAGGTATTAGCCACCAAACCAGGCCCGCCGTGGCCGGGACCGGTGATATAAATGACGTTGAGATCCCGTTGCTTGATCAGCCGATTGAGGTGCGCGTAGACAAAGTTCAACCCGGGGGTCGTGCCCCAATGCCCAAGCAAACGGGGCTTGATGTGCTCGCGTTTAAGCGCTTTCCGCAACAGCGGGTTGTCTAAAAGATAGATTTGCCCAACGGACAGATAATTGGCCGCGCGCCAATAGGCGTCGATTCGGGCGAGTTGATCCGCGCTGAGAGGTTTATTCGCAGACTGGTCCATAAGAGCTTTGGGGTTGAGGGTTCGATCAGATTTTCCGGGCGCGGAGCATCGCCCCGAGCGTTTGCGCCATATACCGCTCTTCGTCCGTCGGAATGACCCGGACGATTACTTTGCTGGACTTCTTCGAGATAATTCCCGCACCGCCGGAATTCAGTTTCGGGTCAAGCTCGATTCCCAGGCATTTTAACTCGCGACAGATCCGGGCGCGGATCGGGGGGGAATTTTCCCCGATGCCGGCGGAAAAAACCAGCGTATCCAGCCCGCCCAAGGCGGCGGTGAGAGCGCCGATCGCTTTGCGGGCCTGGTAACAGAAGATTTCCAGCGCTTCGGCCGCGCGGACGTCTCTCTTTTCGCGCTCGAGCAGGTCCCGAATGTCGGAGCTGGTTTCTGAAATCCCCAGCAGCCCGGACTGAGCGTGAACCATCTCGTGGAACTGTGGCGCGGTCATGCCCTCACTGCGCGCGAAGTACGCCGGCAAACCGGGATCCAGGTCGCCGGAGCGAGTGCTCATTACCAGCCCGGCCGTCGGCGTAAAGGCCATGGTCGTATCCATCGAGCGGCCGTTGCGAACGGCAGCCATGCTCGCGCCATTGCCCAGGTGTGCCAAAATAAGCCGGCCGCGCGCGGCGTCGTCGTCGAGTCGTTTGAGTTCCGCCAGCAAGTAACTGTAGGAGAGTCCATGAAAACCATACCGCTGAACTCCTTTGGCTTCGTACCGGCGGGGAATCGGCAGCAGCCGCGCCACGCGAGGCAGCGCGCGGTGAAACGCGGTGTCGAAGCAGGCGATTTGCGGGACGCGGGGATAACATTCGGTGAAGTGCCTGACCAGGCTTAGCTCGGCCGGCAGATGCTCCGGATCAAAGGAGCGGATTTTGCGCAGTTCTTCCAGAAGCCGGGGGGTCACCCGGTGGGGTTGAGAATAGCGCGGTCCACCGTGCACGATCCGATGGCCCACAGCCCGGACATCCTTCATTGGGGCTTTGCGAGTGAGGACGCGTTCCAGTTCCATGACGCAGGCGATGTGATTGGCCGCTTCAAACCCCTTTTGCTGACGCTTTTGAGTGGCGTGATCGGTGATCGTGAGCTTCCCGCCGGGCAACCCAATCCGATCAAATTTACCGGCCAGCGCACGCACAGGTTTTGGCCCGGCGCGGAACAGAGCGAATTTCAGGCTCGAAGAGCCCGCGTTGATGGTCAGAATAAAGCTATCCCGCATGATCTACCGTTTCCCGAATTTTCCTCGCCAATGCGGCACGCACCCCGCGGTTGATTGCTCGTGCCGATCATCCTTCCGTCCCGCACAGTTTCGCGAACCGATGTGGTTTGTCAATGTCGCGGCTGCGGCCGCCAGGGCAAACGCATCTAAATCGTGCGGCAGGGACATCGCGCTGCGATGTCCCCGCCCGCATTTAGCGGGCGGAACGAATGCGCGAGGAGGTACGTTCACGTTCGAGCCTTGCGCCGCTGAACGCGGCGCGGACGGCGCAGCGCGCCATCCCTACCGCGAGAATTAGATGCGTCTGCCCTGTGCGGCCGCTGATTCGCTGGGGTCAGGATCGGTTGAGAGAGCTACCGAGTGCCGAACGCAAAAAGCCCGCCCTCACCCCGGCCCTCTCCCCCAGGAGAGGGTGGAGCTTTCGCAGCGCAGTTTGGGTTCATGGTCCCAATGCGCGTTAAAAACACGTCGAAGCTTTCCATGAACCTGTCCTCTTCCTCGTCCCTCGGAGTTTCAGAGGAAGAGGATGAGAAAGAGGAAGAGGACGAAACGGCGCCTGTTCGCGGTTCAAGGTCCCAATGCGGGTTGGACTCGACGGGGAGGCTTTCCATGCACGTTCCACAGATTCAGGGCGACCACAGATGAGAACAGAGAAGGTCTCCTCTCCCCGGTGCTCTCTTCCTCGGAGGAGGACAGGGAGACTTGTGACTCGTCAAAAAGTTCAAGGGTTCATGGTTCCAATGAGGAATTTGGCAATCGCGGAGGACTGGCGGGTGACGACTCTACACCCCGGCCGCGGCGCAGAAAAAGGCCGCCACCAGCGGGTGCAGGGAGCCGGCCAGAGCGCGGCGTTCCGGTTGAAACGCTGTGCCGATAAAAAACGGGTGCTCGCTTAAGCAAAACGCGCGTGCCTCGCCATTCTCGGCGCGGGCGGCGATCCGCAGGGCTGTGCCGGCGAAGACTCGCTCGTACTCCGGGTTTAAGCCGTAGCTGCAGTGGTAACCTTCCAAGCCTGAATCGGCGCCGTACAGGGCGGCAAAATTTTTGTCGCTCAAGACGATTTTTTGGGATTGCTCGACCAGCGCGCATTGCAATCGGCTGATCAACGCCATGGCTGCCGACGGGTTGTCCTCCGCATGCTCAGCGGCTTTGATTTTGAGAACGTTGCGGGCGTACTCGATCAAGGCATGTTGGTAGCCGCCGCAGGTGCCCAGGAAAGGCAGGGCGCGCGTGCGAGCATATTGTATTGCCCAAAGAGCGCCCTCAGCATTGCGATAAGGGCTTCCCGGAACACACCAGATGCCGCAAACATCCCCCCACGCGCCGGTGTGGTCCGGAACGATGGTCTCGGTGCCGACCCATTGCGGTTCGAACCGCTTCTGGCCTGTTTGGTTTGCCAGTGCGAACGACGCATTGATCGCTCGGTGCGCCAGGATTTCGGCATTGAAATCGCCGACCAAGGCAATACGACTGCGCGGCATAGGAACTCGGCTGCTGGCGGTCAAGAGGGTGTCTTAAAATACCGGCTTAGGCGTTGACGACCTGGGTTTGGAGTCCCGCCTTCAGGCGGTTTCGGCGCCCGGCCGCCTAAAGGCGGGACTCCAAACCGAGTTCTAAAGCACGCCTGAATCATTAAGCAGACCCGCGCCACTCGTTGTTCCGGGTCGGGAGATAGGACTCGCGAAGGGATGAGTTCAACGAGTCCACATTTGGAAGATGTGAATTATTGAGACTTTTCGTCGGCATGACCGTGGGCCTGGTAGGCCGGGGCGCCCTTGGGATTCTTCTCGATGTCGGCGAGTAACAAGTCAATCCAGGCGTCGGTTTTAATGAACCCCTTGCCCAAATCTTCGTATTTGGCCAGGACATGGTCGTTCTTCATCTGCTCGGCGGTTTTGCCTTCTGTCGCCGCTTTGGCGACCAGTGCGCGCGTGTCTTTGAGCATCTCGACAAACTTTCGCACGTCGGCCGGCGTGGAGAGCGGGCCATGGCCCGGAATAATCTTCACATCCTCCGGCACCATCGTCAGGACTTTCTCCACCCCCGCAATCATACCGCTGACACTGCCGCCATTCTGGACGTCGACAAATGGAAAGCCGTAGGTGACGAAATCGTCGCCCATGTGAACCACGTTGGCCTTGGGAAAGAAAATAACGCTGTCGCCGTCAGTATGGCCGTTGGGGAAATGAATTGCTCGAATATCTTCTCCGTTCAAATGCACCGTCGCGCGGTCGTTGAACGTCACGACCGGCAGCGCCTCTTTCGGGACAGGCGCCACGGAGTTTCCGGCAACGTTCCCGCCTTGCTGCAGCCGCTTGCGTACATTCTCCTGGGCGATAATGGTCGCCTCTGCGCCAAATTGCGCATTGCCTCCGGTGTGATCCCCGTGAAAGTGCGTGTTCAGAACAAAGCGCACCGGTTTGTCGGTAATTTCTTTGAGCGCCGCTTTGATTTTCGGTGCCAAGGGAGCGAATTGGTCGTCCACGATCACAATCCCATCGTCGCCGACGGATACGCCGATGTTGCCGCCGGAGCCTTGCAGCATGTAGATACCGCCCGACACTTTGGTGGCTTTAATTTGTACGTTGCTGAAGTCTTGGGCGGGAGCCGTCATCAGGCCCAGGCCGAGAAGGAGTGAGCCGACAACACAGTTGCGGTTTGTACAACCCGAATGGTCAAAAATGTTGCGCATAGTTCGTGGATTTCGCGCCAAAATAACCATGCGCACCGCGATTGCAAGGACTTGCGGGCCGGCCGGCCCTAACCGGACCGGCATCCGGCCTTCATGACGTCGCCACTCCGTCGTCTCCATTCCGCACTCCGCACTCCGCACTCCGCATTTTAAAAAGCCTGCTGACATAGGGCTGTCAGTGAGGTGCTGTAAGCTTGCCCCATATGATTGCGAAACCAGATTTGATTCGGCCCTTGCCGAGGACACGTCCAGGCCTTCGCGGTGGACACTTCGGCGAGCTTATACCAATCCATTTTCACGCGCCTTTGGCGTGGACCCGGCACGTCACGGCCTTGCCTGAGCCTCACGTTTGGGTCGGCACGCGCCCGGGGCGGCAGAACCAGGGCAGGGCACTGTGGGAGACGCTCAGCTACGCCTTGTTGTGGCTCTGCGGCTGGACGGGTATTGTCCTCTGTTTTCGTTAACCTTCGCTGGGATCCTTCCGATAGCCCAACCGCCGAGCCAAACGCCGAATTGCACACCAAACGCTTCGCTTTGGATCGAAAGCCAGCGGCTTCACCATGCTATTGGTCGATCAAACATTTGTGCTATGATAACAGCATGAACCGCGTGGACCGTCTCTTCGCGATAGCTTTGCATCTGCACAGCCGCCGGGTCGTGCGCGCGGAGGATCTCGCCGGCCATTTCGAGATCAGCGTTCGCACGGTTTATCGCGACATCGCGGCTCTGAGTGAGGCGGGTATCCCCATTACCGGCGAGGCCGGTGTTGGATACAGCCTCGCCAAAGGGCACCATCTCCCGCCGGCCATGTTCACGACCGAAGAAGCCAGCGCACTCTTGATCGCCGGCAAACTGGTCGAGCGCCTTACGGACGCCTCCTTGCGCAAACACATGGACTCCGCCTTGCTCAAAGTCCGGTCGGTCTTGCCGTGTGATCGCCGGGATTATCTCGAACGTTTGGAGCGTTCAACCGCCGTCGTGCCCAGGTGCTCCAGCTCCGTTCCCTGTATGCCCAGCCAGAGCCTGATTCCCATTCAACGCGCGCTGGCCGAGCGGCGCGTGCTCGCCCTGGATTATCGGGGCGGGCAGAGCGGCAAGGTCACCAAACGCGCCGTCGAACCCCTCGGCCTGGTGTATTACTCGGATAACTGGCATCTGATTGCTTACTGCCGTTTGCGTCGCGATGTCCGCGACTTTCGCACCGACCGAGTCCTCAAACTGGAGCTGGAAAGGGAACTCTTCTCCGGCCACGCCGATTTTTCCCTGGCGGGTTACCTGGAACAACGCCAGGCTCGGAAAGGCGAGTTCGTCATGGTCCGTATCCGCTTTCAACCCGCCGTCCTCGAACGCGTGCGCCGCGAATGGAACTGGGGATTGGTGGAAGAAAAGCCCGAGCCGAACGGCGTAGTCGTCACTCTCCTGGATTCATCGCTCGAATGGCTCGCCGGTTGGGTGCTGTCGTTCGGGACCGCGGCCGAGGTGCTCAGCCCGGACCCGCTCAAACAACTCATGGTCGCCGAAGCCGGCAGAATTGCCGCCCTGTACATTGCGCCCGGAAATGTCCCTTCCCGCTTGTCGACCAGGACCGCTGGTTCCTCCGCGCGCGCCATTTGGTAGATGACATCGCGCTGCGATGTCACCGCCGTCCCATTGGTAGATGACATCGCGCTGCGATGTCATCGCCCGCGCAGCGGGCGGAACAGAACCAAAACGGTGCACAATGGTTTCCTTCGATGCGCCGCTAGTGCGCGGCGCGGACGTCGCAGCGCGACGTCCCATTGGTAGATGACATCGCGCTGCGATGTCACCGCCCGTACAGCGGGCGGAACAGAACCAAAACGGGTGCAATGGTTTCCTTCGGTGCGCCGCTGGTGCGCGGCGCGGACGTCGCAGCGCGACGTCCCATTGGTAGATGACATCGCGCTGCGATGTCACCGCCCGTACAGCGGGCGGAACAGAACCAAAACGGGTGCACAATGGTTTCCTTCGGTGCGCCGCTGGTACGCGGCGCGGACGTCGCAGCGCGACGTCCCTACCGAAACATGCGCTTTTTGTAAGGATCGGGTTTTGCCAACGATAATACAGTTGAGCCTGGGACCGCAGCGGAAGGCCCATTGCTGCAACGATTCGGACGCCGCGATTGACTGCTTAACCATTACTACGCATGAAACCTCGCATTTGCATTTGTTGTGGGTCACCAATGACGCACTTCAAGAAGACTCCGTGTCAAAATCCCAACATCTGCGGGCCTTGTTCCCGGCCTTGGGAAGATGCCGACGCGGGCGAACCTGCTGAGGAATTTAAACAACCTAAGTCCTTTCTTCAATTCCGCGGGGAACCTTCCGTTAAAAAGCCCAGGTCGATCCATGTTTATCCCTGGTTAAAATCCAGCTTCGAAATCCGTGTGAATTAGGGTCCGTTTGTAGTTGGCCTTCGACCGTTTTAACGCTTCAACGTTTTAACCCTGTGACGGTCCGGCCGTGCTCCCCTTCGGCCTTCGAGTTTCGGCCTTCGGATTTCCTCGCCGCAGGCGAGGCTGGTGCCCCGGGAAGGACTTGAACCTTCAACCAATTGATTAAGAGTCAACTGCTCTGCCAATTGAGCTACCGAGGCAAACCGGCAGGGAAACAGGGTGTACCACAGCGCGTTTTTGTCAACCATTTGGTGCGTGTTCAGATTTCCATGCAACTAAAAGGAAAAAGCCGAAAACGTCATATTTGAGGTTGTAATATGGGTACTGACGAGGATAAGCTATTCTCAGCTTCAGCTGAGAATGAACAGCTTGCAAAAAGAGGGCAGGAAATTTCGTCCTGGCCGAGAGCAGGGCGTCATTGGGCCGGCGGTGCTGAGCCGAAAGGGGCCTTGATTAAGTTGGTCGTGCATCGATTGAATTTCAGAAAGGAAACAACAAATGAAGAAAAGCATACGTATGATTTCATGCTGCCACAAAACAGGCCATGGACTTGCGATCGCAGTTTGGGTGTTGGCCAGTCTGGCGCTGGTTATGTCTGGTGACGCGCAGGTCCAGACCAAGCCCCAGCGGGCAAAGGTCAGCGAGCCTGACGCGGCGAAGGGCGTCTGGGTGGTCAGATTCGAGCCGGTCGGCGACTTCTCACCCAAAACTCCGGGGGAGTTTTTGGCGAAGATCCCCATATATTCAGGGCAGCACGGCGAGATCGGGTATTTTAGAACGAAAAAGCAAGGCAACAAACTTCTGGGTTCATTTCTGGCCGATGATGCCGATCAACTCAAGGAGGCGCTTTCCGCGTTGCCGGGGATCAAGGTCACAGGTGTCGAAAAGTTGACCCAGGAGCAACTCGTCCAGTACAAGAAGTTGCCGCAGGAATCTTTAATAGATTTTAATCATCTCGACGCCGCACAGGGGGTGTGCGTGGTGAGGTTCGAGCCGGTCGGCGATTTTTCGCCTAGAACTCCGAAAGAATTTTTGGCGAAGATCCCAATATATTCAGGCCAGCACGGTGAGATCGGGTACTTCAGAACGAAAAAGCAAGGGGACAAACTCCTGGGTTCGTTTCTGGCCTATGACGCCGAGCAGCTCAAGAAGGGGTTTTCCGCCCTGCCGGTGATCAAGGTCACAGGCGTTGAGAAGCTGACGCAGGAAGAACTCGTTAAATATCAAAAGTTACCGCAGGAATCCCTCTAGTCTCGCTGCGCTCGGGTAGTTGGGGAACGAACAAGTCAGCCGGGCTGGGCCGCTGATCCTGGAAAGCGGAAATGCTGAACCCGGCATCCGCTGCACTTACTTTGAGGGTTCGACGGCGACTACTCCCACACGATCCGATTGAGTAGCGCGTGTGCCTTCGCTATTCCCTCTCCTTCGGGGAGAGGGTAGGGTGAGGGGAGGCCCGGCGTTCCCTCTCCTTCGGTTCCCTCCATACAGGCGTTTATCTTGGGCTCCGGACTAAGCAACGCCGCGGCTAAATGTCCTGGCCGGCCCAAACCCTGGCCCGGTTGCCGCAGTCGCACCACAAATAGAGGATTGGGACTTCTCCGGCGTGTTCCATTACCACGTGAACCCCAGCAGCGCAGACAGGGCAGACTCCGGCGTCTCGCGCAAAATAGTCCCGATAGAGCTTTTGCTTCTCTGGTTCCGTCCAGGATCTTGGAGCTTCTTTGGTATTTCTCTTCACGGTTGGCAAAATCGAAGGGGCTCAAAACTCCGTGACAACCTCAACAACTTCCAGGGGGCGCTGGTGAGCGTCCCGCCAGATCCCGTCAGCACTTTTAATTCCCAGGCACCTGAAGTTCTTACACCGCACGATGCCCATGTTCTTGGCGCTGTGCTGACGCATTTTTTCCTGGCGAACAGCCACTTGCTGAAGTATTTCAACGGCCTTTTCTTCGGTGCTCATGCACCAAAACCCTAGCCCGAAGCGTGAACTTTCTCTCAACCTTTTTTGACAGGGGTTTATCAGGAATTGTTGTCTACTAGTTAAGACAAGGGAACTGCCGCGAAGAAGCACAGAAACATTTCCCGAAACCCAAGAGCGTGGTTTAGAATTCGGTCTGGAGTCCCGCCTTCAGGCGGTTTTGGCACCGGACCGCCTGAAGGCGGGACTCCGAACCCCGCCCGGTAGGGATGGCGCGCTGCGCCGTCCGCGCCGCGTTCAGCGGCGCAACGTTGGTAACTCCTCGCGCATTCGTTTCGCCCGCTGGACGCGGGCGGGGGACATCGCAGCGCGATGTCATCTACCTCTTTGCACGTTTGACCCAAGATCTAGACTTTGGTGCGTTTGCGAGCCGAGCTTGCGGACATGGAATGAATCCCGGAAGGGACGTGAGGCATTTCCTTCTTTGGTTTCTCAGGAAGCAGATCGGCAATCCGTTCGACCGCCATGGCCAGGCCGAAGACAGCAAGTGCTAATTCGCGGATGGCGTTGTCCTTGGTTTCATTGGCTGCGGTTCGAGCCATATGTGCGGATTCGCGAGCCATTTCCTTTATTTTGGGATTCATTCAGGGAATGCGAGCATTTTGCGCTTGCCGGAATAGGAAGCTTATGAAAGACGGGCGCACCGTGTTGGAAAACTGTAAGAAACGTCAGACCCCCACGCTCTTGGGTGTTCACCCCAGGAACTCCGCTGAGCCGGCCCCGGGAGGCCGGCGCTGTGTTCGGACTGGGCCGGCCTTCTTGAGAAATCGATGAAGCTCCGCAGATTCGGGGCAACCGCAGATGAGGAGAGCGTACACAAACCGAAAGTTGGTTTGGGGGCATGTTGGATTGCTTTACCGGCGCGGTTTCCAAAAGGCACCCGGCCGGCTGGGTGCATTCACCCAAAAACAACGGTTGGGTCCCCGAGTGGTCTGATTTGACTCTCGAACATTGATGAACGCTAATTTGCGTGGGGCAACTTGCCCTCGAAGATCTTCGCTCGCTGAGTCAAACGCGAACTCACTGCGTTCGTCACCCATCGAAGCCTTTGCACGATTCCTGCTAAAGGCGCGATGACATTGTGAGAATCCGAACTTTGATTATTTCCTCCCGACGAACGGCGCGCGCGCGGCTGGCCAGAATGTTGGCTCAGGCGCCCCACCTCGAAATCGAGGGCGAATGCCGCGACGCTTGCGAAGCACTTGCCTGCATCCGGCAAAAACGCCCGGACCTGGTGCTCGTGGACGCGCGGCTCAATGAATCGAGCGGCATTGACTTAATACGGCAGGTGCCCGAGGAGCACAGGCCGCTGGTGATTTTTACCGCCGCTGTCAATAGATATGCAGTCGAGGCGTTCGAGGTGCACGCGCTGGATTACCTGCTGAGGCCGTTCAGCCAGGCCAGGCTCAATGCGGCGCTGGAACGTGCCCGGCAACGGCTGGAGATTCAAGCGGCCGATTCCGCGCCGCAGCAGCCGTGCGTCGACCCCGGCCCGGTGGACACGCCGAAATCAGAAGGGTGCATTTCAGCAGGAACCCCCCTTTCGCGCGCGCGCATGCATCCGGACCAAGCACCCCAAGCGAAAGGCGGGAGCGCGTCCCTCCGGTTCACTGAAACCAGTGGTGAAACGGTTTACATCAAATTCTCTGAGTTGCGCTGCATTGAATCGGCCCGCAACTATGCCGTGCTGCAAACTCGGGCGCAAAATCACGTCATCCGCCAAACGCTGGCCCGACTCGAAGCGAGCTTGCCGCAGCGCCAGTTTCTGCGGATCAGCCGGTCCACGATCGTCAATTGCGAGCGCGTCAAAGGGATACAACACGGGCCGCAAGGAGAACAGTTTGTGCTACTGGACAATAGCCGGCCGTTGCGCATGACCCGGAACGTGCGGCAGTTGAGGCAGGTCTGCACGGTGGCAGCGGACCAGAGATAATGTCCAATGTCATTCGGGGCGGGGACGTCTCGTCCCGCGCGGCTGAGCCAGGACTGCCGGGGACGAGACGTCGACGAGACGTCCCCGCCCCTTTCTACCAGGTTCAGGGAAAGCCTCCACGATCGCAAAATCCTCCATTGGGACCATGAACCCGCCAAAGGAGGGCGCGTCAGCGTCTTGGAGTGCGGCGCTCTGCGCCGCTTTCGGACGTGGTGCGATCCCGAAAAGCGCCGCACAGCGTGCGCACTCCAAAACCTTCGGGTTGCCGCACGGTTCATGGAAAGGAGGAACACCGCGGTGAAGACCACCGATGCTTGGTGATGGCGCCTAAGGTCCCCAGGCCAGGAAACAACCCGGCGGTGTGACTGAGAGCGTGTGTGCTGTGTCTGCGGGTCGGCTGTGTTCAGGCAGCCCTGACCAAACTACCTTGCCGCCAGGCGGGTGACGCGGAGCAGTTCTTCGATGGTGGTCATGCCCTGGGATGCCTTGATTAAGCCATCTTCGAACATGGTTTTCATTCCGTTTTCCCGAGCCAGCCGCAGGAATTCCGGCGCGCCGGCCCGGCGGATGATTGGGTCGTGAAAGCGATCGTCGAGGGTCATCAGCTCGTAAATGCCGACGCGGCCTTTGTAACCGCTCTGGTTACAAGCCGAGCAGCCAGCCCCGCGCCACAGCCGCGGAGGCTGGCCGGGCAGCAGCGGGACTTTGGATCTGGCAAAAATGCGTTCGGGATCTTTTTCCTCTTCTTTGCAATGCGGACAAATGTTGCGGACCAGGCGCTGGGCGAGAACGGCCAGGAGACTGGCGGGCAGGAGGAACGAGTCGACGCCCATATCCATCAGGCGGGGAATGGCGCCGGCGGCGTCGTTGGTGTGCAAGGTGGAGAAGACCAGGTGGCCGGTCAGTGCGGCGCGGACCATCAGTTGCGCCGTCTCGGTGTCGCGGGTTTCACCGACCAGGATGATGTCCGGATCCTGGCGCAGGAGAGCGCGCAGGCCGTTGCTGAAAGTCAGGCCGGCTTCTTCATGGACCTGGGTCTGGCGCACCAGGGGCATGCGGTACTCGATGGGGTCTTCGAGCGTAAAAGTGCTGACGTCCAAAGTGCTGACCTCTTTGAGCACGGCGTAGAGGGTGGTGGTCTTGCCACTGCCGGTTGGGCCGGTGACCAGGACGACGCCGTACGGCTTGTTGAGCACCTCGCGGAATTGGACCGCCATGTCGTCGCGGAGACCCAAGGTGGACAGGTCGAGGATCTGGCCGCTGGGATCGAGAATGCGGGCGACGATGTTTTCGCCGTGGCTGGTGGGCAGGCTCGAGACGCGCAAATCGACCTGGCGGCCGCCGACGAGAATCGTGGCGCGCCCGTCCTGCGGCACGCGGGTTTCGGCCAGGTCAAGATCCGCGAGAATCTTCATGCGGGTGGTGACGGCCGATTGCATGGCTTTGGGGATGAGCACGTCCTGCGAGAGCACGCCGTCGATGCGGGTGCGCACGCGCATCATGCGTTCCTCCGGCTCGAAATGAATATCGCTGGCGCGGGTGTTCACCGCACGGGTGATAATCTGGCGCACTGCTCGAATGACCGGGGCATCCTCGTCCTTGTTGGCCATCCGGCTGAGGACTTCGTCCAGGGACTGGATCTTCTGCCGGTCCTTTTCTTCGAGGACGCGGTCGATCGATTCACCGAGGATGTCGCCGGTGGTGTAATAGAGCTCGAGGCAATTGAGGATGTCGCGCTCGGGGGCGGTGACAACTTCGATACCCAGGCCCGTGACCTGGCGCAAGGTATCAACGGCGTTAACGTCGAACGGATCAGCCAGGGCCACCGTAAGCGTCCCGTTGCGACGCGAGACGGGCATGCCGACGCAGCGGCGGGCCACGTCCAGGGGGACCAGCGACAGGACGTTGCGATCGATAGCGGTTTCGTTGAGGTTGACGCGAGAGCTCCCGGCCTGATCGGCCAGGAACTCGGCCAAAACCTCGGGAGTGATAAACCCGAGCTGAACCAGGATGCGCGCCAAGGAACCGCCCGTGCGCTGCTGCTCGCGCAAGGCGAGCTGCAACTGCACTTCCATCAGCAGCCCCATGGCCACCAACTGGTTGCCAAAGGGCATCTTTTGTTCGAGCACAGTCATGCGATTCCTAGAACACGGCAAACCTATCCGCCACTTGCGCCTACGATGCTAACGGTGAGTCAGATAGACATAGACATCGACGGTGCCGGAGCCAGCTGTTGGCGCACCGTATTCGACCCGCCCTGACGTGTCCGCAACTCCAAGCGCACCGTTGGGCGTGCCAAGAGCTGTCCCATCAATGCGATCGTTAAGATCCTTGGCGTCGGCCTGGCTCACATGCCTGATAACAGCTTCCAGAACAAAGGAAGCATTCGTCGTGGAACTGTTCCCACTACCGTCCAGCGAGTAGCCCAGCGCTGGGTTGGGACCACCCCAGTTGCCGCTCGCCGCCCGAACAAGCTGAACAGTGGAGTTGGGGTTTATGTCAGCGCCCGCGATGCGAGCTGAAAACGGCTTGTCGAGGAGGCCTTCCTCCATTAGTACCGCAACATCATAGTTGGTGATTACGGCCGCCCCAGGCATATAAATGCCGGCGCCGTTTGTCAGATCAAACTGGCCGTATTTACCAAAATGATCAGCTGCGGCTGTCTTGACCGTCTCACAAGCCACCGCGGTTGAGTTCACCCGGGCGCTGTTGATGGCTTCAAAAACCCGGGGAATCAGCATGGAGGCGAGGATCGCGATTACGGCCAGAACGCCGATCATTTCGATCAGGGTAAAGGCCGAGCGGGGGTTGGGGCCTGCTCGCTGCACTCGGTTTAGAGATATTTTCATGTTTCTATTGCTAGTTGCTGGTTTGCTGGTCTTTTTTGTCTGGTTCGGGTCCGGCGTCACGCATTCAAACACAGTGTGTCTGCCACCGGGTTTATATCATATTATGGGGCATCCCACCCAGGCAAGGCAATCCCAATGAGTACTGAGAAATGGTTCCGTACGTTTACGGCGACGGGTTTTCCAAACAACTTTCAGTTGGACAACAGGTTGCGGACGGTCCGTCAAGCGGTATTCGGGGCGAATTCAGCGGCAAAAATCTCAACGGGGCGGTCGAGCACACCGGCGGAGTAAATCTACTTCGGCCCAACGGGCCGACCGAGCATAGCCCGGGGCTGAGGCCAATAGGCCGATGCCCCGGGATTCGTGTATCCAAGATTTCAGAAAGGACGCCTTCCATCGTGCGCATCGTGGAAACAGCTCTGGCGCCCTTGCAGGGTCCCTTGCAGGGCGCAACTGTTGTTATCGGGATCTTTTCCCAGGGCGCTGCCCTGGGCTGGTACGCGCCACGCCTTCGGCGTGAAGGAGGGTTGCCCTGGAGCGCACGCGTCGGTTGGCCGGCGGTTGCGCACACGGGTTGGACACGCGGGTTGCGCACGCCGGTTGGACACGCCGGTTGGACACGCCGGAGGCGTGAAGCGTACCAGCCCAGGGCAACGCCCTGGGGAAGCTCAATCCCATAGGTAATTCTCATCAAACGGGACCTCATATTTCTTCAGAAGGGCCCGCAACTCCTCTTGAAATGTCTTCGCGCGATGATGTTCCTCCTGGTTGGATATGTAGGTTTTCACCCCCGCTACCCCGGATTGGCCAATCGAAAATGCACCATATCCACCCTGCCAATGAAAGTTTCCAAACTCGGCGCCTTGGGTTTTCATCCATTTTGATGAGACCCGTTTCACTTCCATCACGACCTGGGCGAGTGGCTGATTCTTACTTAGGTTGAATAGAATGTGGGCGTGGTCGGCGACGCAATTGGCTGCCAACGCCGGCGAATCCAAATCCGAAAGGATTCCGCACATATAACGGTTTAGTCCTTCGCGAGTGTGAGCTGAAATAATCGGGCGCCGTTCGTTGGTGCTGAAGGTTAGGTGAATTAGATTTTTAGCCAACGATTGCGACATAGAGAAGCGAGACTGAACTGCGCCCTTGCAGGGCGCAACTGTTGTTTTCGGGATCTTTTCCCAGGGCGTTGCCCTGGGCTGGTACGCGCCACGCCTGCGGCGTGAAGGGGGGCGTTGCCTTGGAGCAGGAACGCGCCCGCTGGCCGCCGGTCGGCCCCACCGGTTGGCCCCACCGGTTGGGACACGTCGGTTGGGACACGTCGGTTGGGCCACGCCGGTTGGGCACGCCGGTTGGCCGCCGGTTAGGCACGCCGGAGGCGTGAAGGGTACCAGCCCAGGGCAACGCCCTGGGGAAACCAACCACGACGCCAGGCCGCCCTGCAAGGG
>DASRFK010000053.1:0-34150 GCA_035651635.1 Verrucomicrobiia bacterium | reverse complement strand
CCTGGAACAACGTCACTTTCATTGCGGGCGAGGTGAAGAATCCGCGCCGCACGCTTCCAATGGCCCTGGCTGCGGGCACCGGCCTGGTAACGATTTTATATATCCTCGCCAACGTGGCGTACCTTTTCCTGCTCCCGCTCGATCAAATCCAGCACGCGCCGGATGATCGCGTGGCCACAGCCGCTATCGCGACTGTGTTTCACGGGGCCGGGCCGGTCGTGATGGCCCTTGCCATTATGGTTTCCACTTTCGGTTGCGACAACGGGCTGATCCTCTCGGGGGCCCGCGTTTACTACGCCATGGCCCGCGACGGATTATTTTTTAAATCGACGGGCCGCCTGAACGCGCGCAGCGTGCCTGCCATGGGTTTGGTCCTGCAGGGAATTTGGACTTGTCTGCTGGTGCTGCCGCGCACTCGCCTCCACGATCCCGCGGGGAATCCTCAGCTCGATCCGGTTGCGCACACTGAGCTGTACGGCAATCTCTATAGCGATTTGCTCGATTACGTCATCTTCGCGGTGCTCATTTTTTATGTCCTGACCATCGTCGGCTTATTTGTGCTCCGCCGGAAGCGGCCGGAAGCGGAACGCCCATACCGCGCGTTTGGCTACCCGATTATCCCCGCGTTATACATTGTGGCTGCTACCGCAATTTCTGTCGTCCTCCTGCTTTACCGCACCAACACTTCCTGGCCTGGGTTGCTGATCGTCTTAACGGGTGTCCCGGCTTATTTCCTGTGGAAAAACTCCCACCAGAAGGGCGTTTGACAAAGGCGCCTACATTGTGTAATTTCTGACGTGACAGAAATTATCGAAATATGAGCCTCACCCCCATTCAACAAAAATTCGTCCTGCATTGGGGCGAGATGGGTATCCGCTGGGGCATCAATCGCACCGTCGCCCAAATCCATGCGCTGCTCTTTATCTCCCCGAAACCGCTTAATGCCGAGGAAATTGCTGAAACCCTGGCCGTAGCCCGTTCGAACGTCAGCACCAGCCTGAAGGAATTGCAAAGCTGGCGGATCGTCAAACTGGTCCACGTGATGGGCGACAAACGGGATCATTTCGAGTCGATGAAAGACGTCTGGGAAATGTTCCGGGTTGTGCTGGATGAGCGCAAGCGGCGCGAAATCGATCCGACCATTGCGATGTTGGAAGAGTGCCTGGCTGAAGCCGCCAAAGAGAAGGAAGACAAGTTCACTCAGGAACGGTTACGCGAGTTGCACCGCTTTTTCCAGGCGACCACGACGTGGTACTCCCAAGTGGCCAAGTTGCCCGCCTCGGCGCTGGTGAAATTTCTCAATGCAGGGGACAAGCTATTGAAGAGCTTGGGCCTGGGCTCTTAAGCGGCTTTTTTTTGCGGGAGAATTTCCTTGAATACAGAAATTACAGATGAAAGAGTAAGCACCCCAAGTCATTCACCCGCCCCGAGACCATGGCCTCGTCTCGCTGGTTTCCTTTGCTGGCTCACTCGTGGGAAATTCTGTCCCGGGGCCCGCCACTCCAAACATCGGAAGCGCGTCTTCTTCGATTTACCTTAGCTCTATATATGAAAACCGCAGTGACTGGCGCTTTTGGATATTCCGGACGGTACGTCGCCCGGCGATTGCTTGACGCGGGGCACGAGGTCATCACGCTCACCAATTCTTTCAATCGCCCCAATCCTTTTGGCGGGGCAGTCACCGCTTTTCCGTTTCATTTCGACGACCCGGCAAAGCTGGCTCAGTCCCTCCGTGGTGTCGATGTGCTCATCAACACCTACTGGGTGCGTTTCGATCATGGCAGCTTCAGTCATAACCAGGCAGTGACGAACACCAAAGTTTTGTTTGAGGCAGCCGGGAAGGCAGGCGTTAAACGCATTATTCATGTCAGCATTACCAATCCCGATCTCGGTTCCAGCCTGGCCTATTTCAGGGGGAAAGCGCAGCTGGAAGTGAGCCTGCGGAACCTGGGAGTTTCATACTGCATCTTGCGCCCGGCGGTGTTGTTTGGAAAAGAAGACGTTTTGATCAACAACATTGCCTGGTCCTTGCGCCGGCTGCCGTTCTTCGGCGTATTCGGCGATGGCCAGTACAAGCTTCAGCCAATTTACGTCGATGACCTGGCGGCCGCGGCGGTCACAAAGGCTGGCGAAACTCACAACGAGGTTCTTAACGACATTGGGCCCGAAACTTTCACGTATCGAGAGTTGGTGGAGTTGATCCGAAGGAAACTGGGTTTGCGCCGGGGTGTCATCGCGGTTCCTCCGGCATTTGGTTATTGGGCCTGCCGAGTCCTTGGATTATTCCTGGGCGATGTGATTATCACGCGCGAGGAGATCCGGGGCTTGATGGAGAATCGTCTTTGCGTCGAGGGGCCTGCGCTGGGAAGGACCCGGCTCACCGACTGGATAGCGGAGCACCGCGAGACTCTGGGGCGTCATTACACGAGCGAACTGGCGCGCCGGCTCGACCGCGGGACGGCTTACCGTTCCAACTGATAAGAACGGCGTGCCCGCTCGCTTGCGTTTTGGAGTGCGGCGCTTTTCCGCTTTTGATGAGTGCGCGCTCCATGAAAAGCGCTGCGGCTCAATCCGCATTATCGATTTTCTGTAAAGGTTCATGCGCGGGTCCGGCATTGTCCTGTAGCTAAGCTAGGCGAAAACCCCATCAATTCGGACGCACCGCTTTAGCAGGGAGGGCGTAGTCTAATTGATACAGGAGCGGCGGGGGATGAAAACCGACGAGCAAGAACACCAGGAGCAGGTGGATGCGGAGAGCCTAAGCTCGCCCAGTGGCGTCGTCATCTACAAGGCCGTTCTGAAAGAAGGCTTCGACGAGCTGGCGCGCCCGTCTTCAGCTTTGTTTTGGTCCGGCCTGGCGGCCGGGCTGTCAATGGGCGGTTCCCTGGTGGCCGAGGGGCTGCTGGCCAGTTACCTGCCGCAAGCGCCCTGGCGTCCGCTGATTGCCAAACTCGGTTACAGCTTGGGTTTTCTGGTGGTGATTCTGGGACGCCAACAATTGTTTACGGAAAACACTCTCACGCCAATTCTGCCGTTACTGCAGGAAAAGACCCTGACGCGCTTTGCCGGCGTGATGAGGCTTTGGGTGGTTGTGCTGGCGGCTAATTTAGTGGGCTGCCTGGCCGTGGCATGGGCCTGCACGTCGGACGCGGGATTTGACGCGAATATTCGCCGGGAGTTCTTAGATATCGGGCAGCAAGCCATGGCTGGCGGCTTTGCAGCCCATCTGATCCGGGCGGTTTTCGCCGGGTGGCTCATTGCCCTGATGGTATGGTTGTTGCCTTTCGCTGAGAGCGCGCGGCTTTGGGTCATAGTCATCCTCAGCTATGTGATCGGCCTTGGTCACTTCGGCCACTTGATCGCGGGAGGGGTGCAGACCTTTTACATCGCTCTGACCGGCGAGATTTCCTGGGGCGCAGTATTTGGCAACTATTTCGTCCCCACTTTCATTGGCAACGTAATCGGAGGTGTGGCGTTGGTTGCGGCGATCAACCACGCCCAGGTGGTATCCGGCGCCAAAAATAAAAAACCAGTGTTTCAACCCGGCGAGTACTCCCGCGCCACCACCTGAGCTGCGCCGAGCACGAGCAGCCATGGAACATCAGGCCCAGGTCATCATTGTGGGTGGCGGCCTGGCCGGCCTTTCCGCCGCCGTGTACTTGGCGCGCGCAAAACGGGATCTCCTCCTGGTGGACAGTGGCAAATCCATGGCTCGTTGGGAGCCGCAAGTTGAGAATTACCTTGGATTTCCTGCTGGCATCAGCGGGGGCGGCCTGCTGGAGCGGGCGCGCCGCCAGGCTCGCCGTTATGGCGCGCGTTTGAAGCGGGACCTGATTCGATCAGCCCGCCGGGTCCGCGGCCGCTTTATCTTGAAGGGAAAAAAAGACTCGTATTCCTGCGAAAAACTTCTGCTCGCCACCGGCGCGTTTCATATTCCGCCGGATCTACCCGGATTTAGTTCGTGTATCGGCCGCAGCATGTTCTTCTGCAAGGACTGCGATGGGTTTCGTGTACAAGGCAAGCGGGTCGCAGTGTACGGCTGGAGCAATGCGACGGTGCGCTACGCCGTCGCCATGCTAACCTACGCCTCTGAAGTATTTGTCGTCACTGATGGCCGCGAGCCGACCTGGGATGGCAAGCATCGCGCCGCGCTGCGCGAATATAACATCCCGGTCTTATGCCAGCCAATTACGCGGGTCACTCGCGCCGGGCCCCGCCTGAAGGCTATGCGCTTTCGAGGTGGTGAACAGAGGCGCATTGACGCCTTGTTCACCACGCGCGGAGATATTGTCTGGAACGCACTCGGCAAAGAATTGGGGGCGAAGTTGGACGCTGAAGGTCAAATCGTGACGGATGTAGACATGCGCACCACAGTCAGAGGACTCTACGCCGCCGGCTGTGTGACTCCGGCGAATTGCCAGATGATCATCGCCGCCGGCCAAGGTGCCACCGCTGCCCAAGCCATCAACTGTGATCTCTTCGAGGAATCTTTAAACCGCCGAACTCGCGGCCGGGCGGGTAAATCTATCACTTCGAATCGTTCTTCAAGAGGAGCCGGTGGATGAATTTCCATCCTCGTTGGGAACAAAGTCATTACCTGGGAACTCTTACTCAGTGAGCGCCGGATCGCGTCGAAGCGAACGCGGCCTGGCGACTCCCAGCTTATGAACACGGCTCTACCACTCACTCAAAAACTACGTACCGGTGCGGTGCTGGCCATGCTCGCCGGCATCTGGATTACGTCCTCTCTACATTCAGCGGAGGCGGCCGAGAGCATCGCAGGCGCCACGGCCAAATCGGCAAAGAAGGCGCCGAAGAAGAGCAAGAAAGAACTCACCGGTGCCGAGCTCTATGCGATTCATTGCAACCGCTGCCACCCGGAGCGGTACGCGCCGGAAAGAACCGACGTGCAATGGAAAACTATTCTCACCCACATGCGGGTGCGGGTGAACCTGCCGGCCCGCCAAGCCGAGGCGATTCTCAAATTTCTGCAGGAGGACAGTGGAAAATGAAGCTCCATTCCTTACGCCCGCGTTCTCAAAGTAAGATGTTTTCTGTGCCGGTGCGGGGCGTGCTTGCGGCGGTGTGTGTGACCGGGGCAATGCCGGCTCGGCTACCCGCGGCCATCTCGGATGAAGAGTTCCAGGCGCTCAAGGAGTTGGTGATTAAACAGGGCCAGCGAATCGATCAACTCGAACGGGCCCATAACCGGGATCAACAACACTTGCAGCAGGATCAAGCCACCCACCAGCAGGACCAGCAGGAAATTAAGCAACTAAAGCAGCGGCTTGACGAAACGCAAAAGACCGCCGTCGACGCGCAGCAGCGGGCCAGTGCGGGCGCTCAAATCCAACCCATTCATCCTATTCCCCAAACCGCCAACGCCACCCACAACTTCATGGTTGTGGGCGACGCCGAAATTCAGTTCGGCAAAACGGATGGTTCACATAGCGCCTTTGCCCTGGCCGATTTCGCTCCCATTTTCCTCTTTCGAGCTCGCGACAACATCCTGTTTGAAGCCGGCTTTGACGTGAAC
Source organism: Verrucomicrobiia bacterium (assembly GCA_035651635.1). Classification (GTDB taxonomy): domain Bacteria; phylum Verrucomicrobiota; class Verrucomicrobiia; order Limisphaerales; family UBA8199; genus JANXQE01. The sequence goes on along the minus strand of DASRFK010000053.1, from coordinate 28,614 downwards.
CTGCAAAACAGCACCAGCGGCACCCATGACAGCGGCGTGACCACTTCCGTTGGCCTAAGTTTTGCCCAGCTTGACTACATGCTTAACGACTATGTTACGGTTGTCGCCGGCGATATGTTGCTCCCCCTGGGCACGTATAGTGAACGCAGCGCGGGCTGGCTCAACAAAATCCCGGATGATCCTTTGCCCCGCGACCTGCTGCCCGGCAGCGGCATCGGCCTGCAATTGCGAGGAGCGGTGCCTGTGGGTTCCGGCGGCCAATCGCTTACCTACAGTGTCTATGCCGCAAACGGCCCCGGTTCTTCAGACGGTTCGGCCAACCACGATCAACTTGATTTGGACGGCAACGTCGGCATCCGCTCCGACGGTTCTTCAGGCAATTTGCATGCAACCCCCAGCGCGGGCGGCCGCCTGGGTTGGTTCTATCCTTGGAAAGCTCATTACGATCTGGAGCTAGGCCTGTCCGGCCAATCCGGAACCTGGAACGACGCCGATAACAGGCTTTGGTCGGCGGCTGTGGCCGACGCCGCTTTGCACATCAGTCCTTACTTCGAGGCCAAAGGTGAATACATTCAGACCTGGCAGCAAACCGCCGATCAGGGGACCCTCAACCCTCACGGTTGGTGGGTTCAGGCCGCCTATAAGCTCGCCGGTCTCAATTTGAATGCTCCGCTCCTGAATAATTTGGAACTCGTAGGCCGTTACGATCACAGCCGCAATAATTTCGCCACCAAAATCGAACGCTATACCGTTGGTTACGTTTATTACCTCACCAACACCCTCCTGCTCGAAGGTGATTATGAATTCCTCAGGAGCAACGATCCTGAAGAAGCTCACAACCGCTTTGTGTTTCAACTGTCCTTTGGATTCTGATTCCGCTTCTGCTCACTCCCACGGGCTTACTTCATTCGGACGGGCTGGCTGAAGGCCGCTCCCGTTTCCTGTGATGATGGCACCGTCCTTTTGAGCGCGCATCGCTTTGACTTCCTCGGTGGTGACGTCCTTGCCCGAATTCCCGAAGGAGTTATACACGTAGGTTAATGCGGCCGCTATCTCGCCGTCGCTCAGCGGCAATTGAGGCATGCTGTTGTTAAACTTCAATCCGTTAACCGTCACCTCGCCCTGCAAACCATGCAGCAGAACCTGGATCGCCCGTGCCTTGTCCGCATTGAGGAAATCCGAACCGGCCAGTGGCGGGAACCGATTCGGGAGTCCCATGCCCGTGGGTTGATGACAGGCCGCACAAATCATGGTAAAGAGCTGATGGCCGGCCTCGATCCGTTCGGCTTTCGAGTGCGGATCGGTCTCTTTGGGCGGAACACCGTAAGTGGCGCCGCCTTCGATCCATTCCTTGATGGCGATGCGTTCCTCTTCCGAGAGGGCCTCGGCTTCCGGACTGTTGATGATCGGCATCGGTTGTTTGAAATACAACCCGCGCCAACTGTCCCAAATTCTACGTTTAAGCTCCGCCCGATCCGCATACGCGGCGCGATAATCCAGCCAGTTATTCAGAAAAGCTGTTTGTTGGTTATGGCACCGATAGCACTTGCCCATAAAGATCGGCACGATGTCCTGCACGTAAGTCCGGTTGGACGACTTAGACTGAGGTCTGACTTGGGAACGTTCTGTTTGGATCGCATACCGCGCCTCCTTAGGGTTATCGCCTCCGGCGATGGCAGGTTCGAACGAAAGTACCAGTGCTCCGAGTGTAAATAGGATTCTTCGCGTGTTCATTGTTTTATCAGGAGAACGCTCGGCTCGTTCAGAAGTACGAGGCACGGCGGTTCAAAAAGTTCCCGCGCGCCACCGGTTTAGAGGATCTCAGCACACCCGACGCCGGGCCTGGACAGAATGTGGGTCGCGGACATCCGGTCTCGTCGCCAGGGTTACACGGGCTGGATCTTCGATGAAAAAGTAAGATGAACAACTTCGCCCCGAGGTTCCCAACAATCGCGGGGGGTCAGTTTCGCGCCGTCCTCACTGGGCAAATTCTGATGGGTGATGCTGCGCAAAACTCCTGCGCGCCCGGAAAGCAGGCCAACCTGCAAATCTCAACCTGCAACCGCCTTCAGCCGCTGGCCAGCGCCTTGTCAATCGCCACACAGAATTCGCTGAGTGAAAACGGTTTTGACAGGCACACTTTTCGACGCTCCTGAAGAAATTTTTGTGTCTTGTCGGAGATCACGTCGCCGGTGATGAAGATCACCCTTTCGGAAAGCACCGGATTGGCCGCGCACAGCCGCTCGTACACCTCTTGGCCATTGAGCCCTGGCATCTTCCAATCGCATAGCGCCAGGTCGTACGGCGACTCGCTCAGCCGGTGCAAGGCGGTTTCGCCGTCGCGCGCGACATCCACCTGGAATCCATGTTGAAGCAGCGTCTCGCGCATCATCTGCAGGATGGACTCCTCATCGTCGATCACCAGGACCTTCTTTCCAGTACCATATCGTCCCCGATTAAGCACAGAGTGTTCCGGCTCGGCCTTTTTCTCCCCTTCTTCGCTGGGGACGGCCCGGGGAAGCGCGACGATGAACTTTGCTCCATCGCCCGGTTTGCTGGTGACGATGATATTCCCCCCGTGCTCCTGGATAATACCGTAACACAGGCTTAGACCCAAACCGGTCCCTTTGCCCACTTCCTTGGTCGTAAAGAACGGATCGAAAATTCGCTTCAGGTTTTCCTCCGAGATGCCTGGACCGTTGTCATGGAAAATAACTTTGAGAGTTTGGCCGCAGAGCTCGGACCGGATTCGGATGCAACCTTTTGGCTGATGCGCCTCGATCGCCTGGCGCGCGTTATTGATAATGTTCAAAAATACCTGTTGCAGCTGGTGCGGGTCGACCATGGTTTCGGGCAAGCTCCGGTCCAACTCACAGACCACTTGGATATTGCTGGTGCGCAGTTGATAATGGAGGAATTCCACCGCCGCTTCCACGAGGGCATTGAGATTGGAAGGCTTGCGCTCGGGCGGGTAGCGCCGCGCGAAGCTGAGCAGGTTTTGCACGATCTTCTGGCAGCGCAGCGCGCTTTTGTGAATCAAGTCCAGGTGCCGTTGGTGCCGCGGATTCGCGTCCGAGAGCTTGAGCAACTCCGAAAAACCCATCACTGAGGTCAGGGGATTGTTCAGTTCATGCGCCACTCCGGCCACAAACTCCCCGATGCCGGACAACTTTTCGCTCTGCACCAGTTGTGCCTGCATGGTCTTGAGGCGATCGACCGTCTGCTCCAATTCGGTACGCGAGCGCTGCAGGTTCTCTGTCATCCGGTTGAATACCTCCGCCAGTTCGCCGCACTCGTCGCCGGAAGTGACCGCGACTCGCGGCGAAAAATCGCCCTTTCCGACGGCCTCGGCGCTGTTCCGGAGCAATCGCAATGGCCGGGTGATCTTGCGTACGAGCATCCAGACGACCGCGGTGGCCAGCAGGATGCCCAGGGTGCTGACCAGCAGCAGTCGCTGCTGGGTTCCTCGCAGGGCTTGCAGCGATTCCTCGTAAGAACAAAGCAGGAGATATCCCAGGCGATTGTCTCCGACCGCGGAGCCCAGCCAGCCGGCGCAACAGAAATAGTGTTCATCTCCGAGCAAAATCTTATTGATCCTGCCCGCTTTGACTGCCGGCACCGAGCCTTTGATGGCCTCGGAGAACAGAGCCGAAAAATCCGTTGTGCCAGCCGGGTTGGGCAGACTGGCGGTGATAACCTGGCCGTTGTCCAGCAGAACAATCTGGCTGCGTGTCAGGCCGCTGAACTCCCGCACAATAGGCTCCCCAATTTCGATGCCGAACGTGATCGCTCCGACCAATTCACCAGTCGTGCTGGTGACCGGCAGCGAAACAATGTCGAAGAGCCGGTCCCCGGCCCGGATGGTATCGACCATTTCTTCGCTGGCTAGCGCCCGTTTGACCGCTTTGGCGCTATGGGCTTCGAAGTCTGATAACGCGATGAGCGGATCGCGTTTGGCGCTGGCAAGCAGATCCCCGGTCGCCGAGGCGAACAGCACTACGTCCACGGATTGATCGCCAGGTATATCCTTGATTTGCGCTCGCAGAGTCGGCAAGTGACCGCTCTGGAAAGCCGCCCGGTAACGCGGCTCGTTGGGCAGATTACGAAATCGCACGAGGAGATCGGCGCGATGAATTTTCAGCGAGTTGCGAAAGACGCCCTCGGCGGTAGCCAGGTTCTTGGCGGCTTCCGTCTCGAATTGTTGTGTGAGCCGGTGGTTGATCAGCCAAACATTAAGTGCCACGAGTAGCGCCATAGCGGCCACCACCGGCACCAAAACTTTCGTGCTGAACTTGACCTTACGATGCTGAAAAAGGCGGGGCATAGTTCAGGATTTGGGCAGATTGGTGATGCCCAGAACGAAATCCGCTTTCACCTCGCCTTGCTCGGGCACGAGAACCTCCCGAACCTGGCTGGGCAGCCGTTCATGCCAGGCTTTGAGCTTATAAACCCCAGCCGGAACATTGAGGATCTTGAACGCCCCTCGCTCGTTGGTCATGGCAAAAAAAGGGTTCTCCAGCACCATCACGATGCAATTCATCCGGGCATGAATGGAGCAGAAGACGTCCACTCGCCCCGGTTTGTCGAAAGTAACCTGCTTGACCTCCGGACTCTTGTACAGCCCTAGATCGAACGGTTTCGCTTCCGAGAAGGAAAAGACATTATGCAGAATATCATCGTAATTCGGCCACTCGACCGTCGTGCCCACCACAATGGGCAGGATATGGGGTGTGAACATCGCTCCTTTCTGAGCGATCCGGGTGGTCACTACCTGGACAGGTTTGGATGGTGCCGGGGGATTGGTCCCCGCAGGACCTTCGATGTACACCAGAAAATCGTGCATCGACGCATAGTCAACCCGCTCGACGAATTTGAATTGATGGCTGTCGTACTTGCCGCCCGCGCCCTCAGCGTCGGTGCCTTGTTTCCCCTGGGCATGCACGAAGCCCGTGATTGTACCAGCCATTGTCGGACTGATTGCGGTTCCATAGACCAGGAGGAGAAACAGTGCGTGTCGCATAGGATTAAAAGCGAAAGGCCGCTTCCAGCGCGAACAGGTCTTCGTTTTCTCGTGAATCGCCCTGGACGGTATGGCCGCGCTCAAAGCTGTACTCGGCTTTCAGCAGAAGGTTTTGGCTCCAGCGGTAGCCTAAATCCAAGCTTAAGCGCCACAACTCCGTCGTAGGGGAGCCAAAATAGTACTCTCCAAAGTCCCCATCGCCCGCCAGCGGATAGCCGCCCGGACACAGGATCTGGCTGAACCGCGCCGCGCCGTAGAGCTTGCCGACGAGGTCATGAACCCCCTCAATTGAATAAAAATAAATATCCCGATCGTTTCGAACCGCCGGATCGTTGTCATGGTAGTGAGCGTAGCCGCCGAACGCGCTGACGTGGCCTCGGGGAAGCCGCACCTGGACGTCACCTTCCACCAGTTCGACCGCAAAGCGCGTTGTCGCGCGAGAACCAATCGAGCTAAAAAAACCATTGGCAAACCACAGCGCCGAGAGCTGATCCTGCTTCGCGTCATTGTCGCCGGTTCGCATCCCGCTCACGCTCAGATGAACCCGCCGGCCGGGATCGAAACTGATTCGCCCGGCCACCGATTTGTCGGAGGTGAAATCGCGCGTATCGGGAATCCCTCCGTTTTGCACCGCCGCCACATAGCTGAATTTTCCAGCGTGGCCATAAAGCTCAAGTCCTTCGTCCACTCCCCAGATATCGGACAGCGAATGCGAAACAAATGGGTTATCGATGGCGTAGCGGGTTTGATACTCCTCGCCGAACGGGATGAACATCCGTCCGGCGCGCGCGCTCAACTGGTGGTCGCCATTCCAGAGTTGCGAAACGTTCTCGACGTCCACGTACACTTCACCGAGTCGTGCTTCCACGTCGGGTTCTTCCCGGGTGGCCAAGTCAAGCTCTCCGTAAAAATAGACACTGCCGTAAACCGGCGCCTCGAGAAACAGCCGCGCCTCATCCAGCCGGAATTCATTGTTCGGAAACGCGCCTTCGGAGCCCGTTTTGAAAAAACCAACCCCACCCTCGCCGCTCAGGTGAATGTTGCCGAAAGTTGAGGCTCCCTTCGGCACATCCAGCGTCGCGTCATCAGATGCTTTAGCCGTGGCTGCAGGCCTGTCCGCCGCGAGGCTCTGGGATTGGCTCTGCTCGATGTCGCCGACTTTTCGTGAAAGCGTCTCGATCATGGTTTGTTGTTGCTGCAACTGCTTTTGCAGCGCCGAGTTCTGCTCCCGCAACTGCCGTAACTCTTCGCGTAAATCCAGTGAGTCATCCCCCCAAACCGGGTCGCATCCAAAGAGCAACCACACCGCCCAAGCAATGAGGGCAGTCCGCGTGACTGTGGTGTGCGACATGACCAGCCTTCCGAAGCAGTCGTTATGCCCCCGGAGTACCTGACTGGCGATTCGTGCAACTTTCCTTGCGACGGTCCCGGGCCGCGGCCGGTCAGCCCAACGACTCGGCCTTCGAGTGGTTTAGAACAAAACTAATGCCCAAAATTAGGGCATTTCGTTCCAGTTTTTAGCTCGGTGCAAGCGACGGTTCTTCACCGAGTAGCCTAAACCACGCCTTTGGCCCTTGCGAATCGATGATCCGCGCAGTTTTCCTGGGGTTTCGCCCAGGCTGATATGAGAGACGCCTTTAGCGTTCAAAACTCTGTTATACGGCGCGCGACGGGCGGTGGTTTTTTCTGATGCGCTGCACGGGGAATTTGTCCATGTTGGTTTCGTGGAAGCCCTCAGCGCGGCAGAAGTCCAGCACGCCGTCGAACTCGCCCTCAACGAGGATATCGGGAGTGGCGACGTAACGGCTTTGGCCACCGTGGCGGCGGAGGCGCGCGCTTCGGCCAATATGGCGGCGCGTGAACCGCTGGTCGTGGCGGGTTTGGCGCTGGCCGAAGCCGCCTTTCAACGGCTGGCGGCAGACGCAACGATTTCGCGCAAGGCCGAAGACGGCCAGAGCGTGGGCGCCGGAGCGAGCTTGCTGACTGTGTCGGGACCGGCCCGGGCTTTGTTGAGCGCCGAACGGGTGGCTTTGAACTTTATTCAACGGCTTTCTGGCATCGCCACATTGACCGCGCAGTTTGTCCAGGCCATCAAAGGAACGCGGGCGCAAATTCTTGATACGCGCAAGACGACGCCAGGTTGGCGGCGGCTGGAAAAATATGCGGTAGCCTGCGGGGGCGGCCGTAATCATCGGATCGGCCTGTACGACATGGTGTTGATCAAAGACAATCACCTGGCGGCGTTGAGCCGGGAATCAGAGGACCCGGTCGGCGCGGCGGTGGCGCGCGCGCGGAGGCAATATCCACAGCTCAAAATCGAAGTGGAAGCCGATACCCTCGAGCAAGTGGACCAGGCGCTGCAGGCCGGCGCGGATTTCATTCTCCTGGATAATATGAACCCGGTGCAATTGCGCCTGGCGGTGCAGAAATGCAAAGGCCGCGCCCAAACCGAAGCCAGCGGCGGCATCACCCTGGCGACAGTCCGAGCGGTGGCGGAATCGGGCGTAGATTTTGTTTCCGTCGGGGCCCTGACGCACTCGGCGCGGGCGGTGGATATCGGATTGGATTTCCAGCTCTAACAGAGATATGTCGCTGGACGCTCAGATCTTGCAGGCCCTGCGGGCGCGGGGATCTGAAGCCATTTCTGGAGCCGAGCTTTCGCAGAAGCTTGGTATAACCCGCGCTGCTATTGGTGCCCGGATCGAGGCTCTGCAACAATTGGGTTATGAAATCGAAGCCAGCCCGCATCATGGATATCGGCTGCTGAGCGCGCCCGACGTATTGCACGCGGATGATCTGAGTTGGCGCCTGGCGCCGAATCGCCGGATCGGCCGCGATATCCGTGTTTTCGAACAGACCACCTCCACCAATGACGTCATTGAGAAGCTGGCGCGGGACGGTGCCGGGGAAGGCGCGGTCGTCTTTGCCGAGTCGCAGACGCAAGGGCGCGGACGGCTGGGACGCGCCTGGATATCACCGGCGCACAAAGGGCTTTGGTTTTCCGTTTTGCTTCGGCCCAACCTGACGCCACAGGCGGCGACCCAGTTGACGGTCGCTTCCGCCACGGCCTTACGCGCGGCGATCGAATCGCGGACGGGATTGAAGGTCGAGATCAAGTGGCCCAACGACATCCTGATCGCCGGAAAGAAAGTCGCTGGTATCCTGACGGAGCTAAGCGCCGAACTGGACCGGATCAAGTATGTACTCGTCGGGATCGGTGTGGACGTGAATTTAACAGTCGAGGATTTCAGTCCCGAGCTCAGGGCGCAGGCCACGTCATTGAGAATCGAATTGGGAAAACCGGTGGTGCGCATTGAATTGGCCGCCGCCATTCTCACGGAGTTGGATCGGCAGTACGGGCGAGTGTTGGACGGAGAATTCAGTTCGGTGGCGGACGAGTGGGAAAGCCATTGCAGCACGCTGGGCCAGCGGCTCGTGATTCAATTGGGGCAGCGGCGTTTGTGCGGCCGCGCCGAGTCGCTCGGAGAAGACGGAGCGTTGCTGTTAAGAACGGACCACGGTCATTTGGAGCGAATTGTAGGTGGCGATGTCACGGTCGAGAAATAAACCGATGCTGCTGCTGATCGATATCGGCAACACCCATACACATATGGGTTTGGCCAGCGGCGGCCGCATCTTGCGCCAGACCGATGTCTTGACGGCGGAATTGGCCGCCGGCGAATCGCTGCCGCGGCTGCGGCGGTTTGTTGGCCGAACCCGGCTTGAAGGAGCCGCCCTCTGCAGTGTCGTGCCTCGGTGCACGCCGGTGGTATGCGCTGCCGTGCAGCGGAAATGGAAGCTAAACTGCCTGGTGTTATCTTCAGAAACTTTGGCGGGCCTGGGGATCGGGGTCGATTATCCAAAACCAAAAACGATTGGACCGGATCGGCTGGCGAACGCCGTGGCGGCGCGGCGCCGTTTTGGGGCTCCGGTTGTTGTAGTGGATTTCGGCACGGCCGTGACCTTTGACGTAGTCAACCGCGAGGGTGATTACATCGGCGGCATCATCGCGCCCGGGTTAGCTGCCATGACCGAATATCTGCACGAAAAGACGGCATTATTGCCGCGCATCAAGATTCGCGAGCCGAAAGGCGTTGTGGGCAAGAGTACCGAAGAGGCGATGCTGATCGGCGCAGTGCATGGATATCGCGGGTTGGTGCGGGAGTTGATAAAGCAATTGAAAAGCGAGTTGCGCGCCCGCCGTTTGCCGGTGGTGGCGACTGGCGGCTATGGCGAACTGATTGCGGCGGGTCTGCCGGAAATCACGACGGTGGACCCACTGTTGACGTTGCAAGGGCTGCGGATGTTATGGGAGAGCAGAGCCGGGCATAAGGTGGGCGGGTGATTGGCGATTTGCGATTTGGGATTTCCGCTTGAAAGGTGAAACCTGAACCTCGAAACTCCGCGGCGATGAACCGAATTGTGGATCGATTTACCGCGCTTAAAGGCGCGGGACGCAAAGGGTTTATCGCGTATATTGGCGCCGGCGATCCCGACCTGGCCGCCACGCGAGCGCTCGCGCTGGCCTTTGACAAGGCTGGGGTCGATGTCCTCGAACTGGGTGTTCCCTTCAGTGATCCGTTGGCGGATGGATTAGTCAATCAGTTGGCGTCACAACGGGGCTTGGAGTCCGGGACCACCCCAGCCAAAGTTCTGGAGACGGTAGCCGAGCTGCGCAAGAGTTCACAAATTCCCATCGTTCTCTATATCTATTTCAATCTGGTGCATCGTTATGGAATGGAACGGTTCATCAAGGAAGCGGCTGTCGCCGGTGTGGATGGATTGCTGGTGCTGGATCTGCCGCCGGAAGAAGGCGCGGCGTACGAGGGATTGATGCAAAAGAACGGTCTGGCCAACATTTACCTGGTGGCGCCCACGACACCCGAAGAGCGCATCGAATTTATCGCCAAACGCGGCCGTGGCTTCATTTACTACGTTTCGCGCGAAGGCGTCACTGGGATGCAGAGCAAGCTCGCCGATACCCTCGAGCAGATGGTCGCGAAAATCCGAACGCATACCGAGTTGCCCATCGCCATCGGTTTCGGTATTTCCACAGCCGAACAGGCGGGGAATGTAGCGCGCATGGGCGATGCCGTGGTGGTCGGCAGCGCTATCGTGAATGAAATCGCCAAAGCGGGAAAAGGTGCTCACCTGGTGCCGCACGCAACGGAATTTGTCCGAACCCTGATCAACGGTGTAAAGCATTCATGAAAGCAAAACCCAATGCGGACCGTTTTGTGATCATTATGGCCGGCGGTCGCGGCGAACGCTTCTGGCCGGTCAGTCGTGAGAAAACTCCCAAACAACTTTTGGCATTATTGGGCGGCCGTTCTTTTCTGCAAGAAGCGGTGGATCGCGTATTGCCGCTGGTGCCGCTAAGCAACGTCTTGATCATCACCAATGAGATCCAGGCGCCCGAGGTACGGAAACAATTGCCAAAATTACCCAAAGACAACGTGATCGCCGAGCCAGTGGGCCGCGATACGACCGCGGCCGTCACCCTGGGTGCGGCGCTGGTCGGCTCGCGCTCCACGACCGCCGTCATGGCGGTGTTGCCCGCCGACCATGTGATTCCCGAGGAAAAGAAGTTTCAGCAGGTCCTCGGCGATGCCTTCGACGTCGCCGGCCGCGGCCAGGCCATTGTGACCATTGGCATCAAGCCCACGGAACCAGCCACTGGCTACGGCTATATCGCCGTTGGGGAACCGCTGCCCCCGCCCCAGGGGGTGAAGGGATACAAAACCAGCTTTTTCCGCGCGGAACAATTCGTGGAAAAACCTAATTTCGACAAGGCGCTCGAATATCTGAACAGTGGCCGGTACCGGTGGAACGCGGGGATGTTCATCTGGTCATTCGTAACCATCACTGAAGGCTTGCAGAAACACCAGCCGGAGATGTATGCGGCTTGCCAGCGCTGGTTCAAGGTCGCCGGGACTCCGGCCAAGCTAAACAAGGTGCTGGCCAAAGAATACCCGGAGTTGACGAAAATCTCGATCGATTTCTCGCTGATGGAACACGCGCAAAACGTCATCGTCGCTGACGGCGCGTTCGAGTGGGATGATTTGGGATCCTGGACGGCCCTGGGCCGGCATCTCAAGGCCGACGCCGAAGGGAACTGTGCGGTTGGAGAATTTTTGCACGTGGATGGAGCGCGCAATATCATTTTCGACGCGCGCACCAAAGATCGGCGCACGCCCATTGCGGTGGTGGGACTGCGTGATTCAATCCTGGTCCAAACCGACGATGCCACTTTGCTCGCGCATAAGAGCCAGGCTCAAAAAGTGAAAGAACTGGTCAAACGCCTCGGCCAGGATCCGAAATTTAAAAAGTTGCTGTAGAAAAGCCGCCGGTGATTCCCTCCAAATCAATGGATGAGCTTGTTGCGGGCATTTCACCGCGACCCGGGATCAGCCACGTGGTTTTTGACTTCGATGGCACCATTTCGTGGCTTCGGCATGGTTGGCCGGAGTTGATGGCTGGTCTGTTCCTGGAACAAATTCCGACGCTTTCCGAGGGACGGGTTTCACGAGTCCCGATTTCCGCGGCAGAGCAAGGAAGCTCGCCCTCTCCCCCGGGAGAGGGGGAGCAGTCGGGGCCCCAGCTCGCTAATGAACTCAGGCTATGCTCGGCACTCGAGCAAACTATCCACGATCAAATCGTGGACGACATTTTGTCTTTGAATGGCAAGTCTTCCATTTACCAGATGGAACGCTGCGCCCAGCGTGTTGCGGAGCACGGCGGTCCGGAACTGGAGCCAGAGCGGATGCTGCGGCAGTATCTCGGCGTGCTGGCAAAACTCGTCGATGAGAGAAAGGAAAAGGTTCGGCGCGGGGCGGCTCGGCCGGACGAATTTGTTGTGCACGGCGCGCGCGATCTGTTGCAAAGACTGCACGGACGCGGGCTGGTGCTTGTGATTTTGAGCGGCACCGCCGAGGAGCAGGTGAAAGAAGAAGCCGAATTGCTCGGCCTGGCGCCGTTTTTTGGCCCGCACATTTACGGCAGCACGGCGGACCTAATGGGGTCCTCCAAGCAAGCGGTTATCGAGCGATTGATGCGGGAAGAACAATTGTCCGGCGAGCGCCTGCTGTCTTTCGGCGATGGCCCGGTGGAAATCCGACTGACAAAGCAAACCGGTGGATTGGCGGTCGGAGTGGCGAGCGACGAGGATCACAATGGCTCCGGCAAGCTTCACGCGCAAAAAGCCGCGCAGCTTCGCGAGGCGGGCGCGGATTGTCTGATTGCCGATTACCGCAATCCGGGTCGCTTGATTAAAACTTTGTTTGGTTCTTAATCCTGGCCTTAGCTCATGAACCCCCACCCGTCTCCACTCGACCTGACCAAGGTCAAGGTTTATCCGCTCGCGCAGCGGGAGAGTCTCAGCTCGCTCGAACGAATGCTGGTGGATCCCAAATCGCCGGCGCGACCGCTCCCGGCGGAGTTGCAGACCCAAGTCCAGGAGTGCGTGAAAAATATCCAATCGGCGCGGCGGCACCATGCCAGCGTGATCCTGATGTACGGGGCGCACTTGATTAAAAACGGCGCGATGCCGCTGGTTAACGCGCTGCTGAAAGACGGTTGGATCACTCACCTGGCGACCAACGGCGCGGGAACCATTCACGATTGGGAATTAGCGTTTCTTGGCCGGACCGAAGAGAGCGTGCGCAAGAACGTTGCGACCGGCACGTTCGGGACCTGGGATGAAACCGGCCGGAGCATTCACCTGGCGTTGCTGGCCGGAGCGCTGCGCCAGGAAGGTTATGGCCGCAGCCTGGGCCGATTCATCGTCGAGGACGGAGTCACCTTGCCGGCCCGGCTCGCCTTGGAACAATCGTTACGCGAGGAACCGGCTCATGCCCTGGCGCCGGCACGGGCCGAACTCCTGCAAATGATGGCGTCCAACGAACTTCCCGAAGGGCGAATCGAGACGAAACATCCATGGAAAGGCACCTGCATTCTGGCCGAGGCTTTTCGACTCCATGTTCCGTTCACCGTTCATCCGGGAATTGGCTACGATATTTTTTCCACCCACCCGCTGTTCAATGGGGCGGTGATCGGCCGGGCAGCGGGGCTGGACTTTCAACTCTTCAGCCGGGCGGTCGAGGGGCTGGATGGCGGGGTGGTGCTGTCAGTGGGTTCGGCGATCATGGCGCCGCAGGTGTTCGAAAAGAGCATCAGTTGCGTCAACAACCTGCGGTTACAGGCCAGGCGCAACATCGTTCGCGATCATAAAATCTATGTCGTCGACATCCAGGACGGCGGCCACTGGGACTGGTCCAGGGGCGAGCCACCCAAGGATAACCCGGCTTATTATCTGCGCTTTTGCAAGAGCTTCGCGCGGATGGGCGGCCAGATGCGGTATTTGCAATGCGACAACGTGGCTTTCCTGCAACACCTGCTCCACGCCCTTTCGCCGCCGTGAATCCGGAACGGTTCCAAACCCTAACCGGTGGATATTCGAAACTGCAGGTGGCGGTCCTGGGCGACTTTTGCCTGGATCGCTACCTGGAGATTGACCCCGCGAGGGCAGAAACTTCCATCGAAACCGGACTGCCGGTTCATAACATTGTCAACGTCCGGCCGCAGCCCGGCGGCGCCGGGACAATCTTAAACAACCTCTCGGCGCTGGGAATTGGGACGATTCTGCCGATCGGTTTTGCCGGAAATGACGGGGAAGGATTTGAGCTATGGAACGCGCTGGCGCATCTGCCCGGGGTCCAACTCGAGCATTTCGTCCGCACACCGGAGCGCCGGACCTTTACCTACTGCAAGCCATTAATTGTTAAAGCAGGATGTCCGCCGACGGAGTTAAACCGGCTGGACACAAAAAATTGGACGCCGACGCCGGCAACCATTGAGAAAAAGATAATCGAGCACGTCACCGCAGCCGCGGGCGCAGTGGATGTAGTGATTGTGCTGGACCAGGTCGATGTGCCGGATACCGGAGTGGTAACCAGGTCGGTGCTGGAAGCTGTTCGCGCGGTTGCGGCGGAAAAGCGCGACTTGCCGATCCTGGCGGATAGTCGTCGTGGTTTGCGCGGGTACCCACCCGTCATTTTCAAAATGAACGCCAGCGAACTTTCGGCCCTGACTGGTTCGCCCCAGCAGTTGAGTGTTTCGGATATTGGAAAGACGGCGCTGAAGTTGGCGCAGCAGAATGGCCGGACCGTGTTCGTATCCCTGGCGGAACGCGGCCTTTTAGGAGCCAAGCCTGGCGGCGAGGTTCAGCATGTTCCGGCGCTGCCGCTTCGCGGCGAGATTGACGTTGTCGGTGCCGGGGACGCCGTTTCGGCGAATCTGGCTTCCGCCTTGGCGGCCGGGGCCGGCATGTTGGAAGCGTTGGAGTTGGCCAACGCGGCGGCGTCCATAGTGATTCATAAACTAGGAACGACGGGAACGGCCAATGTGGGTGAGCTTGCCGGGTTAATTAACCCGGGGGCTTGAGAACGGAGCGGAAATCCGAAGGCGAAAACCCCAAGCCGCGAAGCGCAAAAATCGATTCGCTCTTTTTTCGTTAGCTTCTGTTCAGTTCTTCGGGGTTCGGCGCTTCTTTGCAGCTGAATCCGTTTTCGTTTTCGGACCGCGGTAGACGCATTTTGCGGTGCAGGTTTCTGCGACGGTCACTTCGGTTAAAAGCGGCAGCGCGGGTTTAAGTTTATTCCAAATCCAAATACCGATCCTTTCGCTGGTGGGATTTTCCAAACCGACGATTTCGTTCAAGTACCGGTGATCGAGTTTTTCCCAAATCGGCCTGAAGGCGGCGGACATATCGGCGTAATCCATGACCCATCCCAACCTGGGATCAAGCTCGCCCTCGACTGCGATTTCCACTTTGAAGCTATGGCCGTGCAAGCGCCGGCATTTGTGCGTTTTGGGCAGCAGCGGCAGCAAATGCGCCGCTTCGAACTGAAAGGTTTTGCGCAATTCCATTATTGTTCCCAATCGGTCCAGGTGACGAGGTCGCTGAGAGCGGGACGTCCGTCGTGACGCCAAGCCAGCGGCGGGTTCTGCATTTGGCCCAACGGACAAACCCGAGTCGCGCCCCACCGCGCCAGTTCGGTGGCCAATTCCTGAGCTTTGTGCTCGGGCACAGCCAGTCCGACAGTGGAGACCTGGCCGCGCACGGAATCCGCGCTCTGGAGCGCTTCGGTGAGGTCCCTAACCTCTTTGATGTAAATAAAGCGGTTCAGGCAGGAGATCTGGAAACGCGGGTCGGCCTCGTACACCACGGTCCAGGCGGTAGAGCCGTGGCTGCACCAATGGCGCGTATCCGGTGAGTGCGCCGCGCGCAGATCATAAATGGCGCGGCGCGAGGCGATGACCGCGGCGGTCTCGACCGGCAACTCGCCCCGGGGCTCGGTCAGTTCGCGTTCGGCCAGCACTTCGGCCAGCATCTCCGCGAATTTGTCTGGGGCAAGGGCGCCGCCGGATTGAACATAAATGACATGTGGGGAGAGACAGCCAAGTTGATTCCAGGCCACAATGTCACGGGCAGCTCGCTCGACGATCTTGCGGGCGTGCAGTCCCGAAAGCACTTCGTGCGCAACATAGGCGAAACTAAGGCGCGAACCATAGCTGACAAATCGAACGGACAAGGGCAATCGCCGGCGGATCTGAGCCAGGTTCTCGTCGGTGCCCGTTGCGGTTACGCAATTAGCCTCTTCGAAGAGGGCCTGTTCGAGGGCTTCATGGCCGCCTTTCCACTCAGCCAATTCGAGGCAAGCGCCCAGTTTGGGTTCGGCGTCATAGAGCGAGTGCGCGAAGAGACGGGGCAGAAAAGAGGCGTTGCTGGCGCACTTGATGAATTGCGCCGAGCGTGTCAGCAATCCCAAAAGCATGCTCATCAGCGTGGGATTGGGCAGGTTGCCCGCCGCAAAATGAACGATTAGCTCGGGCGCAATCACAATCGAGCCGCGATTGAGCTTTTGTTCGGGCCCACTGACGACAATTTGGTCCAGCCGATCACTGTGGCCGAGATCCTGTTCGAGCAGCGCTTCGAGGGCTTCAATTGTCAACGCTTTGAAAAAGCCATCCAAACCGGTCTCGAGGGTTGCTCGCGAAAAGCCCGTGGCGCGCGGACCGTCGGCCAGGGCCAGTTTGCGGAAGAGGAATTCAGGGTTGAGCCATTCCTTGGCCAGGTGGCTGAGCACGTGGATCAGGCTGCGGGTTGAGCGCTGGGCCAGGTACAGCTCTCGGTTTCGCTTCAAGGTTTGGCACGCCTCGTGAATCATACCTGGGGTGACCGAGGCTTCGGGCGGCAGATCGGCAATGAAATAATTGGGCAGGTTCATGTCATGAGCGCGATGCTGTCCGGGGACGCCATGCCCGGCTTGATAGCTTCGCGTTTACGGATGGGATTGAGACAGAACAATCCCAAAAGCGAGGTCACTAGCAGCATGGCCAGGAATGCATAAAGAGGATAGTAAGCGCTGACCTGAGCGGCGGCCGGGCCGAGTTGCCGCACTTTCGCACCGACCACCCAGTGCGAGAGATTGCCGATCACCCCACCCGTCATGACAAAGAGGCCAAAGACCCGCCCGCGCACCGCATCGGGCACCGATTCCATGAGCGCCGCCTCCGTCATGGGATAGGCGGCCAGGAAAAAGAAACCGTAAACGACGTAAAGGGGAATGGTCCAACTGAGCGGCATCCAAGGGAAAATGGCGATGAGGACTGCCGCGATTAACAAGGCGACAGTCACCCAGCGTTTGCGGCCGCGATCGCTTAAGCTGCCGAATAAAGGATTGCTGATAGTCGCGGCGAGGTAGATCCCGCTCAGGGCCAACCCGGTCGATTTGGCGTCATAGCCCCTGGCTTTTTGCAAAAAAAGCGAACCAAGACTGCCCATGCTGGCTCCCGCGAAATCCCTCAGACTGAATGCGAGACAGTACGCGAGGAAAAAGAACCATAACGCCCCCGATGGAAAAAGCCGGTCTGGATGCGGGGCTTTGGGAGTCTGAGGCGCGGGTCGTTCGCGCTCGGCCAGCAGGACGAATAGCGCTGCGCCTGCAAGGCCAGCGAAGCCCAATTCCAAAACCGGACGACGCCAGGCTGCTGGACCCAGCACCGGTTCCAGAGCCTCGGCGCGCCAACCGGCGTAAATTGGACCCAGAAAAAAACCGGCTCCGGCTCCGATGCCGACCAGGCCTAGCGCTTTGCCGGTGGCGTTCGGAAACAGGCGAGCAATCATGGCTGTGGCGGCCGGGTGATAAAAGCTGCCTCCCAGGCCGGCCACCACAACAGCCACTAACGCCCAGCTATAAGTGGGTGCCAGGCCCAGGGCGATGAAGCCGATTGCGTTTATCGCCAGGCCGAAGCCAAGCAGGTGCTTGCGATTTAGCTTATCGGCCAAAACCCCGACCACGTAACTGGGACCGAAGCAAGCCACCAGCAACACAGTCATGAGTAAGGTCGCCGCTCCAACACTCTGGAATTTGAAGTCCTGTTGAATGAGCAGATAGAGCGGCATTAACGCAACCTGGTACAGGTGCGTAAAGGCGTGCAGGACGCCCGTTAACCAGAGCGCCCGTGTTTTATGTTTTCGGTCCTGCTCCATGAATTCGGCGGTAATCTCAACTAGCCGGCCATGAGCGAACAACCGCGGGGTTCGGCCATGCTCGCGCGCCCGATTAATTCAAACCCGGTGCCGCGGCGGATCGCCAGGTCTTCTGTCTGGATTGCCAACACTGAGTAAACATTGGCCAGATCGAACACCCGGATCAAACCCGTTTCGCCTTCGGCGACCTCGCGGCCCGTCTCGGGTGAAATGAGTTGAACCCTGGCCCAGGGCGGAAAATGAAAGTCCCTGGGGGCGCCGGCGTGTCGGCGGCTTAGTTTACTCTCAAAGCCATCTTGAACCGGCCGGTCAGATGGCGTGGCGGGCGCGGCACGGTCGTAGGCCTGCGAGCTGAGTTCGCTCATGCCGTATTCGCAAAGGATATGAGCGGCCAGCACCCCGAGTCGATCAGTGATTAAGGCGTGCAACTGGTGTTTAGGCAGAGCACGCGAGCGGCCTTTATACCCACCCGTCTCCAGCACGCGCGATCCCGCGGCTAAATTGAGGCGCAGTCCGCGTTCTTCCAGATGATCCAGCAGGTGGACGTAAGAAAAGGCTGTTCCGAGCAAGAGAACCGGTTGTTTCCCGGCTTCAGCGGAGCACAGCACCTCGATGGCGCCCAAACAATCAACTCGCCAGGATCCGTCGGGCAGGACTTCGCCCACGAAAACGAAATCCCTGGCATTGCGCTGGCGGCGCACCGTCTCGAACATGTGGACGAGCGATGAGTGCGGCGCCTGGGTCGAATCGGGGGTGAGCGACACCACCAATTCCGTTTCTGCACACGATGGAAAATGGGCGGCAAACCAGCCCACAAGCGAGGTCTCGTAGATCGCCAGTGAGTTCTGGTTATGGAAATGGCGACTGGGCCGTTGCTCGGTGGTGCCACTGGAAAGAAACACCCTCGTTCGTTCCTCGACCGGAATGCAGGTGAGTTCCCACTCCTTAAACGCGGAGGTTGGAACCGAAGGGATGTCGGTCCAGTGAGCTGGAATCAATTTGCCTGCGCCACGCACCTCGCAAAACCGGCGATAGGCCGGGTTGGCCTCGAACTGAAGCTGGAACAGTTCCAGTGCCAAATCGTCAAAGGGTAAGGTCCGTTTGCCGTCGGGCTGCAGTGCACAGGCCATGCTCTCGCGCAGATGCGCGCCAAACGCTTGCAGATGATGATCCCTTCTCATGCGGTTTTGATTTGCGCCAGGCTGGTTGTCCGCTACAGCCGGGATTTAATATGTAAGCCGCGCGCTGGCTTGGAGCAAGCCGCGAATGGACACGAATTTCCCCAATTGACATCAAGGGACAGACACCAATTACACCAATTAACACTAAGTGGAAGCCGAACTTTCAGGGCTGGTCAGGAATTATTCGGCGCTCCTTTTGCAAACCGAAAATTCGTGCGAATTCGTGCAATTCGTGTCTAAAAAGACACCAATTACACCAATTAACACTAAGTGGAAGCCCAGCTTTCAGGGCTGATCACGACCTGGTTCCGCGCTGCTTTTGAAATCGGATTCGTGCGAATTCGTGCAATTCGTGTCTCTATTCAGGCAAAAAACGATTTAGCTCGGCCGTCGTAATAGTCTTTTCGAGATAATCGAACGTGCCGCGCTGGCGGGCTTCCGAGGCCGCCGCAATTAAACCCGTGATGGCTGCGCGGTAGAAGGATGAAGCGAAGCTGATGCGCTTAACGCCGGCCTCGAACAACTGCGCCACGCTGAAGGATTTGCCCTTAATACCGACCATAAAGTTCACCGGTTTGGAAACGGCGGAACAAACAGAGCGGACGGCGGCGAGGTCCGGCAGGGCGGGCGCGAATAACACGTCTGCCCCGGCTTGTTCATAGGCTTGCAGGCGCTTGATAGTGTCGTCCAAATCCATTTTGCCCCGCACAAAATTCTCGGCCCTGGCGGTGAGCGTAAAGGGGAACGGCAGAGACTTGGCCATTTGCGCGGCGGCGGCGACGCGCTGCGCGGCGAAATTCAGGTCGTGAAAGGGACGAGTTTTATCGCCAGTAGCATCCTCGATCGAGCATCCAACGAGCCCAATGTCGGCGGCCAATTTGATAGTCTGGGCCACGGCCTCAGGAGTTTCGCCAAAGCCATGCTCGAGATCGGCTGAGACGGGAAGGTCGGTCGCCTCGACAATCGAGCGTGCGCTGCTGAGCGCCTGCTCACGACTGAGCTTTCCGTCGCGTCTGCCAAAGCTGGCGGCCGCCGCGCCGCTGGAAGTGGCGAACGCCTCGAAACCAAGTCCAGCCAGGACGCGAGCGGAGCCGGCATCCCACGGGTTGGGGATTAAGAATGCGCCGTCGCGCTGGTGTAGCGCGCGAAATTGAGAAGCTTTTTCTGTCTGGGTCATCCGGCAATCTTTGTACAAGTTTTGCCTCCACGCAAGTAGCCGAAAGGGGTAGTGTGAGAGCTGTAACAGTAAGGGTTTTTACAATACCTCCTCTCCCCTGCCCTCTGCTCCTGCCTGCGCGGCCGGAGGCGCTCCTTCCGGTTTCGGACGGAACAGGACGACCACGTTGCCGATGCGCGCCACCAAATGGCTCTTGCTCTTGTTCGCGAGTTGAGGGGCAAGCTCCTTTTTCTGCTCTTTGAAATCGTCGAACTTCACCTTAATCAATTCGTGGTGGTTCAAGGCCTGATCCAATGCAGCAAGGAATTGTGGACTTAACCCGTCTTTACCGACCTTCAGAGTTGGTTTCAGGCGTTGAGCCTGGGCCTTAAAGGCACGTATCTGCGCATTGGTGAGGGGAGTTGTTGGTGAGGGCATTGTAAGGGCTGGGTGATCGTCTTTAGGGGCCCGCCAATGAGATGAGTTCTGTGAAACCACAATCCAATCTTACCGTGGGACGCCCGGCTCGACCAGTGGGGGCGTGGACATTCCCAAACAGTATTGGCGGGTCAAAGCCAGATAATCGGTTACATTGCGCTCATGTGGCAAGCCATTCCTGACCGGGTTAGAGCGGCAAACCCGACGGCGTTGATGAAGCTGCTCATCTCCTCGCGCTGGTTGCCGTCATCGACGCGAGTGGCGATCTTCAGTCTTCTAGTTCTGGCAAGAGTCACACAAAGCGCAACGCCGGGGAACGCTCCGCCTTTGCCCCTCACCGGCGTCCGGATAGTTCGCGTGTCTACCGAGTCGCAGTTGCAGACCGCCTTGGGCAATTTGCAGAACGGGGACACGGTTTTGATCGCGGACGGGACGTATAACCTGACTAGCACGCTTTACATTAACGGGCGAAATGACATCACCATCCGCGGCACCGCCGGCAGCACGAATGTTGTTCTGGTCGGAAAAGGCATGGATAACGCAAGCTATGGCAATGTTCCGTTTGGCGTTTGGTCTAACGGCACCAATACAACCGTCGCGCACTTGACCATTCGCGATACGTGGGACAACGAGATCATTTTCAATCCCGGCGCGCAGTCGCCGCTGGTGTACTGCGTGCGCCTGATCAATGCCGGCTCGCAATTCGTCAAATCCAACCCTACCGACGTCAACGCCGGCCTGGGCGTGAACAATGGCGTGGTTGAGTACTGCTGGTTCGAATACACCGGCAACCCGCCGGGGGATCATGGAACAGGGATCGGTTACTTCAACGGCATCAGTGCGCATGCCGCGCAGAACTGGGTCGTGCGAGGGAACTTATTCAAAAACCTGCATAATCCTGATTCGGCGGCCTATCTCTGGAATCCATCCGTGTTGTTCTGGCGCCATTCAGTGGGCACGATTACCGAACAGAACACCTTTGTGAATGTGGATCGCGCGGTGGCGTATGGACTGGATAACACGACACCCTATTTCGACCACAGCGGGGGCGCGGTTCGCAACAATTTCGTGTACCTGTCTCCCGGGTTAATGAGTGCCAGCCGAAAGGCAAGTTCCGATGGATCGCTCATCGCATGGAACTCTCCGGGGACGCAGATGGACCACAACAGCGTGCTGCTCAACGGCAACGAGTTTTACGCCATCGAGTTCCGTTTCTCGACCACCACCAACGGCACCGCTCGCAACAATCTTAGCGACGCCCCTGTGCATCTGCGCGACAATGCGAGCGCCACGCTCAGTTCAAACGCCACCACGGCAGCCTCAGTTATGTTCGTCAATGCCGCCAATGGCGACCTGCACCTGCTGGCCAGCGCGACCAACGTAATCGATCAGGCGCCGGTGCTTAACAGCGTGACCAATGACTTCGATGGCGAACGCCGCCCTCGGGGCGCCCGGTCCGACCTCGGGGCGGATGAGTTCAGCTCCCAAACGCCCCCTTCGTTTAATGGCGTCGTGGTCACGGGCAGCAATGTGGTGCTCCGGATCCTGACTTATCTGGGGGAAAGCTACGATTTGCTGCGGGCCAACGATCTGACCGGCGCCTGGACGGTCGTTGCGGCCGATATTCCGGGTTCGGGCGGATTGGTTTCGGTCACTGGAACCAATCGTCTCCAGCCGCGAGAATTCTATCGCGCGCGTTTGTCGCCATAGCCGGCCGGGCTACTTTCCTCCCATGGCGCGGTATCGTTGAATTAAAGTTTCGAGATCCTTCTTTTGGGCAGCGACCTGTTTGTTAATCCCGGCAATCGCCTCGCGACGGTAGGCCGGGATTATCTTCCCGTCGACTACCTGGAGAATTTCTGCGCGCGCATGCGTGAAATCCGGCTTCTTGCCAGCCTTCAAATCGCGCTCAATGGCAATGCGTGTGGCATCGCGCAGATTCACAGGCAACGAGGCGCCCACCTTGATGTAGGTGTCAAAAATGGCTTGCGGGTCGTTGGGCGCCTTTAACAGGAACAGGAATTCCACGTAATGGCTCAGAGAATGTTTGTCGGTCCACGTCTCCAGGCCGCCAAACATGCCGGGGTCGTCGGTTTCAAACTTGAACTTTTGAAATCTCGGGATTAAAGCCTCGGCAGTTTTGACCGCGTTGCCCAGATCGTCAATTTGTTTCTTCAACTCGGCCAGGGCTTCCGGGTCGGGATGAGCCTTGTAGAAGGCGTCAACCTGAGCCTGGGCGGCGGCTTTGCGCGCCACCAGCGCGGAAAGAATTTTCTTTCGCTTTTCGAGATCGCTTTCCTCGGAAAGTCGGACTGAGCTGATATCGATCTTGGACGCCTTGTCCGAACCGACCCGGACGTAATAGGCGAACCAATCACCGTCGAAGGAAATCACCCACTCGGCTGATTTTTTGAACTTGGCCATGGATTGCCCCAGCCTGGCGTAATCTTTGGCGTCCAAATCATCGACTCGAATGCCGATTTCGTTTTGAACGACATTTCGGGCGGCGAGGTTCTGATTTTTCAACTGCTCCTCTTTTGCGGCGGCGGTCAGTACTTTTAGGGTTTCGGGCATAGTTTTGGTTAATTCATTTACCCAGCTATGCTCCGTTTGAAGCCAAACGTTACAAACAAAGGAGAAATTGTTTTACCCGCGGCGCCCGACCGGAGTTCACCCTATTGCCGCGTTTACGGTGTGGGGGAAGCGTTTTTGTGGAGGTTTAACTATGAAATCGAAAGTGTTGTTCGGGCTGTTTGCGCTCATTGTCCTGCTGGCGACATCAGGTTGCGTGGTCCGCGAAGGACGCGGCGGAGATTGGGACGACCATTGGCACGGTTACGGGCACGAACACTGGGAACACCACGACTGGCACTGACGCTTGGCTCAGCGAGGCGCGGCCGAATCGGGTTTTGCGAAGGTTCTCCTCAGCGCGTCATTCCAGGTGTTAGAGCCGACGAAAATGTCGGCCGAGAATGTCCGATAGTTTGATAACTGAGAGTAGATACTGTCAGATTGGTTGGCGTAAAGCCCCAGGCCGGCGAGGTACTGCAACCGGAGATCACGGTCGCGATTCAGCTGGGCGTTTTTGAGCCACGGTTGCAAGTCGCGCGCCTGGCCGGCATAAGTAGCAACGAGGGTAAAGGCCGAGCGGATGCCAACGTCCCGCAGCGACTGTGCCACCCGTTTGTGATCGGCGCGGTTAAGGCGCCTCTGCAGGATCTCGAGATCCACCTCCAGCGGCTCGGTTTGTCCCAGCAACACCAAATCATAACCGGCTCCGAGATCTTCATTGCTCCAGATTGTCCCGTAAGGGAACACGGAGAAAAAAGTGGCGATTTCACTTTTGACAGTAGCCAGGTCACTTTCATAGAGCGGCACCCACTGGCTGACGAAGCCGCCGGAATTCAAATGACGTTTGCACAACTCGAAGTATTCCTTCGTATAGAGAGTCGCGGCGCCCTTCACCCAGGGGTGGATTGGGTCCGAAGTAATCACATCGAAGGTTTCGCGCGTGGTGAGGATGAAATGGCGCGCATCGTCGTAAGCGAGGTGCACCCGCGGGTCCTGAACCACGTCGTAGTTTTCTTCCGCGAAGAACCGCGCCACCTGCTTTGGAATGAGCGGTTCTATTTCGCACAACCGGATTCTCTCAATGCCGGGATGCACCAGAAATGAGCCGGCGGTCACGCCGGCGCCGCAGCCCACGACCAGGACCGAGCGGGGATCGGGGTGAAACAAAGCTGGGATGTGTGCGAGCATCCGCTGGAGCCGCATGTCCTGTTGTTCGGTTGAGGCTTCAATTTTGCCGCTGACGTGAAAATTCCGGACCCCGCTGCTCAATTCAGTGACTGCCACGGATGCGTTCATGCCTTCACCGACATACAGGGCGGTGCCCAATTCGGTTTTCTGCGGCAAATACCGCCCATACGCGATCAGCTGCCACGCCACCGCGGGCACACTCCACGCAAGCGCCGCGACCATCGCCAACAGCACTAGCCAAAGAGTTCGAGGCAGCACGATTTTCCAGCCCGAAAACGGCGCGCGTCTTCCGTTTTCCCGCTCGCCGATTTTCAGCTGTGCCAGGACCCCCGCCACCGCCGACAGCACAATCAGGATTCGATGCGTTTGCTGTGTTCCGAGCCAGGCGATGAAAAGAACACTCACTAGGGTGCCGCCCAAAATGGATCCAAGCGTATTGGCGGCGTAGAGCTTGCCAACGAGGTCTCTTGCGCCGCCACTGGTGCGTGTGGCGGCCGCCAGGGCCAGCGGAAAACCAGCCCCCCAAAGACACGCAGCCGGGAAAACCGCCCAGGCACATCGCAGTAAATCGAGCTGAAAATTGGACCAAACACTTTTGGAAAGAGAGGGATTAATCGGCCAATAGGGCATTGATTGGTTCAACATCAAGGCCGCCCAGGCCAGTGCGCCGGCCACCAGCCATTGGCTGAACCCGAGCGCAAGAGCGGGATCCCGGGCTCGGCGGGCCAGCAGGGCACCCGCGCCGCTGCCGGCCCCCAGACCCAACAAGAAGACGGCCAGAATGACCGAAAAGGTATACGTCGTTCCGCCGAGGATCAGTGACAATAATCGCGTCCAGAGCACCTCGGCTCCCAAGGCGCAAAACCCGGAAACACCGATCGCGAGATAGATTCCAGTTGGCGGCGGAAAAGACCCGATGGGCCGCGGAGCTGGCTGAGCGACTTCTCCCCGGGAACTTGCATTGCTCGGCATCGAAAGCTGTGGCGCAGCCGCGAGAGCAAACCCCAGCCCCGCCAGCGCCAGGTTGAGGCCCACAGCAATGAAAGTGGCCGCCACCGAATCAAACAATCGCAGCAGAACGAACCCGGCGAGCAGAGCGCCAATAACGGCCCCCAGTGTATTCGCGCCATAGAGCAGCCCGACCAACGAGGCACCGCGTCGCGTCGAGGGTGCCAGGCGTGCCATCACCGGCAGAGTGGCGCCCATTAAAATGGTCGGCGGCAACAAACAGGCCGAACCAAGCACGCCGCGAACAACCAAACCTATAGCTCCGCCCGGCACGATGGCTGCATACACTTTGCCCAGCCAAGGCACCGCGTACAAAACAATGATGCCAAAGAGTCCGACGCCCAATTCGAGCAGTGCCCAAAGCCGCACCGGATGGAACTGCTGAGGGAGCAGTCGCGGAAGTATGAGGCTGCCCAGGCACATCCCGCCCATAAAAGCCGCCAGCAGGACTCCCAACGAGACCGCGGTGGAACCAATCACCAGCTGAAGATTCTGGAACCAGACAATCTCATAGATCAGCGCCGCGCAGCCGCTGCCCAGGAACAACAAGCTGAGAAGGATCCATTGTCGCTTCAAGGGATCCATTCGTACCGACGCTTGCGGCGGCCGCCGGGCCGGTATTGCGGATCGTGGCGCGGCACGTCGATCTCCTCAATAAAGCTCGCCCCCAATTTTTCTATGGTGCGTCGCGAGGGGTGGTTTTCCGGGTCACAAGTGATGATGACGCGAGGATA
Organism: Verrucomicrobiia bacterium; assembly: GCA_035651635.1. Classification (GTDB taxonomy): domain Bacteria; phylum Verrucomicrobiota; class Verrucomicrobiia; order Limisphaerales; family UBA8199; genus JANXQE01. Next base: position 2,765 of record DASRFK010000053.1, on the reverse strand, counting down.
GAGCGAACGAACAAAAGGCGCAATGGCGTGACACGCGTTCAAGGCATACCCATGTCCGCGGAACGGTTCACGAATTTCGTAGCCGATATGCCCGGCGCTGATCCGGACATGTTCAGAAAGGCCGAGCCTGAAATTGATGTGTCCGACCTCCGTACCGTCGGCCAGCAGGATTAAAAAATGATAATAAGGAACGAGCCCGGCCGACACATCCGCCGGCACGATGCCCGCGAACCGCAGTTTGACGGCACCCCAGCCCAGGCCGTCGGGCGGCGCACAAAGTGCCTGAATGGTCGTTGGCATCTGGTGCCCGAAGCGTGCTCGATCGAGCGGTGCCGCTACTGGCTTTCAGAAATACAATACAGGTTGTGGGCGGTGCGGACAAAGAGCTGGTTCTCCACCAGCGCAATCGACGCATCCGAGCGATTGTCGGCCAATTTATTAAGCGCCAGGACTTCAGGTTTGGCGCCTTTCCTGAGGACGGCACATACCCCGTCGCGCCCGAGAACATAAACACGGTCGCCAGCACAAACCGGCGAAGCATACACTCCTCGCAAGCCTTCCAATCGTTCGCGTTCGTAATAGGGTTCGCCGGTTTTGGCGTTGAAGCAGGAGAGCATCGCGTCATTGCCGGAGATGAGGTAAAGGAAATCGCCCGCCAGCAAAGGCGATGGAACGTAAGGTGTGCTCTTGTCATGGCTCCAGGCGATGGCATCGGTCCCGGTCAAATCTCCGGTTCGCCCGAGCCGGATGGCCTGCAAGGCATTTCCGCGAAACCCGCTCGTTAAGTAAACGAAGTCGCCCTGAGCGACTGGAGAAGGGATCGCGTTAGCGGTTTGTCCGGCGCAAGACCACAGTTCCTTGCCAGTTGCCAAATCGTAGCTGCGCACTTTGCCGGTCGCATTTACGACGACCTGCTTTTGGCCATGATAATCGACGATCAGCGGGGTGGACCAACCGGTGCCTTCGTTGCGAGGCTGGCGCCAGAGTTCTTTGCCGGTCGTCTTGTCCAATGCGGCAATGAAGTCATCGCCCTCGTGATCCCAATTGATGATCAGCGTATCTCCGGAGAGCGCCGGCGAGGCCCCCTCCCCAAACCCCATCTTGGTCTTCATCTGCCCGAAATCCTTCTCCCATTTGAGATTGCCGTCGAAATCGTAACAGTGAAGACCGCGCGAGCCAAAAAAGGCCCAGAGCAGTTGCCCATCGGTGACCGGTGAAGCGGAGGCAAACGTATTATTTTCCTGGCGACCTTCGTGCGGCGCGGTCTCTCGGGCAACCTTCTGCCAGACCACCTTGCCCTCGGAACGATCGACGCAAATGACAGTAAAGCGGAAGGGTCCCAAGCCCTTTTCCTTGCCGGCCGATGCAGCGGCGTCCTCTCCCACGGGAACCGCGGACAGGATGAACACGCGACTGCCCCAAACGACAGGCGTCGAATCGCCCTCGCCGGGGATGGGAAGCTTCCACTTGACGTGGTTCGTTTCGCTCCAGGTCAAGGGCGGGTCAGCATGCGGCGCCACGCCCGTACCAAGCGGCCCTCGCCACTGCGGCCAGAATTTCTCAGCCGATGAATCGGCCGCGTGGGCAGCGCTGCAAAGGAACAACCCGAACAGAGCGGGCAATAACGACTTGGCGCGCATATACTTCCAGTTTTGAGGCTTGCCCTGGGCGATCCAGGCCAGCGCGGTCTGCAATCGTTTCTGTCGAGTCTCTTCGCGTTTGGCCTCCACCAGCCACTGGATGTATTCCTTTTTGTGGCTGTAACTGAATTTTTCAAAATTTCCTTTGGCTTGTTTGTTTTGGCTAAGCGCGGTTGCCAGGAAATCGGGCACGCCGATTTGGCGCTTTTCGCTCGGCTTGGCGCGTTCACGCGGAGCTTTGACCCCGGCGGCATTTAGTTCGGCTGCCTTACGGATGTATCGCAGCAAAGTTTTGTCGGATGGAAGATCCTGGAGGGAGGTGAGCCGCCCAAACTGTCCCATGCCAAGCTGTTCGCCATTCTCGCCTACGATCAGCTTGCCTTTCCAGAAGCCAAAAGTGGCGTGCTGCTTGAACGCGGCCATCATGCACAGAATCCCTTTGAATACAAATGACGGCATACTCCATTTCATCGTCTCTTCGGTCTCGGGACAGCCCCGGTGAACCAACTCTCGAAGGTGATTGAGGATCGGTTGGGCAAACGGGGCCGATTTGGCGATGTAGTTGTCTACCCGAGGATCTTTCTTTCCCATATTACGCTAAATTCACGCCGGTTAAGCAACATTCGGTGATGCACTCTTTATACTCAAGCCGACCAGACTTGCAAGGTCCCTGAACAAATGGGGTGCGAATGGAAGTGTCGGTCTTGGCTGGAAGCCGAAAAAAGCGGCAGAGGACTGCCGCAGTCCAAAACGCTAGCGCGACACGGGCGCGGGCCTCGAGAACCGAAGGTTTTGGAGTGCGGCAGCCCTGCCGATTTTCTGCCGCTCAACACAGAATGACCGACAGATTCAATCACACCTGAACAAATGGCAAATCGAATATTTCAAATGGCACAAGGTGAACCAGGAAAGGCACGCCTCATCTGGCTTCCTCTCTGAGGCCCTCGAGCGTAACCGGAACGTCACGCATTGGTCGCCGGAGCGCGGGTGGACGAGATAAAAGTGGGATTTATCGGGCGCGCGAAGCCCAGAAATCTTCGAAGCGGCCGGAAAGGATGCAGCAGCGCAGAGCGATGATCGCGTTGGCTCCGCGCACTGACCAACGCATTCCGGATTGTTTGAGCC
>DASRFK010000052.1:0-11222 GCA_035651635.1 Verrucomicrobiia bacterium | reverse complement strand
GAGCCACACCGAGGCCTGCGGTTGGTGAATCGCTTAAATCTGCCGCCGCCGAACTTCGCGCGTCTGGTTTCACCCAAACGCCAATTTTCCAGATTCATTCCTCCGCGATTGGAGCAAGCACCGTCCGAATGTGTTGATTTGACCGAATACTACAATGCCAATCTGCTGCAGACCTGGCACCCGGGAATGCCTAACAACAGCCTGGATATGCTCCCCCCAGGATTGCTCCAACTGGCGGACGTAGTTTTCGACGTGCGCGGCTTGATCCAACTTTCCGGCAAGCAACTGCGCAATGCCGGTGGCCACTACCCCGAGCAGATCAACGGCATCAGAATTGGCCAGCGTTGTCGCCAACTCCATTTCTTGCACGCCGCCGGCTGGCAATCTCCTGAGGGAACCCTCCTCGGCTCCTACGTTGTCCATTATGCGGATGAGCAGGAACAGGTCATTCCCATTGTCTATGGTGAAGACGTGCGGGACTGGAACGGGTCGAATGACAGCTCGACGGAGGTCACTCGCAGCACTCTGGTTTGGAGCGCAATAAATAACGCCGGTTTGCACGTGCGGCTATTCAAAACTACCTGGGTCAACCCCATGCCGGAGAAGGAAATCGTCTCGCTCGATTACACCTCCGCCATGGCCAACGCTGCCCCCTTCCTGGTCGCCATAACTGCCGAGCCGTAAGCGGCCGAAACGCCGCATTCATGCGCAGCCGGGGCGCGGGCATCCTTTGCCCGCAGCAACAAACCACGTCTGCCGACCAGGACAACTCCTTCTGCGCCAGATTCAGTTCGGGATCTCCGCGGACTGGGAAGTCAGATTGGGAAGTTCGCGCGCGGCAGTACCCCGCACCGGAAATGGGCCCTCTTCCCAGGCGCTCTTTCCAATTGACAATCAAATCTGGAAAAATAGCCTTTCCGCCTGACAAAGAGGAACGCCGGCCGTGTGGGCCGGTGTCTCCAAAGTCTCCGGAGAGGAAGTGAACGTGTTTTGACCGAAATCAAATTGAAAAAAGGCGAGCCGGTAGATAAGGCGTTGCGGCGATTGAAGAAAAAGATCGACCGCGAGGGCACCTTAAAAGTCGTGCGTACTCATCGGCACTTCGAAAAGCCGAGTGAACGGCGGCGGCGCAAAGAAAAGGCAGCCCGGTTTTCCGCGATGCTAAGCGCCCGCTACGCGGATATGTAATTTGTATGCGTTCACACCCGCGCGCGGCCCTTGCCGCCGCCCGCGGGCCCTCCTCCCCCCTCAATGTATTCCCTGTCCACTTGCTGGAATTCCCACCGCCACAGCGACGGGCGGGCCATGCTGCGCGAAATTCGCGACCTCGGTTTCGAATATGCCGAGCTGAGCCACGGCACGCGCATCAGCCTGCTGCCCGGCATTCTCGAGGCCGTCGACGCCGGTGAAATCAAGATCTCCAGCGTTCATAATTTTTGTCCTCTGCCCATGGGGGTGAACAACTCCGCCCCCAACCTCTATCAGTTTTCCGCCGAGCGCGAGCGCGAGCGCGACCTGGCCAGGCGTTATACGATCAAGACGCTCGAAACCGCCGCGCGCGTCAAAGCCCCTTTAGTCGTGTTGCACCTGGGCAGCATCGATATGAAAGATTACACCGACAAACTGCTCGAACTGGTTCAACGCGGGGACAAGGAGACTCCGAAATACGAGCGCCTTTGCGCCGAGGTCGACGAAAAGCGCGAAGCGCGCAAAGGCCCCTTCTTCGAACGGACCAAAGAAATGCTGAAGCAGTTATTGCCCGAAGCCGAGGCCCGCGGCATCACCTTGGGCGCGGAGAACCGGGAAGCGCTGGAAGAGCTGCCCTTTGAGAGCGATTTCCACTTTCTGTTTCGCGAGCTGAACAGTCCAAACCTCGCGTACTGGCATGACACGGGCCACGCCCAGATTAAAGAGAATCTTGGGTTTATCGTGCACCAAATGCATCTCGAATCCTTGCGCGACCGCCTTTTTGGGTTTCATATCCATGATGTGCAATTTCCCGGCCGCGATCACTGCGCTCCTGGCTCGGGTACGATTGATTTCGCAGCGCTCAAGCCGCTGGTCAAACCTCAACATATTAAAGTCTTCGAGTTTGGCCCGTCGCTTACCCCCGAGCAGGTCAGGAGCGGCGTCGAACACGTGAAGAACATCTGGGGTGCGGATCTGTAGTTGCTGCCAGGGGGGCACTGTGCCCTGCCCCACCACGTCCGGGGGGGCGGAACGAATCCACGGCGCACGCCCACCTCGCCATCGTTGCGCTAGATCTCCAGATCCGTGCGAGTCGACACCGTTCATTTGAAAGGTGTAGGCTTATGGGCCTTGACCGAGCCTTGAAAGCTACTGCCACAAATATCGTGCGGCGTCTGCAGAACGCAGGGTTCCAGGCCTATTGGGTCGGAGGCTGTGTTCGCGATTTCTTGCTGGGCCGCGAGCCGGGCGATTACGACATCGTCACCTCCGCGCTACCGGAGCAGATCGAATCGGTGTTCCGGCGCACGATTCCCGTCGGGCGCAAGTTCGGTGTGCTGATTGTGGTTGAGGATGACCAGCAATTCCAGGTGGCCACCTTTCGGGCCGAGGCGGATTACCGGGACGGCCGGCACCCGGAACGGATCAGCTTCGGGGATGCCGAGGCCGACGCGCGGCGGCGTGATTTTACCGTTAATGGCCTTTTCTACGATCCGCTGGCAGAGCGCCTGCACGACTGGGTTGGTGGCGAGGCGGATTTGCGGAAAAAATTAATCCGCACGATTGGTGCGCCGGAAGAACGTTTTGCGGAGGATCACCTCAGGTTATTACGCGCCGTGCGGTTGGCTGCTCAACTGGACTTTGAAATTGAGCCCGCCACCTTCGACGCAATCAAAAGTACCGCGCCAGCCATTCGCGCCATCAGCGCCGAGCGTATCCGGGATGAGTTGCTCAAGCTATTTCAGCCCCCACACGCCGCGCGCGGCCTCCGCCTCTTATCCGATAGCGGCCTGCTCGATCCGATCCTTCCCGAGATTGCCGCGACTCGCCAATGCGAGCAGTCCCCGGATTTTCATCCTGAAGGCACAGTGTTCGAGCACTTGTTGCTCATGCTGCGGCAATTGCCCGCCGACCCGGACCCTGCGCTTCCCTGGACCATATTGCTCCATGACGTCGCCAAACCGGTTACTGCCTCGCGCGACCCGGCAACCGGCAGTATTCATTTCTACGGCCACGAGCGCGTGGGCGCCGAGATGGCTCAGCAAATCCTCGAACGGCTCCGTTTCCCGCGCAAACAAATCGACGATATCGTCAAGGCGGTCCGCTGCCACATGCAATTCAAAGACGTGCCCGACATGCGCAAAGCGACCCTGCGCCGAGTGCTGTTACGCCCTACCTTCCCCCTCGAATTGGAATTGCACCGGCTCGATTGTTTGGGCTCGCACGGCCAACTCGGAATATACGAATTTCTGCGCCAGCAATCGGCCGAGCTCAAAAATCTGCCTCAGCTTCAGCCGCCCCTGCTCACGGGAGACGATCTGATTCGCCTGGGAATGAAGCCGGGACCCGCGATGGGCGCGCTACTGGCCGAATTGCGCGATAAACAGCTCCAGGAGGAGTTGATTTCCGCCGAGCAAGCGCGAGCCTGGGTCAAAGAACGACTCCACCGAGCAGCTCCCTCCGGCTAACTGACACTACGCACAATTGGGCTGGCAATTGTCTCACCTAATCCCGGTTTTGTCCCGAAGCCGGCTTGGAGGAAGTGGCGGTCGGTGGTGTGCTATAAGGATCTGCCGTTCAGCGCAGACAACATAGACGGCCCGCAATAGTAAGCCGCCACCGCACCGACAATGGTACAGTCTATCACAACCGCAAAAGGCGTAAGCAGAACCTGCTTTAGCCGTCGAGATGTGCCGACGTAATTCGGCAAGTTGTATGACTCCAGCTTCTCGCCTTTTGAATACAGCGTGAACGAATCGCCTTCGCTTGAACTTGCCGCGCAGAGGCCCTGGAAAGATGTTGGCACAGGTGCAGTCACGATATTTGAGATCGGGATTGGATGGAGGGTTTGCCAGTCAGGGGCAGAGGTAAAACTGGGCTTACAATGATTGTTTACCCGTTCAGCATTTCGGTCGGCATAATAAGCGCGCCGTCGAACCGGCGCGTCTCCATCCCGAGCCTCGTCGTATTGGACGAGCAATTCTCGCTCTTGGCTCGAATAAAACAGCCGCAGGTTCGTAGGGTGGGCAGGTTCGTAGTAATGGGCGAAGGTGTTTTTGTTCCACAGAACGGATGTGCATCCGTTGATGAAAAGCGTCTGGCAAATAAGCAGCATCGGCCACCAAAGTCGGTTCCTTTTCATGCGCCTCGTGTTACCCTCAAATACTAGCCTCTGTGGCCCATTCCGACAAGTTGCCTCCGATCCCATCTTCAGCATCGGTCACTGAATTGAAGTAGTTCGTCCGAGCCACCGATGGCCCTGGGATTTCCCTCATCGTCGACGGACAACGCGGCAGCGGACATGAGGGCGGCAGCAGAAGGTTTACCAGTTTCGACGGAAGGGAATTGACCGGGGACTGCCGAGGAACCATGTTCGGCCTGGAAAGTGGAACCGACATTTGAATTAATTAGCTTATGACTACCAAATTTCCCAACAGCTATTCATTTGGCCCACTCCTCGTCGTCTTCTTGATGCTGTCACAATGGATAGCGGCAGCCGACGACAGCACCCTCACGAAGGTCGGCGACAAGTCACCGGTGGTTTCAGTCCGCACCATTGACGGACAAGACGTGGATTTTCAAGGCCGCGTAGTGGTTCTGAACTTCTTTGCCACTTGGTGCGGCCCGTGCATGTCGGAGATGCCCCACCTTGAGAAAGACCTCTGGCAACCCTTGAAGGACAAAGGAGTTATTCTCATCTCGGTAGGCCGGGAGCATTCGGTGGCTGAAGTGGAGAAATTCAAAAATCAAAAGGGTTACTCGTTTCTGTTTGCTGCTGACCCGAAGCGCGAAATCTTCAGCAAGTTCGCCACCCAATCGATTCCCCGTTGTGTCGTGATCGGCAGGGACGGGCGAATCAAGTTCCAATCAATTGGGTTCGAGGAAGGCGGAGTCACATCCCTGGTCAAGGCCGTTCAGAGCGAGTTGGAGAAATGATCTTGGCGGTAACGCCAAGATTCTCCATGGCGATGGGGTTAGCCTGCTGGCGATTACGGTCGCTCTGGTTCGAATATAATCTGACGAGCGCCGGGGTCGACTTGGCTGACGGCGTACAGTTTCATTGAGTCATTTGTTTCATTTGGTTTGAGGAGGCCGGCGATTTGCCGCCACGTTTGTAACGGGCCGCATCATGTTAGGGGACAACTGCCAGGAGGAGAGTGTGGAAAAGAATCATTTTTCGATGTAAATGCCAAAAACAGTGGCGTCAGCGGCGGGGCTCGAACCCTATGGGCAGAATTTGTGCAAGGGACGGAAGGATGGGCCTTTCATACCTGCGCCCCGTTTCTGGTGCGGCTGTCGTCCGGGTAAGGTCGACCGCTTCGAGATCTCGTCTTTAGATCACATTCACGCCGGCCAAGCCGAAATGGCTTGCCGAAGCGAGCAACCGAACGTCATTAGAATGGACTTGTTTGAGCCCGTTTTCGGACGCACAGGCCAGGTGGAGGGCATCGGCGGCGCGCAATGAAACGATGGCCGGAAGCGCGGCATACACGCGCCTGAGCCGGGAAATGACGGCCTCGGAAAGAGTCAGCCATCGAAACGCGCCGAGTTCGCATTCCCTGTCGAACTGGCGAAGCAAGGTGGCCAAGTCGTTGCGGTTAATGGCTCCCTCTCGAAATTTGCGATGGAACCCCGCTACGGTCTCTGCTCGCCCATGGATGCAGCAGACCAATTGATCAGTCTCAGCCAGCGCGCGGACCTTTTCCCAGCCAGGGTCCTCTAAATACAGCCTCGCCACGTAGCTGGTATCAAAGTAGATCACGCGTCGGACTCGTTCCGGTCTTCGGAAATCCCCACAGTACTGTCCGTTCCGCGGGACAGCTTTCCTGTCGAGGTCAGCTTGCGGAAGGCAGGTAGGAGCACTCGACGCGTGAAATAGGGCCGTGCCGGCCCGGTCGTTTCCGGAGTAATCCGCGCGACCGCCTCGCCCCGATCAGTCACCACGATCTCACCGTGACGGTGCGCCAACCGCACCCATTGGCCGGTTTTCTCATGTAATTGCCGGATCGAGATCGTTTTCATGTGTCACAATGTGTCACAAGGTTTAACTGCGGTCAAAGAGCCGTTCAAGGCGTTGGTAGTCCTTCCCGGGAACTCCGCAGCGGCGGTGAACTTGGGAAAACTGCGCCCGAGCGGAACTACAGGGGGCCAACCTCATCCGGCCGGCCTCCCCGTAATCGTGATCTGCGATTCGCTGCGTTCAGGGTGTTGGGCCGAAGGGCGGACCCGAGACGCCGTCGATCCTCCAGATCTCCCCGGTGAGAGTGACGACGTAGGCTGTACCCCTAATGAACTCGAGCGAGGTCGGCTGGTCCAGACCGTCCATGACTGTGGTAAAGGTGCCGTCCCCGTTGACCTTGACGAGTGCGCCGGTGTTCGGCACCGCAAGATTCAGCGATTCAGTATTCGGGTCGAACGTGCCGAACGAGAGGGCGTAAAGGCTGCGACCGAGGCCAAATTGCACATCAAGCACCCAGGGGGCGCCGGAGGCTACCTGCGTAACGGTGGACGATTTCGGCCCGAACGACACAACCTTGCCGGTTTGGGGCAGGTGAGGGTCGGAGCCCCCCTCGGCCATGTAGATTGTATTGCCTCTCACCGCCAGCCCGGTCGGGACGATGTTCTCGAAGTCGATGAACACGGAGATCTCGCCGTCGAGTGTGACCCGCAGCACGCGATTGAGGTTCGCATCGGTGACCAGGAAGCCGCCGCGGTATGTTTCCATCGCGAACTGGAATCCGGTCGGGAGGTCGAAGTGGAACGGGATGGTCGGCGGATTGAGCAAGTTGAAGTCGCCAATGTCAGCGACGACAGTGAATCTTTCCGGGCCGTCAACTCGGTAGATCCCGACGACACTGGTGCCGCCGGAGTCCGAGGCGACGCCAGTGACCAGTGCGTAAGCGGTCTTGCCGATAAACGCGACGTCGACCACCCCACCATTACCAATGCCGAAGAGTCCGGCCGGCAGACCGCGGGCGAACGTCGTGACTTGCCCGGTTTCGCGATCAACGCGCCAGATCCTGCCTTCCAAGTTCTCGGTGACGTAGAGCGCACCATCGGGACCGACGGTGCTGCCCTGGGTACCTCCCAGGCCGCTCGCCAGCAGGGTGGCGGTAGGCGTCGCGGACGGTGGCCGGGCGGTCCCAGCCGACGGCGTGATCATGGCGATCAGGGCCGCAGCCAACAATACCATGCTGGTCTTGATTTTGGTTGTGAACTGGTTCTTCATTTTCTGCCTTTCGTAACTGCGTTTTCAGGTTTGCGCCTGAGTATTTGGTTGGTTTCTTTTGCTTGATTTGCGGCTCCCCACGCCAGCTCTCCCGAGCCATACCACGCGTGATAAGCGGTTTCATCCAGTACAGCAGGAATGGAAGGCGAAGGTTACGCTGGAGTCCGAAGAAAAATATTGAGGAGCCGGGAAAAGGCGACAGATGTCGCCTCAGTTCAGTTCGGCCCGAGCTTTGGTCCGGGCCGCGTCTTGGGTAAAGGGCAGCTTCATACGAGCCAGGACCTCCCGGTAGCGCGGATCATTTCGGAGTTGGTTGAACTTGGGCTCGACAACGATGCTGGGAAGCCACGCCGACTTCTTATTAAGGGCGGCGGTAAGATACTCAAAAGCGCGATCTGCGTCGCCTAGCCCTGCGTAGATCCAGGCGAAAAGATAAGGGTCCACAAACTCTTTAAGCTGCGTTTCGCGGTTTCGCAGCTCGTCGATAATTTGGTGCGCTTCGTTTGTCCTTCCTTGTCTGGCACGAATATAAGCGATTTCGGCCAACAAGCCGCCCCAATCACCGCCGGCTTTGCTGCGACCCTTTTCCAGCATCGTCAAAGCCTGTTCGTAATGGCCTTCTTGCGCTAAGGGTCTTCCCACATTGAAATAGAGCGAGAAATTCTCGGGGTCTTTTTTAAGGGTCTCCAACCCGTAAGCCTCCGCCTTGGCAAAAGCCCCCCCGTAGTAAGCCGCGCAGCTCAGCTCGGCTTCGATAAAGATAGAGTCCGGATAGAGAGTTACCGCCCGTTCGACGGTCCGGAACGCCTCTTCCGGACGGCCGACGGTCTGCAGACAATGCAAGTAACAGGCATTCCTCTCCACGATTGAGGGGTCCAGATGCAGCGCCTGTTCCAGTGCTTGCTCGGCGCCGTGCCAGTTCCAATCGAGAAAGAATCTGAGCACACCTTCGAGGGCAATGGCCTGGGGCAGGGTCTCATCGAGCTTAAGCGCCGTGCGGACGCTATCACGGGCGAGTGCGAAATGGATGGCGGGCTCCTGAAATTGATAGCCAAGATCAAAGTTTGCTTCAGCCAACCCTACGTAGGCATCGGCGAATTGCGGGTCCTCCGTGATCGCCGCTTGAAATTCCTGGATCGCGTTCATGTCCCCCGTGTCAGAGGCTTTCTCAAATTGTTGACGGCCCCGGAGGTAGTGGAACCAGGCGGCGGTCTTTGTCAGCAGCGGACGCTGCAACGCGACCCGATCTTCGGCATTCAAATCAGTACCAAGCTTCATGACGACCGCGCGGGCAATCTGCGTCTGTACGGAAGCCCAGTCGCTCGATGAGTTGGTCATGGTTCGATTCCACATGCGCACACCGGTGCTGGATTCTGTAAGCTCCAGGCTAAGTCTAAAATTTTCATCAAGCTGCTCCACTTGCCCGAGAAGGACCGCCCGGACACGCAGTGCCTTGCCAACCTTATCGGCAGACGTCGCTGAACTTTCCGATTTCAACACCGCGCCGCGGGGCACTACGGCCAAGCCGGATAATCCGGAGAGTAGATGGTTCAACTCCTTGGAGAATTCCTTGCTGAGACCAGCGGATTTTGTGTCCGCGGCTCGGATGACAACCGCTAAAGCTTTGCGATGTGCGGGGGCGGAGCTTTCGTTTCGGGAGAGCTCCTGCCACACCATGAGCACGAGCGCTGCTCCCAGCGCCGTGGCCATGGGAATGCTCACAGCCGCTGCGGGATGGCGACGGACTAGCTTTCGCGCGCGAGTAAAGAGGCCGCATGGCCGCGCGAGAATCGGTTCGTGACGGAGCCAGCGCTCTAAATCTTCTGCAAGGGCGGCCGCCGATTCGTAACGCAAGCGCGGATCTTTCTGGAGGCATTTCAAACAAATCGTCTCCAGTTCCCGATCCAGTTTTGGATTCCACAGTGAAGGTCGCCGGGGTTCCTTTTCGACCACCTGCCGGAGGGTCTCCATGGTTGTGCCGCCGGCGAAAGGAGGATTGCCGGTGAGCAATTCGTAGAACACCGCGCCCAGGCCGTAGATATCGCAGGCTTTGGTCAGGCTTTTGGCTTGGCCCGCGGCCTGTTCCGGTGAAAGGTAGCTGGGCGTGCCGAGCACATCCATGGTGTTGGTGATGGTGCTCTCATCTTCAACCAGCTTGGCCAGGCCAAAATCGGTGACCTGGGGCTGGCCTTGTTCGTCCAGCAGGATGTTGCCGGGTTTGAGGTCGCGATGCAGAATGCCGCGCTCATGCGCATGATGGATGGCACGGGCCGCGCCGGCCAATAGTTCCGCGGCGCGTCGGGGTGCCACTGGCTGATCGGTGACAAGCTGTTTCAGACTGGGCCCCTCGACCAGCTTCATCGTAAAATAATGCTGTCCCTCAGCCTGGCCGACCTCGTAAATAGGCACGATCTGCGGATGATCCAGATTAGCTGCCGCCTCCGCTTCGGTCTGAAAGCGCTTGAGGTGGGCCTCGGTCGCCCACGGGCCCAGGATCAGCATCTTTAAAGCGACGAGTCGGTTTAAGCTGCGATGCCGCGCCCGGTAAACCACCCCCTGGCCGCCGCGCGCAATTTCCCCCAGTAGTTCGTATTCTCCAAACCTTCGCGTGGGTGCGGTTGACTGCCCAGCGGTGCTTGCAGAGCGCTGCGCCGGGGCGTCGTCTGCAGCCAGGGTATCTGCTTCCGCGGAGCTCTCCAGTCCTGCCTCAAGCAAACAAGCAGGGCACAGCACAGGCTCGGCGCTCGGCTCTAATTCCGCGCCGCACTTGGAGCAATGATTCATTCCGAAAATAATTTGTGCAAAATCGACGGTCTATTACTTACAGCAAGAAAACCGGTCTGAGGTTACGTTTATGTTCCTCGCAATACCGCCACCAGGTGCCGGACTTCATCATCGATGTCGGCCGCAGTGGCAACGGTATGGGCCACCTCTTCACGCAGAAGCTCTCGATAGCGTTGACGCAGCCGCCGCACGGCCTGTTTAACAGCGCCGGCGCTCAAGCCCAACTTTGCCCCAATCTGGGCCTGCGACTCCTCGGCCGGCTCGTCCGAAAGAAACCACCTCAACGCTTCGAACAGGCCCAGCCTGTCAGTCGCTTCATACTCTTTGCGCAGTTCCTCCAAAACTTTGTCCAGCAGCGCCATCGCCCAGCGCCGCTCGAAGAGCTTTTCGGGCGTTGACTTGTCTACGGGTTCCAGTGCGAACTTCTTTTCCGCCTGGACCTCGTCCAGCGGGATGAGAGGCTGACCTCCCCCGCGCTTTTCAGTCCGCGCGCGGTATTGTTCGTTGATCAGGAAATGCTTCAAAGAGACCAGCAAATAGGAACGGAAACGGCCTCGCCCGCGTTGAACGTTCTCCAAATCTTTCCGCTCCAGTAAACGCGCGAAGAACCCTTGGACAAGGTCCTCCACATCATGCGGGCTGTGCCCCTGCCGCCTGACGAACGCATACAGCGGATACCAATAAAGCCGGCATAATTTCTCGAGCGCCTCTTGTGCTTCCGCCGATTCCCCTCGCGCCGCGAGGACCACGCTCCAATGCGTCGTGTTAAATTCTTTTCCGGTGGGCACTAATGCACCGTTGTCTTCGCCTGCGGGGAACATGCCTAAATGTACCACGGCCGTGCGATTTTCCAGCTTATTTTGCGAAGTGCCTTGCGTCCTTTATGGCTGAATCAGTAATCAGGTAACCATGAGGGGTTGGAGACAGTTACGAGCTTGAAGGCTTTATTGCCAGTCTGAGCGGACATGAAATCGTAAAAGCCGCTCATGGAGGCTTGGCGCCGGTCCTTGCAATGGCTAAT
>DASRFK010000051.1:0-21848 GCA_035651635.1 Verrucomicrobiia bacterium | reverse complement strand
GGCTCAAACAATCCGGAATGCGTTGGTCAGTGCGCGGAGCCAACGCGATCATCGCTCTGCGCTGCTGCATCCTTTCCGGCCGCTTCGAAGATTTCTGGGCTTCGCGCGCCCGATAAATCCCACTTTTATCTCGTCCACCCGGCTGGGCATACGGCGAAGCCGTGAGGAATTGGAGCCCAAAACCTTGCTCCCATGCCTTAGGGAGCGTGTTTTCATGATGATCTTGGCGGCGAGACGCCGCCAAGACCCGCCGGCCAGAGGCCCGCGCTACGTAGCGCAGGCGTCCTCGCCTGCGGGTTGCGGCGGCGTCTCGCCGCCGGAATGGCGCCGCGGACCCATTTTAAGACGCCCTCTGAGACCCCTGTGGCCCGCCCAGCAGCAACCCTCAAAATCGGAACGGCATTTTCCATTCCCCATTGACCACCTGCATTCGGATCGGTTGCGGCGGCAGGTTGGGCGCCAGGTAAAGCTGCAGCTCTACTGATCCATCGGGCAGGTCCTTGCGCCCCTGGATGGCCAGGCCGGGCAGAGAGTCGGTGTTTTTGAAAAAAGCTTCGACGTCGTCTTTTGAAATCATCCTGCCTTGAACATTCACGGCCTCGTCGGGAGTGAGCGACTGGAGAAGTTTAGGCACGTCATGGTGTTGCAAAGCCCAAAGCCAGGATTGAACGGTGTTCTCCGGCGTAAAGTAACCCAGGAATTGGGCGTTTGCTTTGCGAATGTACCCAACCGGAAGCGCAATCCCGCTTGAACGGTCGGGATTGGGATTGGCGTCCAGTTGGGCCTTGAGCCGTTCAGATTCGGCAGCGACACCGGCCAATTGGCGTTTTCGCGCCGTCAGCCGGGTGACCTCTCCGCGCAGCTGCAAAAGCTCCCGCGATTCTTCAGGGGACAAAGAACCGGCATACACCGCGGACGAACTTTTTTCCAGCGATGCCGGACCAGGTTCAACAACCGCGGTTGACGCTCGCAGGGCAGCCAACTGCTTACGTTGAACCAGGACGGCCGAGATGGCCGACAGACAAAGAAGCCAGGTTGCGACGATAATCCAGTTCCGTTTTGTCATAACCAACTTTCGTTGCTCTTAGTTTTGATTCGAGCCGCTCGATTGAGAATTTCTAGGCTCAGCAACGGGCGCGGGCGGAGCTTCCATATAAAGTTTGCCATCGCGTTGCACGATCCAGTCCGGGTGGTTCTTAACAATTGCTCGTTGCACACTGCCGTCGACCAGGCCCAGGTTCCCATGGATTGGGCAACGGAACAGAATTCGTTGCGGCTCGGTTTCGGGCGCAGAAGGGGCGAGGTATTCGTACGAACAATTCGCGGCGGTGAATGAGCCCGGGTCAGAAGCCGGCTGGCGTCCCGCGTCTGCGGGGCAAACGAGAACGTCGAAGTGACCCGAGAGCTCATTGCTTAAGCAAAGCACATTTGGGGGCGATAGTTCACCATGGTCATTGGCCCAAATTCTGACTGCCAAACCCAGCTGTTTCAGCTGATTGACACATTGGATGCTCATGGCTCGGTCGCGAGCCTCTTCCAGCGCGTTCGCCTCTTCCGGGCTGAACATTGCGGCGGAGCGCGAAGCCAGTTGTGCGCGCAGCCTGGCATTGTCGGCTTGGGTTTGCTCAAGTTTGGCGACCTCCGCGCTCAACGACGCCGCCAGGCTTCTGAGGCGTAGCAATTCGTTTTGCTCCGAGGCTGGGGCAGCCCCGGGATCACCCGAGGGCCCACCATTCACTGCGATAGCTATGGGGCGTCCCTGAGCCTTCCCGTGGCTTTCCAGTTCTGTTCGGAGCTGGCGAAATTCCTTTTGCTGAAAGGACAACGTTGCCGCACAGGCAAGAGAAACAACGGTTGGCGCAAGAGCCGGCCACCAGCGCGCGAGCCATGAACCAGGCGCGGCGGGACGCGGCGCTCGCGGAGTCGCTGAAACGCGCGGCACGCTCAAAGCCTGAGCTTTAAGGCGTTGCTGCAGATTGCCGGGAGCCTTTGGCTGAGGGGCTCGATGAAGAATGTTTTCGATTTCGGTGGTGCTCATATTTTTCGTGAAGTTGTTTGCGAAATTCTTCCAGTGTTGGAAGGGGCGACTTTTTGTTGCAGCTCAGTTAGTGCCTGGCGAACCCGGTATTTTACGGTGCTGGTGGCCACTCCCATGGCTTCGGCGGTTTCCTGCAGCGTCAGTTCCTGGTAATAATGAAGATGGACCGTATCGCGGAGTTCAGGCGGCAGTTGATCCACCGCGGCGTACGTGGTGGCGGATAGATCGTTCCGGGCCGCGATTTCGTCCGGGCCAGGGCCGGCTCCGGCACACTCGGCCCACCATTCCGAAGAACGGGCTTCGCCTGGGTGGCTCGCCCGCCGCCAATCCACGTATATATGATAGGCGATGCTGTGAATCCAGGAGCCGACGGACGAACGACCGCTAAAACTCGGCAGCGCCTGCCAAACGCGTTCGAATGTTTTCTGGGTTAAATCCGCGGCATCCGCATCGTTGGAGGAAAGGCGTCGCAGGAACGCGTAAATGCGTTCGTAGAACAAATCGATCAGGTCGACCGCCGCGACCTGTTCGCCTTTGGCAATCCGTTCCACCAAATCGTCTGCTTCAGTCTTCATGTCTTCAGTTACTTAGTCGTTAAAATCGCCACAGGTGGACAAAAAAATCTTGGCTGAAACGAAAACGTGGACGTCCGCCAGCTAAATTTTCCTAGGCCTTTCGGCCTAGGCTGGTATGAGCAACGCCTTTGGCGTTAAGGGCTGGAAAGTCCATGCTCCGCGAAATCCAAGTGCCTTGGGTCTCGCCGACCCGATGCATGCATTGCGCGCAACTGCTCCTCGATTGGCAAACTTAATACAATCGTGGCGGGATTCGGAGGATCGGGCGGCGGCATGAGGTGTAGGTCAAACTTTATGAAACTCGTTCGCCCGAGGCAAGCGGGGCCGACAACCGGGAGTTGTAAGTTCCAAGTTGGAGGAGCCGCCAGCCCCATCGGTAATCCCGTCGGCTTCCACTTTTTTCTTGACATTCAAAGTGCCCGAGAACAGCATGGCGATAGTTCACCATCATCGCAAAACAGTTACTTCTATGGCTGATATCACATTGCAAAGCGTGGCAAAGGATTCCACGCTACTCGCCGCGGCATTTGCCGTTGCCAAAAGGGAGTTCAACTCGGAAAACATCCTGTTCTACTGTGCAACGGGAGATCCAAAAACCGTTTATGAGAAGTTTGTGTCGCGTGATGCGCCAACGCAGGTCAATCTTCCCGCTCCGATCTCCGACCCCATGCACGACCTGGCGAAGGACAACAAATGGGAGGATCCCTCCTGGAAAAAGCTGCTCGATGACGCCAAGGAGAGCATCGCCAGGCTATGGAACGGCGATTGCAAAAAGCGATTCATAAATTCCAAGGAATTCCTGGCAACGCCGGCGGGTAAAATCGCCGCGGCCGCGGCGCTCAAGTCCAAAGTTGCGGACGCAACCTCAGCGGTCCTCGCAACCCATAAAGCCGCCGATGCAGCCGTCAAAGCCCAGCAAGCAGGCACGGCCCAAACACAAGAGAAAGCGGGAGCCCCGGCCCCGGCGCCGAAGAAAGCCGACCCGAGGAAGGCTGCCAAACGACTGGGCATCACAGATCCCGAAAGCCTGGCGCTGCTGACAAAGGCAAACGACTTGAGCTTCAAGGGCGATAAGACCGGCGCGCTGAAATTGCTAACCGAGCTGACCAAAAAAGAGGAACTCAAGCTAAAGGCGGACATTATCCTGAAACAGCTGCAAGAGGCGGGCTTCTAGGAGCCGCTTCAGGGTGGAAGGCAACCGGGCAGGGCAAACCTGCCCTGGCGCCGCGAGGGACGGCCGAAAATCGCCCACCTTTCAAACGGTGGGAAAGCTGGCAATGGGAGCCGGTCAGCACCGGAGCGAAAGAAGAGGCATCCCTTGGCGGACCCTCTGCTGTGAAATCAATGCTTCTTCCGTCTCTGGCAGGACGTGCTCCAGAATTAACCCAGCGATGAATCGCTGGGTTTAAGTTCCGTCGCCCTGACGGGCTTGAATGCGCGACCGGCGGGTTTCGCGCTATTGAGTTTCGCTCCTATTGAGCTCGAACCCGATAGAAGCCGCAGCCCGAAGTTGTCCAATGCGGGTCACTAAAGGACCAGGTGCCGGTAGCCAGTGTGTTTGTCGCGACGGGCTGCCACGCGGGGTTGAGCAGGTCATTGCAATTCTCGACTACCACGGTCCTGCCTTTGGCCCAGATGATCTTGAAGGCCATTTGAGTTGTCACCCCGCCGGAGCCCACTGCGGACGGTTGCATCTGTGGCAGCCATAACGCCGTGGGCAAACCTCCCAGCGTGTCACTCCAGCCGGTTGTCCCAGCCAGGTAATAAACGGTTGCCTTGGGGCTACCGTAAAACACTGTGTCATCAGGCTCGAAGCCGTTGGTGGTATAGGAACCCAGGCTTGGAGCGTTGCCGCTAAAATAGAAAGAAACACGGGCAGGCGACGGATAGGTTGAAAGGCTGACGCCATTTCCTATTTCGGCAAACGAGTAGTTAGAAAGGTTGGTGACACCGGTGCCGATGGTAATGCTCGACAGGTATCGGCAGCCCCGAAAAGCGTTACCGTCTATCTCATACACACTGTCTGGGATAACGATATTGGTAATAAAACTATTCATGGCAGTAAAGGCATTCCGGCCGATTTGCGTGACGGGCCTGCCCGTAACGGTATCCGGAATCGTAACGCTCGTGGCGGGGAGCCGCCCGGGCCCGAAACCAAACTCAAGGTCGATGGTTTGGTCGAGGTTCGTCAACCACGTGAAGCTGGTCTGGCCCTGGACCGCAACGGGGAGCGATAATACGACCAACAAACCGGCTGCTCTGCGAATGAAGTGAGATGATAATAGTTTCATAAATGATTCCTAATCTGAATAACCATCGAGGTCATTATTACTTTTGCTTACCTGGTGTGGCAATCTATTTTGTGCGATTTCGGAGGAGGATTTTTGCGCGGCGCAGAGCAATTATTGCAAAACCACCCACCCCAAGGCCCTCGCAGCGCGGGCAGCTGCCATTGACATCTCACCGCTTAAGGCTCGGCGCACTGGGGTTCGGAGAGTTACTGTTGATTCAGTGGAAAAAAAATGGCAACGATTCTGCGGCGCATTCGGGGCGTGCGCGGGCTAAGCGAGCACGAAAAGATTTTATTCGCTCGCAGTCTGGCCGCTACACCGGATCAACGCTGGCGCCTGCACGAGAATTTTCTGCGCTCGCACGGGTTATTCACGCGCTCCGAGCGCAGAAAATTAGGTTTCAAATAGTTGGGATGAGCGGCGCCATCCTCCAGGGGGTTCCGGCAACGACCTTGGAAACGGACATTTGGGTGGATTTACCGGCTCGAGTTCGGATTTCGGCCTTCGGATTTGGATCAGCGGCGCCCCGCGCGCAGTTTTAATCGCGCGAATTCTTGGAGCATCTCAGCCCGATCGGCCGATTTGTAGCGGTCAGGCAGATAGCGCCGATCGGAGCAGGCGAGCACGGCGGCCAGTTCCTGCAAGGCCAGCAACTCCGGGTCGAGCGGGTCGATAAACGAGCTGACCGACTCTTCCAGGTCAGCGCGTTGGACGTCGGTGTCCCGCTTAGCCAGCACGGCCTTTTCCTTGCCCCGCATGAGGATCGATTCGACGTCGCTGCCGGTCAGCGGCCGCGTGCCGAGGTTCTCCCGGATGTAGGCCACGATAGGATCGGTCAGCGCGATACCTTTTACCTTTGCCACGGTCGAGAACAGCTCGATGATGTCGTCGCCGTTTTGTGCCGGGAAAAGGGGCATACACAATCCAAAACGTCCCTGGCGTTTCATGTCGATCGAGAGCAGGTCCGGGCGCGAGGTCATGGCAACCCACAGCTCACGGCCACGAAGCGTCGAGTCGCCAATGTGGGCGGCAAACGCCGCGAAGACACGGCCCGAGACGCCGCTGTCGCCGTCGGCTTCACGCGTGCCAAAGACAGCGTCCGCCTCGTCTACGACGACAATGACGGGCCCCAATGCGCGGATGGTCATGAGGATCCGGGCTTGCTGGCGTTCGGTGTCGCCGACCCACTTGGAGCGGAACTCGCCCATTTCCATGACTGGCAGATTGCATTCGCTGGCGAAACAATCGATGAGAAATGATTTGCCAACGCCGACCCGCCCGGGGACCAACACACCGCGCTCGAGGACGTCGGTTTTGCCGTTGCGGATGAGCCAGGCCAGTTCGCGCAATCGACCTTTGGCGGCGGCGTGCGTGGCAACCCGGTCGAGACTGACACCCGGCTTGGGATCCTTGAACCGCACCAGGCCCTGGCAATACTCCTCGATCAGGCGCTTTTTGCTGCCTGTGACCAATTCCTGGGTTACGCGCGTGTTGTTGCGGATTGCTTCGGCCAGGAAATGGCGAATCCGGAGCAGGTTCAGACCGGCCGTTCGAGTTGCCAGCTCTTCCGGCGAGAAATAAGACCAGTTGGCGAACGATTGGCCGTCGGCCATGGTTTCGGCCCAGCCTGAGGATAGAAAGCGCTGGCGCTCCTCGGCATCGGGCAAATCGATCCGCACCTGGGCCACGTAAGGATTCTGCAAAAGACGGGCGTTAAGTTCCCCGGCCGATTCGGTGACCAGGATGACGCCGATATCGAGGCGGGCCATCTCCGGCGCGGCCGCCCACTTGAGAAAGGTGACGAGGTTCATGCGCTCGTCGAGACTCGCATTGGCCTCTTCGGCGGCGGGAATAAGCTTCTCCGGAAAATCAATGATCAGCGTGACGCCCTTCCATTTCTCCTCGTCTTCGGCCACTTGCAGGAAGAAGCGGCGCAGGACGGGAGCCAGGCGCAGGAAATCACGAGGCGGGCCGGCCTCGTGAAAGTTCGTGTCTTCGACGTGGTCGTAAATCTCCAGCCACTGGAAAAAGCGCTTCTGCATGTCCGGCGCTCCGAAGGTGAGCCCGTCGCTGATGTCATAAAAGAGCAGGCAGGAACGCTCGGGAAACAGCCGGCGGGCCAGGAAAGTTTTGAGGGGGACATAACTCGTGTGCGAGTTGTCCTGGATTGGGAAGAGATCAAAAATATTTCCGTGAAGAACGAAGAGCGAATAGGTGCCGCCGTTCCAGCGGCGCGCCAGTTCAAGCGCCCAACCCTTGAGCGGCAACCTCGCGGCTGGTGTCGAAACTGCCTTTTCAGTCGAAGAAGCCAAAGCGGGGTCTTCAGTTTTCATGCGGTGTGGTGGCGGCTAGCGGGTCTGGCCCTGGCGCGGCTGCTGGCGCCGGATCTGCACGGGTTCAATCACGGGCGGGGAGCCGGCCTGCTGCCAGGAGGCCTGATAGCCCACACGCTGGTCGGTCGAGGGCAAATCCCCCACCAAATCTTTGAATTCATCCAACTCAGACAGCCATTTGTTGGTTTGGTCCAGGTGCTCGACGGTGGCATCGATCCGGGCTGTGAGGCTCTCCGCATTTTTGGTCGCGACGGCATCGGCGCGCAGCAGTTTGATTTGCTGGTCGAGGCGATCCTGCTCGGAAACAATGAGCGCGAGGTTCGACTCGGCTTGTTGTGAGCGTTGCACCCGTTTGCGCAGGACTTCGAGGCGTTCCAGGCGGGAGCCGAGATAACGCTGCCGGGTTTCGAGTGTCGGATCGTTGCCCTTGGCCTTAAGGGCTTCCACTTCCGTGTTGAGCCGAGCTACCTCCGCCTCGGCGTCCTGGAGAACGGCCGGGACATTTTCGCCTCGCTCAGTTTCGAGGAATTGTTCGAGCGACTGCTCGATTCCCAGGAGCCTGAGGTACGTCCACATCAGCTCATCGAGCTTGCGCAAACGCGGATCAGTATTGGCGTCCGGCGCCGTCAGGGGGCTATCGGCGCTGGCAGTTTCAATGTCGCGACAGACCTGGGCCAGTCGGCCATAGCGCTCCCGTCGTTGCGCCGTAAGCGAACGCAGCAAGGCGTCGCGGCGCTGAACAAATTCGGCTACTTTTTGAGCTTCGCCCGCCTCTTTGGCGGCGTTATGCCGGTGGTCGACCCAGCGGCGAAAAAAGGGCAGGTCAGGAAGATAAATCCAGCCCAGGACAAAAGCGGTCAGGCCCGCAATCAAGCCCAAAATCTGGGCGCTCAGGAACCCAACCCCCAAAGTTAAGAGCGCCAACACCGCGTGATGCGGGCTTTTGAAAAACTCCGCGTGGTAATTGGTGGGTTGGTCGTCCATGCCCAGCGAGTCGTTAGGTGCAGTGCAACGCGATGTCCGGATTTGCAGAGAGAATCAAGGCCATAGATCCCACCGCAAACCCCAGAGGGGTGCAATGTTTATAGTTTGCCGCGTCGAAGGAACAGTAAGCCCCAGCGGGGCGAAATGTGGCACGGCATTGCATCGTGACGTCGTGTTTTTGGATGGGGTGGCACATTTTCGCCCCTAGCGGGGTTGCTGATTCTATTTGGTGATCCATCTATAAATATTATGCCCCTAACGGGGCTCATCAGAGGACCGTTGTTCATTGATTTCAAAAACGTACTTCGGATTGTATGGCACATCGAATTTTTTCAGGAACTGGAGGTACTCCTGCTCGAAGGTCTTTCTCGAATGATGGGACTGCTGGTTCCGAATGTAGCTGATTATGGAACCAAGCTGTGAATGCCCGTACGAAAAAGCACCGTAACCCTCCTGCCAATTGAATGTGCCCGGGAACCATTTCTGTTGGTTAATAAAGTTGCAGGAATCGGCCTTGATCTCCCGAACCAGGTCGGACAATGCCATAAATGGCCGAAATCCAACCAAAATGTGGACGTGGTCGGGCATACAGTAGATCGCGATCAACTTATGTTTTTGGTGCGTAACAATACCTGTCATGTAGCGTTGAAGCTCCTCCCGGTGCTTCGGCGCAATCAGATTCTGTCTACCCTCTGGTGCGAAGACTACCTGTATATAAATTTGGCTATAGGTGTTTGCCATTACGCGGGTTGTGCTCGTTTATCGTTAAATTAATTTCGAACGTTGCGCCTCGGCTTAGATTTTCACCCCGTGCGCTATCGGTGATTC
Organism: Verrucomicrobiia bacterium; assembly: GCA_035651635.1. Classification (GTDB taxonomy): domain Bacteria; phylum Verrucomicrobiota; class Verrucomicrobiia; order Limisphaerales; family UBA8199; genus JANXQE01. The sequence continues at coordinate 12,799 of DASRFK010000051.1, read as the reverse complement.
TTCTTCTAACCGTCTGAGGAGCGCCTGGGAAAAATTGATGAACCAGGGCGTGCGGCGGCTCTCCTCGGGCGGTTCGGCCGGTCGCGGAACTTTCATTATTTCTACCAATCTCCCCGGGTTGGCCGCCATCAGGAATACCCGGTCCCCAAGATAGACGGCCTCTTCAACCGAATGGGTGACCAGGAAGACGGTGGCTTGTTGCTCCGCCCAGAGCTGGATCAGCAGCTCCTGCATACGCAACCGAATGCCTGGGTCGAGCGCCCCGAACGGTTCGTCCATCAGGAGAATGCGCGGTCCCAGAATCAGAGTGGCGGCGATCGAGACGCGCTGTTGCATGCCGCCCGACAGCTCGGAAGGATATTTATCTTCTGAACCTTCAAGGCCGACCTTCTTGACCCAAGCCTGGGCGCGTTCGCGGCGTTCACCGCGGGAAACACCGCGCAACTTCAAACCAAACGCGATGTTTTCCAGTACTGTCAGGTGCGGCAGCAACGAGTATTTTTGGTCGACCAAACCGCGGTCCGGCCCGGCTTCCAGAATCGGCTTGTCGAACACCAGCGCTTCGCCGTGGCTCGGTGGAAAATGAGGTTTAAGTCCGGCGATGATCCGTAGCAGGGTGGATTTGCCGCAACCGGAAGGACCGACAATGGTGATCAACTCGCCGATGTTTGGCGCATCTTCGATGACGAAAGAAATGTCCTGGATGGCCACTTTCGGGGCATGCGCCGGGCCGAATTTTTTGGTGACATTTTTAAATGCCACGACGTCCGGCACGCGTGCGGGCGCGGGCGCGGAGGTGCCGGCAGGTCGTGTCTCTTTAAGGGCGGCCGCAGCCTGGCTTGGCGTGGCAGGACTCTGGCCCCCCGGGGTGCCTTCTTTGGAAGTGGGGTCTGCCATAGGACTATTCGTTCTTACGATAGGGGAAAAGCAAATCGCCGCCAATCCGCCAGAGCTGATCGCAGGCGATGGCGATCAGAACAATCACAATAATAACGGCGTATATGGCCTCGGTATGGCTGCGTCGTTCGGAAACACCAATCAACCCGCCCAGTCCATACTCAGGCAGCAGAACAATTTCAGCCATGATAATCCAGCCCCAGCCCACTCCGTATACGCCTCGGAGATGGTCCCAGATGTTGGCCTGGGCGACCGGAAAGAGAACGTGCCGCACCAGCTGCCACTGCGAGGCGCCTTTGGTCACCGCCACGTCCAAAAAAGCCGCCGGCACATCGGCGATATCCTTGATCACCAGGGGCAGCAGAGCCACGAAGCACCCGATGAAGAGGAACCCGATTTTTTGGGCTTCGCCGGTGCCAAACCAGGTCATGCTCAGCGGGATGAAAACCACGATCGGCACGTACGCCCCGGTCAGCGAAAGTGGGCGGAAAAATGCCGCTACCGAAGGGAAAGTGGCCATGTACACGCCCAGCGGCACGGCGACCAGCGCGGCCAGGCTGAAACCGGTGGTGACCCGCAGCCAGGAATAAATCGCGCTGCGGACCAGGCCTTGCTCGGTGTGCAAGGGCACGAAAGATTTTAGCACTTCGATCGGGTTGGGCAGGATTAAGGGCTGCACCATCCGCTGGCTGGGCTCGCCACGCGTCACGAACCACCAGGCCAGCAATACTACCCCCACGAAAATGGCAGTAAGCCCCAGAGCCTTTGGGCGGCTCAACTCACCGCGGACGCGCAGCCTGGCCAGTCGCACCACCAGCGTGAGCAGCCCGATGAAGGCCAGCGCGAAGATCAGAAAACCGAGTCCAGGAGTATTGGCAATCGCAATCATGAATGTCACCCTTCAGCGCTGTGGGCGTGGGGCCGCCGGACGGAGATCCGAAACACGGCCCCATTAAGGAGCGCGATACTCGCGATTGGAACGGCGAGCACGCTTAAGCTCCCGACTCGAGCGGGAAGACCTTCACTTCCACACGCCGGTTCTTCTTGTTGTGCTCGGCATTACTCGGGTCGGTGCAGCCCGCGACCGGATTATCCCAACCGTTGCCGACCACTTTGAATTTGTTCGGGTCAAACTTATATTTCTCCATAATGGCGCGGCGCACGGCGTCGGCGCGATCGTAAGAGAGCTGGCGCACCAGGTCAGTCGGGACGATCCCTTTGCGGCTGGCATCGGTGTTGCCCTCGATGATGATATACGCGTTGCCAAATTTTCCGGCCAGTTTTCCAATCTCTTCGAGGGTAGCGGGGATCGTGTTGTCGTAGTCAGCATTGAGCACGGACTTGTTGGGCTCGAAAGAGATCATGACCGCCTTGGTCAGGACCTGGCCGGCGCCGGCCTCCGCGCTGAGCTTCATTAAGGCATCCGGCTTGAAAGTCGGTTGCGAGAGATCGCGCACGTCTTTGTAGGCCTCGGACATGACGGAGAGGATGGAGCTGGCTTTGACTTTGGCGGGAGGCACCGAGTTGTTAATCGTACCGAGGGATTTGTAGATCGTCGAAGCGCTGTTCCAAACCACTTCGAAGTTCGCCGGGTTGAAGGGGTCGAGGAAGAATTTCGAATTCTCGCGGTAATTCGTCAGGTGGGCGTCGCCTTCGGCAATGCCACCGTCGCTGCCGATCATTTTCCCACAATCTTCTTCGGGCAGTTTGAACGCCATGGCGAGCGCTTTGGCGGCCGTTTTCGGATCTTTGCGAACTTGGTCCATTCCATCGAAAATGCCACGGACCAGGCCAGAGACAATTTCGGGATGATCGCGATAGAAATCATTGCGCACCGCCCAGACGTCGGCAATGAGGTGGTTGGCCGTGCCCGTGGTCACCACGAGCCGCGTGCCCTTGAGCTTTTCAGTGACGGAATAGATATCGGGCGACCATCCGACAAAGGCGTCGAAGCTGCCGTCCTGCACAAAAATCTTGGCCGCGGACGGAGCATCAGCAGCCCATTTGAAATCGACGTCGTTGGGATCGATGCCGGCATCGATCAGCAAAGACATGATCAAGTAGTGGCTGGGCGAGTTTTGGGCCAGCACGACCTTTTTCCGCTTTCCGTTTTGCATCCGGAAATCATTAATATTGCGGATCTCTCCGCGGGCCACGACTCCGTCGCCGCCAGCCGAAAAGTCGATCTGCTGGCAAACGACTGGCACGGTGCGCGAATCCTTAACCAATTCCGGAGCAAACAGCGCCATCATATCGAGCGTGCCCCATAGAATCTGGCTTTGGCCGCTGGCAAAGAGGTCGCGCGCTTTGACCGGGTCGTCGACAATACTGAGGCGGACGTAAAAGCCGTATTTTTTGGCAAAAACGCTCTGGTCATTCGGCTCCATGCCGGCGTTGGCCACGATAATGGGGGCCCAGCCAGGCCAAACGTTGATGGGGAACTCCACCACGGGCTTGCCGTCCTTGGTCGCTTTGGCGTAGTCGCTGACCCCGGTCACCGCGGGGATCCCGGAGCGTTCCACCAGGGAGGCGGCATTGGTCCCGATCAACAAAGGCACGTCCACGGGCGGCTCTTTGGCCGCCTGCATCGCTTTGCGCACTTCATCGACGTTGACGGAATGCGACTGGTTCTTGGTGCTGGGGGCGATTTTATCCCACCAGCGATAAACGCCAAAACCGACTACGCCCAGAAACAGAATCGTCAGTACAATTTTTCCTCGAGTTGTCATAAAATGATGCTTTCGATGGATGACCTATGCGGCTACTTCTCCGCGATCTTTTGCCGCTCGGGTTGCGGTGCGGCGGGTTGTGGTGTTGCCGCAACCTCCGGTTGCACCATCCCCATTTTCTTTTTGTATTCCTGGAAGAGCATAGCCCCGCGGGCTTTGCGCGCCTCCTGTTGGCGCGATATTCCGGAACCCATTTCCTTGGCCAGGTCGAGTGTGGCGCGCATTTGGCCTTCGCCTGAGGCGGCGGATTGACGGAGTTGTTGCATCGATTGGCCCATTTCTCCGCCCATCATGCCTTGCAGTTCGGTGATCGAGCTTTTCATCATGCCGGCCAGGCCTTCAAGCGAACGGCCAATAGCAACCTTGGCTTTCACCGCCTCGAATTCACGTTGGAACCGCTGAATCTCGCGCAAACTTTCGGCAATGATCTCCGTGTTCTGCTTGTAAAGCTGTTCCAGGCTGTCGGCTTGAGCCTTATTGTCGTTTAGATCCGATTCGAGGGCGGCCAATTCCTCGGCGTAATGCGCGCCGTTGGCCTCATCATTGGCGGCCGCGGCGGCCTGAAGCAGGCTCTGGAGTTCCTGCCGTTGACGATCCTGGCGTTTAATTTGGTCCCGCAACAGGGCGATCTGGCCGGCAAGTTGGCCATTGGCGTAATGTGCTTTGTCAGCCTTGGCTTTGGAATCGCGAATACCGCGTTCGACTACCGCCTGGTTGATTGCGTCGGTCTCGGTCGCCTTTTCGGCCATGAGGCCCATCCAGATGAACAGTCGTTTGATTGCTCGAAACATAACGGTTTTGGGTTAGTGGGTTTTGGGTGGTTCCTCGTCTTCCAGGAGGATTTTTTGTTGCAGAATGAACTGGAGTTGGGAATTCAATTGCTTTTCGTCGGCCGCGCCGACGACCGTGGCGCCGAGCCGTTTCACGGCGGCAAATTGGCGGGCATCGACATCGAAGGCCACAAAGTGAACCGAAAATGTCGCGCCTTCCTTTCCGGCAAGCTCTTTGAGTTGAGGCAGGACGGTTTGGGGCGGCGGTCCGGCCGTATTGATTCCATCGGTGATGACCAGGACGTGCTTGCGCGAGAGCGGCGACTTCATTACCGCGTGAGCAGCAGTACTGAGGGCGTTTCCCAGAGGAGTATTGCCATGCGGTCTGGAAAAATGCGCCGCCCAGTTTTCCAAAGCCGCCGGGTCAAGGGGCCCCAGCTTGACGACCTCGTGCGCCTGGTCGCCTTGGAAAGTGAACAAGCCGGCCTGGATATTCCGCGCGGTTCTTTGGGTAGCGTTACTAGTAGCCGCCTGGAGTTGGCGCGTAACCTCGCGCAATGCCCGGTTGGCGATGATGTATTTTGGAGCGAAACCTCCCGTGGCATCCGGTACGGATTCCTTCATGCTGCCGGAAGTGTCGTAGATGATAGCCAAAGCAATTCCGTCCTCGGCGCCTCGAAGCTTCACTGGACTTAAGCCTGTGAGGAGCACCAAGGTTGCGGCAGCCAATTTCGTTGGAGCCAGCATCGGCAAACCCGGCCTGCCCTTAACTCCCGACTCGAATCGACGACCAATTCTTATCAAGCGTCTCATACGGTGTCAATATATCGTTGGTACTGTGCGTCTTGGCATCTACAAAACGTTCCGGCCTTTATAACCGAATCACGTCCGTACACCCCGCTGAAGCGTCGTTGAAGCAGGGTGTTAATGAGAGGTCCCCGAAAAATTCTGTCTCACGCTCCATTCCAATCCTCCAAGCTCCAGGAGCTCCAGGCGCGTCGCTCGACAGCAGCTTCGCTATGCATTATATAAGGGATGAAGCCTCTTAATCTTAAAGCCTATGGATCCTGTTTCTCACCAGGCCAAGCTTGTGGCCGTAGATGCTGACTTGTTCGAGTCAATTGCGTATGACGACCTCGCTCACACCCTCCATCTCAAACTGCGGGACGGCGGTACGCTGACCTTTCAGAAAGTGCCCCGTTTCCGATACACGGGCTTGCTAGGCGCCCCGCGCAAGGACGCCTACTACAAGACCTTTATCAAAGATCAATTCAAGTACGTTCAGAAGTGATGTAAGCCTGCCGCAAAAGGCATGCGCCCTTTGCTGCTGCTGCGAACGAGTAAGTAAATAGATCTGCGGACCCCGCAGATTCGGGGCGACCGCAGATGGAAGGGGATTTGGACACCACAGATTCGAGGCCACCGCAGATGGATCCCGCAGATTCGGGGCGAGTACGGGAAATCCCAGAAGATTCGAGTCAGCGGCGGCCCCGGTCCCAGCCAAGCGACCGGGGAAGCCCCACAGCTTCAGCTTCTAGGGACGAGACGTCCCCACCCCACCCCCGGGCATATTGAATGCATGAGCGATTAGGCGCGAAGTTCTTCAGGTGCTTCGCAGGCTTCAGCCGTTTGGTTTGCGCACCGCGGTGATGCTTTCGGATTTGTCCGTGCGGCTGACGAGCCTGAGCGCATCGAGCAGTTGCCGGTCGTCACTGGATTGCAGTTCTTCGGAACTCATGGTCCGTTCTGCGCTTGGGAAGATCGGGCTTTTATCAGCCGGCAGCGCCACCGGGAAATCCGGAGTCACGCCTTTGTGCCAAAAGGATTGGCCTTTGGGCGTGAGCCATTCCTCGACGGCCAGTAACAGCGCCGAACCATCGGACAATCTGAATTCCTGCAAAACGGTTCCGGTTCCAAACGTGGTCCGACCGACCAGATCCGCGCGGTGGTTGTCTTGCAGCGCGCCGGCGACGATTTCGGCTGCGCTCGCCGAGCCTTCGTTAATCAAAACCACGACTGCCGTATTAGTGGCAATTCCGCCCTTCTCAACCGGCACAGGCGAGAGCTTGCCTTTGGCGTCCTTGGCCTGAAGAACGACTCCATCACCCAGGAATTGACTAGCCACTCCAACGGCTTCGTCCAGCAGGCCGCCGGGGTTATTTCGCAGGTCAAGGATGACGCCTTTGAGATCCTGTTCCTTGATTTCCTGTAACGCGGCGCGCAAATCCTTGGTCACGCCATTGTCGAAACTGGCCACCCGCAGATGAGCGAAGGAGGTGCCTGGGATCTTTTGCCAGGTTACTTCATGCATCTTGACCGACGCGCGAACGACAGCAACCTGGCGGGTCTTGCCGTTATGCGGATCTTGAACGGTCAAATTGACCTTGGTGCCGGTCCGGCCGCTGATCCGTTCGGCAACTCGGGCCAGAGGCCAGTCGGTGACGTCCTGGCCCGACACCCGGAGAATAATGTCGCCCGCGCGGAGCCCGGCTCGCTCGGCTGGAGAGCCGTCGATGGGGGCGACCACCACCACGTGAGGCCCTTTAATCTGAATTTCAATGCCGATGCCCTTAAATTCCCCGCGCTCCATATTCTTGAGATCCTTGACCATTGCCGGAGTCAAGAACGTGCTGTGGCCAGTGTCACCGAGGGCATCCACCATGCCGCTGATGGCGCCGTAGGTCAGTTCCTCGGACTGGATGGTCGAGCGATTTACATATTGGCTTTGGATGGTATTCCAGGCCTGAGCCATTAGTTTGAAATCCGGCTCCTTTTTCGTCGTGGCCGAGGAGCAACCCATCGCGGCGAGCCAGCCTAAAAGTCCGCCGCACACCAGTGCTATGGTGGTTTGCAATGTCAAACGCCGTTCAGTGCTGCTGTCGTTCATCACGTGAACAGTAGCACGCCTTGAGCTTTTCGCAGCTTTCCTTAAACCGCGGTGGCGAAAGACCCTACGGGGTGGGGGGGCGACTCGTGCCAGGGCTCCAAACTCGGTGAGGCAGAGTCCGGGGACGAGGACGTCCCCGCCCCGTTCATGCTGGCTGTGCCAGGGAGGCGCCGCCATGAAGCTTGGCCCATGCACTCGGTTACGTTGGGGGACGCGTTCTGTCGAATTTACACGGCGGTGCTTCCGGCGTATCTTCCATGTTTTGTGGCTGTTGCAACCAAGACACGCGTCGTCGTCGGCATGAGCGGTGGAGTCGATTCCTCCGCTACGGCCGCGCTTTTGCTCGAACAAGGCTACGACGTCGTCGGTATCACCCTCAAACTCTGGCCGCAGGACTGTGTTTCGCGCGCGGAAGACAAGTGCTGCGGTCCGCAGGCCGTGACGGATGCCCGGGCCGTTTGCCATAAGCTTGGGATTCCGTACTACCTGATCGATGAAGCGGCGGAATTCCAAAAGCACGTGATCCAATACTTTGCCGACGAGTACAAATCCGGCCGCACGCCCAACCCGTGTGTCATGTGCAATCAGAACCTGAAATTTGGACGCCTGATTAACCGGGCGGACCAACTCGGGGCGCAGTACATTGCCACCGGCCACTTCGCGCGGGTCGAGCCCTCCCCCGACGGCTCCCGCGTGTTGTTGCGTCGCGGACGAGACCCGCGCAAGGACCAAAGTTACTTTCTGTTCTCGCTGCGCCAGGCTCAGCTGGCCCGGGCGATGTTTCCGCTGGGCGAGAAGACCAAAGCTGACACACGCGAGGTGGCGCGACATTGCCAATTAAAAACCGCCGATAAACCGGAAAGCATGGAAATTTGTTTCGTGCCGGACAACGACTACGGCCGATTCCTGCAGCAGGCGCGCCTGGCCGAAAAGCACCAGGGCGAGATTGTGGATCTCACCGGGCGAGTCCTGGGATATCACGAGGGCATTGAATTCTACACCATCGGCCAACGCAAAGGCCTGGGCATTTCGTCACCGAAGCCTTTGTATGTCGTCGAACTTGATCCGGCCACAAACCGCGTCATCGTCGCAGACGATTCGGCTTTAGATCGAGACGAGTTTGCGGCCGACCGCTGCAACTTCATCCCCTTCGATCGGCTCAGTGAACCGACCGAGGCCACGGTGAAAATCCGTTACAACCATCCCGGAACGGGAGCGCTGCTGACCCCTTTGCCCGGCGATAAAGTCCAGGTGAAATTACACGAGCCTCAGCGCGCCATCACTCCGGGCCAGGCCGCCGTCTTTTACCAGGACGATCTGGTCTTGGGTGGCGGCTGGATTACGCGGTAAGGTTTAAATTGGTTATCAAGTTATCACGTTATCAAGTTTTCAACCTTGTCAGATGGCCAGTACGGACGGGATTGCGCAACCGATGAAAATAGCCTGGGGGGCTCTAAGAGCGTTTTTTAAGATTCGGTTTGGAGTCCCGCCTTTTGGCGATTTGGCACCGGCCCGCCTGAAGGCGGGACTCCAAAACCCAGGTGCCCCCGCCCAAGCCGAGGTTTTAAAACACGCTCTAATGTCGGTGCGGCGCTGGTACTAGTCTGATCCACGTGCGAGACGAATCCAGGCCAATGTTTGGTGTCCTGCTGCTAGCTGCTGGCCGGTCCAGCCGAATGGGGCAGCCCAAGCTGTTGCTTCCCTGGGCAGGAACTTCAATTCTCGGCCACTTGCTTCACCAATGGCGTACTTTAGGTGCCCGCCAAATTGCCGTGGTTTGCGCCAACAGGGACGACACCTTAGGCGCGGAACTTTCCCGTCTCTGTTTTGCCGCCGAGAACATCATTGAGAATCCGATGCCGGAACGCGGCATGTTCAGCTCAATCCAGTGCGGCGCCGGATGGCGAGGATGGGTGCCCGACCTCACGCATTGGGCGATCGTGTTAGGGGACCAACCACACTTGAGACTGGAGACGCTCACCGGCTTGCTCGCTTTTGCCGCGAACCATTCCGGCCAGGTCTGCCAACCGGCTTACAGAGGCAAGGCCGCGCATCCGGTTGTGCTGCCCAAGCCTGTTTTCCAAGCTTTGGCTACCAGCCAGGCCGAGACGCTTAAGGAATTCCTCAGTGCGGGTGAAGTATGCCGATTTGACTGTGAAGATTCCGGCCTGGAACTGGACCTCGATCGGCCGGAGGATTACCAACGGGCCTTGGCGCTGGCCGGCCTCACCACTCGATAATCACGGTCGGGCAGACGGGAAATCGGCCGCACTCGGCGCCGTAGACCGTTAAACCACCGCGCGCGAGGGCCTCCGCTGGAACCGCGCAGCGCAAGCGCAGGGAATCGGCGACCGTCGATTTTATAATTTCGCGCAACAGCTCGCCTTCGGCAATCGCGTAGGCAGGGTATCCGTAAGCACCGACACCGCCGCGCAAATAGCTCAGGACCCCTCGGGAATCATGCGGATGATTGCGAATCGTTGCTTCATAGACTTTGACACCATTCAAGCTCATCCGCAGCGTGGTGGGGAAAGTGTCTTCATCAGTTTGGGGCGCATCCACGCGACGGGAGGAGACCTCGCACAAAATCCGAACCCGATGGGCCTTGGTAAGGTCCGCGCCAGCCAAGGGCAGCACCCATTCAAAATAGCCGTCGCCAAAACCATAGGCACAATCTTCGGCCCGCTCCTTGTCGCGGTCGGCGCTGCCGCCGCTCCATTCGGCTTGCGCCCAGTTGGCGGGGGCGCCGCGCAGGACCAGTGCGCGCGGCGTTTCTTCCCGGTCCGGTGGGTAGCCGGCGGCGACATGAAAATGGACGAAATTCTCCGCAATGGTCTGTCCTTCCGAGGTGACCGCGGATAACAACAAATGACAGAGCATGGTTTCATTGGGCATGGGCAGCTCCAAAACATGGGCCAGAGCGACCTGGCGATGCGGAAAGGGAATGGGCACCCGGCCGCGAGCAAGGTCCTGGTGCAAATGTCCACGGGCATCTATGCCGCCCATGCCCCAGTGCAGGAACACATTCTCATAACGCCGGGTCGAGAAGTGCGACGAGGAGACTTCTACGCGCGCGACCTGACCCGGGGCAATTCTCTGGGCCGGCGGGGCGTCGATCGGCAGCGTATTGCTCTCATTAATAATCCGGGGGTTGTATCCAAATTCCTTTGGAGTGCGGTCATAATTCAGGAACCCGTTATATTCCCATTCAACGTCGTGTAGCTCAGTATAAATGTACGCCGCCACCTGCTGATGGCGCCGCAATTCGTTCGTCAAAAATTTAAAGCTCCAACTGACATCCTTGTCGCCATCCAGCGCGCCGATTCCGCCATATTCGCTATTAATCAAAGGCTGGCCTTTGTGAAGGAAGCCGGGAACGTAATTGAAGCTTGAACCCAGGAAAGTAGAACCGACGATTTTATCGATGTGCGCCTTGGCCTTTTGATAGTCATTGATGTAGAAGTGCCAGGAATTGATATCCGTATCGCAGTGGAGATAGTACTCGAGGTGTTCCCAATGGCAGACGCTCATGTCCTCGATCAAACGGGTGGAATCGAGTTGCTTGCACAGTTCCCACATTTCCTGGACCCAGATCTGCGGGGGCGACATTCCTGGCCGCGCGCCTGCCGCTGGGCGCTTGGGCTTGGCCGGCTTGGGAACTGCCAGGGCCGCGGCAGCGGCGGCACCCGCCATCGCGGCGGAAGTGAGTTCCTCCAGGAATCCGGTTTGCCCGCCAAATCCCCAGGTTTCGTTGAAAAGGCACCAGGCAAAAATCGAAGGGTGATTGAAATCTCGTTCGATCGTTTCGCGCATCATGGTTTCGAAGCGCTGCCGTCCCAGGGGCGTATCGCCTCCCTCGCCAAAATTGGGAAAATCAGCCATTAACAGGATGCCCAGCTTATCGGCCCAGTAAAGCACCAGCGGATCGTCCACCTTGATGTGAATGCGCAGAAAGTTAAACCCGAACTTTTTTGCCCAGGCGATGTCGTCTTTGAGGGTCTCGATTGAGGCGGCCGTATAGACGCCTTCGGGATAATACGACTGGTAAAGGGCTCCGCGCAGATAACGGGCAACTTTATTGACGCGCAGCGCGGTGGGCACGCCGCTTTCGCGAGCAATTTCAAAATCAATTTTCCTCAATCCGAAATAGGTGCGCACTGTATCGGCCAATTTTCCTCCCTGAACGAGGCGAAGCCGGGCCTGGTACAGGTTGGGGGAATTGGGATCCCAAAGCGTAACAGTTTGCAGTTTCACCGGGCCATTGGCCGAGCCGTTCTGTGTGCTCAAAGTGGCAGTCTGCACCGGACCAGTCGGTGGCTCGATCTCCAGCTCGATGGTGGCATCGGCTGAGGCTTTCGCACAATGAACCTCAAAAGAAGCATTCCCCGAATCAATATCTCCCGTGATTCTGAACCGGGCGATGTGTGTGGGGCTGCGAGGTTCGACAAAAACGGTTTGCCAAATCCCGCTCGTCGTCGTGTACCAGCGCCATTGTTTGCCGACGGGCTGCTCGGAATTATCCATCGGGTCCTCGACCCGCAGGACGACCAACGCTCTGCCTTCACTGTCGAGCGTGTCGGTCAGATCAAATTCAAACGGGGTATAACCGCCTTCGTGCGATCCGAGGTGCCGCCCGTTGCACCAGCAGTCCGTGAAAAAATCGGCCGCTCCGATGTGGAGAATCACCCGCTTGCCTTGCCACGCCTCGTGTCGCGGGATTTCCACCCAGCGGCGGTACCAACCGACTTCATAGCGCGCCGCGGAGCGATGGTTTCCGCGGGTCACTTCCAAGGGATGTCGGAAGACGCGGGTGGAATAATAATTATCGCTCCCCGCGGCATCCCCTTCGCCCCAGGCGGCGAGGGATTCCCAGCAAAAGGGCACGATGATCTGCTCGCGCCAATCGCGCTCGTCAGGCTTGAACCACTTTTCGTCCACGCCGCGGCGGTCACCGTCGAAGCGGAATTGCCACGGGCCATTGAGGTTGAGCCAGTCGTAACCCTCGACCGTGCCGCGCTGAAAGTCGGGCCGGGGGTATTCGGGCCGGGGATAAAGAAAACGATTGGGCATGGTTTCAAGCTCAGGAAGTGTCGCTAGGCAATGGTGGCCGCATGGTCTGTTTGATCCGGAGCACCTCCGGCATTTACCGGGTTACTGTTTTCAAGAATTCGGTGCCAGTGCCGTAGCTCGCGGGCGAGGGGCTGGTAAATTTCGCGGTTTCCGTGCTGGTCCGGATAATCCCAGAGCGCGTTATGGCAGTGTCGATCATCCTGCCATCCGGGATGGTTCAGGATCGGGTATAAGCAAATCCCCTGCAGTGGCACGCCCTCACTCATTGCCCTTTGCGCTTCCGTGCAGACATAACGCAGCCACCCGGCGCGGCGCCTGTCCTCGGCGCCCGTTTCAGCAATGAAAAGGGGCCGCTCATAACGTTGGTAGACTTCTTTCAGCATCTCACGGAAGGGCCGGTATAGGGGATTTTGTCGAGCGACCGGTTGAAATCGGCGGACCCGTTG